>NZ_JBEEII010000001.1:413718-592545 GCF_040137855.1 Paenarthrobacter sp. CAP02 | reverse complement strand
AAGCAGTACCACCAGCCTTGACTGGATCGCTCCGGAGCAACTTTTCAAACTTACCCGAAGCGGCCGCACAAAGCAAACCGGAACCAGGCCTCCCACACCGCAACAGAAGCGCATGAAAGCACTACCGAAACCGGTAATTTGAAGGGAGTTTGTCACCATCATTTCCGCATCAGCGGCGGCGACTCAGATAACTTTACACGCGCCCCGCCCCCTAACCAAATCCACCCCAACAGCACCCAAAAACCCCGCAAACAACCGGAAAACAACCCCATCAACACCCCCAAACCCGCCGAAATCCCCGCAAGACCTCCCCGTGAAGCCCGTCACACCACCCAACCACCGCAACAACATGCGAAAACACCAACCCCAACCACCGCCGTCGAACACCCCACCAAACCACCGGAACGTGAGAGAGCGTCCGGTCCGTGCTCACCGAAGAATTGGCCCCACACCAAGCACCGCCCGGAAACCAGAAACGCTCCCCCACCGAAGTGAGAGAGCGTTTGCTGGAATGGGGCGGAACGTGAGAGAGCGTCGACCCCAAACGGGCGGAACGTGAGAGAGCGTCGACCCCAAACAGGCGGGGCGTGAGAGAGCGTTAGTGGCCCCCGTGGCCGCCGGCGCCTTCGGTCTTGCGCATCATGGCACCCAGGACTACTGCGGCCAGGGCTATGACGGTCGCAGCCAGGAAAGCTGCGTGCATGCCGGCCACCAGGCCGGACGATGCGGCCACCACGGAGTAGATGGAGACCAGCAACGCTGTTCCTGCCGCGCCGGAAACCTGTTGCGCGGTGCTGATGATCGCCGAACCGTGCGAGTAGAGGTGCGGCGGCAACGGGTTCAGGCCTGTGGTGAACGCCGGCGTGAACAGCATGGCAAGGCCAAGGCTCAGGGTGACGTGCAGGGCAATAACCCAGCCAAGCGGGCTGCCTTCGTCCAAGCGGGAGAACTGCCACAGGGTCAGGACCATGAGCACCGAACCGGAGACGGTGAGCGGCAGGGGACCTACCTTGTCGAAAATCCGTCCGATGACCGGCCCCAGCAAGCCCATGGCCAAACCACCCGGCAGCAGTGCCAGGCCGGTCTCCAGCGGCTGCAGGTGCAGGGTGTTCTGCAAGTACAGCGGCAACAGGATCACGCCACCGAAAAGCGCCATCATGGCGACGACCATCAACAGCGTCGACACGGTGAACATGCGGAACTTGAAGGCGCGGAGGTCCAGCAGCGGCGAGTCCGACTTCTGGAGCTTGAGCTGCCGGAAGACGAACAGCGCCAAGCAGAGGAGGCCAACTACCAAGGCGATGACAGGTACAACTCCGGCGTCTGCACCACCGATCTGGCTCAGGCCGTACACGAGCCCACCGAAGGCAGGCACGGTGAGTATCACGGAGAAGACGTCCAAGGTGGTCTGACCACGCTCGCCCACGTTGGTGAGGTACTTGGCACCGATCGCGAAGGCAGCCAAAGCGACCGGCAGCACGAACACGAACATGAAGCGCCACGAGAAGTTATCCAGGATGATGCCGGAGACAGTGGGCCCCATGGCCGGAGCCACCGAAATGGCAATGCTGACGTTGCCCATGACGGCGCCTCGCTTGGCCATGGGGACCAACGTCAGGATGGTGGTCATCAGCAGCGGCAGCATGATGGCCGTCCCACCTGCCTGGACGATCCGCGCCAGCAGGAGCACAAGGAATCCCGGCGCCAATGCTGCCAGCAAGGTGCCTCCGCTGAACAGGCCCATGGCGAGCATGAACGCTCCGCGGGTGCTCATACGCTGCAGGATGAAACCGGTGGTCGGAATGACAACGGCCATGGTCAGCATGAAGCCAGTGGCCAGCCACTGCACGGTGGAGGCGCTCACCTGGAGATCCGTCATAAGCCGCTGGAGGGCGACGTTCATAATGGTCTCGTTGAGGATCACGACGAACGTGGCCACCAACAAGGTCACAATGACGGTCACCGACTCACGGGACATCTTTCCGGATGCTGGGGCCTGGGCTCCAGGGGCCTGGGGGCGCGAAGCCTCCGTGGTGGCACCGCCGGTGGGCGCGCCGGATTCGGGCTTGCCGTTGGCGTCGGACGAGACGTCGGTAGACATGAGGATTCCCCAAGGTTTGGTTTTTGGTGGCCGGCGATCTATGCCGGCGAAGACAAGAACAGTCTAAGCGCCCACCGAATTCCCGTCAGTAGGAAATTTCCAAACGCTAGGAAAACAATGGTGCGTTATCGATAAGCCGCACCGGACCTACCTTGGCTGCGATGATCGCCAACCCCTCGCCCCGGAACGGGGTCTCTTTGCAGTTTTCCGCCAGCGGTTCCAGCGTGGAAGGGTCAACGACGTCGAAATAGTCCAGTTCCACGAGTGGCTGGGATGCAACAAGTTCGACGGCGGAGTCCAGGTCCAGCGGTTCGTGGGCGTTCGCCCGGGACTCAATGAGGCGCAGTGCCCGCGAAAGCACCAGTGCAGCGTCGCGCTCTTCATCCGACAGGAAACGGTTCCGGCTCGACAATGCCAGGCCGTCCTCACTGCGGACGATGGGCACCGGGACGATCTCCACAGGGAAGTTCAGGTCCGAAACCATGCGCTTCACCAAGGCCAACTGCTGCGCGTCCTTCTGGCCAAAGTAAGCCCGGTAGGCCGCCGTCGTGCCGTCCGCTGAAGCACCTCCGGGGAGCCCGTAGTGCAGCAGTTTGGCCACCACAGTGAGGGCGCCGTCGAAGTGGCCGGGGCGTGAGGCGCCTTCCCACTTGTCGCCGAGTGGGCCTGATGTAACGCGAACCAGTGGCTCGCCGCCCGGGTACACCTCGTCCACGGACGGCGCGAAGACCAAGTCAACGCCTTCCGCATCCAGCAGTGCCATGTCGGCCTCGAGCGTGCGCGGGTAGCGGTCGAGGTCGACGGCGTCACCGAACTGCAGCGGGTTCACGAAGATCGTGGCAACCACGACGTCGTTCTCGGCGACGGCGGTCCGGGCAAGCGCGGCGTGGCCGGCGTGCAGGGCGCCCATGGTAGGTACCAGACCCTGCGAATTCCCGTTTTTGGCAACCAGGATCCTGGCGCTTTCGGCACGAAGCTGGGCCGCGGTGGTTACGAGTTTGATGGCCATGCTGTTCAGTTTCCTTCCAACGCCCCGGGCTCCTCGCCCAAAGCCTTGCTGATGTCGTTCAGTTGTTCCGGGCGCAGCAATCCGCGGTTCACTGCCCGGCGCGCGGTAGCCTGCGCCATGGCCTGGTAGGCGGCAAGGACATCGCCGCCTGCGCCGCCGTCGTATTCCTTAAGTGCTTGGGCGTGCGCGGAAACGGTGCCTACATCCCCACGGGCCACCGGACCCGTCAACGCGGATTCGCCGGAGGCAAGGGCGTTCTCAAGCGTCGCCCGCAGCAGCGGGCCCAGCATGGACTCCGGGGCCTCGACGCCGATCTCCCGCAGCATTTGCGACGCCTGCGCCACCAACGTCACCATGTGGTTGGAGCTGTGCGCGAGGGATGCGTGATAGAGCGTCCGGTCAGCTTCGGCGATGACCACCGGCTCGGCACCCATCTCCACAACCAGCGCCTGGGCGATGGGCAGCATCGGGGCGTCGGCGGTCACGCCGAACGTGCAATCCATGAGGCGGGTCAGGTCCAGGCTCATGCCCGTGAAGGTCATGGCGGGGTGGAGGGCCAGCGGAATCGCGCCGGCCGCGCGGACCGGGTTCAGGATTCCGACGCCGAACCGGCCCGAGGTGTGAGCCACCAGTTGGCCGGGCTGCCAGGCGCCAAGCTTGGCCAGTCCCCCAACCAGCTCACCGAGGGCATCGTCCGGGACGGCAAGCAGCACCAGCTCCGAGCGCTCCACGATGTCCTGGATTTCCAGGATCGGGACACCCGGAAGCAGGTTGTCGGCCCGTTCGCGGCTCGCCTCGGACACCGCGGAAACCCCGACGACGGCGTGCTCGGCCGCGCGCAAGGCCGCACCCAGCACGGCGCCCACTTTCCCGGCGCCAATGATCCCGACTCCGAGTCGTCCTGGCCTAGCCATCCTGGCGGTCCTCCTGTTGTTGTAGTGACGGGGAACTTTGTGGTTGCGACTTCACAGCAGCTGCGACTTCGGGGGCCTGCGGGGCTACCTGCGCCAGCCATTGTTCGCTGGTTTGCCGTTTCCGTGCTTCCCGGGCCCGCGCCGCCTGGTGGTCAAACAAGGCGACGGCCTGCTCTACCCCGGCTTGGAAAACCCTGGGCGATACGGGTCCGGCAGTGGTGTGGAGCACCAGGTCGGCCACCCGGAAGCGTCGGGCCAAGGGGCCTTGATGCAGCGCCATCGACTGTGTCCGCTGATGCGGAACAACCACCAGTGTGCGCCACCACCGGCCGGAGCGGATCAACAGGGCAGTCCTGGTGGCGAAGAAACCGTTGCGCCGCCAACCAAGTGGCGCTAGCAAACGTGCCCGCCGCGGGGTTACCACGAAGCCGTCATCGCTTGGGACAGCCGACCGTGCGCCCTGGGCAAGCCCCGTCAAACCAGCCGTGAACACCTTCCCGGGATCGTCCACGCCGGGATCAGGCAGCACCAACGACATCATCCGCATGACGTCAGCCTTCAGCCCAACAGGCAACAACATGGTCCGCCCAGCACCTTCTGTGCCCGCGGCTCCGTAGCCGGCCACGTTGACGTGCATCCGGTACCAGCCGAAAATCCTCCAGATTGGCGGCTGTGCAACCATCAGGGCCTGGATGCGCCCGGGCGGCAGCGTCTGTGCCTGGGTGTCCAGCAGTCCATACCGAAGCCGAATACCGTCCGGCGAGATCGCAGCAGTGAAGTTGTAGCCCTTGTTGAACGAACTCCAATACGCGGCCCCGATACCCAGGACGGCAGGGATCAGTGCCAGAAAAATCGCCTGGTTGTCCATGAGGACGGAAACGCCCACCACCGCTGCCGCACCAAGCAGGATACCCACGGTCTGCTCACTCAAAAGCAGCGAACCGATGAGCCGCCCTGGGGGTACCGACAGCACCACATGCTCGGGTGCTTCCGGCATTTCCTCCCCGGCGGCCTCCGGGCCACTGACCACGCCCGCAGCCCGCGCGAGGATGGTTGCGCGCAGCTGCTTGGCCTGGTCAACCGGAAGGTACGCCAGCCGCACAGCCGACTCCCCGGCGTCGGCGACCTCGAACTTAAGTTCGGCGAGGCCGAAGATCCTCGCCAGGAGCGGCTGGACGATGTCGATGGCCTGGACACGGTCCAGGCGGGCCTGTCGTTGCTGTTTGAAAAGGAAACCGGTGTTCACCCGGACATAGCCCTCAGCCACTTGGAAGCGCGTGAAGTACCAGCTGAGGATAAAACCGCCAACGGTCAGCAGCAAGAGTACAGCTCCGCCGGCAAGCAGCCACGGGGCCCGGCTGTTGAGGGTGGGATCCACGAATTCCCGGCCCTGCAGGACGCGCTCGAAAGCGTCGCGGCCAAAGAAGTATCCGACGGCGGCCAGCGCTACCCAGCCGCGGACGAACGGCGACGCCGGGTGGACCCGCCGCCAATCGCCGTCGACGGTTTCATCCCGAAGGCTTGCAGCCACGCTTCCCTCCGGGCTCACAGCCCGGCCAGCCGGGCTTCTCCGCGGGCCGACAACTGCTCGCGGAGGCGCGCACCTTCCTCTGCGGGAAGTCCGGGCAGGTGGGCATGGGTACCCGCAGAGGCGGTGTGGAGCTTCAAGGTGCACAACCCCAGGCTGCGCTCGACAGGGCCAACGGCGACATCAACGTATTGCATGCGGCCATACGGGACCACCATGGTGCGCTGGAAGAATATGCCGCGCCGAATGAGGAGGTCGTCATCGCGTTCCGCGTAACCGATGGCACGGACCTGGCGCGGGATCAGGACCAGGCGCCACAATGCCAGGCCCAGCATCACCGCCGGAACCGTAATGGCAAGCCACAGCGGCGGCCAGCGCCACCACCCAAGAAGCACGAAAAGGAGAGGCAAACTGAGGATCACCAACAACACCAGGTTGCCAATGGCCCACTCCACCAAGCGAACCGTGACGTACTTCGGGGAGACCCTGAGCCACTGGACGCCCGGCGGATCAATCGCCGCGGTAGGCATATTCGCCCTCGCCTTTGGTCTCGCCCCTGCGCGTGTCAGGGCCGGGCGTACCGCCCTCGAAATCTTCAGGGGGTATCCGGCAGAACCGCTCAACCACGATCCCCACCACCACCATCGCCACTCCGCCGCCACCCATCAGCAACGCGTTCCAGAGGATGCCCTCGCCACTTCGGAGGCTGACCCTGAGGAGGTCGATTGCGATGCCGGCGTGCCATCCCAGGAGAAGAGTCCCGGCATACGCGCAAGCCTGGGCCAGGATCAACGTCCTCGCAGCCAGGATCGGGTTCAGCATGTTCTTTTTCTTGCCGTTCCGCCAGCGCAGCACCCGGATACCCATGACCAGGGTGAGCCCGGCGATGACGCCCATGGTGATCAGGGCAGATTCAGGAAGGACCGGCGTAGCCATGCTGAAACGGTTCGTGGCAACCGTAGCCAACCAGGCAATGACGGCAGCCACCACGGCGATCAGCAGCAGGACCACGGGACGCATTGCTTTCATGGCTACTCCAACGCACCCGTGGCGGGCACGCCGGCAACGTCACCAAAGCCGTCAAAACGACGGATATCCGGCATATCGGAGGCGACGGCGGCCAGTTCAGCTACGCTGCGCCCCTCCAGTTGTGCGTGCGGTTCCAACAGCGACCACGGGTACAGCACGAACGCCCGCTCGGCTGCCCGCGGATGCGGGATGGTCAGGATGGGATCTTCGCTGACAAGGTCACCGAAGACAATAATGTCCACGTCCAGGGTCCTGGGACCCCAGCGGACCTCGCGGACACGGTGATGCTTCTGTTCCACATCGTGGCAATGCTTAAGGAGTTCCAACGGCGTAAGGGTCGTTTCGACCGCCATGACCATGTTCAGGAAATCGGGTTGGCCCTCCGGCCCACCAACAGCCTTGGTCTGGACTACCGGAGACACACCCAACAACCTGACCTCGGGAGGATCCACAAGATCGGCCACTGCGGTGGAGAGGGTATCGTTCCGCTCGCCAAGGTTACTGCCCAGAGCCAGGATGGCCTTGGTGTAGACAGGTGTCATGACCGCTCCCTGTGGACGCTGACAGTGACATCTCCAAAAGGCACCTCGATGGGCGCCTTGGGCTTGTGGACTGTGACATCAACGGCGGCCACACTGTAGTTCGCGAGGATGCCCTCGGCGATCCTGACAGCCAGGGCCTCGATCAGGTTCAGCGGCTCACCCTCGATGTGCTTGGTGATCAGCTCGGCCACTTCGCCATAATGCGCTGTGTACTGCAGGTCATCGGTCTGGGCAGCCTTGGTGAAGTCCGTGTGCAGCACTGCGTCCACCACGAACGGCTGGCCGTCACGGCGTTCGAAATCGAACACCCCGTGATAACCGACGGCGGTGACGCCGGTCAGCGTGATCCTGTCCACAGCATTGTCCAATCAGCGGGCGATACGGGCGGCGACCTTGACGGCGTCAAGGCTGGGACCGACGTCGTGGACGCGGACAGCCCAGGCGCCCTTGGCGGCGCTCAAAGCGGTGATGGCCGCCGTCGCGGCGTCGCGTTCAAGAGGTGCAGCCGACTTGCCCGAAACAGTCAGGAGCGAACCGAGGAACCGTTTGCGGGAAGCAGCCACCATAACCTTGTGGCCCAGGCTGAAAAGCTGGTCAAGGTTCTTGAGGATCTCCCAGTTCTGGTCCTCGTTCTTGGAGAAGCCGACACCCGGATCGATGATTATCTGCTCCGGGGCAACGCCCGCTGCGTACAACTTGTCGCGGACACCGCTGAGCTCCGCCACGACATCGTCAACGACGTTGTCATAGTCCGTGAGACTGTCCATGGTCAGCGCATCCCCGCGGCGGTGCGTGAGGATGTAGGGAACCTTGGTGCGGGCCACGAGTTCAGGCATGTCGGGTTCGATGGTCAGGCCGGACACATCGTTGATGATCGCCGCGCCGGCCTCCACGGCAGCCGCGGCGGTGGAAGTGTGCATCGTGTCGATGCTGACCAACGCGCCCGCTTTGACGAGCGCCTGGATCACCGGGATAACCCGGCGCTGTTCTTCTTCAGGGGAAACGGGCTCTGCGCCGGAGCGCGTGGATTCTCCACCGACGTCGATGATGTCGGCGCCCGCGTAGAACATACGCAAACCGAGGGCGATGGCCGTATCCGGCGTCCGGTGGGCGCCGCCGTCGCTGAAGGAATCCGGTGTGACGTTGAGGATTCCCATGACAAGCGTGCGGTCCTTTGGCAGGTCCTCGAACCTGGCCGCGGGCCGCGGCTTACGGAGAACCGGCAACGGGCTTGTGGCCGGGCCGGTTCCGGGTGCTGCAGCGAGGGAGTCCATAATGCTTACCTTCCGAGTATGAGGCTCATGGCCTCGGCGCGGGTGGCCGGGTCATGGAGCTGACCGCGCACCGCGCTGGTGACGGTCTTCGCGCCGGGCTTGCGGATGCCGCGCATGGACATGCACATGTGCTCGCATTCGACGACGACAATCGCCCCGCGCGGGTTCAGGTGCGTGACAAGGGCCTCAACGATCTGAGTGGTGAGCCGCTCCTGCACCTGGGGACGCCGGGCATAGATATCCACCAACCGCGCCAACTTGCTAAGCCCAGTGACCTTGCCGTCATGTGACGGAATATAACCGACATGCGCGACGCCGTGGAAAGGCACCAGATGGTGTTCACACGTCGAGTAGAAGGGAATGTCCTTCACCAGGACAAGCTCTTCATGGTCGAGGTCGAAGGTGGTGGACAGGACCTCCTCCGGGTGCTGGTGGAGGCCCGCGAAAACCTCGGCGTAGGCCTTGGCCACCCGCTTTGGCGTGTCCTGCAGGCCGCCACGCTCGGGATCTTCCCCAATGGCAAGGAGAATCTCCCGGACCGCCGCTTCAATGCGCGGGCGATCCACTTTTTGGCCGTGCTTGGAGCCCGCGGCAGAACCGTGGGCGGCGGCGAGGTCGTCGTCGTCGTCGAAATGAGTCACAGCAGAAAGCTTAGCCGTGATGCGGGTGGTCGGGGCCGCCGTTGGGATTCGGGGCCTCGAAGGACTCCTGGCTGCTGACGCCCTGGGCATGCGGGGCCACGACGTCCAGGGGCTCGTCCAGGCGGGCCTTCTTGGCTTCCTCCTGGGCCTCGCGCTCAGCCTTCTCGGCACGGCTTTCGACCGGCGGGATCGACTGGACCGGGCGGGATTCCTTGGAAAGCCAGATCTCGCGGAAATCGCGTTTCCGGATGTCGTGGAAGATCTCCGCGATCTCAGCCTGGTTCAGGGTTTCCCGTTCCAGCAGTTCCAGCGCCAGGCGATCCAGGACATCGCGGTTCTCCGTGAGGATGGCGTAGGCCTCGTCGTGTGCCTGATCAATGAGCCGGCGCACTTCCTCATCCACAACGTAAGCGATCTGGTCCGAGAAGTTCCGTTCCTGGGCGGCGTCGCGGCCGAGGAACGGCTCACCGCCACCCTGGCCGAGCTTGACGGCTCCGACACGCTCGCTCATGCCGTATTGCGTGACCATCTTGCGGGCCGTGGAGGTGGCCTTCTCGATGTCGTTGGAAGCACCAGTGGAGGGATCGTGGAACACGATTTCCTCCGCCACACGACCGCCCATGGCGTACGCCATCTGGTCCAACAGTTCGTTGCGGGTCACCGAGTACTTGTCGTCCTCGGGGATCACCATGGTGTAACCCAGGGCGCGGCCACGGGGAAGGATGGTGATCTTGGTGACCGGGGCCGAGTTGCGCAGTGCCGCAGCAACCAGCGCGTGGCCGCCCTCGTGGTACGCGGTGATCTTGCGCTCAAGTTCCTTCATGACGCGGCTTCGCTTCTGCGGGCCGGCCATGACGCGGTCGATTGCCTCGTCCAAGGCGCGGTCGTCAATCAGGTTGGCGTTTGAACGCGCAGTCAGCAGTGCAGCCTCGTTGAGCACGTTGGCCAGGTCAGCACCGGTGTAGCCGGGGGTCTTCTTGGCAACAGCCCGGAGATCGATGCCCTGCGCCATCGGCTTTCCCTTGGCGTGCACATTGAGGATCTGTTCGCGGCCGATCATGTCCGGGGCTTCCACGGTGATCTGGCGGTCGAAACGGCCCGGGCGCAACAAGGCGGGGTCCAGGACGTCCGGACGGTTGGTGGCGGCGATCAGGATGACGTTGGTCTTGACGTCGAAGCCGTCCATCTCCACGAGGAGCTGGTTAAGCGTCTGCTCGCGCTCGTCATTACCGCCGCCGATACCGGCGCCACGGTGACGGCCCACGGCATCGATTTCATCGACGAAGATGATGGCCGGAGAGCTTGCCTTGGCCTGCTCGAAAAGGTCGCGGACACGGGAAGCACCAACACCGACGAACATTTCCACGAAGTCTGAGCCGGAAATGGAGAAGAAGGGAACACCGGCTTCGCCGGCAACAGCACGGGCCAGCAGGGTCTTACCTGTACCTGGAGGGCCGTAGAGCAGCACACCCTTGGGGATCTTGGCGCCAACTGCCTGGAACTTAGCGGGTTCCTGGAGGAATTCCTTGATTTCCTGGAGTTCCTCGACGGCCTCGTCTGCACCAGCAACGTCGGCGAAAGTCACCTGCGGCATGTCCTTGTTGACCAGTTTGGCCTTGGACTTACCGAACTGCATGACCTTGGAACCGCCACCCTGCATGCGCGAAAGCAGGAACCAGAACAGGACGCCCAGCAGCAGCACCGGGATGAGAAGCGAGAACAGCCCGGAGAACCAGTTGTTCTCGACCGGCTGGTCCGTGAAGCCCTTGTCCGGGTTGGCGTTGGTAACAGCCTTCACCACATCAGGACCGCGATCCGTGACATAGAAGAACTGGACATTCTTGCCCTTGTCCTGGCCATCCAGGTTCAGGTTGTCCTTGAGTACCAGGTCAACGCGATTCTCGGCGTCGAAAATCTTGGCCTGCTCAACCTTCCCGCTCTGGGAAAGGAGCTCGAGGCCTTCCTTGGTGTCAATGCGCGTTGAACCGCCCGGAGCCAGTGTCGCGAATGCCACCAGGAGCAAGCCAACAACGACAACAATCCAGATGCCCGGGCCCTTGAAGAAACTCTTAGCTTTCATCTGATCGGGGTTTTGCCCCGTCCCTCCTGGTAGTGCTGCAAGGCGCAACTTCTGCGCGCGAGTGGTGCTGCTTCAGTTTCAAGCTATACACCGTTCCCAGTAATTCACGCACTGGAAAGTCCAAAAGTTCCCTCTGGGCGTACACAGGATACTCGTGTCCAAGGCGGCGCGACAGGCTTTTTGGCTACCGCAGCACGGGGGCGGCCTGCGGGGCGCACCCTTTTGCGCCTCCCGCCCCCGTAACACCTGGGGCGCTGGGCGGAACGGGACGCGTCGTGAGCCACACTCGGGTGCGCAAGGC
Source organism: Paenarthrobacter sp. CAP02 (assembly GCF_040137855.1). Classification (NCBI taxonomy): domain Bacteria; kingdom Bacillati; phylum Actinomycetota; class Actinomycetes; order Micrococcales; family Micrococcaceae; genus Paenarthrobacter; species Paenarthrobacter sp. CAP02. The sequence continues at coordinate 581,126 of NZ_JBEEII010000001.1, read as the reverse complement.
GCGAAGGGGTGCGTCGCCAAGCACCCGTCGTTATCCACATACGCGTTGTCGCCGCTCGTGGGTCCGTGGCTGCAATGAAAGCGTTGGGCTCATGGCAGCCTACGAGTTGATTCTCTCTTCAGATGTGGCGCGGATCGGACAGGACCCCCGGCTCCTCGCCAAGCGCTGCAAACGCGGCGAGGTGGTCCGCGTTCGCAGGGGCGCTTACGTTCCCGCTGCTTACTGGGCCGGCCTGAACAACCGCCAGCGCCACGGACTTCAAGCGGCAGCACTGGTCAATACAACATTGATGCCGCCCACCTTCAACCTGCAAACGGCCGCACTCCTCTGGGGGCTGGGCTTGGTGGGGACACCAAGCCGACTGTGCACCGTCACGCCGGACCCGAGGGGAGGACGATCGAAGCACGGCATCCAAAGAACCCTCGGATCCTTGGATGATGGGGTGACGCAGTTGGGTGGCTTTCGCGTCACGGATAAGGTCCGGACAACCGTTGAACTGGCGTCGAGATTGAACTTCGCTGAAGCCTTGGCGGTGGTGGACACCAGCCGACGGATACACACGACGGGGGACTCCGTGGACGCCGGCGACTGGGATAAGGACAAAGCATGGGGTCCAGCGTCAAGCGCAGAAGACTTGCGGGCCGCTGCTTCCGGGCTTGCTCACCGGACGGGACAACGACGTGTGGCCGGAGTTCTCGAACTATCAACAGACAAGTCCGAATCCGTGGGCGAATCCATCAGCCGGGCGCAGATGACTCTGCTCAACTTCCCCGAACCCAAACTCCAGGGCTCGTTCACGTTGAGGAACGGACGAACCGCGCGAACCGACTTTTGGTGGCCGGAACTCGACCTCGTGGGTGAGTTCGACGGTCAGGGAAAATACCTGCGCAGCAAGTTGCGGGGCCAACAAACCATTCAGCAAGCAGTGATGGCCGAAAAGGCCCGTGAGAACGCGCTGCGGGCCCTCGGCCTGACCGTCATTCGCTGGGACTGGACGGAAATGATGAATCCTCGAACCTTCGCCCGGATCTTGAATGATGGTGGGCTGAGATCCCGGCGGGCGGCGTAAGTGGCTCCCTAACCGCTGACGGCGCCAACCGGCAGCACCAGCAAGTAGCCCGTGGGCAACTGACTGCTCCAACGCCGGGGCTCACGGACCACGAACTGGGTGGCCAATTGCGCAGGACTGACCAGGCTATTGGGTTCCGGGGATGGCCCCCACTGACCGGAACCGTACGGATACAACGGATCCAGAACACGAACCCCCATGACCGAGAAGTCAGCGAAGACCCGAGGATCCCCCATGGATTCGAAACCGCTCATCACCCAGGCATGCCGGCCACTCCACATCACCAAGCCCACGGGTCGGCCGGTTTCGGTGATCGCCTTGGCCGCGGTCCGGAGTGCGTCATCGTAAAGGGCTACGCTCACCACTTTGTAAGGACCCATTCCAACCTCAGTGAGTACCTGCGCCCAGCCAAAGGGGTTGGCCCCGTTGAACGAATCCGATGATCTCGCCCTGGCCATTTCCCACAGCTCTCCTTGCTGCGCAGAAGCAGTCCATGCGCCACCGCCCGTGTCATCCACCAGGTTGTGAGCCATCTGGATGCTTGCTGCAACGCACCATTCGAACGTGTACTGCGGCACGAAATCGCCCTCCTGGTACAGGTTGAGGGCAAACGGCTGGGGTACGGCGGGCGGGGCCGGGGTTGCGGGCGGGGCCGGCGATGACGGTGCGGGCCCGGGCTGCGGCTGGGTTGTTGTCTGCGAATCGCCCGGGAGCGGCGATGACGGTGCGGGCCCGCCCTGCGGCTGGGTTGCCGTGATGGATGCCTGCGGCTGAGCGGAGACGATTTCCCCGGTACCGGAAGAAGGAGTGCATCCCGTAAGGATGGTCGCCACGACGACGAGCCAAAGGAATGGACGGGCGGGGGCACCGGTCATATTCCAGTTTAGCGCCGCGCAGCGCCGCAATCCGAGGGCGGAAACAGCTCAATCAAGCGCCCTTTGCCGCCCAGCGCACCCGTTAAGCGCACACGCCGCACCCTTTGCCGCCCAGCGCACCAGTGGTTGTGGGTGCGGAAAGCGGCAAGTGGAGCGGCGGTGAGAAGTGGTGCGGCGCGGTGTTGTCTACTCGTAGACGTGCGGGGCCAGCGTGCCGACGAAGTCCAGGTTGCGGTACTTTTCGGCGTAATCGAGGCCGTAGCCCACGACGAATTCGTTGGGGATGTCGTAGCCGACGTACTTGACGTCGATTTCCACCTTGGCGGCGGTCGGCTTGCGGAATGCCGTGCAGATCTCGACGCTGGCCGTGCCGCGGGATTCGAGGTTGGACTTGAGCCAGGAAAGGGTCAGGCCGGAATCGATGATGTCCTCGACGATCAGGACATCCTTGCCCATGAGGTCAGTGTCCAGGTCCTTGAGGATCCGGACCACGCCGGAGGACTGCGTTCCCGAACCGTACGAAGAGACGGCCATCCAGTCCATGCTGACGTGGCTGTGCAGCGCGCGTGCCAGGTCAGCCATGACCATCACCGCACCCTTGAGGACGCCGACGACGAGGATGTCGCGGCCTTCGTAGTCCTTGTCGATCTGCGCCGCGAGTTCCGCGATGCGTGTCTGGATCTGCTCTTTGGTGTAAAGAACGTGCTTGAGATCTGCCTGGACGTCGTTTGAATCCACCAATGGCTCCTGTTTTGATGCTCGGGTGCGGCTACTGTTGGGACGGTTTCTGATGCCGGAATACTAGCTTCCCACAGCGGGCGGCATCGCGGGGACCGGCTCCGGCCGAATCCGGGCCCGCGGAGGTGGTCGCGGCCCCCCGAGCGGCAGGCGCAGAACCTGGAAGATCCCGCCGCTCCTGTTCCAGATCGCTGAGGGATAAACGGAATACGCTGACGTGCCCGGGGAGTTCCACCGGACCGGCGGATCCCTTCCGACGAAGCAACGCTTCCGCGGCTTGGAGCCTTCCGTAGCCGGGTTGCTGGCCCCCGACGTCGGACGCAGCTTTGGCGACGACGCGGAACCTCAGGGCCGCCGGCAGTTCCCGGACGGCGTCCTCGGGTAACCACACGTCCCCATCCTCGCGCCGGACAAGTGAGAGATAGGTCTCGTTGGCCAGGTTCTCCAGGAAATCTGCGTCCTGCTGAAGGATAGCGGCCGTCCGGGCAAGGGACTCGGCCACTCCCGGCCCAAGTTTCTCTTCCAGGACAGGCATGACCTCCACCCGCGTGCGCGAACGGGCATAAGCGGGATCCGCATTGCTCGGATCATGCCAGGGGTCCAGTTCTTCGACCTCGCAGATCTCCAGTGTCTCTTCACGACGAAGGCCCAGGAAGGGCCGGAGCAGGCGGCCGCGGGAGGGCCGCATTCCTGCCAGGGAACGGGTTCCGGAACCCCGGGCCAGCCCCAGGAGCACCTGTTCTGCCTGGTCGTCCAAGGTGTGGCCCAGGAGGATTGCAGCACAACCGAGGTCGTCGGCGGCGGCGTCGAGGGCTGCGTGGCGGGCGTCCCGGGCAGCGGCCTCGGGCCCAAATCCGGTGGCAGCGACGTCCACCGTGCGCACTTCCACCGGCGCGAGCCCCAGCTCACGCAATACCGAGGCGGTCCGGGCAGCGACGTCAGCTGAGCCGGGCTGTAACTGGTGGTCGACCACCACGGCTGCTACGGATACCGGACGGCCATCCACATGTCCGCGCCGGGCAAAGTAGGCAGCGACCGCTGCGAGCGCGAGCGAATCCGGTCCGCCGCTGCATGCTACGAGCACACGCTCGGGGTAGCCTGCAGCGACGAGGGCGTTTTGCAACTGCTTCCGCGCCTTGCCGACGACGGGCGCCAGACGCCCTGGCCGCCGTCGCCCCCTACCAGGGCTGGCAACCGGAGGGTCGCCCGCCGTGTCAGCAGAGGCGGCCAATTCATGGGAAAAGCTCAAAGCCCCATCCGCTCCAGCCACAGCTTGGAGTTATGGATTTCCTCTTCGGTGGGAAGATGTTCGGCCGCGTCCCAGACCCTGTTGAAGCCCTCCATCCCGGCCACGGCAACAACTTCGCGGACGAACTTGGCGCCGTCCGTGTATTGCCGCATCTTGGCGTCCAGGCCGAGGAGGTTGCGGATGAACTTCTCCACCACGCCACGTTCCTTGCCGCGGTCGTTGAAGCGTTGGCGGATGGTCCGCACGGACGGAACGATGCTGGCGTCCACGGCGTCCATCACCACGTTGGCGTGACCCTCGAGGAGGCTCATCACGGCGGTGATGTGGGACAGGGAGGCCTTTTCCTCGGGGTTCTGGAGCAGGTCCAGGATGGCCCCACGGCCGGGCACTTTGTCTGAGGGACTGCGATCCTTAAGCGATTTGGCGATGGCCCCGGCCCGGTCCACCAGGGAGTCCATGTTCCCCAGCAGGTTGCCGCTGAGCTTTTCGATCTCATCCAGCATGTGATGCCTGAGCCACGGCGCCGCGGCAAACTGTACGCGGTGGGTTTGCTCATGGAGGCAAACCCAGAGCCGGAAATCGTCGGGGTGGATGTTGAGTTCGCGCTCCACGGAGATGATGTTGGGTGCCACCAACAGGAGCCGGCCGCCCGGAGGAACGTTGGCGCCCGGGGCAAGGGCCGCGAAGGGGTCGTATTGCCCCAGGACCTTGCTGGAGAGGAATGCGAGGACGGCCCCAAGCTGCGTGCCGGTGATGGCGCCACTGGCGGCTGCGGCTGCAGGGGTCATGGCCACGCTGCTGCGGCTCTCCAGCATCTTCTGCAGCGCGGGCTGGAGCATCACGGCGAAGCTCTGCGTGTTGGCCTTGGACCAAGAGGCACGGTCCACCACCAGGACGTGGGAGTCCCTCAGGTCCCTCGCAGCGTCCAGGCCGGTGATGTCGTGCACGTGGGGGACGGAGATGTCCGCGTTGAAACGCAGGTTATCCACCGCCTTGCCGATCTCCCCTGCGCTGAGCTCAGGACCTGGAGGGGCAAGCCGGCCAGCCGTAGAGGCGGCCAGGTCCCAGTTGATCAGGGACTGGGCCCCTGCTGACGAATCGCGGGCAGATGACACCATACGGACCATCACACCACACGCGGCTGACAATGGGCCCTTAAGTTCGCTGGACGCGGAGCTTCAGCCGCGGCAGCCGCACGAAGCCAGGCCTGACGCTGCCCGGTCCATGGCCACCTTGTTTCCGGCGGCACCCGGTTCGAGCCCGTTGCCGATGAACGAGAACACCAGCAGGCGCCCATCCGCATCCACCACGTACCCACTCAGGGCGATCACGGAATTCAGCGTCCCGGTCTTGGCACGGACCAGGCCAGCACCAACGGCCGTGCTGGCGTCCACGTACCTGTTATCCAGGGTTCCGGTCAGCCCTGCGATCGGGAAGCCGTCCAGTGCCGCCCTGAGGGAAAGGTTCGGGCCGCTGGTGATTGCACGGACGACCTGGACGAACTGCAGGGCGCTGACCTGGTTTTCCAGGGCAAGGCCGGATACGTCAGCCAACTGCATCGAATCCGTGGCGATTCCCAGCTCCGCCAGCCTTTGCCGCACGGCCGCCGTGGCGCCGTCGTACGTGGTTTCCTTGCCGGACGCGGCTGCGGTCATCCGACCCAAGGCTTCGGCGAGGAAATTATCCGAGGTCTCCAGCATGAGGTCCACCTGCTCGCTGACGGTGGCGGACTCAGCTTCAGCCAGCACCTTGGCAGGCAGGCCCTTGCCGCGTTCGACGCCGGGACTCACCGCGACGCCGGCAGCGGCCAGCTGCTCGGCGAAGGCCTGGGCGGTGGTGACAGCGGAATCCTGTGGACGGGGCCCGGTCATCACGGTTGGCGAGTATCGGCCCGAATTCAACGCGAGCGGAAAGAGGGGTGCGGTCTCGCCGGCGGCGACGTCGTCCAGGCTCCAGGCCGGGTTAAGGGGTGCGCCGCTGAACAGGGTGTCGTCCACCTGGACGGTGACGGGCCCCTTGACTCCGGCGGCCGTCAACGCGGTGGCCGTATCTGCGGCCAGGGATGCCAGGCCGGCCCGGCCCAACACGGCGTTGGGATCGGAGGCGGAAGCACCCAGCAGCACGTCCCCTCCCCCAGTCAGTACAACCGTGGAGGGATTTGCGGATCCCAGTACCCGCGTGGTGAAGCGCGTGTCCGGGCCGAGTGCTTTTAGTGCTGAGACGGCGGTCAGCAGCTTCATGTTCGACGCCGGGATCCGGTTGGCTGCCGCATCACGGTCAAAGAGGACTTTGCCGGTGGAAGCGTCCATGACCACCCCGCTGATGCTGCCCGCGCCGTCCGGTTTCAACGTTGCATCGAGGAGTGCCGTGACTTCGGCGGACGTCGGGAGCGGGGCGTTTGCGTCCAAGGGAAGGACCCCGCTGGCGTTGGAAAGATGGGCGGGTTCCAGCTGCCAGGCGGGTGTTGACGGCACCGGCTTGGACCCTGAAAGCAGCCCTGGCATCATTCCGGCCACCACAACGGCACCGAGGAACAGCAGGACTGAGGCCAAAAGCACCGGCCATTTCAAGCGCCCCCACGTCGCGGATAAGCCCGCGCGGGCATCCCCGTTTTTAACGCCCATCATGGAAGTTGCTTGATCCTGTCAGTCCTGAATTGTCCCCGCCGGTTCAAGAAACCCGGGCCTCTCGCTATATCCTCAATAGTAGTCGGCGGCACCGGCTGCAATTTTGCCTGCCGCCAGCCCCGGGCTGAGCAGCCTGCCTGAGGCACCGTCACCCGTGACGGCCGCTTCGGCGGAGCGACGCCCCACCCACACCCGTCAAGGAGCATTCCATGAAGCACGACGTGACCATCGAGATCCCCAAGGGATCGCGCGTCAAGTACGAAGTTGACCACGAAACCGGCCGTGTCCGCCTGGACCGCGTCCTGTTCACCTCCATGCAGTACCCCACGCACTACGGTTTCTTCGAGAACACCCTGGGCGAAGACGGCGATCCGTTGGACGCACTGGTGCTCCTGCAGGACTTCGACCTCCACCCGGGCGTCATCGTTGAGTCCCGCCCGATCGGCGTCTTCAACATGACCGACGACGGCGGCGGAGACGCCAAGGTCCTCTGCGTCCCGGTTGACGCACGCTTCGACCACATCCAGGAAGTCAGCGACGTCAGCGAGTTCCTGATCAAGGAAATCGAGCACTTCTTCACGCGCTACAAGGACCTGGAGCCCGGCAAGTGGGTCAAGGCCGAGGGCTGGGGCGACCGCGCCGCTGCCGAAGCCGAGCTGGAAGCTTCCATCAAGCGTTACGTTCCGGCTGCGGGACACTGATTTAGCGAACGACGGCGGTTGGTGCGGTTCCCCGTGAACCCCACCAGCCGCCGTCGTTCTTTAACGAATGGATGGGCACCGCTCCCCATCGCGACATGCCGTTGGTCCCTTTAGGCTGGGACGAGACTTTTCACTGCATGTAAACAGGGGGTTCCTCATGGCTGGGTTCTACGGTGCGGACATCGCACAGCTTCGCAGTCTGGCAGGCGTCATGGGCAAAGCTGCCGACGCCATCAGCCTGCAGGGCACGCAATTGTCCAATGCCATCAACTCCACGACGGCGTGGCAGGGCAGGGACGCCACAGTGTTCAAGGGCGAGTGGAACAGCCAGCACCGGCAGAGCCTGATGAAGGCCGCAAACATGCTGCGCGAAAACGCGAGCCAGCTGAAGAAGCACGCCAACCAGCAGGAATTCGCCAGCCACAACGACGGCTCCGGTACGTCTGTGGGAGTCCTGAAGGACGTCTACGACAGCGGCATGGGCGTCAAGGACCTGGCAGCCCAGCTCTGGACGGCCTACAAGTACGGCAAGCTGGGCCACGCGGAATGGGTCAAGACGCGCGAAGTCCTCACCAACTGGCGTGCCGGCGGAACTGTTGTCCGCGATGCCATGACGGCCTTGCGGAACGGTGAGAAAGTCACCGATGTCCTCACCGATCTCAAAGCCAACATCCCTTACAGCCAGGCGTTCCAGGACGCGAGCAAGTTCTCCAAAGGCCTTCGCGTGGCGGGCGCCCTGGCCGCACCGCTGAACATCGTGGGCGGCATCAGCGACATGATCAACCCCGAGCACGACGGCTGGCGCGGTACCGGCGACCGGGTAGCCGGAGGCCTGTCCGTGGTGGGCGGCGTGGGCAGCATCATGCTCATGACCGCCGGCGGTGCTGCGCTTCTTGGACCCATCGGTGCCCCGATCGTGATCGGGGCCGGAATCGTTGCCGGAGCCTGGGCGCTGGGCAACCTCGTAGCGGACAACTGGGACTCCATCTCCAACTTCGCGCGGAACCCCGGCAGCTACATAGCCGACGGCGCCAAGGAGGTGGCGGGTTTCGCCAAGGACGTAGGCAGTAAGGTGGCAGACGGGGTCGGTAATGCCGCCAAGTCAGTTGGAAACTTTGTCGGAGGGATATTCGGATGACCACCAGCACCATGAAATGGACCCAGCGGGACATTGAGGCCGCCGCCAAGGTACTGGCATCAGCCACTGCCACGGGAACGCCGCTGCCCACGTTGACCGACGAAGAAGTGGTGGCCCTGGACGGCGTTCAGCATGAGCAACTGGTGGCCACGCCCTGGCTCTCTGCCCAGGATGCCAACAAGGAACTGATGTGTGCCATCGCTTTGCGCGGGCTGCTGGCGAAGGAGCTCGTGTACCCGGTGATTTTTGAGGGTGAGACTGAGCCCTCCCGTCTCCATGCAACAGAGGACATCACCGGCGCCCTGACCCTGCGGCGCAGCGGCAGCAGCGTGATCTCCATTGAGCGCACCGTATCCACCGGCAAGCGCTGGCTGTACGGCTACCTCCATGACGACGGCGCCCTCCTCGAAGAAGTGGATGAAGGCGGACTCCACGGCTTCACCGCCGTGACCCGCGAACAGCTAGTGCCCCGGTTGGCCGAATTCGTGGACCCGGAGAAGGCAGCCCAGCGCGACACCGCCCCGACCGTGTACACGGAACCCCAGTTCGAGGAGCACGCGGCCACCGCACTTGCAGACACCCAGGCTGCCAGCAACGTGGTGGCATTCAACGCCGACACAGACGAGTTTCCCACCGTTACCGTCTACACGGGCCCGTCGGGCGTCCATGTCCTGACACCCCGGGTCACGGGCGAGACCGTCACCCTTGAGCTGAAGGAAACGTCCCAGGCATCCCTGGCCGGCGTCCTGGGCGGGCTCGCCGGACCGGCCTGACGATTCCTCCCCACGCTGCCTACCGCCGTCGAGCCGAAAGCCCCTCATGAGCAATCCGAAGTCCACCACCGCCACCGGACTGGTTGACGCCGCCAACGGCCGTGCCGTCCGGCGCCACACCGACACCGGGGCGTACTTCGTCAAAGCCTCGGGGACCGCGCATTTCTGGGGCCGGGTCCTGGATGCGGTCGTATTCCTGGTGGGGTACTCCGTGCTGGCGGTCATTGCTGCCGTAGTGCGTCAATCCATGATGAACAGCGGCTCCGCCCTGGGCTACAACGACGGCGCCTGGCTGACCATCTACGTGGTTCTGTGGTTCGTTGGCCTGTTCGTCTACGGCATGATCTGGGGCACCGTGGGAAGCGTCGGCGACGCCGCTGCGGGTATGCGCTCCGTCCGGATCAAGGACGGCACGACGGCGGGCGCCTGGTTGGGTGGTTGGCGGGCCATTTGCTGGTCCTTCTTCCCGTTCTTCGTGGTGATGGTCATCGCCGCAGCCTTCAGTGGCGGATCGGGCGACACCTGGGATCCCAAGTTCGCCGCCGTCGACCGCCGCTCCGGCCTGGCCCAAGGAATGCCGCCAATCCCGGACCCCAAAGCTGCCGCCGCCCAAAAAGCCGCAGCCGAGGAACAGGAAGGCCTCCCCAACCTTTACGGCCAGCGGCCGGATGCGCGGCCGTAACTGGCTGGTCCGCCGCGTTGAGCGGCGGCTGGAACCCCAGCTTGGGCGGCTCGGCTACGTAGCTTCTTCCCGGCGCATCTTCTGGAAGGTCCTTGTTCCCTGCCTGGTGGTGGGGTTCGTATTCGGGGCCATCGCTGAGTTCGTCAGCCCCATCCGCTCCACGCGGGAGGCCGGCCACTTCAACGATCCCCTCTTCTATGTCCTCACCAGCATCCTCACCGGGCTTGTGCTCTGGTCCATGACGTTCCTGGGCAGCTTCCGGAAGCTCCTGGTGTTCGACGGCGGGATAGTCGCCAAATACTCGCAAAAACACACCCTGCTGCTGTTCCCCTGGGCTGACATAGCTCCCGCGTCCCTCAAAGTGGTGACCACCCTGGACGGCACTGATCCGGAGCGGCGCCTGGTGGCGAAGCAGAAGGTTTCGCTGGGAGCCGGCGGAGTCAACGCATTGGTGTTCCGGGCGCGCGAAACCTTCTGGGTGTTCGCCACCAACGAAGACCTGGAAGCCATGGTGGGCGCGGTCCACACCTGTTTGCGCCAGGCCGGAATACCCGGCGCCGGCCTTGCAGCGGCGGGCGCGCTTCCCGCCGTCGTGCTGACCGAACGCACCGCACTGGGCTAGCCGGAAGCGCCGCTCCGGACAAAGTAACAGGCAAATTTTCCCCTTGCAGAGCCGCTACCAGCCGGTAGCATGTGATCCACTATGTTCACTCTCACCATCAACCAACGCGACAGCCGCCGCGACGGCGACCTTGTGCCCCAGTTGCTCAAGGACCTTCGCCACATTCCGGCGCGGTTGGATTTCGACCGTTCGGTGGAGGATGAAGTGCAGGGCATTGTCGAGTCCAGCCATCAGGCGGTGGAGACGGCGTTGATCGCCCTCCGGTCCAGCCAGTGGTACGTGGGGATCGGGGTGGGGCCGATCAACGAGCCTTTGCCCAACCTGGTCCGGGATGCTTCCGGGCATGGGCTCGTCTATGCCCGACGGGCTGTGGACCGTTTGCGTAACGGCAAGGAACGCATTCCGGTGGCGGTGGACGGCCCCCTCACGGCGCTGGCCTCCGAAGCCGAGGCTGTGCTGCGGCTCCTCGGACACATCGTGCAGCACCGAAGTGCCGCGGAATGGCGCGTGCTGGACCTGTTGACGCCCGGGGTGCGCGGCCAGCAGAAGACGGTTGCGCAGGAACTTGGCATCTCCACCCAGGCGGTCAGCAAGACGCTGGCCCGCGCGCAGTGGGCCGAAGAGCATGCAGCCCGCCCGGCCGCCGCACGTTTGCTGCAAATGATCCTGGAAGTGCGCTGACGCACCCCCTAAAGCAGAACTGAGTGACAGCTAACGCCCTTCAGAACGGTCAGAAGGGCGTTTGCTGTCACTCGCTTGGCTAAATCAGCGGACTACTGGTTGCTGATGTTGTCCTTTGCTGCGGTGGCGCGGTCCTGAACGTCGGCGGCCGCGGCCTGCCCTTCGTCCTTGACGTTTGCCGCTGCTTCGGTGGCGCTGTCCTTGACGTTCTGCATCGCGTCCTGGGCAGGTTCCTTGAGGTGCTCGGCCACTTCCTGCGCAGCGTGGCTCAATTCATCGGTGAGCGGCTGGGCCGCGTCCTTAAGGGCGTGGGCGGCTTCGCGTTCCTTCTCCGACGGCGGGAACAGCGCTGACACCAGGAGGCCTGCACCGAAGGCGATGAGCCCCGCGGCGATCGGGCTGCCTTGGGCCTTGCTCTTCAACACCTGCGGTGCGTCGCCCAGATCCGAGACGGCACCGGAGACATTGTCAGCGACGCCTGAAACGGCATCCCCGGCCCGGTGCGCGACGTTGCCTGCAGCATCAGAGACGTCGTCGCGGGCACCGAACACGGCCGTCTTCATCCTGTCCACCCGGCGGTTGACGATGTGCGACGGGGTGACCTTATCCGCCACGGCGTCAACGTTGGTGCTCAGCCGCCGGCGAGTTTCTTCGATATCGGCGCGCAGGGCGTCGGGGTTCTGCGTCATCGTGTCTCCTCAGTGTTCGGTTTCAAAGCGGGGGGTATTTCCTTGACGGTTTCGGCCGTACGCGGCATGCCGTTGATGGTCTTCAGTTCCTTGCGGCCCATGGAGGCCAGCACGGCAGCGACGATTCCCCAGATAACCGCCACAACAACGGCGGACCATCCGAGGCCAATGAGCTGGCCCAAAGCCCACCAGAGGGCAATGGACAGGAAAAGTACGGTGATGTGGCCGGCGTAAGCTGCACCGCCCAGCATTCCCGCGCCCTTGCCAGCCTTGGTGGCGGACTCCTTGAGTTCCGCCTTGGCCAGCTCCACTTCCTGGCGCATCAACGTGGAAACGTCGCGCGTCAGGTCGCTCAACAGCTCGCCCAGGGGAAGGGTTTCAGCCTTCTCGTGCGCGGTTGTTGTGGGAGGCAGGTCGGCAGGACTACTCATCGGTGACCTCCGTACTGGGGATCGTCGGGGCGCTCAAGGCCGTCGGGATCAAGGGGGCCAGCCAGCGGGTCGCCCTGCGCCTTGACGCCGCCGGCGTCGGTCTCCGGGTAGGGAAGCGTGGATCCGTCGTAGCCGCCCGTGGTTCCAGCGTCGTATCCGGTGGTTCCGGCGTCGTATCCGGTGGTGGTGGCCGAACCGTATCCCGCGGTGGTAGTGGTGGGTCCCGGCAGGTCAACAGCCGGCGGGGTAACGGCGCCGCCCTGGGAGGGCACGCCCTGGGTGGGGTAATACGCAGCCCGCGGCGTCCCGCCAGCAGCAGTGCCGCTGGTTGAGGCGGATTCGGTGGCGTCCCCTGCCATGCCACGACCCAGACGACCGGCGAGGACACCGGCTCCGGCGGCCAGCAAGAGGAAAGTTCCGGGCTTGCGGCGGGCGAAGCCCTTGACTTCGTCCAGCAGGGAACCGGGATCCCGGCTCTCCAGCCACTGCGCAATCGAGGACGAACGCTGGGCCGCCTGCTGGACCAAGTCCGTGGCGACACCACCGCTATTCGTCGAATTGGCCATGGTGGACAGTTCGTCGGAGATGGAGCGCAGGCCTTCGGCAACGCGCTGCTGCTGGGCCTGTGCTTGGTCGGTCAGCTCGCCCTTGGTCTGGGTGAGCAGTTGCCGGGCGTTAACCTTGACCTCCTGGGCCACGTGGCCAGCCTCGGTCTTGGCGGTATCGACCACTCCCCCGGCAGCGTCACCGACGGTGCTGGCCACTTCCGCAGCTTCCTGCTTTGCGGCGTCAACCTTGCCGGAGTTGTCACTTCCGGTTCCCGAAGCGGTTGTTCCTGCTGTGTCGAATTCCACGTCCGGCGAGTCCAGGTAGCTTCCGGTAAACGGTTCGGTACCTGCGGTGCCGCCGTTCCTTGGTGCCGCGAAGCTTCCGTCCTGCGGCGATTGGCTCTCAGTCATTGTCGCTCTCTTTCCACAGTTGGCAGGCTGCGGACAGCAGCCGGGATAGTAAGTATCGTTACTATCAAAGGGTTGTGTACCCGCTTGCCACTGTTCTAATCGCGCAATTTTGAAAAGATGGTCTCGCTACATGCAGCACGGTCCCGCTCGACACTTCCGGGAATACCTGCGAACGTTGGATCGATGAGCCCCATGCCCATCAGGCGGCGGCTGATTCCCGCGCTCCGGAAAACCATCACCAGACACCGGCTCCTGTTCGCCGCCAAGACAGCGTTGGCAGCAGGTCTTGCCTGGTGGCTTGCACCCTTCATGCCCGGTCCCGCCGCGGCCTACCCATACTATGCGCCGCTGGGTGCGCTGGTCAGCATGCACCCCACGGTGGCGGACTCGGCCAAGCACGGGCTGCAGAGCCTTGCCGGGCTGGTCCTTGGGATCGGGATGGCTTTTGTTGTCACTTCCTTTGCCGACCCAAATTCCTTCTCCGTTGCCCTGGTGGTTGGGCTGGGAGTGCTGATCGGCGGCCTGCCACGCCTTGGATCGGGGTCGGACTGGATCCCCATGGCTGCACTGTTCGTTCTGGTGCTGGGCGGCTCGAATGCAGAGGGGTTCTCCTTCGGGTACGTCCTCCAAATGGCCCTTGGAGTGACCGTGGGGTTTGCCGTGAACTGGCTTGTGATTCCGCCGCTGCACCTGGACGCGATCGACCCCGCCATCAGCGGGCACCAGGTCGCCCTCTCCCGGCAGCTCAAGGACATGGCCCGGGCCATGGAGGAATCGTGGCCACCCAACCATGAAGCGTGGGCCAGCAGGAGTGACGAGCTTTCCCTGACGGCCGCCGAAGTCCGGACTGCTGTCCACAAGGCCGAACTGAGTGCCAAGGCGAACCCACGCTCTCGCCGCTTGGCAACCCGTTTGCCTGGGGACCTGGCTGGTTTACGGACACTCGAACGGCTCACGTTCCACGTGCAGGACATCACCGACGTCCTTGCGAGCGCCATCTGGGAGAGGGACGCGGGGACGGTCATCCCCGACGCCGTGGTGGGCTACCTTTCGGACGCATTGGAGTCCACGGCCCTGGTCATTGACCATTGGCGGGACGGCGAATCGGATGAACTCGGCACTCTGTTGACGGAGGCGAAGGACTCGATATCCGCGCTGAGCGATGCAGTGGCCGAGGCCGCCGCGGGACAGTCACCGGTGAACGCACCGGCGTCGGTGGCCATGAGCCTGCGGCGGATCCTCACCGTGGTGTTGTCCGCCGAGTAAGTCAGCGGGGCTTGAGCGGCGGTGACGCTTTCCGACCCTTCCCCGTCCCCAGCCCGTCCAGCATTTCGGCCAGGGATTCCAGCGATGAATGCTTCGGCGACCAACCCAGCAGCCTGCGTGCGCGTCCGGTGTCCATGATGGGCGCGTTCGCGGCCATGTCCACCCAGCCGCCGTCGGTCGCCTGCAGGCGGAGCCGCCAACTGGCCTCGACGACGGCGCGCAGCACCGGAAGCGGGAACGGCAGCAGCCGCCGGGCGTTGAAGATCCATGCCAGGGCATTGGGGTCGATGACAGGCTCTGCGGCGATATTGAAGGCGCCCTCCGCCGTGCGCTCGAGGACGCGCCAATACGCGTCGGCGACATCGGACGCATGCACCGCCTGGAACACCAGTTCCTTGGGAAGGGCCAGCACGGGCAACCACGGTTTGGGCGGCACCAAGCGTGACAGGAGCCGTCCCAGGAAGTACCGCCCTACCTCGCTCCCCGCTCCTGCGCTGAACGTCAATGCCGGACGAAGCCGGGCCACCACAATCTCCGGATTGTCCTTGGCGAAATCGTCCAGCAGCCGCTCCTGCGCAGCCTTATCCACACTGTAGTGCGACTTCGGAATCCCCGCCGCGGGCCAGCCCTCCTGGGTTCGCTGGTCCTTGGGAGCAGGCGAGTAAGCGCCCACCGAGGACGCACAAACGACGTGCCGCACACCGGCTTTCCGTGCCGCAGCCAAGACATTGGCTGTTCCTTCAACGTTGGTTTGCCGGAGCATTTCCCGGTGGTGGTTCGGCTGGATCAGCCAGGCAAGGTGCACCACGGCATCCGCTCCGGACAGCGCAGCCTCCAAGGCCGGCTGGTCCACGCCTGCCCCGATGTCCAACGTGCGCCAGTCGACGCCACGGTACGGGGCAGCGTCCTGGTCAGGGTGGCGGCGGACCACGCCCACCAGTTCAAGATCGGCGCCTTCCTCGGAACGGGCCGCTTGCAGCCGCTTCAGGACCTCCGTACCGACGTGTCCGGTGGCTCCAGTGATCACAATGCGCATGGCGGAATTCCTCAGGGTTGCGGGTTGTCGCCCGTGGAGCGGATGCGTTCCAGTACGGCCGTGGTGGAGTGCTCGGGCACGTAGTCCAGGATGGTCACGGTGCCGCCGCAACGTTCCACAGCCGCGGTTTCTGCCAACATTTCCGGCGTGTAGTCACCGCCTTTGGCATAGACGTCCGGCCCGAGGAGCTCGATCAACGGAATGGGCGTTGGAGTGTCGAAGACCGTTACGTGGTCCACGCAGCTCAGGGCAGCAATCACTGCGGCCCGGTCGGCTTCATGGTTGACGGGCCGGTCCGGTCCCTTGAGCTGCCGCACGGATGAGTCACTGTTCAGGGCGACCACCAGCACGTCCCCTAGTTGCTTGGCCTGGTTGAGGTAGCGGGTGTGGCCCCGGTGCAGGACGTCGAAGCAGCCGTTGGTCAGCACGATCCTGCGGCCCTCACGGCGATGCTCTTCAACATGCCGGGCCAACTCCCCTGCCGTCAGCGCTGTATCAGCGAACCCGCTCAAGTGCCGCGTCAGTTCATCGGTGGTGCACACCGACGTCCCTGGCCGGTGGACCACGACGTCGGCAGCGGCCTGGGCAAGGTCGACACTGGTGGTCAGCGGCAAACCGGCCGCCCGGGCCAGGGTCAAGGCAGCCACGAAGGTATCGCCCGCACCGGAGGCCTGCTTCTCGGCTTGCGGACGGGCCCAGGTCCGGTGGGTGGCAACCTCGTCGGTGTCGGGGCCGGACTTCACCGTCAGCGTCCCCTCCCGGTCCAGTGTCACGACGACGGCGGACGCACCGGAGGCGCGCAGGAGCTTCTCCGCATGTGCCTCCACGAAGGGGCAACGCGCGGCACCTCCCGGGAATTCGACGCCGAGCAACCGCGAGGCCTCCTGGGCATTCGGGGTAGCGAGGTGGGGCTTCAACCCTGCCCAGGCACCGGGATCGTGGGCATCAACAACCACCAGCCTGTCCTGGCGCTTGGCGGGTGCCAGGCTGTCGAGGAGCGCCGAGCGGACGGGCCCTGCCAGGGCCCCCGCCCCGTAATCGCACAGCACCACAGCGGCAGCGCCTCCAGTGGCCTCGGGCACCAACGCGGCCATCACCTCGAGTCCCTCTGCCGGCAACCCGGTGGCTGTGTCATCCAGGCGCAGCATCACTTGTCCCCCGCTGCTGACCCTGTATTTGGTGGTGGTGACCATCTCCGGATGCGATACGACGTGGGAAACGTCAATACCGGCATCCTCCAGCTGCTCGAGGAGCTGGAGGCCCGCGGCGTCCTCCCCCACAACGGAGACGAACCGCACTTCCGCTCCCATCGCCGCCAGGTTCATGGCCGTGTTGGCGGCCCCTCCGGGCGCAAAGTCGCGGCGCTGCACTTGGACCACCGGGGCAGGCGCTTCGCGGCAGAACCGTTCAATGGTTCCATCCCACCAGCCGTCCAGGATGGAATCGCCGATGACTGTCACAACAGGACGTTCCTGGGCCAAGCGTGCTGGCAACCAGTCAGCCAGGCCTTCTTGATTGGAGAGGCGTGCCATGGGGTACCTTCCGGTTGGATGACAGTTTCCTGTTCCCGACAGGTACCCCGCGGCACGGGCTTTACACGCCGGCCCTGGAGTTTCCGCTATTGACGACGAAGGGAAGTTCTCATGGCCATGGCTCCCACACCCGGAATCGGACCGGTGTTGAAAAAATTCTGCGACGTCAGGCGGATCGCCGTCCTAAGGGGTGGGGGTTTGGGGGACCTGATATATACCTACCCGGCCCTGCATGCCCTGAAGATCGCCTACCCGGATGCCACCATCACACTCCTGGGGACACCTGTCCATGCCGCAGTGGCGGGCGCAACCACGGGGCCGGTGGACGACGTCGTGATGTTGCCTGTGGCGCGCGGCGTCCACGACGGTCCCCGCAACGGCGAGCGGTTCGACGACGACGCTGAGGACGTTGCCGCCCAGGAACAACTCTTTGAGGCAATGCGCGCAGAAGCGTTTGACCTGGCCGTCCAGATGCACGGAGGTGGACGGTTTTCCAATCCTTTCCTGCTCAAGCTGGGCGCGCGGCACACCGTCGGCACGCGCACCAAGGATGCCCAGCCCCTGGAGCGGAACCTCGATTACGTCTACTACCAGAACGAACCGGACCGATGGCTGGAAGTGGCGGGCCTCGCCGGGGCACCCACCGTGGTCCCACCGCTGCTGCAGCCGCACCCGGACCACCGGCAGGACGTTGCCGGCCTGCGGGACCCAGCCCGGAGTTCCTTGGTGGTTATCCACCCGGGTGCCACCGATCCCCGGCGTCGTTGGCCGGCGTCGAACTTTGCCGATGCCGCTGCCGCCTTGGCGGCCGAAGGTGCGCAGGTGCTGGTGGTGGGCGACCGCTCAGAGAAGGCTTTGGCCCAGGAAGTCGCGGAGCTGGCGGTTCGCCAACTCCCGGCGACGGACCGGCAGGCACTGCGGTCAGTGGCCGGCGAATTGGGCATCGGTGAATTGGCGGCGCTCCTGGCCGAAGCAACGGTGATGCTTGCCAGCGACAGCGGTCCGCGGCATCTGGCGCAGGCCGTGGGCACCCCGACCGTTGGCATCTATTGGGTGGGCAACGCGTTCAATGCCGCACCGCGGGGACGAGGCCTGCACCGCGTCCACATGTCGTGGGTGACCACCTGCCCACGCTGCGGCGCGGATGTAACGCAAGTGGGCTGGACCGCTCCGCACTGCGGCCACGACGACACCCTGATCAGGGGCGTCGCCGTGGCCGATGTTGTTCAGGACGTGTTGGACCTTACGGCCACGAGCCTTCTTCTGCGGGGGTAATCAGGAGTTCGCGGACCTCGCTGCCGAACGGCTGCGAGAGTGCGAAGACCACTGCTTGGGCCACGTTGGCGGGGTCGTTGAGCTTGGAGTCGTCCTGCGGCTTGTACTGTTCGTCCCGATCGTCGAAGAAGTGGGTCTTCATGCCGCCCGGGATGATGGTGGTGACGCCAATGACTCCACCGGTCTCCGCTGCGAGCGCCCGGCTGAAACCGATCACGCCGAACTTCGAAGCACAGTAGGCGGTGGCGTCCGGCAAGGCCCTGAGGCCCAGCGTCGACGCGATGGTGATTGCGCGGCCGCGGGATCCCTTGAGGTAAGGCAGGGCCGCACGGATGGTGGAAACGGTACCCAAGAGGTTCACTCCGATGACCTTTTCCCATTCCTCGGCAGCGACGTCGCCTAGCTTCCCGCAACGATCGATCCCTGCCGCGGTGACCACCCCGTCCAGGCCGCCCAGGCTGTCGGCGGCTTCCTTGACGGCAGCTTCCACTGCTTCGCGGTTGGAAACGTCCACTTCCAAGGCTTTGGCACCCGAGACGTTGCTGACGTCGCGGTCGAAGACGAACGGCGTACCGCCGGCGTCCCGGATGGCTTCCACGATTGCTGCTCCCAGGCCGGAGCCGCCTCCAGTGACGATGACGCGGCCAGGTGTTTGCGTGTTCATGCGGTTCCTTTCGTTGATTTCCAACTCGTGGGTCAGCTGACTTTGGCCAGTGCTGCAGCCAGGCCGCTGGTGGAGCGTGCCGGGTGGAAGGGCACAGTGACGCAGCGCCCTCCCCAGCCCGCGACAAGGCGGGCCTCCGGCAGTTCGTCGGGTTCGTAGTCGCCGCCCTTGACCCAGATGTCGGGCCGGATCCCCTGGAGGCAGGCCTCGGGGGTGTCTTCGTCGAAGACCACTACGGCGTCGACGCATTCAAGTGCAAGGAGCAACTCCGCGCGGTCCTCGACGCTGACGATGGGGCGGTGTGCGCCCTTGAGCCGGCTGACGGATTCGTCGGAGTTGAGGCAGACAATCAAGCAGTCGCCCATGTTCCGGGCGGCCGCCAGTGTTCGGGCGTGACCGGCGTGGAGCAGGTCGAAACAGCCGCCGGTTGCCACCACCGTTCCGCCCGCCTCCCGGATGGATTGGGCGAGTTTCACGCCGTCGCGGATGTGGATGTCAGGGCGGATCGGTTCGAGGTTGTTAAGTCCGACGGCGGGACTCACCGCCGGCGCTTCGGGCAGCGCCGCCGCGCCTCCCTTGGCCAGGAAGGCCGACGCATCCTCCACGGCCCTCGAGGCGGCTTCCTGCAGTTCGAGCCCCAGGCCCAGGTACACGGCCAGGCTTCCCGCGAGCCGGTCCCCTGCACCGCACGGATCGCTCACCGATGTCCTGGGCGCGGGGATGTCCACGGCTCCACCGGATGTTTCGACCAACACCGCCCCGTCTTCGCCCCTGGTCACCAACACGGCATTGCTCTGCCATTTTTCCCGCAGGTGCTCGGCGGCTTCGCCGGCACCGGTCCGTGAGGGTTTCAGTCCTCCCGCTTTGGCGGACGCGAGCGCTTCGGCCAGGTTCGGGGTCACAACGGCGACTCCGGGCACGGGTTCCGAACCGGCAGGATGCGGGTCCCACACCACCGGGAGGCGGCCGACAACCTCCGCCAAGGCCGCCCGAATCCCCGGGTTGGCGGTGATTCCACGGCCATAGTCGGCCACGACCACCGCATCGGCGGAAGTGATTGCCGCGAGCATTGCAGGGGTGCAGGACGGAACGGGGGCCGGCGCACACCCTTCGTCGAAACGGACCATCGGGTGGCTCCCGATCCGCACACGGGTCTTGGTGGGCGTAGGGGCCAGCGGGTCGCCGGCGAGCACCGACACACCGGCCAGTGCGCGCCTGAGGTGGCTTGCGCCGTCGTCGTCCGATACCGCGGTGACCAGCGTGACGTCGTGGCCATCCTGGGCAAGGACGGTGGCCACCAGGCCGGCTCCGCCCGCACGGCGCCGGATGCCTGCGACGTCCACCACGGGCACGGGGGCGTCGGGGCTGAGCCGGGTCGCGGCACCATTGATATCCACGTCAAGAAGGACGTCGCCCACCACCGTGATCCTCATGGCTGGCCGCCTGTGTAGGGACCGGACCGCCGTGCGATCTCAGCGTCGAAGGCCCGGCAGACGGCGTGCACCGCGATCAGGTGGCCTTCCTGCGCGTTCGCGGCGATCGCGTCCACGGTGATGGCCTGGTCGCAGGCGTCGGCCAGGGGGTTGGGACCGGTTCCGGTAAGGGCCCAGGTGGTGATACCGCGTTCCCGTGCGGCGCGCACTGCTTTGAGCAGGTTGGGGCTGCGGCCGCTGGTGGACAGGAGGACCAGGATGTCGCCCGAACGGCCGTGGGCCCTGACCTGGCGGGCGAACACTTCCTCGTAGCCGTAGTCGTTGGAGAGCGCGGTGACGGCAGAGGACTCGGCGTGGAGTGAGATGGCCGAGAAGGGAGCCCGCTCGTCGTCGAACCTGCCAACAAGCTCAGCTGTGAGGTGCTGCGCTTCGGCAGCTGATCCGCCGTTGCCCGCAGCCAGCAGCCGCTGGCCCGACAACAGCCGGATGGCGAGTTCGGTACCCCATTCGCACAACCGCCCTGATTGCGAGCGCAGGGATTCAAGCGCGGGCAGGACGTTGTCCAGATGCGTTGTCACCGCCTTTTGGTGCGTGGGCCCGCCGGTTTCGGGAGTCCACCGTGCCGGGGCTGCCACATGGCTGTTGATGGTCACAGGGCTTTTGATGGTCACAGTGCCGTTCCTTCCAGTGATTCCAGGCCATTGCCAGCCTGCCGGGAGAGACCGGCGGCCAGGACCGAGCGATAGGCCTTCTCGGTGTCCGCGGCGATCCTGTCCCAGGTGTAGCGTGAGCGGGCACGGCGCGCGCCGGCGCGGCCCATGTCGGCCCGCAGGGCGGGATCGGCGAGCAGCTTCCCCACAGCTTCGGCTATCGCTTCCGGGTCCTTTGGCGGGACATGCAGCCCCGTTTTCTGGTCGACGACGGTCGCCCGGAGTCCGCCCACGGCGGCCGCCACCACCGGCACCCCGCACGCCATGGCCTCGAGAGGCACGATCCCGAAAGGCTCATACCAGGGGGTGCACACCACGGCATCGGCGCTGCGGAAAATACCGGGCATCGCGTCCCTGGGAACCTGTCCGCGCATGGTCACTTTGTCTTCGACCCCAAGTTCCTTGGCCAGTGCATGGAGGCGCTGCGCTTCGGGGTCTTCCTCCAGGGTGAGGGCGTCACCGGAACCGCCCACAATCAGCAACTCCACATCGTTGAAGCCTGCGTCCGCCAGGAGAGGGAGTGCGCGGATGATCAGGTCCACCCCCTTGCGTTCCACGAGGCGTCCCACGCTCAGGATCCGATGCGTGCGCGAGGTGGGTTCGGCGTCGGACGTTCCGGGGAACAGCGTCAGGTCCACGCCGCAGGGGGCAATGGAGATTTTGGATCGGCTGATACCCAGGGCCTTGAGTTCGAAGACTTCATCGGGGCAAGTGGCGATGACCCAGTCTGCGGTGCGGCCCACCCACGGCTCCAACCAGGCCCGGGCCGGTGGGCTGGTGTCCGCGGAGCCCTGGTGGCGGCGCTTCACCGAACCAAGAGCGTGGAAGGTCTGGACCACGGGCACGGGATCGGCGGCTCCGGCACGTTTGGACGCCTGGATCGCGGCCAGTCCGGACATCCAGAAGTGCGCGTGCACGACATCCGGGAGGTCCTCGCCCCAGTCCGCACAAATCCCGTCCGCCAGCTCGCCCATGAACGGCAGGAGGTCGTCCTTGGGGATGCGCCGGGCGGGCCCCGCATCGACGTGCACCACAGTGAGTCCAGGCCCCACTTGCACCTTCGCCGGCAGATCGGGGTCATCACGCCGCGTGTAGACCGTGACGTGGTGGCCGCGGGCAGCCAGGCTGGACGAGAGCGCCGCTACGTGGACGTTCTGTCCACCGGCGTCGACGCCCCCCAAGGCGGCCAGCGGACTGGCGTGTTCGGAGACCATGGAGATTTTCATGGGTGCATCCTCTCGGTGTCATGGCTGGCCTGGGTGTGGTGGCTGAGCGGTATGAGCCCGGTTTGCGGGCGCTGTCCATGCTTGGCGGGAAGATCGGCGAGGAGCTCGTCCCAGGCCCGGAGGAACTTGCCCAGTCCGTAACGTTCCAGCGCTGCTTGGCGGGCCCTCAAACCGATCGCGTAGGCGTCGTCCGGGTCGTCCAGGAGGCGCTGGGCGAACTTTTGGAGATCGTCGACGTCATTGGACACCAGGCCGGTACCGTGCGGGACTGCCCGGGCTGCTTCGGTGGTGGCCAGCGCAACGACGGGCATGCCCAGGTGCATGGCCTCCAACAGGGCAAGTCCCAGCGAGGTCCAGCGCAGCGGGTGCAGGTAGAGACGGCATCTGGCCAGTTCCCGGTGGAGGCGGGCGGCAGGAACGTCACCCGAAATCCGGAGACGATCCCCGTCCAGGCCGTGGCTGCCCAGGTCCAAGGCAGACGGCAGAGCGTCCGTCCCCATTCCGAACACCCTCAGCGGTCCAACCCGGGCGAATCCGGGAAGCAAATCCGTGCCGGTGACCCGTCCACGCCGGACGGGCTCGTTGACCACCACGCCCATCTCCTCCTGGACACCGGTATAGAGGTGCCCTGGATCCGGAATCCCGTGCTCGATCACTGCAGTGGGGGCCGAGCCCGTGTCCCAGAAGAGCTGGTTGAAGTGGGTCACGTGGACCACCGGGATGCTGCGTTGGTCGGCAAGCGGATGGAGCGAAAAGGGGACATCGCCCTTGGGGGTGTTGTGTTCCAGGTAGACCGCAGGAACGTCCACTCCCGGGCGGCGGCCCAAAGCCTTGGTGACGGCTGCGATTTCCTCCGGCCGTTGCAGCACAACGGCGTCCACACTGTCCGGGTCCAGCGTGCCCAGGTCCACTTCCTTGGCGGCGACCGGCCAGTCACGACCCCCGCGCCCCAAACCCCAAGGGCCGCCGTCGGGCAATGTCGGCAGGAGGTATTCGTGCCGGCCCCGGACGAACGCTTCCATCCAGCCGCCGTGGACGTGCCACACCAGGATCCTCATGGTTTCCAGACCTTCCGTCGGGTGGACAGCGACGACACGCCACCCAGTAACCGTCCGACAGCTTCCACGACCTGCTCCGGCGTGACCGAGCTCAAGCACGGATGCCCCGGCACCGGACAGGTCCGGGCCCTGGTGTTCTTGCACGCTGCTTCCTGGTCGCCCAGCAACTCCATGGGTACGCCGTAGGGTGCCCAGCGGATCGCCGGAACCACTGGCGCGAACAGGCAAACCACCGGGGTGCCCACCGCGGCGGCCAGATGGGCGGGACCCGTATTGCCGGTAACCACGACGGCGGCGCCCGCGAGTACCGCTGCGAGCGTGCGCAGGTCGGTCGCGCCCCCGAGGTTCCTGGCCGAAGGTCCCGCAACAGTTGCCGCGAGCGATGCTTCGGCCGGTCCCCCGGTAACCACCACCCGGTGCCCGTAGGCCTGCAGGAGTTCCACGGTTGCTGCGTTGTGCAGTGCAGGCCAGGCCCGTGCGGGGGCCGTGGCGCCGGGGTGGACCACAATGTACGGGCCTTCGCTGGCCAGTTCCTGGGCTGTTTTGTCCGGATCCGGGCTGGGCGTGATCCGCAGTTTGCCGTCGTCACCGTTGGGCAGGACATACCCTCCGGCATCGGCGAGCGCCAGGGCACGGACGGCTTCAGGCTGGTCCTCCGGGAAGTCCTCGCCCGGCTTGAGCCGAACGTCCAGCAGCGAGCCGGCATAGTCCGTGGAGGCGCCCGTGATCTTCTTGACCCCAGCCAGACGGAGCAACAACGCCAGCGGGAGTGGTGATTGGTGGAAAGAGGTGAGGATCAGGGCTTCCTCAATGCGGGCACTGCGGACAAACTCGATCAATGCGCTGGTGCTGTCTTCAGTGACAGAGGGCGCGGGATTCACAATCCAGGGGCAGGCCCATGTGTGCACTTGGGTGACACCGGGCAGCATCCCGCCCGCGCTTGCGCCTTCAGGTCCGCACAACAGGACCACGTCATTGGGCCGGCTCCCATCGGGCCGGCTTCCGTTCGCCACAGCCCGCAGGGCAGGCCCGGCCAGGAGGACATCGCCCATGCTGTCCAGCCGGGCCACCAAGACCCGGCTCATACACGGGTGTCCTGTTCTTCAAGTGCCCCAGACAGTATGAGGTCCACTGCTTGGCCCAAGTCCTCGGCAACAAAGCGGGCGGCGGCGATTTCTTCGCGCCGGGTCACGTCCGTTGGCACCAACACACTCCGGGCACCCGCTGCGGCGGCCGCTTCCATGTCTGCACCGATGTCGCCAACGAAAGCGACTTCCTCCGGCAAGAGACCCAGCGTGCTGCAGGCTCCCAGAATCATGCCGGGGGCGGGCTTGCGGCAGTCGCATCCGTCCTTCGGGCCATGTGGGCAGATTTCCCACACATCGAACGGGCCCAGGAGTTGATCCACCCGCTGATTCACTGACATGACCTGGTCCAGGGTCACCAGTCCACGGGCCACGCCCGATTGGTTGGTTACCACTCCGGTGGCCAGTCCCGCCCGACGCACTCTCTCGAGGGCGGACACGGCACCATCCATGGGCTGCACCAGCTTCGGGTCGCCATTGTACGGCACGTCAACGACGAGTGTTCCATCGCGGTCAAACAGGACCGCCTTCAACGTTCCGGTTCCTCCCATACCCGCAACGTTCCCCAGTTCTCCGGACGCTAAACAGTGCGGCCGTGAGAAGTTTCATGCGGCTAGACTCCTAGCGGGAGGCCTCCATGGACACTGTCGATAGCACCGAACAACCCTTGCTGCTCGCCCTGCGCGCCCTGAAGCTTGGCGACCTCCTGGTCGCTGTTCCGGCACTCCGGGGACTGCGGAGGGCATTCCCCGACCACCGGATCCTGTACGCCGCGCCGGCCTGGATCGCTGAAGCTTTGGAGCTGGTTGGGGGCATCCACCACCTGCCCACGCCGGGGCTCGACGATCCCCTCACGGTCCCGCGGGGCGCGGTGGACATCGCCGTGAACCTGCATGGAAACGGGGCCGAGAGCCGCACGCGGATTGATGAGTTGCAGGCCCGGCGGGTGATCGCCCATGAATCGCCCGGCCTTGAGGGGCCTCCTTGGTCCACCGGGTTACCCGAGCGCGAGCGTTGGACCAGGCTGCTGAATTGGCATGGGATTGACGCCGACCCCTTGGACTTTCGGCTGCACCGCCCCGCCGTTCCTTCGCCAAGTCCCGGCGCCACAGTGATCCATGTGGGCGCTGCGTACGGCAGCAGGCTGTGGCCGGTGGAGCGATTCGCCGACGTCGCGGTCCAACTCGCCGCGGCAGGGCACCGGATTGTCCTCACGGGCGGCACGTCGGAGCGCGGGCGCGCCGAGGAGACGGCTGCCCTGGCCAAGCTCAAAGGAGCAAACCTCGACGACGGCCTGCTGGCTGGGCGGCAGGGGCTCGCAGAGTTTGCGGCCACCATCGCAGAGGCGCGCCTGGTGGTCTCCGCTGACACTGGGGCGGCACATCTTGCCTCTGCCTACGAGCGCCCGTCCGTCGTTCTGTTTGGTCCCGCGCCCGCGGAGGAATGGGGTCCGCCGCCGGGCCCGCACGTGGTGCTGACCGCCGTCGAACTTCGCCGCGGCGACGTCTTCTCCGCAGACCCGGACCCCGCACTCCTGGCGGTCAGCGTGCGCGATGTCCTGGACGCCGTGGAGCGCCTGGACTGCTAGCTGCCCGTGGCCGTGTGGCTAAAGGGCTGTTCCGTCCCGGAGCCGGACTTCGTCGTCCAAAAGTTTGGTCTGGAGCGAGACGAGGACCTTGGAAAGCTTGCGTGAAACCTGCATCTGGGACATTCCCAGGGCCTCAGCAATGGTGGACTGCGTCTCTTCGCGGTAGTAGCGCCGGTACAGCAGGTGGCGGTCCTCAGGCCTTAGGTCACGAATCGCATTCCGGAGAGCCAGCACATCCTCCAACCGGTCAGTGGGGCAGCCAAAAGCAGACAGGGAACCCTGCAACCCCTCACGGCCTTCCCCCGCGGGAGCGTCCAGGGAATCCGGACGCTTACTGGTGCCAGCCATCAGCGCTTCGCGCACCTGGCAGGGTTCCAGCCGGAGGTCCTCTGCGACTTCCTCCGGGGATGGCGTCCGTTGCAGCACCTGTGTCATTTCCTCCGTCCGGGCCAACACCTGGCGACGAACGTCCTGGATGGTGCGGGGCGGCCTGACAACCCAGCAATGGTCACGGAGGTACCGCTTGACCTCGCCGGCAATGGTGGGGGCGGCATAGGCCGGAAAACTGACGCCCTTGGACTCGTCGTAGCCTCGGGAGGCCTTGATGAGGCCCATGTAGGCGACCTGCCTGACATCATCCAAGTCGTGCGTATGGGCGGAATACCTGGCCGCAATGGATTTGGCCAGATTGAGATGGTCCAGGACCAGGCTGTCCTGGAAACTTTGGCGGATGCTTCCTTCAGGGGCAACCGGAGGCCTGGTACTTACGTCGAAAGGTCGGGTTTGACGCATGGGCTTCAATCCTTTGACCGGATGAGGGGTGAGCCCACGGCAAGACTCCTTAAAAAGAGAAGCACACTTACTATTGGCTTTCAACGGGTGCCGGAGGTTAGTCTCGAAAGGTAGCCACCGCCACGGATCGGAGATACACATGGAAGACCCACAGCTCCTCGAGCCGAATTCCGTGGTGGCTGAGGTTCAGGACTTGCTGCTCGCCACTCCTGACGTCGAGGACTTTCTCCATGAGTTGGCCCGG
The DNA here is from genome assembly GCF_040137855.1 of Paenarthrobacter sp. CAP02. NCBI lineage: Bacteria > Bacillati > Actinomycetota > Actinomycetes > Micrococcales > Micrococcaceae > Paenarthrobacter > Paenarthrobacter sp. CAP02. Next base: position 553,983 of record NZ_JBEEII010000001.1, on the reverse strand, counting down.
CACTCAGCTGCCATGTTCAGCACTCCCGAAAAGGATGTGTATTGCGGCATCACCCTGATGCGGCAGCGCAACGCCGGCACCGTCGCCAGCAGCAGTGAACGCGCGCGCCAGCTCGACGAGATCCAATACTCCTTCGCGGACGGGCCCTGTCTTCACGCCTGCCGCGAGGCCACGCAAGTCCACATCCCGGATTTCGAGAAGGACAACACCTGGCCCGAGTACAACAAGGCCATCACAGACCACGGTGTCCGCGCCGTCCTGGCTGTTCCATTCCCCCTGTCCGAGGGGGTCGCCATGGCTGGCCTTAACCTCTATTCAGACCGGCCCCACGCCTTCGACCAAGCCGCCGTGCAGCGTGCCAACGACTACGTTCAACAGGCATCCAAGGGCCTCCAGCTCGCCGTGCTGATCGCGCAACACAGCCAAACCGCCGCCAACCTGAGGGCCGCCATGGAATCCCGGACGGTGATCGACGTGGCGACGGGCATCATCATCGCCCAGAACCGCTGCACACAGGTCGAGGCCATGGAACTCATCAAGAAAGCCTCCAGCAACCGGAACGTCAAGCTCCGTGTAGTGGCGCAGGCCATCGTTGATTCAGCCGGGGGCGGACCGATCCAGACCGTGTTCAAGTAGGCTCCGGGCTTTCTGGCGCGGGCCACGCCCACCCCTGGTCCCGGCCTTCTTCGCCACGCCCACCGTTCAACGGCGTGCCCGACCAACAAGGCCGGGAGGCCCACGCCCCCACCAGTCCTCCCCAGCTCCTGTTTTGCACATAGGGACATCAGGGCGGCCGGATGAGTCGCTTTCTGCCTCAGTGTTCTCGTATGGACATTCCTTCCGGGCTCATCGAGACACCCGCAATCCTCCGCTCCGGAGGCAGAACCGACGCCGTGCACAGCAGCTTCATGGCCGGCAATCTTGTGAGGATCCGGCGCGGGTTCTACGTACCAACTTCCCAGTGGGTCGAGGCCAAGCCTTGGGACCGGTTCGCATGGACCCTGGCGGCCGCCACCCGAGCTATACCTGGCCTCGTTCTTTGCCGCGAAACCGCAGCATTCGCCGCAGGGTTACCAATACTTCAGACGCCATCCCATGTGGAATGCTTGACGCCCCATCCGAGCCGATCCGGTAGCCGACGCCCCACTTTCTTAGCCCACCAAGCCGCTGATCATGATGGTCGCGTCGTAAGGGAAACTGGTTACCCGTTGCGGTATCACCTTGGCCAGGAAGGACATCGGGAAACCCACGGAGAATTTACCTGCACTGGACTTCTGCGAACAGTCCTTGATGTGGCCTTCTCCTCCAAACTGAGCCAGTCATTGGTAGTCACCGATGGCGCAGCCCGGAAGCTGTGGCTCCGCGGAGAATTGGAGCCCGGCGTCAGCTTCCTGGAGCACCAGGAGCTCGCCGCTGCCGTTCGCTCACACCCGCACGCGGCGGCCCGGCATCGTGCCGAACTCGCACTGGCCCTTTCGAACCCCTTGGTTGAGTCCGCCGGGGAGTCCTACAGCCGTGCAGCCTTTCACTATCTGGGTTTTGAACAGCCCGAACTGCAGCACGGCTTCAGCGATCTTGATGGCTTCATAGGCCGGAGTGACTTCTGGTGGCCTGGTCAGGACGGAAGGAAGGGTGTAGTCGGGGAGTTCGATGGCAAGGGCAAATACACGGACGCCATGTTGAGAAGAGGTGGCAGTCCGGAGGAGACCCTCTACCAGGAAAAGATCCGCGAAGACCGTATCCGGGCACTGGGCTTTGCCTTCGTCCGATGGGGATGGTCGCATGTCCGGGATCCGGAACGGCTGCGCAGGAAACTCATCGCGGCCGGGTTGTCTCCCGCGGGAAAGTCCGCGCTACTGAGAACCGTTTCCACATGAACTGGCGCCCAATCCGGCCCTTGTTGGCCTGCCGGCTCGTACTCCGGCGGGATATTCGTACATGTCCGGGATCCGGAGCCTGGAACGAGTCGGCGAGCACAAAAAAGAAGGGAAATATTCCCTTCCATATTCAATGTATAACCCACACGGGGGCTTGCGGCAAGGCCCCCTGCATGCCGAACAATGGGTCGACGTACCCCCATCACCACAGAAAAAGGGAGTCGTGGGATGCCCGAAACCAGCCCTCTGAAATCCATTGCTTTCGCCCTGCCCGAGCACCTTGACCGCAAAGCCAACCCCAAGCTGATTGGCAGCGATGAGCAACACTTTGAGGCACTTGCTGAGACCCTCGCGGAGTCCATCGCCGATTTGTCCGACCGTCTGGAGGAGACCCGCAAGCAACCAGCCGGTCGCGGCCAACGCGCGTTGGACCGCGACCAGGAGATCCACCGCCTGACTGCCCGCCTCCGTGCGCTCCGCCGCTTTGGGCTGGATCTTTGCTTGGGCCGGATGGTCCCAGAAGACACTCAGGAGCCGGTGTACGTTGGCCGTTTGGGCCTGAGCGACAAGCGTGGACGCCGTCTCCTTGTCGACTGGCGTTCGCCGGCTGCAGAGCCGTTTTTTGGTGCAACACATGCCAATTCCATGGGCTTGGTGAGCCGTCGCAGATACCGCTGGACCCGGGGCAGGATCAGCGATTACTGGGACGAGGTGTTTACGGCCGACGGGATGGAGGGAAACGAGGCCCTCGATGACCAGTCCGCGTTCATAGCCAGCCTGGGCACCAGCCGCTCCCCACGGATGCGGGATGTGCTGGGGACGATCCAGGCTGATCAGGACGCGATTATCCGGGCCGGCTCACGGGGTGCCCTGGTGGTGGATGGAGGTCCAGGCACTGGCAAGACGGTGGTTGCACTCCACCGCACGGCCTATCTGCTGTATTCGGATCCCCGCCTGGGCCATCGGAGCAACCACCGGAAAAGCGATGTCCTTTTCGTCGGCCCGCACCAGGCCTACCTGGCGTACGTCGCCGATGTCCTCCCCAGCCTGGGAGAAGAGGGAGTGCAGACGTGCACACTCAAGGACCTCGTCCCGGAAGGAGCCGGCGCCGGGGATGAACAGGATCCGGAGGTGGCGCGGCTCAAGTCGTCCGTGAAAATGGTGAAAGCGATCGAGTCGGCGGTCCGGTTTTACGAGGAGCCGCCATCGAAGGGGCTGACGGTCGAAACTCCGTACGCGGACATCCGGGTGAGGGCTGAGGACTGGGCGGAGGCTTTCGATGCCGCCGAACCCGGTACGCCACACAACGAGTCCCGCGACGAAGTGTGGGAGGCGCTGCTCGCTATCCTCATCGACAAAATGGAGGATCACGACATTCCTGAGGACATCCTGCGCCAAGCCTTCTCGCAGAATGCAGAACTGCGCAATGCCTTCAACCGGGCGTGGCCGCTGCTGGACTACAAGGGCCTGGTGGGAGACCTCTGGAGCGTTCCCGCCTACCTGCGCTTGTCGGCACCGTGGCTGAATGCCGAGGAAATCGCCGCCTTGCAACGCGACGAGCCGGCCGCGTGGACCACCTCCGACCTCCCCCTGCTGGATGCAGCCAGACTGCGGCTGGGTGACCCTGAATCGTCGCAACGCAGACGACGGCGGCAGCTCGCCTTGGCTGCCGAGCGGCAACTGATGGACCGGGTAGTCGATGACCTGATTGCGGCCGACGACTCCGAACTCATGGAGATGTACATGCTGCGCGGGGACGACATGCGGGAGAAGCTCGTGGACGAGGATGGCCTGGAGGCGGCCGATCCCGATCTTCTCGCCGGTCCATTCGCGCACATTGTGGTTGATGAGGCGCAGGAGCTGACCGATGCGGAATGGCGGATGCTGCTGCTTCGCTGCCCTTCGCGAAGCTTCACTGTGGTGGGCGATCGCGCCCAGGCCCGGCACGGATTCACCGAATCATGGGAGGAACGCCTGAAGCGCGTGGGAATGGGAACCGTGCAGATGGCCACACTCAGCATCAACTATCGGACGCCGGAGGAGGTCATGGCAGAAGCGGAGCCCGTGATCAAGGCAGTCCTCCCTGACGCAAACGTGCCTGTTTCGGTCCGCAGCACGGGGATTCCCGTGCTGCACCAGCACGCGGACACGCTCCATCTGGTCCTGGACACCTGGCTCGAGACGAACGCTGAAGGAACAGCGTGCGTCATCAGCAAACAAAGGCACTCCTACGCCGGTCCTGACGAGGGCCGCGTCTACTGGCTCACTCCGGAATTGGCGAAGGGGCTGGAGTTCGACCTCGTCGTCCTGGTCGACCCGGAAGAGTTCGGCGATGGAGGCGCGGGCCACGGCATGGAAGGCGCGGTGGACCAGTATGTGGCGATGACCAGGGCAACCCGGCAGTTGGTAGTCCTCCGAAGCACCCACAATGTTCCGTGATGACCGTTCAGTGATGACTGTTCACGGTCCGTTAATCCCGTGCTGTGGCGCCGGTCCTAGTTCAGTGTCGGGGATGTCTGCTGTACTGGAAGCATGACTATTCTGACTGATACTCCAGTTGCTGGCATCGATGACCAGCTCAACAACAACAACAAACTCATGATCGCTTTGGACGTCGACGGCACACTCGTCGATCACGACGGCCACATGTCCCCGGCTGTCCGATCCGCTGCACAGGCCGTTGTGGCCAGCGGGCATGACGTCATGATCGCTACGGGCCGCTCACTCAATGCCACGCTTCCCATCATCGAACAGATCGGCCTGGAGCGGGGTTACGCGGTCTGCTGCAACGGCGGCGTAACGCTCCGGCTGGACCCCGCAGTGGAGTCCGGCTACGAGATCATCCACAAGGCCACGTTTGATCCCGCTCCGGCACTGCAGGCACTGCGGAAACGGCTGCCTAACGCCAAGTACGCGCTCGAGGATGAGGACGGAAACTTCCTTTCCACCGAACGCTTCCAGGATGCCAGCTTCGGCGTGGAGTCCATCGGCGTCGACTTCCAAACGATGCTGGATGCTACCGCGGTCCGCGTGGTGGTTTTCAGCACCGACAACACCTCGGAAGAGTTCAACGAGGCAATCCGGCACATTGGGCTGTCCGGAGTGACCTACTCCGTGGGCTGGACGGCCTGGTTGGATATCGCTGCTGAGGGCGTCACGAAGGCCAGCGCACTGGAAGCGCTGCGGCAGAAGCTCGGCACGGACCAGGCCAACACAGTGGCCGTGGGCGACGGCCGCAACGACATCGAGATGCTCACGTGGGCCGGCCGCGGCGTTGCCATGGGCCAGGCTCCCGATGAGGTTCTCGCCGTTGCTGATGAGGTCACCGCGTCAGTGCTCGACGACGGCGCAGCCTTGGTTTTGCGCGGCCTGCTGTAGCTGCCACTCAACAGCTAAACCCGCCCTTGTTGGCCTCACAAGCCGCACAAGGGCGGGCTTAGCGAACAAGTGCGGGTCCGTAGCTGCCGCGAATGAAAACCCTAGAGAACGGGCAGGACCTCGAGTCCGCCAAGGTACTTTTGCAGCGCCTTGGGAACATTGACCGAGCCGTCCGGGTTCTGGTGGTGCTCAAGGATGGCCACGATCCAACGCGTAGTGGCCAACGTACCGTTCAACGTGGCCACAGCACGGGTGCCCTTGGCGACACCTTCGTCGTTGATCACGCGTTCACGGATGTTGAGCCGGCGCGCTTGGAACGTGGTGCAGTTGGACGTTGAGGTGAGCTCGCGGTAGGCGTTCTGCGTGGGGACCCAGGCTTCGCAGTCGAACTTGCGGGCTGCGGACATGCCCAGGTCTCCGGCTGCGGTGTCGATCACGCGGTAGGGAAGCTCGCACTTGGCCAGCATTTCCTCTTCCCAAGCCAGCAGGCGCTCGTGTTCCGCTGCCGCCTCTTCAACGGTGGTGTAGATGAACATCTCCACCTTGTTGAACTGGTGCACGCGGATGATGCCCCGGGTGTCCTTGCCGTGCGAACCGGCCTCGCGGCGGTAGCAGGAGCTTTGGCCCGCGTAGCGGATGGGGCCTGCGGAGAGGTCCAGGATCTCGTCTGCGTGGTAGCCGGCGAGGGCCACTTCCGAGGTTCCCACAAGGTAAAGGTCGTCTTCAGCGAGACGGTAGATCTCGGCGTCGTGCTTTACATCGAAACCGGTGCCCTGCATGGTCTCCGGACGCACCAAAGTGGGGGTGATCATGGGGACGAAGCCCGCGTCGATTGCCTGTTCCATGGCCATCTGCAGCAACGCCATTTCCAGCCGGGCGCCAACGCCGCGGAGGAAGTAGAAGCGCGAGCCGGAGACCTTGGCGCCGCGTTCCATGTCGATCGCGCCGATCAGTTCGCCGATTTCCAGGTGGTCCTTCGGCTCGAAATCGGTGAATTCACGGGGAGTGCCGACGGTCTTGACCACGACGTAGTCGTCTTCGCCGCCCTCGGGCACGCCGTCCACAACGAGGTTGGGGATGACACGCAGGAGCTCCTCCTGCTTGGCCTGGGCTGCGGCGGCTTCAGCGGAAGCGGCCTTGACCGAGTTGGCGAGCTCCTTGACCTCGGCCAGCAGGGCCTGCTTTTCCTCACCCTTGGCCTGGGCCACCTTCTTGCCGAAAGCATTCTGCTCGGCGCGGAGTGTTTCGTGGCGGATCAGTGCTGCACGGCGATCGGCGTCAGCGGAGATGATCGCGTCCACAACGGACTCATCGGCACCACGGGCGCGCTGGCTGGCACGGAACTTGTCCGGATTTTCGCTGAGGTCTTTTACGTCGATCACCACACAAGACTATCGAACCGGCCGCGATTTCCCGGTGCGCCGGCGTCCAAACCCCGGACTGTCCACGATCCGGCGAAACAGGGCAGCCCAGCGGGATAGTGTTGGAGCACCATGAGCGACTGGATCCTGTACGTGATTCTCGCTGGGGGCGTGGCGTTTGCCGTCTCCAGTTGGTGGGGTGTGCGCCGGTTGAAAGCCCGCCACATCAGGAGCGCCGTTCGGGAGGATGCGCACAAGCCGAACCCCGGCGACCAGAAGGTTGCCGTGATCCTGAACCCGGTAAAGAACAACGCCGAGGTTGCCCGCCAGGCCATCATCGATGCGTGCGAGCTCGCCGGCTGGGACGCGCCCCGGTTCTATGAAACGACGGTGGAAGACCCCGGTTACGGCCAGTCACGCCAAGCGCTGGCCGACCGTGCCGACGTCATCCTGGCGTGTGGTGGCGACGGAACAGTCCGCGTGGTGGCCGAGTGCCTGGCCCACAAGAATGTGGCGATGGGCCTCATTCCCGTGGGCACCGGAAACCTGCTGGCACGCAATGTCGATCTGGATGTCACCGACATGGAGGGCTGCATCCAGACGGCACTGTTCGGCCACCAGCGCTACATCGACACCGCCACCATGGCCATCAGCAATAGCATCAGCGGCCACGCATCCACGCACACGTTCCTGGTGATCGCGGGCATGGGCCTGGACGCCGAGGTTGTCGGGGATACCCGGGAAGACCTCAAGAAGACCGTCGGCTGGCTTGCCTACACCGAAGCCGGCGTGCGCCACCTGCCGGGCCGGCGGAAGCGCGTCAGCATCACCATGGATGACGAGCCCGAACAGGCACGCAAGATCCGCAGCGTGCTGTTCGCCAACTGTGGACTGATCCCGGGCGGCATCGACTTCATTCCGCAGGCCATGATTGACGACGGCATGCTGGACATCGTGGTGATGAGTCCGCGCAGCGCGTTTGGCTGGATCGCCATGTACACAAAGATCCTCTTCAAGCACAAGCACAACCTGCCCATGATGAACTTCTACCGCTCGGGCAAGGTGACCATCCGCAGCCAAGAGCCAATGGCCACACAGCTCGACGGCGACCCTTCCGGTGAGGCCACGAAGGTCACCGTACAGGTTGAACCAGCTTCCCTGCTGGTGCGCGTACCGAAGGCGACGACCGCCTAGACAGCCCCGGCGTCAGGCTGGGCCGCGTTCCGCTCGGCTTCTTCGGCCGCTGCTTTCGCGGCAGCCCGGGCTTCGGACTGCTCCTTGATCATGGCCTGTTCTTCTTCAAAACGCAGGCGATCCGCACGATCCGCTTCGTCGCCGTCCCAGTCATCATTGTTCTCACGTGAGGGCTTGGGATTGACGATCATGCCCTGGCCGTCGTTGTCGTCGCTGTGGACAGTCATGACCGCTCCCTTCGTTGGTAATTCATCCACCGTTTATGGATCAGGCAAGCATACGCACACTTGGATCACTTCGAAAGGGCATCGGCTGTGCCCTGTGGACAGCGCCTACGAGCCCTTGAGCAGCGAGTCCACCCACGCGTGGGCGGAGGCAAAAGCCGCGTCGGACGTGTGCGGAGCCACAACGGCTGCCTGCCGGTCCGCGCGGGCGTAGGAGCCAAGGAACCGGGTTGCCGGGCTGATTCTGTGCAGGCCCGCCAACGCATCCGCTACCCGCGAATCCGCGGCGTGGCCATCGGCGTCGATACTGAAGAAGTAGTGGCCCAGATACTGTCCGGTGGGCCGCGATTCGATCCTGCTGAGGTTCACGCCGCGGGACGCGAACTGGTCCAGGATGTCCATGAGGGCGCCGGGGTGGTCCTCGGGAAGCGGGACCACGATGGTGGTCTTGTCGGCTCCGGTCCGTTCAGGAAGCGGGCCGGGGCGGCTCACCAGGATGAAACGGGTGACGGCATCCGGGTTGTCTCCAATGTTCGCTGCCAGGACGTTCAGCCCGGGCTGTTCGGCTGCGATCAGCGGGGCGCAGATTGCCGCGTCATAGGGTGCGTCGTCCGCCAACAGGCCCATGGCCGCGGCCGCCGTCGAGGAACCCGGAACGTAGTCTGCGTTCGGAAGGTGTTCATCCACCCACAGACGGCATTGGGCCCAGGCGTGGCCGTGCGTCGAGATCCTCTTGATGTCGAAAAGCGCGACGCCGGGCCTCGCCACCAGCACGAAGGTGATGGGAACCAGGGCCTCACGGATAATCCGTAGCTCCTGGCCCGTGGCGATCGCATCCAGGGTTGCAGTGACCCCGCCTTCAACCGAGTTCTCGATGGGGACCATGGCCGCATCGGCTTCGCCTGCCCGGACCCGGTCCAGGGCGGTGTTGACGTTGGTGCAGGGAATGCGGGTGGCATCAGCAGCGCCCGGCACCTGCATGAGGGCGGCCTCGGTGAATGTGCCCTCGGGGCCGAGGAACGTGTAGGTGACTGCCGACATTAAATATTCCTTGCTGGTTAAATGCGCTGGTTACAGAACTACCGGCTTGAGCCCGTTGTCTGAAACCATCGGCTTTCCTGCTTCCAGCCACATGTCCATTCCACCGGCAACGTTCACCGCGGAGTAGCCCTGGCCGACCAGCCACTGAACTGCCCGGAAAGATCGGCCGCCGGTGCGGCAGATGACGAAGAGGTCGTCGTCCGGGTCAAGCTCGTCCAGGCGCGCCGGCAGCTGGTCCATGGGGATGTGGCGTGCACCTTCGGCGTGCCCTGCCACCCATTCGTAGTCTTCGCGGACGTCCAGGATGCTGGCATCAGCCGGAATGTCGCCAACAGGCACAGTGTCGAAGTCGCTCATTGGGGTCCCTTCCCATCGATTTAAGTCCAGCATCCAGCCTAGTCCTCGCAGCCCGGAGCAGTAACCTGGACCCGCAGGCGGTTGCTTACGGGAGCGCGGGCGTTAAGACTGGACCCGAAGCAATCCATCGAAACCGTGAGGAGCACCCCGTGCCTGCTGGGCAACCCACCATCCTGGCGACGTCCGGCGGATACAAGCCGGGCGAACGCACCAGGATCGAGTTCAACCACTTGATGCACTACGCCGTGGAGCTCTCCGGCGTGACGGGCCGCGCGCCGCGGGTGACGCACATCGGCACGGCGTCCGGCGATCAACGCTGGTGGGCCGCCGAGATGGACCAGGCCGCCAGGATTGCGGGTTTCGATTTCAGCCACCTCAACCTTTTCACCATGCCGAACATCGCTGACCCGGAAGCGCATCTCCTGGAACAGGACGTGGTGTGGGTCAACGGAGGTTCGGTGGTGAACCTGCTGGCGGTGTGGCGCGCGCATGGGCTGGACCGGGCCCTCCGGAAGGCCTGGGAGGGCGGCGTGGTGCTTGCCGGCGTTTCCGCCGGTTCGATCTGCTGGTACCAGGGCGGCGTGACCGACTCCTTCGGTCCGGAACTGCGCCCAGTCACAGACGCCCTCGGCTTCCTGCCCTACGCCAGCGGCGTGCACTACGACTCCGAACCCCGCCGCGCCCCGGCCATCCACGCGTTGGTGGCCAACGGCACGCTGGGCGAAACCCACTGCACGGACGACGGCGTCGGGCTGGTTTACCGGGGCACGGAACTGGTGGAGGTGGTCTCCGAGGTGAAGAACAAGGCGGCCTTCCGGGTGACGGCCGGTGCGGGCGAGAGTGTGGACGCCGTGGCTGTGGAGGAACGGTTGGAGTCGCGTTTCCTTGGCTGATCCTTCATCCCGGGCCCTGGCCGGCCTGACCGCCGTAGGACTCCGTGATGCCTTGGCTTCCGGTGATCTGTCTGCCCGCGAGGCCTCCCAACACTCCCTCTCCGTCATCGAGGAGCGGAACAAGCACCTCGGCGCGTTCATCACGGTTATCCAGGAACAAGCCCTGGCCGCAGCCAACACCGCCGACCAGCTGCACGCCCGCCTCTCGCGCCAGGGCCGGCTGGAGGAACTTCCCCTGCTTCACGGGATGCCCACGGCGTTCAAGGACCTCACCGACGTCGCGGGGGTTCCCACCACGCACGGCAGCGCGGCCCTGGACCACAAGCCAGCGTCCGAGGACGGCGCGTTGGCGGCGCACTTGAGGCGTCACGGCGTCATCCCACTGGGTAAGACGCAGGTTCCGGAGTTTGGACTGACGGCCTACAGCGAAAACCGCGTGGCACCGCCGTCGCGCAATCCGCACTCACCGGGGCGAAGCTCCGGCGGCTCCTCGGGCGGCAGCGCTGCCGCAGTGGCCGCAGGGCTGGTGCCGTTCGCGCCGGGGACCGACGGCGGCGGGTCCATCCGGATTCCGGCCGGTGCCTGCGGACTGGTGGGCCTGAAGCCCGGGCGGGGCACTGTGCCCGTGGGCACCAGCCCCGGCGATACGGCGCAGTTGGTGGTCACCGGCCCGCTCGCCCGGACAGCCGCCGATGCCGCGTTGCTCATGGACGCCCTGGTCCCCCGGGACCAGGCGCCCGACGGCGGATACCTCGCCAACGTGGGTCGGGCGCCTGAGCCCCTGAAGATTGGCGTGAGCCTGGCGAGCCCTTGGGCCGGTATCTATCCGTTCGAGATTGAACCTGAAGCAATGGAGGCCCTGGCGAAGGGTCTGGAACTGTTGGAAAAGGCCGGCCACCGCGTTAGCGAAGCGGAGATCCGGTACGACAACCGCTATCCGGAAGCGTTCACCGCAGCCTGGACCGCCGGCGTCGGAAGCGCCCGGATAGCACCCCGACGGGAGGCGCTGCTGACCCCGCTGACCCGGACGTTCCGGCGGCGGGCGCAGCAGCGGAGCTCATCCAAGGTCAACGAAGCGCTGGGTTTCCTCCGGCAGTTCCAGCACGACACGATTGCGCAGTACTCTCCGTGGGACCTGATCCTCATGCCCACCCTGGCGCAGACGCCTCGGCCCATCGGCTGGTTCACCGGCGGTGGGCACAGCGGCGAGCGCTGGCCGAGCGAGTGGTCCGGCGACGCCGACGACGACTACAGAAGGCAGTGCGAGTATGCACCATGGTCCTCCATGGTGAACGTGTGCGGACTGCCGGCCATCAGCATCCCGGTTCACACAACTGTTGGTGGCTTGCCGATGGGGATCCAACTTATTGGCCGGATGGGGTCTGAGCTGCAGCTTCTCCAAGTGGCAGCATCCCTGGAGGCTCATTACTGACCGCGTGCACGCGTGTCTAGCATATGGAAAGTGCTTGCCTTGAGCATCTATCGATGTGACAATGCCCGCGGTCAGTGCCAGCATTGAGAAAATGAGCACTCCACAAACCACGGCTGAGCCTGCCAAGGCTTCGGGCGATACGTCATTCTTCGGCCATCCCAAAATGCTGGCCAGCCTCTTCTCCGTGGAGATGTGGGAGCGATTCTCCTTCTACGGCATGCAGGGCATCCTGCTCTACTACATGTACTTCACCGCCGAACAGGGCGGCCTCTCCATTGACCAGGGCCTCGCGGCCAGCCTGGTGGGCGCCTACGGTGGAGGCGTCTACTTGTCGACGATCCTCGGCGCCTGGCTCGCCGACCGTCTGTTCGGCTCGGAGAAGGTCCTCTTCGGCTCCGCAATCATGATCATGGGCGGCCACATCGCCCTGGCACTGATTCCGGGGATTCCGGGCCTCATTGCCGGTTTGGTACTGGTGGGCGTCGGCTCCGGTGGCCTGAAAGCCAACGCCACGGCCTTGGTTGGCACCTTGTACGGCGAGAAGGATGAGCGCCGCGATGCAGGGTTCTCCATCTTCTACATGGGCATCAACATCGGCGGACTCATTGGCCCGTTGGTTACCGGTTGGCTGCAGACGAGCTTCGGCTTCCATATCGGCTTCGCTGCGGCAGCCGTGGGCATGGCTATCGGCCTGGTTATTTACGCGCTCGGCCGCAAGCGCCTGCCCGAGGAAGCACACCGTGTCCCCAACCCGCTCCCGGCGAAGGACCGCACAAAGTATGGGCTGATCTTCCTGGGCATCCTTGTGGTGATAGGCGTCCTGTTGGGAACGGGGCTCGTCAACGCCAACAACCTGGCCCGCAGCATGGCGTACGCCGCCATCGGAGCTTCTGTGATCTACCTGTTCCTGATCTTCCGCAGCCCCTTGGTCTCCGGGCTGGAGCGCAAGCGCGTGGTGGCCTTCATCCCGCTCTACATCGCATCCGCCGCGTTCTGGGCACTCTTCCAGCAGCAGTTCACGTTCATTGCCGTCTACTCGCAGGAGAAGCTGGACCGCAATCTCTTCGGCTGGGAAATGCCGGCCGCGTGGGTCCAATCGATCAACCCGGTATTCATCATCATCTTTGCCGGCGTCATGGCTGCCCTCTGGACCAAACTGGGCCCCAAGCAGCCCAGCTCGCCGCTGAAATTCTCTGCGGGCCTGTTCATCATGGGCATTGCTTTCCTGGCCTTCATCCCTTTGGCGGGCGACGGCAAGACCCCGCTGCTGGCACTGGTGGGAATCCTGTTCCTGTTCACGCTGGCGGAGCTGTTCCTCTCCCCCATCGGCCTGTCCGTCAGCACCAAGCTCGCCCCGAAGGCGTTCCACACCCAGATGGTGGCCCTGTTCTTCCTGTCCGTCTCCCTCGGCACCACCCTGGCCGGCATCCTGGCCGGTCTTTACAACCCGCACGACGAGCTCCCGTACTTCCTGGGCATCGGCGGCGTGGCAGTGGTGCTCGCCGTGGGCCTGGCTTCGGCAACTCCCGCGATCAAGAAGTTGATGGGCGGGGTTCGCTGACAACCGACACAGCCGGACGTTGACCAACGACGGCGACCCTTGCGCCTGGTGGGATTCCCACCTGACGCAAGGGTCGCCGTCGTTCGCTTTTGCTTAGTAGTTGTACCGGCTGGTGGAGGCCCCGATCGCGGCAAAGAAGATGATGCCGAAGATTACGGTCAGTGCAATGCCGATGTAGCCCATTACCAGGCCTGCAATGGCCATGCCTTTGCCCGCTGGTTCCCGCTTGAGCGCGATGTGGCCAAGGATCACCGCTGCGATCTGCGGCAGGATGAAGAAGCCGAAGCCCACAAAGATGGCGATGCCGCAGCACATGCTGGCGATGCTCAGGCCTTTGGGCTCGGCCTGCATGGCGTAGTACGCGGGCTGGCCGTACGGTGACTGCGTCTGGCCGTAGGGCTGCTGGCCAAATGCCTGCTGCTGGTACGGGCTGGGCGGCTGGCCGTACGGCGACGGCGGCTGCTGGCTGTAGTCGCCCGGCGAGTAAGCGCTCTGGCTCGGGGGCTGCGGCTGGGTGTAGAAGTCGTTCTGGCCCTGGGCGTTTTGTGTATAGGCGCTTTGCTCATGCGGCGGGATCGGCTGGGTGGCGTTGGCCCCCTGGTCCGGCGCGCTGTAATCCGGCGTGGCGGGCTGCGGCGCGCTGGCCTCCGGTGCGCTGAACTGTGCGGGCGGAACGTACTGCGGCGGTTGGTAGCCCGCAGGCTTGTCCTCGTTGTCCTTGGATGGCTGATCTGACATAGGAATCCCCCTGCTATCTGGTCTTTGATCCCAACACTACCGCCGTCGGGGGCGGTGCATAAGTAGGACACATGTGACGGGATTCATGCATATGCATGGAATATGACCGGGAAGCAAAGGGTTGTCACTAATAGCGACGTAAGCAGCGCTAACTACGAAATCTGCGGGATTCGTCCCGCGAAGGAGGAATCATGGGTAACTTCGAAGGCAAAACCGCGCTCGTCACCGGCGGCGGTTCAGGGCTCGGCGAAGCGATCAGCAAGGACCTCGCCAGGAACGGCGTCAACGTGGTTGTCACCGACGTCAATCTCGACGCCGCCACCCGCGTAGCCGACGAGATCACCGCCGCAGGCGGGAAAGCCGTACCCTTCCAGGGCAACACAGCAGTTGCCGAGGACAGCAAGAAAGCCGTCGACTTCGCCGTCGAGACCTATGGTGCCCTTAACTACGCCGTCAACAACGCCGGAATCGGCGGAGCCAACGCCCCCATTGGCGAAGTCGACATCGATGACTGGGACCGCGTTATTGGAATCAACCTGAGCGGCGTCCTGTATGGAATGCGCTACCAGATCCCGGCCATCCTCGCAGCAGGCGCTTCGGAAGGCGCAATCGTCAACATGGCATCGATCCACGGTGCCGTCGCCGCACCCGGCAATGCCGCCTACACCGCAGCCAAGCACGGCGTCGTCGGCCTGACCAAAAACGCAGCCGCCGAATACGGCGCCCAGGGCTTGCGCGTCAACGCCATCGGCCCGGGCTACATCGACACCCCGCTCCTGGCCAGCGCCCCGAAGGAAGTCATCAGCGGCCTCGAAGCCAAGCACTCGCTCGGCCGCCTAGGCAAGGCGGAAGAGATCGCGAACGTCACCACGTTCCTCCTTTCTGACAAGGCCAGCTTCATGACCGGTTCGTACGTACTCGTCGACGGCGGCTACACGGCTGTCTAGCGGCGCCTCCTCACTGACACCCCGCTCCGCCCCGGTTCCTTGGACCGGGGCGGAGCGTTCTTTTGGCTAGCAGCCGTTCTTGAACAAGAGGTTAATCTTCATCCAAGGGCGGCTGCCTTGGGTGCCATTCGGCGTCACAGGGACCGGATCCCGGACATTTCCTGTCGGCAGGCCCCGAGGTCTGGCATGCTGGACCCCATGGCTAGCCGAGCGGGCACAGTTGCCCTTCCCCAAGACCTTGTAGACATCACAGCCCTGCTGGACGCGTACTTCGACGTCGCGCCTGACCTGGGTGACCCCGCGCAGCGTGTGGCGTTTGGAACGTCTGGACACCGCGGATCCAGCTTGAAGGCGTCGTTCAACGAACCGCATATCCTCGCGATCACGCAGGCGATCGTCGAATACCGCGGTCGCCAGGGCATCACCGGGCCGCTGTTCATAGGACGGGACACCCACGCCCTCAGCGAACCGGCACAGAACTCCGCGCTTGAAGTTCTGGCCGCCAACGGAGTCACTGTGCTGGTTGACGCACGGCACGCCTACACACCCACGCCCGCGCTGAGCCACGCCATCCTGAAGTACAACCGCGAAGCAGCCCCGGGCACGCCCCAGGCCGACGGAATCGTGGTCACCCCCAGCCACAACCCGCCCGGTGACGGCGGCTTCAAATACAACCCGCCCCATGGCGGTCCGGCTGACACTGACGCCACAGGCTGGATCGCCGACCGCGCCAACCAACTGCTGGAGAACCGCCTCCGTGGGGTCAAGCGCATCCCCCTGAACGATGCCTTGAACGCGGAAACCACCGGCAAGTTCGACTTCCTGAGCAGCTACGTGGACGACCTCCCCTCAGTGCTCAACCTCGACGCGATCCGTGAGGCAGGCGTCCGCATCGGCGCAGATCCCATGGGCGGAGCATCCGTGGACTACTGGGGCGAAATCGGCGAGCGCCACCAGTTGAACCTCACGGTGGTTAATCCCACGGTCGATCCGCAGTGGGCTTTCATGACCCTGGACTGGGACGAGAAGATCCGTATGGATTGCTCGTCGCCGTCGGCCATGGCCTCCCTGATCAAGCGAATGTCAGTGGGTGCGGACGGTACAGCCGCCTACGACATCGCTACCGGTAACGACGCCGACGCCGACCGCCACGGCATCGTCACCCCTGACGGCGGCCTCATGAACCCCAACCACTACCTCGCCGTCGTCATCGACTACCTTTATCGGAACCGCAGTGGCTGGAACCCCGAATCGGTGGTGGGCAAGACCCTGGTTTCCTCCTCGATCATCGACCGCGTTGCTTCCGGGCTCGGACGCAAGCTGGTTGAGGTGCCGGTCGGTTTCAAGTGGTTCGTCCCTGGCCTGCTCTCCGGCGAAGGCGCATTCGGTGGCGAGGAATCAGCCGGAGCATCCTTCAACAAGCTCGACGGCAGCGTCTGGACCACCGACAAGGACGGCATCCTGCTGGCTCTTCTGGCTTCGGAAATCACGGCCGTCACCGGCTCCTCCCCCTCGCAGCTCTACAAGGGCCTCACCGACCAGTTCGGTGCGCCGGTATACGCGCGCATCGATGCAGCCGCCACACGTGAGCAGAAGTCCAAGCTGGGCAAGCTCTCCGCTGCCGACGTCACGGCAACTTCCTTGGCTGGCGAAGAGATCACCGCAAAGCTCACTGAGGCACCTGGCAATGGCGCTTCGATTGGTGGCTTGAAGGTTGTTACGGAGAACGCCTGGTTCGCGGCACGCCCTTCCGGCACCGAGGACGTCTACAAGATCTACGCTGAGTCCTTCAAGGGCGCCGACCACCTGGCCCTGGTGCAGGAAGAAGCCAAGGCCTTGGTGGACGGGGTCATCTCGTAGGTGAGAGAGCGTCCGCCCCAAACAGGCGGGACGTGAGCGAGCGTCGGTAGGTCCCAACGCTCTCTCACGAAACCGACGGGATTCCCCAACGCTCACTCACGAAACAGACGGGATTTCCCAACGCTCACTCACATCCCGGCCTCATGGAGCACCGCTGGCCCTTAAACAGGAACCGCCGCTTAAAACGAGAACCGCCCGCTCACCTCAAGTGAGCGGGCGGTTCTGTGTTCGAAATACTAGACGGTGCGGACCACGTCGTCGTACGAGAACTTCGGCTTGGCTGCGCCCCAGGCGTCCGGGCCGGGCTGGCCGATGTTGACCACGAGGAAGCTCTTCTGGTCACCGTTCGGGAAGAATTCGGCGTCGATCGCGGCGAAGTCGGCTCCGGTCATCGGTCCTGCGGCGAAGCCGAGCGAGCGGACGGCCAGAATGAAGTAGCCAGCCTGCAGGTGGGCGTTGTTGTTGCCCGTGGCCGCAGCAAGTTCCGCGTTGTCGTCGTACATGGCCTTGGGCGCACCGTACTCAGGAAGGAACTTGTCCCACTGACCCTGCCAGTTGGTGTCGTAGGACAGGAGCGCGACCAGGGGTGCGGATGCGGTCTTCGCCTGGTTGCCGCGGGACAGGTGGTCCACCAGCTTGGCGCGGGCTTCGTCCGAGCGGACGTACGTCACGCGGAGCGGCTGGGAGTTGAAAGCCGTCGGGCCGAACTTGGTGAGCTCGTAGATGGCGCGGGCCTGCTCTTCGGTAACCTCACCGGCAAAGCTGTTGGCGGTACGGGCTTCGGCAAAAATGGCGTCGACTGCTGCGGCGTCAATGACTGCTTCTTCGTGTGCAATCGTCATGGATGAACCTTTCGCTTGGCCAGACCTTGTAGGCGGCCGGGCACTTCTGCTTTCCATGGTTGCAACTTCAACTTTGCTTGTCCTCTTCCCGTGACAGCGCGTGACGTTGCGCACAAAGCATGACTCCGCGTGTCGCTTCTTGCGTTGCTGGGCCCGCCATGCGTGCCAGATCCAGCGCGAAGCGCGTAGAGCAGGCCCCGCAATGGCGGTAATGTTGCACCGAATCCCAACACTCTTCTGAGGAAGGCCTGCCATGAGCATGCTCGGCACCAAATGGAAGCTCCACGGCAACGGCAAGTCCATCCGGCCCGGCCACGTGGTGGCGCCGGATGAGCGGCTCGCGTGGCCGTTGACCATCGGCATCGGCATGCAGCATGTTGTGGCCATGTTCGGCGCGACCTTCCTGGTCCCCATCATCACCGGCATGCCGCCGGCCACCACCTTGTTCTTCTCAGGCATCGGGACGCTGCTGTTCCTCGTCATCACCAAGGGGCGCGTCCCCAGCTACCTCGGTTCGAGCTTCGCGTTCATCGCCCCGATCATGGCGTCCCAACAGCAGTACGGCGTCAGCGGCGCCTTGGGCGGCGTGGTGCTGGCCGGCGTCGTACTGGCCCTTATTGGTGCCGTCGTGCAGAAGTTCGGTGCCGACTGGATCAATCGGCTCATGCCGCCGATCGTTACCGGCGCGATCGTCGCGCTGATCGGCCTCAACCTGGCTCCTGCCGCGAAGAACAACTTCGACGCCGCCCCCGTCACCGCCCTGGTCACCTTGGTGACGATCATCCTGGTGTCCGTCCTGTTCCGCGGGATCCTGGGACGCCTGAGCATCCTGGTTGGCGTAGTGGTGGGGTACCTCGTGGCCATGATGCGCGGCGAGGTCAGCTACGAAAAAATGGACGCCGCAGCCTGGGTTGGCCTCCCGTTCTTCCAGACGCCCGAGTTCCACATTGGGGTTGTGGGACTGTTCGTTCCCGTGGTGCTGGTGCTGGTGGCTGAAAACGTCGGCCACGTGAAGTCGGTAGCCGCCATGACCGGCCAAAACCTCGACGGCGTCTCCGGCCGCGCGCTGATGGCCGACGGCGCCGCGACGGTACTTGCCGGGTTCGGCGGCGGTTCGGGTACAACCACTTACGCAGAAAACATCGGCGTCATGGCCGCCACCAAGGTCTATTCGACGGCGGCCTACTGGGTGGCCGGTATCTTCGCCATCCTGCTGAGCTTCTCCCCGAAATTCGGCGAACTGATCGCTACAGTTCCCGCTGGTGTCCTGGGTGGCGCCGCGACGATGCTCTACGGCATGATCGGCGTCCTTGGCGTGAAGATCTGGGTGCAGAACAAGGTCAATTTCTCCAACCCGATCAACCTGACCACCGCTGCCGTGGCTTTGATCATTGGCATCGCGGACTACACGTGGACCATTGGCGAGCTGAAGTTCACGGGCATCGCCCTCGGCTCAGCTGCAGCGCTGGTGATCTACCACGGCATGAAGGGACTCGCCCGTTGGCGAGGGACCGTGGCTGAACCGGAAACCGAGACGGCGGGACTGCCGCCTGCAGTGAAGTCGGCGATGAACGCCGCCGCCAAGCGAACGGGACGCAAGGGGAAGTAGGCCCGCTACTTGCTCCCGAACCTGGCGTTGTAGCGGCTCATGAACGCGGCCATGGCGTCGCGGGCGACCGGCTCGAGGGGACGGTAGGTCCTGGTTCCGTTCGCCTCGGCCCAGCCGGTACTGATGCCGCTGGCCGCCAACCAGGTGATCTGCTTGTAGAACGGGTTGTTCGTAGCAACATCAGCGAACGGTGACTTCGCGGGCGGGGTGTAGGCGGGCGAGCCAGCCAGTCGGTACATGAACGCGGCCATGGCATCACGTGCAACGGGCGCGAGGGGGCGGTAGGTCTTGGTCCCGTTGGCCTCGCTCCAGCCCGTGCTGATGCCCTTGCTGGCGAGCCAGGTGATCTGCTTGTAGAACGGGTTGTTCGTGGCTACATCAGCGAACGGCGACTTGGCCGGCGGGGTGAAGGAAGGCGATCCGGCCAAGCGGTACATGAACGCGGCCATGGCATCACGCGCAACGGGCGCGAGTGGCCGGTACGTCCTGGCGCCGTTCGATTCTGTCCAGCCAGTCGAGATGCCGCGCGACCCGAGCCAGTTAATCTCGGTGGTGAACTGGCCACCGGAGATATCAGAGAAGATCGGTCCGGGATTGGTTGCAAAGGACTTCAGCTGAGTCAGCGTTCCGTTGTAGACGTTCTGGTCGCCGGGGAAGACACCCGAGTCGGCGTGCTGCCACAGGGTGTAGGTCTTCCAGCCGGCGGGAAGTGCTCCGGGCGTGGATGCCCATCGAGCGATGTGGAGCGGGTGGTTCCCAAAGCCACTGGCCTTGCCGGTGCACCTGTTCCACCAGTCGGTAGTCGTGTAGATGGCTGGAAGACGCCCGGTCCGGGCCAGGATGGTGGTGGAGAAGTCGGAAATCCACGCCACCATTTGACCAGGGGTCATTCCGTAGCAGGCGCCGTCGCCATAGGGGCTGTACTCCAGGTCCAGCAAAGCGGGAAGCGTCCTGCCGTCCGGTTTCCACGCCGCACCACTCTGAAGGAAGTAGTTTGCTTGCGCTGCACCGGACGAAGCGTTGGGAAGGGCGAAGTGATACGCGCCGCGGAGCATCCCGGCAGCAGCAGCCCCCGCATACTGTGCAGAGAAATAGGGGTTGCTGTACCCGGTCCCTTCGCTGGCCTTGACGTAGGCGAACTTCGCCCCGTTCGCTGCGGCCTTGGACCAGTCAACCCCGCCCTGGTGGCTGCTCACGTCCATTCCACGCACGCCTTGCGGCACTGCCAAGGGCGAAGCGTCCTGGATGGTTGCCAAATCCTGGCCCTCGCTTTCGTTGTCACGAAGAGTGGATCCCATGGCGTGGTCCCCTTGGCCTGGTTCTTCGGCGGCGGTGGCTGCCTCTGCCCCTGAGGCGGCGAGGGTTGCGGCGGCCAAAAGAAACGCAGCCACCTTGGCTCCGAGTGAGAATCGGGACGGCGTCTTGGCGGGCGTGAGCGTTCTGAACATGGGGTGAGTCCTCCGGGGTGCGGGAGGAACCGGCGCCCCCACGTCATGCGACTCAGCCTACTATCCGGTAGCCACGCGCCGGTGCAGGCCCGGGCGAAAGCCACTTGGAAAAGCAGCGCTGCCCGACGGAACAAATAATCAGCTTGCTTACTATGGCTGGGTTCCCTAGGCTGGAACAGGTCAGACAAACAACTCTCGCAGCAACGGCATGTGCCCAAAAGGCAGCCGAACAAGAGGAGGAACAATGTCAGAACACAACATCTCGGGCAAGAAGGTCGCATTCCTGCTGACGGACGGCGTGGAGCAGGTGGAACTCACCAGCCCATGGCAAGCAGTGAAGGACGCGGGCGGCGAACCTACGCTTATCGCCCCCGAAAAGGGCACCATCCAGGGCTACAACGGCACCGAGCCAGGTGACACCTTCGATGCAACCCTCGCGGTGTCAGACGCCAATGCATCCGACTTCGACGCCCTGGTACTCCCGGGCGGCGTCGTGAACGCGGACAACCTCCGCGTCGACAAGGACGCCCAGAACTTCACGCGAGCCTTCTTCGAGCAGCACAAGCCCGTGGCATCGATCTGCCACGGCCCTTGGCTCCTCATCGAGGCCGGCGTCATCAAGGGCCGCAACGTCACCTCGTACCACACGCTCCAGACGGACCTGAAGAATGCGGGCGCCAACTGGACCGACGAGGAAGTCGTCGTGGACCAGGGCCTGGTCACCAGCCGTAAACCGGACGACCTGCCCGCCTTCAACGCCAAGGTCGTAGAGGAAATCTCCGAAGGCCAGCACGCCGGCCAGACCGCCTAGCGGCCAGCCGAGCCACATAAGGCGAGTGCCGCCGTCGTACTTTCACGAGAAGTACGACGGTGGCACTCGCCTTTTCGTCGGAGTGCTGCGCACGTCACACTCGCCACATACGCTGGGGGCGCTGCAGCGTGGCAGCAACGATGAAAGGCAGTACATTGACCAGCGAGAAGCTTTCCGTAGTTGTTCGCGTCGACGTTGACGGCGAACAGATCCAGATCGCAGCAACCGGTCACGTGACCGCACAGAGCCTGCAGGGGCTGTATCCGGTGATTCAGCGGACCAGGAGCCTGGGCGGCGGTCTCGGCGTCGAGATGGACCTGACGGACGCGATGGTGGATCCCGAAGCCCTGGATCAGCTCAAGGTTTATGCTGAGCTCCATGAAATGCCGGTCAAACTCAACCCTGCCCCCGGCAATGTGACTGCCCTTCCGTCCCACGAATTCCAAACAGCAAGCCGAGCAGCCTAAGAGGAGACCGAGATGCGTAAAGTCACCGCCGGACTGTTCCACTCCGTGGATGGCGTGGTCCAGGACCCGTTCAAGTTCCAGTTCGATAGCTTTGACGAGGACCTGGGCAAGGGCCTGACCAAAATGATCAACACGGTGGACACCGTGGTTCTTGGGCGTGTCAGCTACCAGGAATGGGCCCAGTATTGGCCGAACGCGACGCAGGACGACGACTTCGCCAAATTCATTAACCCCGTCGAGAAGTTCGTCGCATCCCGAACGCTGACCGAACCGCTGGAATGGGAAAACTCGCACCTGATTGAGGGCGACGTGGAGCAGTTCGTTACGGACCTCAAAAACCGCGACGGCGGCGAGATCGCCGTCTGCGGCAGTATCTCCCTGGTCCGGCAACTGCTGTTCGCAGGCGTGCTGGATGAGCTGACGCTCATGACCCACCCGGTGATTGCCGGTACCGGCCGTCGACTCTTCGAGGACGGCGACCCGCTGAACCGCCTGGTGCTGGAGGACCAGTACGCCACAAGCAAGGGCAACGTGGTGACCACCTACAGCGTTCGCAAGGACTGAAAGCTACTTCTTCCCGGCCTTCAGATCCGCCACCACCTTGGCGACCCTTCGCGCCCGGGTCTCAGGCGTCTTGGCGTCCCCAATCGGCTCCACGTACCTTCGTTGGGCGCTGTAGTTCAGGGTGCCGTAAAAGGCTTTGGCCTCGGGCTCCGCATCGAGTGCGGCGGCCAAATCGTTCGGAACCTCGACCACCTTCGGCTCGGTGTCCACCTCAAGCCCGACCTCCACCGTGTCCCCGGCGGCGGCACCGGTCAGCTCCCGGTTCGCCGCACTGACGCCCACCATGTATTTGCCGCCCATCACCGCAACGCTGCTGCGATAGCTCTGACCGTTGATGGTCACCACCACCGGGGGGCGCTTTCCTGCGGCCAGTCCGTCCACAATCTCGTCAGGAACCTCGATGCCAGCCTTGTTGCCATCGCCCACGATGGTCGTAGTGAATTTCATGACCCAAGTATGCCGTCGGGTGAGAGTAGACGCACCCCTTCGGCTGGGCTACGTTCGAACGTAAGCGTCCCACCACAAAGGAGACAGAGCATGGATAACCAGGACCTGCTGGAACGTATTCAGTCGTTGGTCGAGGAGGAGCACCGCCTCCGCGACTCCTCAAACTCGGAGGACGATACCGACAACCGGGCACGCCTGGCCCAGCTCGAGGCACAGCTGGACCAGTGCTGGGACCTGCTGCGCCAACGTCGCGCCAAGAAACACGCCGGCGAGAACCCCGATGACGCCGAGCCCCGGCCGGTCAACGAGGTTGAGGGCTACCGCCAGTAGGCGCTACGCCCCTTCAAGCACCTGGCTGGTCGCCCACGCCAGGTACTTGGCCGCATTAGCCACGGCATCGGCGACGTCGGGAACACCATCCTTGCGCTGCGCAACGTCCAACAGCTGCGCGGCGGCCACGATGCCGTGCTTCGCAAGGTCTTCGGGCGTCACCGTGATGCGCCCCGCCACGGCCACCACGGGGATGCCGTGGACGCTGGCGGCATCGGCGAGTGCGATCGGCGCCTTGCCCGTGAGCGACTGCTCGTCCATGGACCCCTCACCGGTGATGACCAGGTCGGCCTCGCCCAGGTGCTGGGCCAGGCCCGTGAGGCCTGCGACCAACGCGAAGCCGCCTTCCAGCGCAGCGTCAGAAAAGGCCAGGAACGACGCCGGGAATCCACCCGCCGCTCCGGCTCCCGGCACGTTGACGTCGCGGCCGGTAGTTTCCCGAAGGAGCGACGCCCAGTTGCGGAGGCCGGCGTCGAGCTTCTCTACGGCGTCCTCATCGGCGCCTTTCTGCGGGCCGAAAACATGCGCGGCACCATCAGGACCGTACAGCGGGTTCTGGACGTCGACGGCGATGCGGAACCTCACGGCCGAAAGCCGCGGATCCAGCCCGGAGACGTCCACGGCGACGACGTCGGCCAGCGAACCGCCGCCGAGGGGCACCACGTTCCCCGCGGCATCGAGGGGCTTGAGCCCCAACGCACGCAAGGCTCCGCTGCCGCCGTCGGACATTGCCGATCCACCCAAGCCCAAAACAATTTCCGTGGCCCCGGCTTCAAGCGCGGCTGCAATCAGCTGGCCGCAGCCGTAGCTGTGGGCGCGGAGCGAGTTCTCGGGAGTCGGCTCCATGTGCGCCAGGCCGGATGCTTGCGCGGTTTCGATCACGGCAGTGGCGCCGCCAAATGCGTCCTTGCGGATCGCCCAGGAAGCGCCAACAGGCTTGAGGATGGGCCCAACCACGGCGTTGTTCCGCTCTTCGTAGCCCGCTGCGATGGCGGCATCCAGCGTGCCTTCGCCGCCGTCGGCAACCGGGAATTGGGTGGTCACAGCATCCGGGTAGACGCGGAGGGCGCCTTCGGCCATGGCTGACGCGGCTTCGGCGGCGGTCAGGGATCCCTTGAACTTATCGGGGGCGATGAGGATACGCATGGATCCATCTTGCCAGCTTTGCTGGGAAAGCGCTTGCCAGGGCGTAACCTTCGCCTTGGCGCACCCCTTAACGCCCTACGCCCCCGTGACGACAGGGGCGCAGGGCGGAAAAGGGCGCGATGGCCGCCAAACTAGCCGTTCAACACTCGAACCGGAGCGTCCGCAAGCCAGGCTTTCACGTCCTCGAACGCACCCCCATAGAACTGCCGGTAACTCTCACGCGTCACGTAGCCGATGTGCGGCGAAAGCACCGTCCGGGGAGAGTGCAACAATGCATGCCCGGAAGGAAGCGGTTCCTCGTCGAAGACGTCCAAGGCAGCACCCCTGATCCAGCCTTCCTCCAAAGCCTGCACGAGTGCCGCCTCGTCCACCAGCGGACCCCGGGCCGTGTTCACCAACAGTCCCTCCGGGCCCAGAAGCCGGAGTTCCTTGGCTCCCACAATGCCCTCCGTACGCTCCGACAACCGGAGGTGCAGCGTGACCACGTCGGACTCGCGGAACAGCTCCTCTTTTGTCACCTTCCGGGCACCCGCAGCTTCGGCTGCTTCGGCAGTGAGGTTTTGGCTCCACGCCAGGACGTCCATCCCAAAGGCCTTGGCGTAGCGGGCCATCCGGGAACCGATCTTACCCAAGCCCACAATGCCGAGCGTCTTCCCTTCGAGTTCGAATCCGACGCCCGTTTGCCACTCCCCTGCCCTGAGCGAGTTCTCCTCCACAGGAAGGTTCCGGGCAAATGCCAACAGGAGCGCCCATGCCAACTCCGGTGCCGCCGCCGGCGAACCAGCCGTACCGCACACCACAATCCCGCGCTCCTTTGCCGCTTCCATATCAATGGCGGCGTTGGCCATGCCCGTAGTCACCAGGAGCTTGAGGTTCGGCAGGGCATCCAAGGCACTCTGCGGGAAACGGGTGCGTTCGCGCATCGCCACAATGATGTCGAAAGGCGCCAAGGCGGCCACGGCCTGCTCCTCCGAAACGAAAGGTGCGCTGAAGACGCTGACCTTCACGTCGTCGTCGAGCAGTGACTCCCACGGGGCGTAATCCCCGGAGACCTGCTGGTAGTCATCAAGGATCGCTAAACGGAACAGGGTCACGCCAATCTCCCTCGCGCTGTGGCTGCTGGTACTGACCACCATCTCACGTAGGTTTTTGGGTGTCAGCCCAACCCGTAGGGCACGGTCGAAACGGTAGGAATGTGAGCGAGGGTCCACGGGAAACGGTAGGGATGTGAGCGAGGGTCCGGTTTCCCCGACGCTCGCTCACATCCCACCCGCTTCAACCCAACGCTCGCTCACACCCACTCGCCGCGACGGACCAGGACTTCCTTGAGGAGGTCGAGCCGGTCGGACACGATGCCGTCCACCCCGAGATCCAGCAGCCGGTCCATTTCCGCGGGCTCGTTGATGGTCCACACATGCACCTGCAGGCCCAGCCGATGGGCGCGTCGGACGAAACCCGGAGTCACCACGGGCAGCCTTCCGTAACGGACGGGCACTTGGAAAACGTCGACGCCGGCAAGCAGCTTGCGTGCCAAAGTGGCGGGCAGGACAGGGCCAAGAAGAACAAAAAGCGCCGTCAGAGTGCTGCCGGCCGAGGAGACCACACGCCGTGATAACAGCCGAAGGACGGCCCGGCGGCGCTTGTCCGAAAAGCTCGTGACCAGGACCCGATCATGGACCCCGTGTTTCTCAATGGCCTCAGCCAAGGGGCGCACCGAGTTCCAGTCCTTGACATCCAGGTTCAGCCGGGCGTCCGGCAACGAGGTAACCAGCTCGTCGAACGTTGGCACCGGCTCCACCCCGCCAATGCGCGCCTTGGCAACTTCTGCGGCGGTCAGTGAGGAGACGGTGCCCACGGAATCGGTCACCCGGTCCAGGGACGAGTCGTGGAAAACCAAGACCACGCCATCACGGGTGGTGTGCACGTCCGTTTCCAGGTGCGCCGTTCCCAATTCCACGGCAGCTTTGAAGGCTGGCATGGAATTTTCCAGGCCGTCCAACGAGAAACCCCGGTGCGCGAAGGCCAAAGGGCCAGCGGAACCGTCCTTGCGGAGGAAATAGGGCAGCGTCACACCCGTAGCGTAGCCGATGTCCGCCCCGAAGAACTGCGTCAGGCCTCCTGCGGAACGATCGCGACGCCGTCGCTGACGTGCACCAGCGTCCGGCCGCGACCGCCGTCGAGCTCCACCCAAACTGCTGTGGCGTCTCCGGTGACGGCGTCCACCACACCTGCGGACTCGTAACCGGGGGTGAGCGTGACTTTGACCCGGTCACCCTGCCGCAGCGAGCGCCAGTGATGGTCCGGTTCGATGCGCCGCAACGGCGCAGTGGTGAAATCGTTGATCCTACGCTTTGCCATGGTTCCCCTGCACCTTCGACGAGCTAACAAGTCCGTGGCTGAAAGCCTACGGGTGCCACGTGAACGCCGGTTGTATGGAGGCTGGGAACTCGGTGACAGCTGCGGCCTGCGAAACTAGGGGCATGACTGTATTGATTGCCGGGTGCGGCGACCTCGGAGCCGAAGCCGGGCTTCGCTTTGCCGCCGCCGGCCGTGAGGTTGTCGGCCTGCGGCGGTCGCCCGAAAAGCTGCCGCCCCAGATCCGTGGAATGTACGCGGACCTCGCCAAGGACCTGCCGGAGTTGCCCTCGGATGTGGACATTGTGGTGATTGCCGTGGCAGCCGATACCTCCACCGAGGAGGCCTACCGCGCGGCCTACCTGGACGGTACCGGCAACGTGCTGAACGCACTGGAGCGGCAAGGATTGGAGCCGCGCCGCATCCTCTTCGTCTCCTCCACGGCTGTGTACAAGGATTCCGGCGGGGCTGTGGTGGACGAGTCCACGGCCACGGAGCCGACGCGCTTCAGCGGAAAAGTGCTGGTGGAGGCCGAGGAATTGCTGTTCTCCCGGACCCGAGGCACCAGCACAGAGGCCATCTCGTTGCGCCTGGGCGGCATCTACGGACCGGGACGCACGCGGCTGATTGACCAGGTCCGCACAGGACAAGCGGTCATTCCCGCCCGGCCCCGGCACACCAACCGCATCCACAGGGACGACGCCGCAGCCATGATCGTCCACCTCACCACCATGGACCAGGCTCCGGATCCGGTTTACATAGGCGTTGACGATCACGCGGCAGAAATGGGCGAGGTCATGCGGTTTCTCGCTGCTGAACTGGGCTGCCCGGAACCCCCGACGGCGGCACCCGGCGACGCGTCCGACGCCGGCCCTGGCGACAAACGCTGTTCGAACAAGCGTGTACGGGCCACCGGGGTCGAACTCACCTTCCCCACATACAAGGAGGGCTACCGCGCCCTGCTGGCGGGCGAGGGCGTGCGGCACCCGTGACCGGGCCTGCGTGGGGGCGGGCCTACTTTGCCGCGCAGGCCGTGGCGGGGGCTGCCTGGTGGATCTCAGTTTTTGCCCTGCCATTGATCCGTGAATCAACGCTTGGACGGTTGGATCCTGTCATGGTTGCCTGTGTGGATATCCCGCTGTTCGTTGTGGCATCGGCCGCGGCAGCCTGTGGCAGCAAGGCAGCGGCTGTCATCGCCACCGCCTGGACCTGCTTGGTCACCGTAGCGTTGGCAGGCTACGCCACCATCAGCACCGAAGCAGGGTGGGGCGTTGTGGCCATGGCCGCCGCGTCCGCATGTTCCATCGTGGCGCTCTGCCTCGTTGCCTACGGACGCGTGCCATCTGAGTGGGTTCTCCGCGGTCCGTTCGCGTTCCGCCCAGCAGCGCAACGCCCCACGGCAGCTCCTCATGTCGCTACGACGTTCGTGCAACTCGCGCTCTTCTGGAGCTTCTTCCTGGGAGTGATTCCCCTCGCGATCTCGGCACTGGAGAACCGCTGGGCTGTTGACCTTCCGATCCCTGCCATCGCTGGCGTGATAGGCGCGGTCCTCCTGGTACTTGCCAGCGCACTGGGCATCTGTTCAGCACTGGCCATGTCCACCCTTGGACAGGGCACGCCGCTGCCTTCCGCGATGCCCAACCGCTTGGTCATCTCCGGGCCGTACCGCTGGATCAGGAACCCGATGGCTCTCGCAGGAATCGTGCAGGGCGCTGCCATCGGACTCATGCTGGGATCGTGGCTGGTGGTCGCTTACGCGGTGATTGGCTCGCTGGTGTGGAATTACGCAGTGAGGCCCCACGAAGAAGCTGATCTCCGCCGACGGTTCGGCACAGACTTTGACCGCTACTGCGACAACGTCCGTTGT
The DNA here is from genome assembly GCF_040137855.1 of Paenarthrobacter sp. CAP02. Lineage (NCBI taxonomy): Bacteria > Bacillati > Actinomycetota > Actinomycetes > Micrococcales > Micrococcaceae > Paenarthrobacter > Paenarthrobacter sp. CAP02. The sequence goes on along the minus strand of NZ_JBEEII010000001.1, from coordinate 525,234 downwards.
TGGGTCCCGCGGTTCGGAAACTAAACCCGCTGTTCGGTGAGTTTCGCCTCAAGAACCTGGGCCACGCCGTCGTCGTCGAAGTGGGGAGCCTGCTGGCCGGCGGCAAGAATGGCCTCCGGGTGTCCGCTGGCCATCGCGTAGCCGTGGCCTGCCCATCGGAGCATTTCAATGTCGTTGGGCATGTCTCCGAACGCCACAACGTCTGCGGCCTCGATCCCCAGCGACTCGGCGTACTTGGCCAGGGTGACGGCCTTGTTGATGCCTTGGACGGACATTTCCAGCATCGCCGTGCGTGGAGCCGAATGCGTCGTGCTCACCAAATGGGCGACTGCCGGCTGCACCTCGGCAAGGAAATCGTCAGGGGTGCCCTTCCGGGTGATCGCCAGGAACTTTACGACGGCGTCATCCGCCGTCAGCGTCTCGTCCAGCGGCCGGGGGGTGAACTCGGCAAGCAGCTCACTGGTTTCGTTCTCGATGAAGCCCGGCTCCAGTTGGAAACCTGTCAGGGTTTCGACCGCGAACAGGGCATCGGGCCTGATGGACTTGATGATGCGGCGGGCCTCAAAGACTGACGCGGCGTCCAGGACGCACGAGGAAAGTGCTTTTTCGGTTTCCAAATCCCACACGACCGCGCCGTTGGAACAGATCACGATTCCGCTGTGGCCGAGCTGCTCTTGGAGCGGGTAAAGCCACCGCGGCGGCCGGCCCGTAACGAAGACCAGTTCCACCCCTGCGTCACGGCACGCCTGGAATGCCTTGATGGTCCGGTCACTGATTTTGCCGTCGTGACCGAGGATGGTGCCGTCAATATCGCTTGCTACGAGCCGCATCAATCCAGTCTACGTGGGCGCGAACACGCGAAGGCAGCATAGTCTGGGGCAATGACTGAGAAGACCAGCGAAGTCGAAGAACACAGCACACGCGGCGCGTATGTCACCGGCGGTGAGTTCAACCGGGACACGAATTACATTGAGGACCGCATCACCCGCGATGGCGCACCCGGACCTGACGGAGAACCGGGCTGGCCTGTCGAACCGGGACGGTATCGCCTCATCGCAGCGCGGGCATGTCCGTGGGCCAACCGAACTGTGATTGTCCGCAGGCTCCTTGGGCTCGAAGACGTCATCAGCCTCGGCCAGCCAGGACCCACGCACGACGCCCGCTCCTGGACGTTCGACCTCGATCCGGACGGCAAGGATCCCGTGCTGGGCATTGAGCGGCTGCAGGAGGCGTTCTTCCGCCGCTTCCCGGATTACCCCCGAGGCATCACTGTTCCGGCCATTGTCGATGTCCCCAGCGGATCAGTGGTCACCAACAACTTCCCCCAGATCACTCTGGACTTCTCCACGGAATGGACGGAATTCCACCGGCCCGGCGCCCCGCAGCTCTATCCGGAACACCTGCGCGAGGAGATCGACCTGGTCAACAGGCGCGTCTTTACCGAGGTCAACAACGGCGTGTACAGGTGCGGGTTCGCGGGCTCACAGGAGGCCTACGACGCCGCCTACGAACGGTTGTGGACGGCCTTGGATTGGCTGGAGGAACGGTTGACGACCCAGCGCTACCTGGTGGGCGACACCATCACGGAGGCCGACGTCAGGCTCTTCACCACCTTGGCCCGCTTCGATGCCGTCTACCACGGACACTTCAAGTGCAACCGGAACAAGCTCAGCGAAATGCCTGCCTTGTGGGGCTACGCCCGGGACTTGTTCCAGACGCCGGGCTTCGGCGACACCATCGATTTCGTGCAGATTAAGCAGCACTACTACATAGTGCACGAGGACATTAACCCCACGCAGATCGTTCCTGCCGGCCCGGACCTGTCCGGGTGGCTTACCGACCACGGACGCGAGGCCCTGGGCGGCAACCCCTTTGGTGAGGGCACCCCACCGGGCCCGGTCAAGGCCGGTGAAGAGGTAGCCGCAGGGCACGGGGCCGGCTAGCTCCTAAGCCGCACCCTGGTTGAGCTCGGCGCGGGTCGGGGGGTTGGCCCCGGCCCGCGAGACCGTGACAGCGGCAGCACGCGTTGCATGATCCAGGATCGCGGCGAGTGTCTCCGCAGGCATGGCCCGGAGCGCGTCCCTGTTCTGCGCCCCGTCCAGCCCGTGGTCCACAATCGCGGACAGCAGCCCGGCCATGAACGAGTCCCCCGCACCCACAGTGTCCACGACGTTCACGGAGGGCGCGGCCACTTCCGTTTCCCCGGCCCGTGTGATCCCCCATGGCCCGCGTGATCCACGGGTCACCACCACCAACGCAGGTCCTTCGTCGCCGCCCAGGGCCAGCCAACGGCGCGCGGATTCCGTCGGATCGACGCCGGGATACAGCCATTCGAGGTCCTCGTCAGAGGCCTTTACGACGTCGGACAGCACCACGAAGCGTTCGGCTTGCCTACGTGCGTAGTCGACGTCCGTGATGATGCTTGGACGGCAGTTGGGATCGAAGCTGATGGTGCTGGCCGGGTGGGCATGCTCGACGGCGGCAAGCACCTCCGCAGCGCCGGGCTCCAAAGCTGTGGCGATGGAACCTGTGTGGAGCAGGGTGGTGCCCTGCAGCATGAGCGGCAGCCGCGGGGCGAGCCCAGGCAACTCCCAGGCGAGGTCGAACGCGTAGGTGGCGGCGCCGTCGTCGTCGATTTCAGCGGTGGCGACGCTGCTTGGTTTGTCGTCCGGCGGCAGCGGCACCATCACCGAACTTGAACGCAGGTGCGCGGCGATCGAGTCGCCGTAAGCGTCGCGGCCGTACCGCCCGATGAACTGGACGGGGTGGTCCAGGCGCGCCAACCCGACTGCCACGTTGAGCGGGCTCCCGCCCACATGCGCCTCGATTCCAGAGGAGCGTTGAACGACGTCCACCAGGGCTTCACCAATGACAGTCAGCATGGGACCACTCTGCCAGAGCGCGGCCTCCGCAGCCCAACAATTACGAGAGCAATCGCTGCACCAGCTCGCGGCACTTCTTGTAAGCCACTGCCTTGGGATCGATCAGGTCGAAATGGTCGCCGGGCACGCGCAACAGTTGGGCCGCGCTACCGGCAGCCGTGGCCGCAGCAACGTAGGCCTCGGACTGGCTTGCAGGAACGTCCTCGTCTTCCGTGGCGTGCACGGCATAGACGGGGACGTTGATGGGCAGCAAACTCATGGGATCCGCGTATTTATGCCGTTTGGGGAATCTGGCCGAATCACCGCCCATGAGGTTGCAGACTGCGCCGTTGCTGAGGTTGAGCTTCTCCGCGGCCGCAAGGTTGAGCAGGCCGGACTGGCTCACCACGCCTGTCAGGTGGACCGCGTTGTCCTCGGGTGAGCGCACCAGTTGGCGGTCGGCGTCGGGAGTTCCTATGGCCGAAAGCCGCTCACGACCGGCGGCCCAGACAGCAAGGTGACCGCCGGCCGAATGCCCGAGTGCCACCACTTTGCCCAACTGGAGGTCGTGGTCGCCCGCGATTTCGGACAGATGGTCGATGCCGGCCAGGATGTCCTCGAAAGTATGGGGCCAACCACCGCCGTTCCCTGCCCGCCGGTATTCAAGGTTCCAGGCCGTGATGCCATGCGCTGCAAGGTCCCGCGCAAGGGGCTCACCGAGCTCCGCACCGTACTGCGAGCGCCAGTAGCCGCCATGGATCACAACGGCGACTCCACCGGCAGCTGCTGATGCGCCGCGATGGTTCCCGTTGTTCGGTTCAGGTATGAAGAGTTCGCCCCACTGACTGGGGTGTTCGCCGTAGCTGTACTTGTGCCGCAACATTGCGCCCTCCTTTGTACTGAGCCTATCGTGACGATCCGGAAGTTTGGCTAGGGGCACCCCGACGGCGAGTGGCCGGGTTCAGTGTCGGACCCGACCCGTAAGCTGGGGGCATGGCAAGCAATTGGGACAGCCTGGACCAGGACCAGCGCGACGCAGTGGACGCGAACGTGGCCCTCTACGAGCGGGTTCGTCCCGCCCTCAAGCGCGTTACCCGCGATGTCCTGCTCACGTTGAGGGACATGCTGAACGACGCCGAAGTCACGCCGTTGTTCGTCACGGGACGGACAAAGACCGTGGAGTCGTTCCGGGAAAAGATTTCCCGGACGGATGATCCCTTGGAGCCGGGCGGTCCGCGGGTCCTCAAGTTCCCGGACCCTTTCCGCACGTTGAACGACATGGTGGGCATCCGCGTCATCACCAAGCTGCCCGCCGAAAACGCTGCGGTAGCCAACATCATCAAGCGGCAGCGCCAGCTCTTTGATTGCCGTGGCGACCGCGAGAAGGACATCGGCTCCATCGAGTCCGGGACCTACGGCTACTCCAGCCGCCACCTGATCCTTCGTACTATCCAGAACGAGGCCGTCAAGGAGTACCAGCACGTCTTCAATCCGGACATGCCGGCCAACGGCAGCTATTTCTTCGAATGCCAGATCCGTACCGTGTTCGCGCACGCCTGGAGCGAGATTGAGCACGACATCCGTTTCAAGGCCGAAGATCCACGCGCCTGGACACCCCATTTCGACCGTCAGTTCACAGCAACCGCGGCAATGTTGGAAACGGTGGAGAGCGCCTTCGCCGACCTCCATGAGCGCTACGAGGAAGTCCGCAGCTACTGGGACCTGGAGGGTGAGGGCGGTTCGCCCCTGACTCCCAACCGGGTTCGTGATGTCTGGCGGACGCTCCTTCCCCACGTTGACCGTAAAGTTGATGACGACTGGGGATGGGCCGCCGAGTTGCTTGCCGCCCACGGACTGACCAAGACCGTGGAACTGGCTGGGCTGCTCAGCGCCAACCGGATCACCGAGGTCCGCAAGGCCCTGGACCACCGCTACTCCCCCGGCCCCGACCGCCTCCTGGATGACCTCCTGCTGTGGCAGTACGGAACCGAACACATCGATCTCACCGCCGAGGCGCCCGACGTCGTTCCGCACCCGCGGCGCGACAGCCTCCAGCGGCGTCTTAAGCAGATTGAGCGCTACCGTCAGACTGCTTTGTAAAGACCGCCCCTGTAAGGACCCATGACTCCCGAGCAACTCATGTCACTGCGGGTGACGTTCCGTTCGCCCCGCCGCCTGCTGACGGAATCCCTAGCGGGACTCGTGGTGGCTTTGGCACTCATCCCCGAGGCCATTGCGTTCTCCGTGATTGCCGGGGTGGATCCGCGGATCGGGCTGTTTGCCTCGTTCACCATGGGCGTGGTGACCGCACTGGTGGGAGGCCGTCCCGCCATGATCTCCGCGGCAACCGGGGCGGTGGCACTGGTGATCGCTCCGGTGATGAAGGAACACGGACTCGACTACCTGATTGCCACGATCATCCTGGCCGGGGTTTTCCAGATCATCCTGGCGGTGCTGGGGGTGACACGGCTGATGCGTTTCATCCCGCGTTCGGTGATGATCGGTTTCGTGAATGCACTGGCCATCCTGGTGTTCATGTCGCAAATGCCGGAACTCTTCAACGTCCCTTGGGCGGTGTATCCGATCGTCATCGTGGGATTGGTGATCGTGTTCCTTCTGCCGCGCTTCACCAAGGCTGTTCCTGCTCCCTTGGTGGCGATTGTGCTCATCACCTTGGTCACTGTGCTTGGTGGAATCGACGTTCCGACCGTGAGCGAGAAGGGCGAACTCCCGGACAGCCTCCCGGGCTTCTTCCTGCCCAACGTCCCCTTGAACCTGGAGACGTTCCGGATCATCGCACCCTTCGCCTTGTCCATGGCCTTGGTGGGTCTGCTGGAATCGCTCATGACCGCCAAGCTGGTGGACGACATCACGGACACCCGTTCAAACAAGACACGGGTCTCGTGGGGCCAAGGTACGGCAAACATCGTGACCGGGTTCCTGGGCGGCCTGGGCGGATGCGCCGTCATCGGGCAGACCATGATCAACGTCAAAGGCTCGGGGGCACGCAGCCGGCTGTCCACGTTCCTTGCAGGCGTTTTCCTCCTGGTGTTGGTGGTCGTCTTGGGTGACGTTGTGGGAATGATCCCCATGGCAGCCTTGGTGGCCGTCATGATCTTCGTTTCCCTGATCACCTTCGACTGGCACTCCGTGCGGCTTTCAACCCTGAAGCGCCTCCCGAAATCCGAGACTGCGGTGATGCTGTTGACCGTTGCCGCTGTGGTGGCGACACACAATCTGGCGGTGGGAGTCGGCGTCGGCGTTCTGACCGCAATGGTGCTGTTTGCGCGGCGGGTGGCCCATTTTGCGACAGTCGAGCGGACCGAACTGGAGCTTAACGGAGAGACCGTGGCGACGTACACGGTAGACGGTGAACTCTTCTTCGCCTCATCCAACGATCTCTACACCCAATTCGACTACGCAAAGGATTCCTCAGAAGGCATAGATCGCGTAGTTATCGATCTCCACGGCTCGCACATCTGGGATGCGTCTACGGTGGCCGTGCTCGATTCAGTGACTGAGAAGTATCGCAACCACGGGCGCGAGGTCGAATTCATCGGACTCAACGAGGCCAGCGTGCGCATGCGGGAGCGCCTGGCAGGGAAGCTCAACTCCTGACCCAACCGGGGATGAGACGACGGTCATCTGACATATACACGGCCGCGAATGTAACGAAGTCGTCCCTGCCGCGCGCCAAGTGTGAGCATGGATGAATGCTTGAGGCAACCAATACCCCGTCAAAGACCCAAGAACCCGCGAACGCAGCCCTTGCCGCTGAGGCCAAGATTGCGCGTATTGCCGTGACGGTGTTCCCGCTGCTGGTGGTGGCAGCAGGTGTCCTCGGGTTCCTGCTGCCGGATGTCTTCAAACCCATGGGCCCCGCAGTCCCCTACCTGCTCGGCACCATTATGTTCTGCATGGGCCTGACGTTGACCCCACCGGACTTTGCCTCGGTTGCCCGCCGCCCCTGGGCCGTGGCACTGGGTATTGTGGCGCACTACGTGATCATGCCCGGCGCCGGCTGGCTCATCGCCGTTCTTCTGCAATTGCCGCCGGAACTGGCCGTGGGCCTCATCCTGGTGGGCTGCGCTCCGTCGGGTACTGCTTCGAACGTCATGGCCTTCCTTGCCAAGGGCGACGTTGCCCTCTCTGTGGCCGTCGCCTCGGTTTCGACGCTGATCGCACCCCTTGTGACACCGGCACTGACGCTGTTCCTGGCGGGCTCCTTCCTGCACATCGACGCCGGCGCCATGGTCCTGGACATCGTAAAAACCGTCTTGCTGCCGGTCATCGCAGGCCTGCTGGCCCGCTTGTTCCTTTCCAAGCTGGTCGCAAAGGTCCTTCCGGTACTCCCCTGGGCGTCCGCCGTCGTGATTTCCCTGATCGTGGCGATCGTCGTGGCGGGCAGCGCCAGCAAGATCGTTGCTGCCGGCGGAATTGTCTTCCTGGCAGTCGTCCTCCACAACGGCTTTGGCCTGGGGTTGGGCTACCTGGCCGGCAAACTCGGCCGCTTGGACGACAAAGCCCGCCGTGCCCTCGCATTCGAGGTGGGCATGCAGAACTCGGGGCTGGCTGCCACGCTGGCTACCGCCCACTTCGGCGCACTGGCTGCGCTGCCGTCGGCGGTGTTCTCCCTGTGGCACAACATTTCAGGTGCGATCGTTGCAGCTTGGTTGGCCCGCCGTCCGCTGAAGGACTAGTTCCGGGTGGTGCCGCGCCGGTGCAGTTTCCACGGCGAGGCCACCCGGACGCCGGCTGCGGGAGTGGTGCCAGACAGGCGATCCAGGAGCATATGGACCACCTTTTCGAAGATCGGGTCCGGTCCCACGGTGGTCAACGCGGGATCGTATTCCTGGCCCTCCGTTGAGTTGCCCACACCGAGTATTTGGATATCTTCAGGCACCCGAAGGCCCAGCCTGTAGGCGGCTCGGATGGCCTGCAACGCCTCCATGTCGTCGGTGCAGAGCATGGCGGTGGGGCGGTTAGGCATCTGGAGCAGCTCGAGCGCCGACCGGTACGCGGTAGCCGGGTGATGGTTCGATGTCCTGACCAGCGATTCGTCGATCGGAATTCCGGCCCTCTCGAGCCCGGCAGCGTATGCGGCATAGCGGCTCTTCCTGCGGCCCGCCGGATCGGCCCTGCGGATGCAGGCGATCCTGCGGTGGGACGCGGTGAGGAACTCCATGCACTCCCTCAGCCCAGCCTCCGATTCAGGGGCCAGGACGTCGAATCCCTGCGGTTTCATGGTCCCCGAGATCACCACTTGGGCAACCCCGCGGCGGGCCAGCTCCGTGACCGTCTGGTCCTCGGACGTCGCCTCCGGGAAGTAACCGATGATCACACCGTCGGCACCGCCGGACATCATGAACTGACGCCAATCGTCGCCCAACAGGATTACGGGCTGAAACCCATGCACAGGCAGGATCCTTGCGGCCGTTGTTGCCAAGGCCCGGTCCCAAGGCCACTCGAGGTTCCCGATCGACACCGCCACGACGTCCGTCTTGCCCCGACGCATTCCCCGGGCAGCCTGATTTGGAACATAGCCCAGCTCTTTAACCGCTGCCAGCACCCGGTCCTGGGTGGGCTGGCTGATCCGGGTTGTGCCGCCGTGCCGGCCGGAGAGCACGTACGACACCGTGGTCAGCGATACGTCCGCCGCCATCGCAACGTCACGGATGGTGGGCTTGGATCCCTTGCTCACGGGGCAACTCCTGGTAGACGGCGCATTCCCTGAACTCTATCTTCAACCAGTTGGACTCCCCTTGACGCAATTAGTTGAGAGCGTTAACAATTACGGGAGTTATCTGTATCCCAAGCTGGAAGATCATTCAATGAAGAACTGGGCAGGAAACCTCGAGTACTCCTCCACGGAAGTGCACCGCCCCACATCGGTTGGCGAGCTGCAGGAGCTCGTCGCCAATGCGTCCCGCATCAAGGCTCTCGGCTCCCGGCATTCCTTCAACACCGTCGCCGACACGGACGGGACCCACATCCTGCTCGACGCCTTGCCTCAGGAAGTTGTCCTCAACAAAGACAAGGGGACCGTCAAGGTCAGCGGCGGGATCAGCTACGGCGCGCTGGGACGCGCGCTGGAGGAACAGGGATACGCCATCCACAACCTCGCATCGCTTCCCCACATCTCCGTCGCCGGCGCCATCCAAACAGGCACGCACGGCAGTGGGGTCAACAACCCCTCCCTGGCTGCCGCCGTCGTGGGCGTTGACATTGTGCGCGCCTCCGGCGAGCTGGTGACACTCACCGCGGACGACGACGAATTCCTCGCCAGCGTGGTGGGCGTGGGTGCCCTGGGCATTGTGACGGGATTGGAGCTTGCTGTCAGGCCCAGCTACGAGGTCCGCCAGCGTGTCCTCACTGATCTCTCCTGGGACGGCGCCCTGGCGAACTTCCACACCATCGCGGCCAGCGCCTACAGCGTCAGCTTCTTCACGAATTACACCGGAGACACGATCCCGCAGGTGTGGTTCAAGGCGCTGGACACCGAAGCTCCCCTCGCGGACCTGTTCGGCGGGACGCCTGCGACCGCGGCACTGCACCCCCTGCCTGATATGTCCGCCGAGAACTGCACCGAGCAGCTGGACGTCCCCGGAAAGTGGCTTGACCGCCTGCCGCACTTCCGGCACGAATTCACGCCAAGCAATGGCGAGGAACTCCAGAGCGAATTCCTGCTGCGCCTGGACCAGGCGCCTGCGGCACTACAGGCTGTCCGAGGCCTGGCGGCCACGTTGGCACCGCTGTTGTTCATCTCCGAAATCCGCACAGTGGCCGCGGACGAGTTCTGGCTCAGCCCCTTCTACCAGCAGCAAAGCGTAGCGCTGCACTTCACGTGGAAGCCCCTGCAGGCCGAGGTGGAGGCGGTACTCCCCGAACTCGAGGAAGCGCTGCGTCCGTTCGGTGCCCGGCCGCACTGGGGCAAACTCTTCACCCCCAGCCAGTACGACTTTGCCGCTCTCTACCCCCGTTTCGAGGACTTCCGTGCGCTCGTCCAAGCGAACGACCCCACGGGCAAGTTCCGCAACGGTCTCCTGGACAGCGTGCTGGGCGTAGCCGTCACGTCCTAGCTGTACACCTGGCCCGTTGCCGGCCCGCTGTTCCGTTGCTGGCCAGCGACGGAACAGCGGGTTGGCAACGCGATAGGCGAGGGCTCCTACTCGATGTGGGCCAGGACAGCGCCCGCCGTAACAACTCCGCCAGCGGCCGACACTACCTCTGACAGGGTGCCCGTCCGGTGCGCGGGCACCTGGGTTTCCATCTTCATGGCTTCCAGGACAACCAACGGATCACCGGCGGTAACCTCGGCTCCCGGGTCGACGAGCCACTTCACCACTGTGCCCGCCATGCTGGAGACCAAGGCCGATTCGGCGGGTGAGTCGCCGACACTTGAAACAGAACCAGGCGTATCGGTCGATGTGGAGAAGGCCGGAACGCCCTGCCCTGACCGGGCCCAACCGTCCAACAAATCGGCTGGAAGACCCACGGCGAGCCTCTTGCCATCAACGTCAACGGTGATCGTTCGCCGTTCTCCGTCCGGGGCCACCACGTTGTACTCGGGATCCACGGGGATTTTGTCGGCAAAGTCGGTTTCGATCCACCGCGTGTGCACCCTGAGTCCGGCAGCGGAGGCGAAGTCCTCGGACTCCAGGACGGCCCGGTGGAACGGCAAAACGGTGGCCAGACCGGTGATGGTGATTTCGCCGAGGGCACGGCGGGCACGGCGCAGAGCCTGCTGCCGGTCGGCTCCGGTGACGATCAGCTTGGCCAACAGCGAATCAAACTGCGGCGCAACGAACGAACCGGAGCGTACACCGCTGTCCAGACGGATGCCCGGTCCGGTGGGTGCCTCGAAGAGAGCCACTGTGCCCGGTGAGGGCAGGAAGCCTCGGCCCACGTCCTCCGCGTTGATGCGGAACTCAAAGGAGTGTCCGCGTGCCACGGGATCCTCGGTAATGCTCAACGGCAACCCTGCAGCGATCCGGAACTGTTCCTGCACAAGATCAATTCCAGCGGTTTCTTCCGTGATGGGGTGCTCAACCTGGAGGCGGGTGTTGACCTCGAGGAAAGCTACGGCGCCATCTGCTGAGACCAGGAATTCCACCGTTCCGGCACCGTAGTAGCCGGCTTCGCGGACGATTGCCTTGGCGGCGCTGTAGATACTGCTTCGCTGGGTGTCGCTCAGGAAGGGCGCTGGAGCTTCCTCCACGAGTTTCTGGTGTCGACGCTGAAGGGAGCAGTCACGTGTGCCCACCACCACCACGTTGCCATGGACGTCCGCAATGATTTGGGCCTCGACGTGGCGCGGCCGGTCCAGATACTGCTCCACGAAGCATTCGCCGCGACCGAATGCGGCCACGGCTTCACGGACGGCGGAATCGAAGGCTTCCTCCACTTCGGCGAGTTCGCGAACCACCTTCAGTCCGCGGCCGCCACCACCAAAGGCAGCCTTGATGGCGATGGGAAGTCCGTGTTCCTCAGCGAACGCCCGAGCCTCGGCGGCCGAAGAAACCGGGCCGTCGCTGCCGGCAACAAGGGGAGCTCCGGCGCGGACGGCGATTTCGCGGGCCGTGATCTTGTTGCCCAACTGCCGAATCGACTCCGGCGAGGGACCGATCCACTCGAGTCCGGCGTCGAGCACTGCCTGTGCGAAATCGGCGTTCTCGGAGAGGAAACCGTATCCGGGGTGGACGGCGTCCGCGCCGGACTGCTCCGCCACCGCGAGCAGCTTCCCGATGTTCAGGTAGGTCTCTGCGGGAGAGTTTCCGCCCAGGCTGTAGGCTTCGTCCGCAGTGGCAACGTGCAGGGCATCGGCGTCGATGTCCGCGTAAACGGCCACCGAGGCGATGCCGGCGTCGTCGCAAGCACGGGCGACGCGGACGGCGATTTCGCCACGGTTCGCGATCAGGACCTTGCGCATCAAATACTCACTTCTCTGGGGTGTTCGTAAAAGTCGTTGAATCCGGAACGAACCGGAATCGGATTCGTCCGCCGATGGGCACCTGCGCGGCGCGGTCCAGGTGTTCATCGCGCACCACTCCGATCACCGGATAGCCGCCGGTAATGGGATGGTCCGCCAGGAACAGCACGGGCAGTCCGGCGGGCGGGATCTGGAGGGCTCCGGCCATGGTGCCTTCGCTGGGCAGTTCACCTTCGCGGCTACGCTCCAGCGGGGTGCCGTCCAAACGCATGCCCACCCTGTTGGACTGCGGCGTGACCACCCATTCCTGGGAGCACAGCGAATCAAGCGCCTCCTGGTCGAACCAGTCGGCCCGGGGTCCGGGAACTACGTCCAGCTCCGTGACGCCGGTGCCCGGGAATTCGGGTTGCAGTTCGGGGCTGCCAACAGCAGTGGAAACGGTAGCTTCGCCCACCGGGAGCATCTGCCCAATAACCAAAGGAGCCGGGCCGATCCCGGACATCGTGTCCGCCGAACGGCTACCCAGGACCTCGGGAACGTCTACTCCGCCCCGGATGGCCACGTAATTTCGAAAGCCGGACTCGGGGGCACCCAGGGTGAGTACTTCGCCGTCGAGCAGCGCGAACGGCGTGGACATTGCGACGGTGCGCGCGGCGGCGCCCTCAGATTCAACCCACGACGGCGGCTGGATGGCCAGCGTCGTCGGCGCACCTGTCACGGCAATCACTTGGTCGCCGACTGCCTCGATAGTCAGCCCGCCGTTGACGCTTTCAATGCCGGCGGCCGAGGAACCATTCCCCACCAAGCGGTTGGCCCGTCGCAGTGAAGCCCTGTCCAAGGCACCGGCAGCAGAGACACCCAGCGGACCGAAGCCGCGGCGCCCCAGGTCCTGGATGAGGCTCTGCGCACCCGGGTTGAGGATCCTCAGTCCCGATTCCGCGTGGCGCTCCGCTTCGGGCTCAGGCAACGTCGAAGCACTGCTCGTGACAATTTCGCGGACGGCCCGGTACTGCACCCGGTCGCCGGGACGAACCAAGGCAGGCTGGGACCTTTCCAGGTCCCACATCCTGGCACCGGTCCGGCCAATCAACTGCCACCCACCGGGCGAACGGCGGGGGTAAACGGCGGAATACTGCCCGCCCAGGGCCACGGATCCCGCGGGAACCGCTGTGCGTGGTGACGGACGACGAGGAACCGTGAGTGCCTCGTTCTCGCCCACCATGTAGCCAAAACCGGGCGCGAAGCCAGCGAAGGCCACGGTCCAGATCTGGCCCGTGTGGGCGGCAATAACACCATCCACGCTCAGGCCGGTCAGCTCCGCGACATCGGCGAGGTCGTCGCCGTCGTACACGGTGTCGATGACCACCAGTCCGGAATCTGCAATCCCGGGCGCGCTGAGTTCCAACTCCAGGAGCCGGGCGCCGATAGCGCGGGTGGCCGCAGCGGATTCGCCTACCACCATCACCGTTTCCGCGGCGGCCAGCACATCAACCTGGCCCGGCAAGGGTGCCTTGTAGAGCATGTCTTGCAGGGCAAGGACATCCTGCAGGCCATCGAGCTCGGCCAGGACTGCACGGGTGCCGACCGGCCTGACCGAGCGAACCCTTTTTGCGGTGGTGGTGTGCATTACGGTTTCCATCTTTCGCTACGCCGCCGGCTGAGCGTGCGTCCCCTGCATCAAGCGAACGTCTTCTTCAGGCTTGGGGTCCCGGCCCAGGAGCATGCCCACGATCGTGACGACTGCCGCGACGAGGATGTAGACGGCGATCAAATACCAGCCACCGCCCGCAGCACCATAGAGCGCCGTGAAGATGATGGGGGCGACGGCTCCGCCGATCACACCGGCCAGGGTGTAAGCCAGCGAGCTGCCGGCGTAACGCAGCCGGGCCGGGAACTGCTCGGTGATGAAGGCCGCCTGGGGTCCGTACATGAAGGCGTGAAGAGCCAGGCCGATCACGGTTCCAATGGTCAGCATGGCGACAGACTTGCCCTGGATCATCAGGAAGAACAGCGGGATGTAGGCTGCGGTTGCCGCTGCTGCAATGCCGTACACCCAGCGTCGGTTGAAGCGGTCAGTAAGAGCCCCGGCCAGCGGGATCAGGAAGAGCTGGAAAGCGGAACCGATAAGGATGGCGGACAGGACATTTCCTGTGGTCATGCCCAGCTGCTTGGTGGCGTAGACGGCCACGAACACCGTGAAGAGCGCGTACAGGATGTCGGGGCAGACGCGTGAGAGTGCTGCTGCCACCAATGCCTTGGGCTCCGTGGTGAAGACTTCCTTGATGGGGGCCTTGGGGCGGTCCCCCTGAGCCTGGATGGCCTTGAACACCGGGGTTTCCTCAAGCTTGAGGCGAATGATCAGGCCGAACACCACCAAGAGTGCTGAGGCGAGGAAGGCCACACGCCAGCCCCAGGAAAGGAAGGCTTGGTCGCTGAGGGTAGCGGCGAGAACGGCGAGGACGCCATTGGCCATCAGGTTGCCCGCCGGCGGGCCGATCTGCGCTGCCGAGGACCAGAAACCACGCTTGTTGGGGTCACCGAACTCGCTCGACAAGAGGACTGCGCCGCCCCATTCGCCACCGACGCCGATGCCCTGGGCCAGGCGCAGCAGCACAAGGATTGTTGGAGCTGCCACGCCGATCACGGAGTAGTCTGGCAATGCTCCGATGAGGACGGTGGCCACCCCGATCAGGACAAGGGTGAAAACAAGGACGTACTTGCGGCCGATCTTGTCTCCCAGGCGGCCAAAGATGACACCGCCAATCGGACGGGCCAGGTAGCCAACCGCGAAGGCTGAGAACGAGAGCAACAGCGCCACGAATTCGTCATTGCCCGGGAAGAAGATCTTCGGGAAGACGAGTGCAGACGCCACAGAGTAGATGGCGAAGTCGTAGTACTCCAGCGAGGTGCCGGTGAGGCTGGCGACGTACGCCTTAAGCGCACCTGGCGGCGGCTTCCTTGTCGCTGCCTTGGCTGCGTTGTTGGTGCTGGTCATGATGACCTCCGGGGGGATGAGGGATGGTGCGGGGCGCCCGGGGTGGGCTAAAGGAACGAGCCGACAGTCACGCCGGCACCGCTGAGGGCGGATTTCACTGCGGTAGCCATGGCAACGGCTCCGGGTGAGTCACCGTGGACGCAGATGCTTTCTGCGCGGATGTTCAGGATGGAACCGTCCGTGGTCCTGACGGACTGTTCGGTGGCCATCCGCAGGACGTGCTCCGCAACGTCGGCGGGATCGTGCAGAACAGCACCTGGCTGATTGCGCGAAACGAGCGTTCCGTCGGGGTTGTAGGCGCGGTCCGCGAATGCTTCGGCCACGCCACGCAGCCCGGCGTCTTCAGCGAGGCGGAGGACTTCGGAGCCTGGGAGGCCGAGGATCGGAAGGTTGGGGTCTACCGATTTCACGGCTTCGACGACGGCGCGCGCCTGGGCGGTGTGTTTGACGATCGCGTTGTAGAGACCGCCGTGGGGCTTCACGTACTGGACGCGGGCTCCGGTGGTGGCGGCCAGCGCTTGCAGCGCTCCGATTTGGTACACAACGTCGTCTGCCAGCTCCACTGGATTGATGTCCATGAACCGCCGACCGAAGCCTGCGAGGTCGCGGTACCCAACGTGGGCGCCAATTACGACGCCGGCCCGCACCGCCTTCTCGCACGTGCTGCGGATGACGCTGGGATCGCCAGCGTGGAATCCGCAGGCGACGTTGGCGCTGGAGACCGACTCAAACATGGCCGCGTCATCGCCCAGCGTCCAGCGGCCGAAGGATTCGCCGACGTCGCTGTTCAAATCGATGATTGCCATGATGTGATCCCTGCCTCGTGATGCGCGTTACATCAAGGATGCACCAAACCGCTGGATTGTTCAACAATCCAGCGATCCTGATTTTCGGCAATCGTGTAATTTTGGTTTCATGGCCAGTGCAGATCAGGAATCAAGCGAACAAGCTGGCTTTGATGGCGCCCGCGCCAGGATGCGGCTCCGGGTTCCGTCCGTGGCTGAACGCGTCGCCGAAGAACTGCGTTATCAACTGGCCGAGGGCTTCCTCGTACCGGGCGCCAAGCTCACCGAAGCCACCATCGCCGAGGACCTGGGCGTCTCCCGCAACACTGTCCGTGAAGCGTTCGCCGAACTGGCCGCTGAACGGCTCCTCCTCCGCCAGCCCAACAAAGGCGTCTACGTCGCCACCCTTGAGGCCGGCGATATCCACGACGTCTACACCGTCCGCCGCGCCATCGAGGTCAGCTCCATCCGGGCGGGTGGCTCGCCGGAGCGCATCGCTGCCGTCAGGGCCGCCGTCGACGAGGGAAAGCGCGCGGCAGCGGCCAACGACAACGAAGGCCTGGGCAGCGCCAACCAGCATTTCCACGGAGCGATCGTTGCCCTGGCCGAAAGCAACAGGCTGGACACGATCATGGCCCAGATCCTGGCGGAAATGCGGCTCTACTTTCACAAAGCCACCATGAACGCCCACTTCTACAGCGACTGGCTGGCCGAAAACGAGCAGATCTGCGCAGCGCTGGAAGCCGGCCACTTGGAAGAGGCCGGGGACCTGCTCCTGGCCTACCTCAACCGCTCCGAGCAGCAGCAGACCGCAATCCACGGGGACTAGTCAGCGCTTGCCCTTCTTGCGCGAACCCTTGCCGCGGCCCTTGTCCGGATTCGGGGCATAGCGCTGCGCGACAGCGGGCTTCTTGGGACCGCCACCGCGGCGATCCGGCTTGGGAACCTTCTTGGGCTTCTCTTGCTGGGCAGACGGCTGCCTGGAGCTTTGCGCCGTACGGCCGCGCACGATCCCGATGAATTCCTCGATGACCGGATTATCCGTGCCCACCAGCCACGCAAGGCCGATCTGGGTTCCGGGAGCACCAGTAAGGCGGCGCATCACCGTGTCCTTCTGGTTCAGGTGCCTGGCCACGGACATCGGCAGGATCGCCAATCCGGCCCCTGACGCGACAACCTGCAGCGCCATGTCAGGGCCGCCCATTTCGTCGATGTCCAGGAAGTTTTCCTCGGCAAGGTCGTCCAGGGCGACTTCCTCGAACACAGAGATCTCGTGTCCCTTGGGAGCTACCACCACCGGCTGCTCTTCGTACAGGGGGATGACGTTGAGGCCTTCCCGGTCCACGGGCAACCGGACAAAGCTAAGGTCCGCTGAACCATCACGCAGCACCGAAAGCTGGGCGGCGTCGTCGGACATGAACGCGCGCAAGGGGTAGTCCGGCATCCGCTCTTCCCACCGGCGGATCCATTTCCCAGGCGTCACCCCTGCAACATAGGCGAACCGGAGGCCCGGTTGGGTTTCGGCGGATTCGTGGGATTCTTCAGCGGCTGGCACACACTCACAGTACCGGCCAGATACCCTTGAAGCATGACTCCCAAAGACTCCCAGTCCATGAAGCCGGCCACCGTTGCCAAGAAACTCGGCATCTACCTGCCGGCGACACCGCAGGAGTTCCAGGATTCATCGATCTCCCGCGACGAATTCGCCGAACTCCAGGCCAACCCGCCGGAGTGGCTCGCCGAACTGCGCCGCAACGGCCCCCACCCGCGGCCGGTTGTAGCGCAGAAGCTGAACATCTCCATCAGTGGCCTCGCCCGCGGCGGCGTGGAAGAAGCGCTCACGACGGCGGAAATCACCGAGCTGCTCCAGACCCTCCCGCAGTGGCTGGTCACCGAAAGGGCCACGCAGGCCGCGGTCCGCAGCGAAGCCCAGCGCGTTAAGGACGAGGCCCACAAGAAAGCCGCGACTAAGGAAGCCAGGGAGAACGCCGCCGCCAAGCGCGACGCCCCCAAGTCTTCCAAGCGGGACCACGCGTAGCCTTCAGCAGTGCGTGGCCGGGACCTAGGGTCCCGGCCACTGCTTTTTAAGCGGTGCTAATCCTGATGAAGCTGGACGAAGTTGCCGCAGCCGTCGTCAAATACTGCGCTGACGCCGGAGGGGTCCTCAGCGGGCTCACTCTTGAAGGTGACCCCAGCGGCGAGCAAGCGCTGGTACTCGGCCCGCACATCGGGCACGCCCAAAACCACTGCGGGCATCCCTGCCTGGTAGACGGCGTTCATGTAGTTGGCACCAATGGGGTTGTCACTCGGTTCCAGCAACAACCCGGGCGAGCTGTTGTTGTCCGCCCCAGGATCCTTAATGATGAACAGGTTGTACTCTGGCATGGCCATAAGCGTCTCAAAGCCCAAAATCTCCGTGTAGAACGCGTGAGCTGCTGCGGGGTCCTTGACATGGATGCTGCACATTTTCAGTCTCATGCGCCAAGGCTACGCCCCGGGTCCGACACCACAGCCCTCGCGCCCACCGAGGCACTGGCGCATACTGAAATCAAAGCCATGTGATGTCGCCTGGAGGTGGTCCGATGCCCGCCATGATGCTCCTTTGGGGTGCTGCCCTGGTTCTGGCAAGCGCAGCAACCACGTACGCGCTGCACAGGAAGGCGGTGCATGGTCGCGGCCCGGAGCCTGATGGGATCTTCTGGGACCTCTTCGGAGGATCGGTGGTGATCCTTCCCGCCATCCTGGTCCCGGCAGTCCAGTGGTCCCCCGCCGGCCTCATCATGGTCCTGGTGGGAGTGGCTACCGTTGGCGGAACCCTGGCGAGTATCCGCAAAGTGGAGCGTATCCACGCAGCCGAACCCCGGCGTCGTGCTGGTTTTGTCCAGGACACCGCCCGCCACCAGAACCTCCTCCGGCAGTGGCAGAGCTACGAGCTTGACCCGGGCCGGACCATCGACTTTCCGGCGATGTCGGACGTCAGGATCACCGAAACGGCGATGCTCGCCCGGGCCCTGCGCGAGGCGGAATACTGCAAGGTGACCGCCGGCACGGACTACAGGTCCGCCGTCGAGCGCCTGGCCGAAGCCCTGACGGCGGCAGAACGGGCTGCGGGAGTCCCAGAACCTACGTTGTGAGGCCCACTCTGCGCCCCAAAGCGTGGATTTAGCGCGCAGAGCGGGCCCCACAACGCGCACCTAGAGGCGGGCGCGCCCCAGGTTTACGCCCGGGTCAGCACCTTGCCCTTGAAAAACTCGGGCCGCAGCCGGTACATCACCAGCATGATCGCCACGCCCAGCAGGATCACGCCCATCCCCAGGATGAACACCAGGCCCACCCCGCCAACGGATGATCCGGAGCCATATTCCGGGTCCATCGAGTCCATGGCGGTCTTCACGAACATGACCAGCAGGATCACCCCGCCCACCAGAGGCGCAAGGAACTTGAAGAAGAAGGCGCGCACGCTGCTGAAAGCCACGGCCCGGAAGAACCAGACGCAGGCCAGGGCCGTGATGCCGTAGTAGAAGCAGATCATCATGCCCAGCGCCGTGATGGTGTCCCAAAGGGCGTTTTCCGAGACCGTCCGGGTGATCACGTAGAACGCCGCTGCGGCGATTGCAGCGGCAATCGTGGCGAAGCTGGGCGACTTGTACGTGGGGCTGATTCGCCCGAACCGCGGCGAGATGGCGCGGTAGTGGCCCATGGCCAGCATGGTCCGGGCCGGGGAAACAAACGTGGACTGCAGGGACGCCGCCGAACTGCTCAGGATGGCCAACGACATGAGGATCGCGAACGGCCCCATCACCGGACCCGCCAGGACAGCGAAGATGCTGGACTGGTTTTCGGGGTTCCCGGCGCCCAGACCGGTGTCACCGACGCCCGCGAAAGACAGGGTGGCCAGCGCAACGGTCATGTAGATGATGACGATGACGAGCACCGTGATGGTTGCGGCACGGCCCGGGGTCTTCTCCGGGTTCTTGGTTTCCTCATTCATGGTCAGGGTGACGTCCCAGCCCCAGTAAATGAAGATCGAGAGCGACACACCTGCTGCGAACTGCGAGAACGAGTCCACCGCGAAAGGGTTGAACCAGTCGGGCGAAATGGCTGTGGCATCAAACGCGGTTCCGTTGGCAACGTGCGCGAACGCCGATACTGCGAACCAGCCCAGGACCAGCAGCTGGAAGGCCACCAGCACGTACTGCACGCCCTTGGTGGTCTCCATTCCACGATAGGAAATCCAACACGCAATGGCGATGAACACCAACGTGGTGGCGATATTCAGGGGCAGAATCTTGCTCAGGTCCGCTAGGGACGGATTACTGAAAAGCTGGCCGAGCATCAGGTAGAAGAAGTCCACTGCAACGGCCGCAAGGTTGGACAACACGATGATGGTCGCTGCGATCAGCCCCCAACCACCCATCCACCCGATCCACGGCCCGAAGGCGCGCGTCGCCCACGTGAAGGAGGTGCCGGCGTCGGGCATTGCGTTGTTCAGTTCGCGGTAACCGAGCGCCACCAGCAGCATGGGGCTGAAGCCCACCAGGAAGATGGCGGGAAGATGCACGCCCACTTCCGAGACCGTGGGGCCCAACGCTGCGGTGAGGGTATAGGCGGGCGCGATGCAGGAAACACCGATCACGACGGCGCCGATCAGGCCCACCGATCCGGCTTTCAGTCCCTTTTCACTCAGGGAAGATTCTTTCGACTGGACCGTCTTTGGTGCAGTTGACATGGGTATTGCCTCTCAGGCGATTGCTATGAGCTTTGTCGCGTGTAGTCGCGGGGGACCACAATCATGGGAACGGGTAGGGCACGCAGGATCCGGTTTGCGGTGGTGCCAAGGAAAGTGGCCCGGTGCTGGGCGAGGCGGCTGGAGCCGATCAACAGGATTTCGCCGTCTTCCCAGTCAAGCCGGTCCACAGCTTCCTCGATGGTTCGGCCCTTGGCCACCACGATCTCGGGTTCAGTCAGCAGCTCATCCGCGGATGAACTTTCGACGGCGGCAATCCGCTGGGCGGCATGCATCCATGCCGCGTCGAGCAGCTCAGGCGAGTCACCGCCGTCGAGTGCCAACAGGGAGACGAGCCGCAGCGGAAGGCCGCGATCACGCGCCGACTCCACAGCAAGGTCCAGGAGCTCATCGGCTCCGGGTCGCGTGCCGAAACCGCAGCTCATCCGGGTGATCGGTTCCGTGCGACGGTATCCGTGCGGTGCCAGGGCAACCGGCAACGGCGCCGAGTGGAGCAACGCACCAGCCACCGAGCCAATCGTGAAGCGCTTGAGCAGGCCACTGTTGGTGGCTCCGATCACCAGCGCCGCAGCATCCATCTCCACGGAGGCATCAATCAACGTCCGGGCTTCGGAATCGCCGCGGCGGATGTGGCCCCGCGCGGTAATGTCCGCCGGGACCAGGGCCAGGCCTTCGTCCAGCCAACGCTGCGCTTGCTCGTTGAGGATGTCGTCGTAGCCGGTTTCCGGCGGGTAGACGGCGTTGAAGGGAGAGTCCTCGGGGATCACCAGGACCAGGTCAAGGCTCACATCGTGGTTCCGGGCAAGCGCTACGGCGAGGTGGACGGCGTCGTGCCCCCTCGCGTTGGCGGTGTACCCCACTACGTAGCGCATGGCTCCCTTTCGATTCTTAAACAGTGCTGCCGACAGTCCGGGGACGGCACTTCCCCCGGACTGCCGGTTGCGTAACTCTGGGGCTAGACCGCTACCGAAGCGAGCTTGTTGGCTTCGACGATGCGCGCGGCGGTCGCCTGGCCCATCCGGACTGCGCCGTCGACGTGCTGGTAGCCCTCGGCTGCCAGGTCCGACGAGGACCAGTAGATCGGGCCGACGTTGGCGTGCTGGTCCTTGCCGTAGCGGTGCAGGCCGCCCAGGTCGTAGCTGGAGGCGTAGGCACCGCGGGTCCATTCCTCGGAGCCCCAGTCGGACTCGTAGTAGACCTCAGGGGTGAGGGCCTTGTCGCCCAGGAATCCGGCGATGGATTCGAGGATGGCCTTCTTGCGGTCCTCGGCGCTCAGCTCGAACACGGCGTCGGCCTTTTCGTCGGAGACGAAGCCCACCAGGGTGCCGCGGGTGTCACCGTGGTTGGTGTTGTCGTAGACCTCCTGGACCAGTGCGCCGGCGCTGAAGCCGGTGCCGGAGAGTCCGTCTTCACGCCAGAAGGGGGTCTCGTAGACGGCGTGCACCTTGATGACCAGGCCCAGCGACTGGTGCTGGTGCATCTGGTGCTGGCGGCGCGGCAGCGGCGGGTTGAAGGAGACACGCGAGTAGAGGTTCGGCGGAACAGCCATGATCACGTAGCGCGCGTTGACCGTGGCCTGCTCGGACACCACGGTGACCTTGTTGTCTTCCCAGTTGATGGTGCGCACAGGGCTGTTGAGGATGACGTCGGAACCCAGTTCTGCTGCCTGCAGCAACGAGACCTGCTGCATGCCGCCCACCACGCGCTTGTCCAGGATGAAGTCCTCATCCGTCAGGTGGCTGAAGCTGCCCGCAGAAGCAGCCATCAGTACTGCCTGAAGTGCGGAGAAGGCGTGGGCGGGCTTGGTGAGCATGCCCCCGGCGATGAAGAGGCCGATGTTGTTGCAGGCTTCCTCGTCGCTGGAGTTCTGGCGGAGCCAGTGGTGGAAGGAGATGGTGTCCAGCTCGCGTGCCTTGGGGTGGGCCCAGGGCTCGGTGGGGCCGATTTCGGCAGCCAGTTCGTCAAGGATGGCCACCAGCTTGTCCATTTCGACCTTGGTGGTGTCGTTGACCGGGAAGGAGTCGCCGGTGTACCGGGTGCGCTTGCCGTCGGCGCCGATGTAGACGGACTCGCCGTCGCGGTAGCGCGAGTACATCTCCAGTCCGAGCTCTTCCAGCAGGGCCATGAGGGCCGTCTGGTCCGGTGAAACCCACTGGCCGCCGATCTCCAGCATGGCGCCGTCGATGGTGTCGGTCCAGGTGCGGCCGCCCACGCGGTCGCGTGCTTCGAGCACTGCGACGCTGAGTCCGGCCTTCTTCAATTCGCGTGCCGCCGTCAACCCTGACGGTCCGGCACCGACGATTACAACGTCGCGATCAAGATTCTGCATGATGTCCTCTCCGTGGCCGTCCGGTGGCGGCTGACCAATAAATGAATGCCATTCATTTATATCCAATAGTAGCCGCCCTGACCCCGGCTGTGAAGACCCGGTGGAATAATGCTGGGGACACAGGCAGCAGAAAGGCTCCCGATGCCCGCACCGACTCCCGCAACGTCCGCCACTCCGGCGCGCCCTGTACGCCGCCGCGCCGGCAGGCCAACGGCGGCGGTCCTGGACCAGGGCGGCATCACGACGGCGGCCCTGGAGTTGATCGGAACCAAGGGTTACAACGGACTCACCATGGCCGCGTTGGCCCGCTCACTGGGTGTCGCACCATCCGCCCTGTACAACCACGTCTCCTCGAAGGACGACGTGCTCATCCTGCTCATGGACCACCTGGCCGCGATGGTGGACGTCTCGGCATTCGGCAGCGAACCATGGGAATCCGCCGTTCGTCGCTGGGCCTGGTCCTACCGCGATGTCTTCTCTGAGCACACTCCCCTGATTCCGATCATCGCGGTGCTGCCCGTTGCGAACGCCCCCAAGACACTCGCCATGTACGAGTCCGTCACTGCGGGCTTCCGCGAAGCCGGGTTCCCCGAGGACCGCATCATTTCCGCGATCGTAGCGCTTGAAGCGTTTGTGTTCGGCGCCGCGTACGACGTCACCGCTCCGGACGACATTTTCGACGCCGGCAGCCTCGCCAGCCAGGTCCCCAACTTCACCGCGGCCGTGGACCGACTGGCACTGGAACAGCATGCCCGCCCCACTGACGTTGCCTTCAGCCTGGGACTCGAGGCGCTGATCAGCGGCTTCGGGGCGTTGCGCGCCTGACGTTTGGCGAGGGGGCCGCCCCTTCAGATTCACCGCGGAATACTCATTGCCAAGATAGTGCACTATGCTGCACTTTGTGGAAGACAATGCAGAAACTTTGGCGCGGGCAATCGGCGAACGCGTAAAACAGGAACGCAAGGGCCGGGACTGGACACTCGACCAACTGGCGGAAATTGCGGGGGTCAGCCGCCGCATGGTGGTCAATGTGGAGCAGGGTGCGGTTAATCCGAGCATCGGAACCCTGCTGCGGCTCAGCGATGCCCTGGGTGTCGGGCTACCCGCCTTGGTTGAGCCTCCAGCATCGCGGTCGGCGAAAATCACCCGGTCCGGTGAGGGCACCGTGCTCTGGACCGGTCCCTCCGGAGGCCGCGGCGTCCTGGTCGCGGGCACCGAGTCTCCCGACGTCGTCGAGCTTTGGGACTGGACACTGGCGCCCGGCGAACGGCACGAAAGCGAAGCGCACTCCGCCGGTACCCGCGAGCTGCTGCAGGTTCTGGAAGGCTCGCTGACGGTGAGCGTCTCGGAGGAAATCCACGTACTCAGCATGGGCGACGCCTTAACCTTCTTTGGCGACGTCGGCCATGCGTACTCCAATGACTCCCAGCAGCGCACTCGGTTCACCCTGACCGTCCTGGAACCAGGGGTCGGCGCAGCACATCGGACGGAGACCCCGAATGCGTGACCGTTTGTCCGGCACCATCGGCGGCCTGCCGCCATGGTCAATGGCCGTTGCCGCGATGATGGCGGTGCAGCTCTCGAATGCCCTGTCTGTTGCAGTCATTCACCAGGTGGGACCCGCAGGCACGGCCTGGCTGCGCATGTGCTTTGGCGTCGTGTTTTTGTGGCTGGTGAGCCGTCCGGCCATCCGGTCACTGCGACGCCGCGACCTGCCCGCGTTGATCGCACTCGGAGTGGTCACGGGCTTCATGACCACATTCTTCCTTGCCGCCGTCGAGCGCATCCCACTGGGAACCGCCGTCGCCATCGAATTCCTGGGTCCCCTCACCGTGGCCGGCCTCATGAGCAAGCGCCGGAAGGCGCTTATCTGGCCACTCCTCGCCTTCATGGGTGTGGTGCTGCTGACGGAGCCGTGGCACGGCACCATCGACATGGCCGGCGTGGGATTCGCCCTTGCGGCCGGGACATGCTGGGGGCTGTACAACGTACTCACCCAACATGTTGGCGATCGTTTCGGTGGCATCAGCGGACTCTCGCTCACCATTCCGGTCGCCGCCCTGGCCACGCTGCCCATTGGCTTGCCGCAGGTCCTCGGAGGATCCCTTGAGTGGTGGGTGCTGCCTGTTGCAGCCGGGATTGCGCTGATAACTCCGGTGATTGCTTTCGGGCTGGAGATGCTTGCCCTCCGGCGCATGACACACACCGCTTTTGGCACGCTGCTGTCCATTGAACCGGCGTTTGGCGTGCTGATCGGTGTGCTCGTTCTGGCCCAGGCGCCCAGCGTCCTGCAGCTTGTTGGGGTCGCCCTGGTTGTGGTTGCGGGGACTGCGGCGCAGCAAGGTGGCCGCCGGTCTCCCACGCCGACGATGACGACTGACGTTCCGGCGTCGCCCGCGGCCCCCTAGGTCTTCGGGCTGCGCCTGCCCGGTGAAGGCGCAGTGGGTTTTGATCGGCAGAAAGGGTTGTAGAATAAGTAACCAACTTGTATTCTAAGTGAAACCACTTAGGAGAACCATGAGCACCGTAGATCTGATCCGCCACATCAAGCTATCCACCGCCACGCTTCCCCTCACCGTGCCGATCAGCGACGCCAAGGTCTTCACAGGCCGCCAGAAACCTATGACCGAAGTGGTGTTCCTTTTCGCCGAGATCACCACGGAACAGGGACACACCGGCCTGGGCTTCAGCTACTCCAAGCGTGCAGGCGGCCCTGCGCAGTATGCCCACGCCAAGGAAGTGGCGGAAGGAATCATCGGCGAGGACCCCAACGACATCGGCAGGATCTACACCAAGCTCCTCTGGGCCGGCGCCTCGGTGGGACGCTCGGGGGTGGCAACCCAGGCCCTTGCCGCCATTGACATCGCGCTCTACGACCTCAAAGCCAAGCGCGCCGGACTCCCTTTGGCCAAGCTGCTGGGTTCCTACCGCGACTCCGTCCAGACATACAACACCTCCGGCGGCTTCCTCAATGCCACCCTGGACGAGGTCAAGGAACGCGCCACGCAGTCCATCGATGAAGGCATCGGCGGCATCAAGATCAAGGTGGGCCTGCCCGATTCCAAGGAAGACCTGCGCCGCGTCGCTGGAATCCGCGAACACATTGGCTGGGACGTGCCACTCATGGTGGATGCCAACCAACAGTGGGACAGGGCCACCGCCCTGCGCATGGGCCGCCAGTTGGAGGAATTCAACCTGGTCTGGATTGAAGAACCCCTGGACGCCTACGACTTTGAAGGCCACGCACACTTGGCCCAGGTGCTGGACACCCCCATCGCCACGGGCGAAATGCTGGCCTCCGTGGCCGAACACAAGGGCCTTATCAACGCGAACAGCTGCGACATCATCCAGCCGGACGCGCCCAGGGTCGGAGGCATCACCCAGTTCCTCCGGCTCGCGGCCCTCGCGGATGAACGAGGCCTGGGCCTCGCGCCCCACTTTGCCATGGAAATCCACCTCCACTTGGCCGCGGCGTATCCCCGCGAGCCCTGGGTGGAACACTTCGACTGGCTGGACCCGCTGTTCGAGGAGCGCCTCGAAACCAAGAACGGCCGCATGATCGTCCCGGACCGTCCCGGACTGGGCGTCACACTCAGCGGGCAGGCCCGCGCCTGGACAAACGAAGCCGTGGAGTTCGGCGCGTAATCTTGAACCCATGAGCCGAAACCTGACCGCGGATCTCGCCGCCGACCTTCGAAACCGCATCGTCGACGGCGCCATCCAGCCAGGTGAGAAGCTCCCCAGCGAAAACACCCTCATCAGCGAATTCGGGGTGAGCAGGACCGTCGTCCGTTCGGCCCTGACCCGGCTGCAGGCCGAGGGACTTGTTGAAACCGAACGTGGGCGGGGCAGCTTTGCGCTGACTCCGCCCGCCGACGGTCCCTCGCCGGCGCCCGGAACCCGCCCGGTCTCCAGCATGGAGGACCGGTTGCAAATGCTGGACTTCCGCGTTGGGGTGGAAACAGAAGCCGCTTCCCTGGCCGCACGCAACCACAGCGAACGCCAGCTCAAGGCCGCGCACGGCGCCTTGGAGCAATTCATCGCCAGCGCAGGCCACCCGGCCCACTCCATGAAGGCCGACTTCGAATTCCACAGGGCCATTGCGGCCGCCACCGGCAACCCCTTTTATACGGACTGCATCTCAGCATTGGGACAAACCATGATCACGATGCCCCGCCCGCGCCTGGTCACCACCGAGGATCAGGACTCCCCGGAGCGCTTCGCGCAGGTGGTCCACGAGCACACCTCTATATACACATCAATCGCGGAGGGAGATCCGGTGGCTGCCGCGGCAGCGATGCGCCTGCACCTGAATAACTCACGACGCCGGTTCACGGGTTCCGCGCGCGGCTGACAGTTCCGCGCGGCTCACCCCGCGCACCCTTGGCCCACGTCGGACCGCCAAATCCGGCCCTTGTTCGAAATCCCTGCGCTGCATCCCCGTGGCTGGCCCGTATATCCGTTGTTGCCCAGCAACGGATGAGCGGGTTGCCAACGACCTTGTGGGCGTAAAGGTAAGAGGACAAAACAGAAGAGCCCCGATCCTAAGACCGGGGCTCTTTCCTTTGCGTGCGCGAGGGGGGATTTGAACCCCCACACCCTTTCGGATACTGGCACCTGAAGCCAGCGCGTCTGCCGTTCCGCCACTCGCGCGCAACTTCTTTTTCCGGACTTCAGCAGGTTTCCCAGCTTTGTTTCCTTCAAAAGCAGCGAGATCAAGCATAACGGACATTCGCTTGAAAACACCAATCGGGGCGCCAAGCGGGTCCCGCACACCACCTTCACCCGGCAAAATTCCCTCAACAACGGCTGAATCCCACGGAAATTTCTCGCCCCGGCAGCCGCGCCAGCAAGGGCCCGGAGAGAACTTTTCCGGGTCGTAGGGCGTTGTGGATTAAGGCCATTCCCAGTCAGTCCCAGTAGTATCGGGGAGTGGAAGGGCCGTCAGGCGCGCACTTCGCTGTGTGCGCACTCGGACTATCGGACAGGCACAACAGGTGCCGCGGCAAGGAAAGGAGAACGACCATGGGTTTGCTGGACAAAGTCGAGCGCGGCATTGAAAAAGCCGTCCGAAACGTCTTCTCCACGGGGTCGCGGGCACGTGTTGAACCGGTGGAGATCGCGAGCAAGCTAAGGCGCGAACTGGACAACAAGTCCATCACCATCGCCGCGGGCCGCACCCTGGCTCCCAATGTTTTCGATGTCCTCCTGAGCGATGAGGATTTCGCAAGGGCACAGGAGTGGGGAACTCCCCTGGCCGAGGAACTGTGCGATGTTGTGATCCAGCACGTCCGCAGCCAGGGCTACACGCTTCAGGGTGCTGTCCGGATTTCGTTCCGTCGTAACGATGAGGAGCGCGCCGGCCATTTTGAAATCACCTCCCGGACCGAGAAGCAGTCGAATGATGCAACGCCGGCCGTCCAGGCCCCTCGCAGCCATGTTCCCGCAGCTCCCGCCCGGCAGCCCACCCGTCTCCAGCCCGTCCTCGACATCGGTGGACAGCGATATTCCCTCAATGCCCGGTCAGTAGTGCTTGGCCGTTCATCGGAAGCCGACATTCTTGTGGATGACACCGGCGTTTCGCGGAAGCATCTTGAGATCCGCACCGAGAATGGCAGCACGTGGGCCGTCGATATGGGTTCCACCAATGGCAGCTACGTCAACGGACACAAGGTAAACGGCAGCGTAGAGCTTACTGACGGCTCAACCATCACGATGGGACGTACCAAGATCATTTTCCGCCTCCTCCCCCAAGCCCCGGGTGGCCACGCGTGAACGACATCAGCGAACTGACCATTACAGCGCTTCGCTTCGGGTTCCTCCTGCTGCTCTGGATCCTGATCTTCAGCATCGTGTCCACCATGCGCCGCGACTTCCAGATTGGCCGCAAAGCCGTGACGGGCGTTCCCACAGCCCGGGAAGTACGCAAGCACCCGGAACTGGCCGCGTCACCGCCGCCGCCAATCCAGCATGCACGCACTTTGGTGGTCACGGAAGGCCCCCTCAAGGGCACTACGGTCCCCTTGGCAGCGAGCCCCATTCTGCTCGGCCGTGCACAGGAAGCCACGTTGGTCCTCGAGGACGATTACGCCTCGGGGCGTCACGCCCGCCTCTTCCCGCAGGGCAGCCGCTGGTTCATCGAGGACCTTGGCTCCACCAACGGCACCTACCTGGCCGATCAACAGCTCACCCGCGCTTTGCCGGTTGAACTTGGCGTCCCCGTGAGGATCGGCAAGACGGTCATTGAATTGAGGCCGTAGTCCATGGCCGCCCCCGAGACCCCCGACGGCAAGGACACGCCCGCGGAGCGCCCGCTCATCATGCGCTACGCCGCGCGTTCGGATGTCGGTCGGATCCGCTCCAAGAATGACGACTCCGCATACGTGGGCCGCCATCTTGCTGTCGTGGCCGATGGCATGGGTGGCCACGCTGGTGGTGACGTCGCCTCAGCCTCAACGGTCCTGGACATGATCCACCTTGATCATGACAACTATCCGGAGGGCGCAGACAGTGTCCTGGCCGACGAGATCCAGACGGCAAACTCGCTGCTGTCCGAGCTCGTCCACCAAAACCCCAAGCTTTCCGGCATGGGCACCA
Organism: Paenarthrobacter sp. CAP02; assembly: GCF_040137855.1. Lineage (NCBI taxonomy): Bacteria > Bacillati > Actinomycetota > Actinomycetes > Micrococcales > Micrococcaceae > Paenarthrobacter > Paenarthrobacter sp. CAP02. The sequence goes on along the minus strand of NZ_JBEEII010000001.1, from coordinate 495,991 downwards.
CGGTCACCGCCCTGCTGCTCGAGGACCGCAAGCTCCACTTCGCCCACATTGGCGACTCCCGCGCTTACCGCCTGCGCAACAAGAAATTTGAGCAAGTCAGCGTTGACCACACGTTTGTGCAGCGCCTCATCGATGAAGGCCGCCTTCGCCCCGAAGAAGCGGAAACACATCCCCACAAGAACGTCCTGATGCGCGTACTCGGCGACGTCGATGCCAGTCCCGAGCTGGATCTGGATGTCCTGGACGTCGAACCCGGCGAACGCTGGCTGCTGTGCTCCGATGGCCTCAATTACGTTGCGGGCCACGTGGTGGAGCGCATGGTGCGCGAGACCAAGGACCTGCGCGAATGCGCCGACATCCTGGTTGACCTCACGTTGGAAGCCGGCGCACCGGACAACGTCACCGTAGTGATGCTGGAAATAGCGGAAGAGACCGACGACGACGTCAGCACGGCCGCCGTCGACATCGTCCCGGCAGCGGCGCTTGCCTCGTTCGACGACGAAGCCGACTCAGTGACCGCCTCCAAGTCACCGGACGGTCCCGCCGCAAGCAAAGCTGCTGAGGACTCCCAGGACAGCCCCGCTGCGAAGGCTGCCCAGATCGCAGAGCCTGGATCGTCCTTCAGCGCGGGCGACCCGACCACGACGGACAAGGATGCGGAATCATCCGAATCGTCCGATTCGGGAGAACCCCCGGCCACTACCGACCCCCATCTTGGCGAGCATCTGTCCGCGGAGGTTTTGCGCGAGGAACTCGCCAGCCGCCCCCACGAGCTGGTTGGAGCAGCGGCCACGGCAGCGGAGACCGGATCAATTCCAACTGTCGCGGGCCGAACGGTGGCCCGTCGCGCGGCAACGGTCCTGACCCACAAAGCCGAGCAGGACCGTGCGGACGCTGAGGAGCCGCCTCGTCGTCGCGTTCGATGGCTGATGCCGGCGGTTGCCGCCGTCGTTGTCCTTGGCGTCGTAGTAGGCCTTTGGCTCGGCTATGCGTGGACCCAAACCCGGTACTACGTGGGCGAATACGACCAGCGGGTAGCCATCTTCAACGGAATTTCCCAGAGGCTCGGCCCCATTCAGCTTTCCCGGCTTGAAGCCGTCACAGATATCAGGGTGGATTCATTGCCGGAATACGGCCAGCAGAGCGTACGCCAGACCGTGCCCGCGGGCGACCTCCACGATGCCCAGGGCATTGTGGAGAACTTGAAGAATACGGGCAGTGCTTCAGCCAACTGCCCCACAAAGGGGCCCAAGCCGACGCCGTCGCCGACCATCAGCGTTCCCGTACCCAGTACCGCCGCAGTCGCGACCCCGAGCCCCTCGCCCATCCCCACATCCTGTGAGGCGGCCAAATGACGCAGGTTGAAACCGCCCCCAAGCCCCGCAGGAATGTTGAGCTGATCCTCCTCGTCCTGGCACTTTCCGTGGGTATCGGTGCCAGCGCCTTGGTAAGTATCAACTCGAAAGTTGGGCTGGACAGCGATTTCTGGTTCCAGTCCAGCCTTCTCGCGGTGGCCGCCCTGGCCTTCCACGTGGTGCTGAGGCTGCGCGCCCAATATGCAGACCCGGTAATACTTCCCATCGTCGTGGCCCTGAACGGCCTCGGCTTGGCCCTCATCCACCGGATGGACGGACCCGGGGATGACACTGGCAATAATCAACTGCGTTGGACCCTCATCGCGATGGCTGTGTCCATTGCCGTGATCTGGTTCCTTAAGGACCACCGTGTCCTGCGCCGCTTCACCTATATATCGCTGGCAGTGAGTGCGCTCTTGCTGCTTATGCCGTTGATCCCTGGCATTTCTGCCGGTGAGATCCTGGGCGCACGCGTTTGGATCCGGCTTGGACCCATGACCTTCCAGCCGGGTGAAATCGCCAAGATCACCTTGGCTATATTCTTCGCCGGGTATCTTTCGTCCAACCGTGACCTGATCCTCCTGGCCGGCCGGAAGATCGGTCCCATGCAGTTCCCGCGGTTCAAGGACCTCGGCCCCATGATTACCGCTTGGCTGGTGAGCATCGGCGTGTTGGTTTTCCAGCGCGACCTCGGTTCCTCCATCCTCTTCTTCGGCCTGTTCATCGTCATGATCTACGTGGCCACCAGCCGTATCTCCTGGGTGGTTATCGGCGTCCTGCTGATTCTGGGCGGCGGCTTCGTCGCCTCGCAGATTTTCTCCCACGTGGCATTCCGCATCGACAGCTGGATCAACGCATTCACCCCGGAAGTCTTCGGCAGATCGCCCGGCGGCAGTGGGCAGATTGTCCAAGGCCTCTTCGGCATGGCTGACGGCGGTCTGGTAGGCACAGGACTTGGACAGGGCCGACCGGATCTGGTGCCCTTCGCCAACAGCGACATGATCGTGGCGCTTATCGGCGAAGAACTCGGCTTGATCGGCCTGTTCGCCGTGGTGATGTTGTATCTCCTGCTCTTCACCCGCGGTTTCCGCGCCGCCTTGGGAACACGCGATGCCTTCGGAAAACTGCTGGCCTGCGGCTTGTCCTTTGCCATTGCCCTCCAGTGCTTCGTCGTCATCGGCGGCGTCACCCGCCTGATACCCCTGACGGGCCTCACCACGCCGTTCCTGGCTGCGGGTGGTTCCTCGTTGCTGGCCAACTGGATCATCGTCGGCTTGCTGCTGATGATCTCCAATACCGCCCGCGGCCCCGTGGATACAACCCCCATGGTCAACAAACCCCCAGCAACCGGCAGCAACCCAGTCGTCCGTAAACCGGCCACAGGCCAGACACCCAGCGCACCAACAGAGGCGGTGAAGCAACAATGAACCAGGCAATCCGCAGTTCCTGGATGGCCGCCGTCGCCATGTTCGCGCTGATCCTCGGTGCCATCAGCTACGTCCAGGTCATTGGGGCCGATGACCTCAACTCCAACCCGTGGAACCAGCGCGCCATCCTCGCATCGTTCTGCAATGACCGTGGTGCCATTATCGTGGGTGGAAAGCCGGTTGCGGAGTCTGTCCCCGGGACAGAGTCCTGCGCTTTCCAGCGCAAGTACAACCAGCCCGAGCTTTACGCAGGTGTCACCGGATACTTCTCCAAGTTCTACGGATCCACCGGCCTGGAGCAGTCCATGGGCGATACCCTTGCCGGAAACTCCGACCAGCTTTTCCTGGACCGCCTCAGCCAGATGTTCCTCGGCAATGAGCCCAAGGGTGCTTCCGTGGAGCTGACATTGGATCCGGAGATCCAAAAGCTGGCCTACGACCTCATTCCCGACGGCCAGCGCGGCTCAATCGTTGTCACTAACCCCAAAACTGGCGCGATCCTGGCCATGGTGTCCAAGCCGTCGTACGATCCCAACCTGATCGCGTCACACGACAGGGCAACTGCGGACGCCAGCTACGCCGCTGCGAACCAGATTCCAGGGATCAACCTGAACCAGAACGTCAGTGGGCCTACCGGCAACCTGCTCTCGCCCGGGTCCGTTTTCAAGCTCGTCGACACCGCAGCGGCACTGAACTCGGGCAAGTACAACAAGGACAGCGAACTTCCCAACCCCTCCAGCCTGCCGTTGCCGGGTTCCAGCGCGAGCCTCCCCAACTACGCCGGCGGTAACTGCAACGTCCGGGAGACGGCGTCGTTCGTTTTTGCTTTGGAGCAGTCCTGCAACACGCCATTCGCCAGCATCGCGCTGGACCTTGGCCAGGATGCCATCCGCGACCAAGCCAAGAAATTCGGCTTCGGCGAGAACTTCGGCGATCAACTCAAGCTCCAGATGGCACCCAGCATCTTCCCCCAGGACCTCGACCAGGCACAGCTCGCCCAGTCGGCTGTAGGTCAGCGTGACGTCAAGGCCACCCCGCTCCAGATCAACCTGATGACGGCGGCCATCGCCAACGGCGGGGTGCAGATGAAGCCGAGCCTGGTGAAGACTGTTCGCGCTCCGGACCTTCGCGTCATCAGCGAAACCAAACCTGAGGCCCTGCGCACCAGCACCACGGCCCCCATCGCCAGCCAGATCACTGAGTGGATGACCAGTGCGGTGGACAACGGCATTGCCAAGGGTGCAGCGGTTCCCGGTGTGAAGGTGGCCGGCAAGACCGGAACCGCGGAGCTGGGGGATTCAGGTTTGAACAACTCATGGTTTACCGGGTTCGCCCCGGCAAACGACCCGCAAGTGGCCGTCACCATCGTCATGGAAGGTGTGGATGTGCTCAGCGGTGCCAAGCTAACCAGTCCGAACGCAAAGAAGATTTTTGAGGCGGTGTTGAATAAGTGAGGCCTACTTCGGGAATCACACTCGGCGGCAGGTTCCAGCTGACCAGTCGCATTGCGATTGGCGGCATGGGCGAGGTCTGGAAGGCCAAGGACCAGATCCTGGGCAGGATCGTAGCCATCAAGGTGCTAAAAGAGGAGTACACGGGGGACCCCGGCTTCCTTCAGCGTTTCCGTGCCGAGGCGCGCCACACAGCCCTCCTCAACCACGTAGGCATCGCCAACGTCTTCGATTACGGCGAGGAGGCCGGTTCGGCGTATCTCGTCATGGAGCTCGTACCGGGCCACCCGTTGAGTGGCATCCTGGAACGCGAGCAGGTTCTGTCCCCGGACATGACTCTTTCGATCATCGCCCAGACTGCCCGCGCCCTCGCGGTTGCGCATGCCCAGGGCCTGGTTCACCGCGACATCAAGCCGGGCAACCTGCTGATCACCCCGGACAACCGAGTCAAAGTCACCGACTTCGGCATCGCGCGCCTGGCTGACCAGGTGCCGCTAACCCAGACCGGCCAGGTCATGGGTACCGCCCAGTACCTGGCTCCTGAACAGGCCACCGGCCAGACTGCCACCGGCTCCTCGGATATCTACTCGCTGGGTGTTATCGGTTACGAGTGCCTGACGGGTCACCGTCCGTTCTCCGGGGAATCACAGATCGCCATTGCCCTCGCCCAGGTCAACGACGCACCGCCGCCCCTGCCGGAGACGCTGCCGACGCCTGTCCGCGCACTCCTGATGTCCATGCTGGCCAAGGACCCCAAGAACCGCCCGGCCAACGCCATTAAGCTGGCTGAGGCGGCCGAGGCCATCCGCAACGGCGACATCGCCACCGCCCACGCTGCCGTTCCCGGGATGCTGCTCTTCGAAAGCACCACTGGCCCCATCACGGCGCCCGTCGATACCGCAACGGCACCCACCGGCGTCGTCACCTCGCCTTACGGCAAGGAGCAATCGTCGACGGCGACTTCCGCGCTTCCGGTGCTGGGCGCCGGCGCCGCCGGTGCTGCACTGGGGGCTGCTGCTGCATCCTCTGACAACGCCCTGACCCGTGCCAACGCGCTGGAAGCGGAACGCCAACTGAACGACGAAGAGGAAGTCATCTACACCGATGACGAAAACTTCGACGACCCCGAGCCGGAACGCAAGAAGCGCAGTCCGTGGACGTGGCCGCTCGTTGCCCTGATCCTGTTGGTACTTTTTGCGCTGGTTGGCTTCCTGATCTCACAGTCCGGATTCTTCTCTCCCAGCCCTGCACCCAGCGAGATCACCTCTACAAGCCCCAGCCGGAGTGCAAGTCCCACACCGACGTCGGCTTCCCCTAAGCCTTCGACTACGCCAACGTCCGAGGCGCCTTCACCCACGCAGTCAACGCCGCAGACCATCAACCTCATCCCTGCGGAATACCTCGGCAAGCCCTTCGACACGGTCAGTGCACAACTCGGTGCACTCGGACTGCAGGTCAGAGGGGAGCAGGTCTTCGATGACCAAGCTGCTGTAGGGATCGTGACCGGCATTGACCCTTCAGGTGCCGTTCAGCCGGGCGAGGTCATCACCGTCCAGTACTCGAAGGGTCCGCAGGCTCCGCCGACGGTTGCTGTTCCCACCATCGCTCCCGGTGCCAGCGAAGCACAGGTCAGGGCTACCTTGGAGGGCGCGGGCCTCAAGTGGATCCCGGGGGATCCCGTCAACGGCGCCGTGGGCCAGCAGCCTGGCACCTTCGTTCGGTCGTCCCCGGCGGCAGGAACCGAGGTTAATGCAGGTTCCACAGTCACGTACTTCCTGGCCAAGAACGTTGCTCCCACCAACCCCAACACCCCGAGCGCCAACCCCAGCGCTTCCGGAAACCCGAAGAACTAAGTAAGCCATCATGTCCACGCCCCGGCCCGGTCCTGCACATCGAGAGGAGAGCACACCTGTGTCTTCACAGCGCATCCTCAATTCCCGCTACGAGCTCGGTGAGCTCATAGGCCGGGGTGGCATGGCAGACGTCTATCGCGGCACGGACACTGTTCTGGGTCGGACCATTGCCGTGAAGGTGCTGCGTGCCGATCTTGCCCGCGATCCACAGTTCCAGGCTCGGTTCAAGCGCGAAGCCCAGGCTGTGGCGGCGCTCAACCATCCCTCCATCGTGGCCATCTTCGATACGGGCGAATACTCCGTGCCGGGCGGCCCCGGGGAGGACGTCCGGGTGCCCTACATCGTGATGGAGTTCGTCTCCGGACGGACCCTGCGCGACATGATCAAGGCGAACGAACTGGGTGTCGAGGACTCCATTGGCTACACGCTTGGAGTCCTCGGAGCGCTGGAGTACAGCCACCGGGCAGGAATCGTCCACCGGGACATCAAGCCGGCCAACGTCATGGTCTGTGCGGATACCGGGGATGTGAAGGTCATGGACTTCGGCATTGCCCGGGCCATGGCTGATTCTGCGGCAACCATGACGCAGACCCAGGCCGTGGTGGGGACAGCACAGTACCTTTCACCGGAACAGGCCCGTGGCGAGACGGTGGATGCCCGGAGCGATCTCTACTCGGCCGGGTGCCTCTTGTACGAGCTGCTGACCAGCAGGCCCCCTTTTGTCGGCGACAGTCCCGTATCCGTTGCCTACCAGCACGTCCGCGAAACCCCTGACCCTGCCAGCGCCCACAATCCTGACGTTTCCGAGGCACTGGACTCCGTCCTGGCCAAGGCCCTGCAGAAGAACCGGACAGACCGTTTCCAGGACGCCGCATCCTTCCGACGAGCACTGCGCGCAGCCAGCAACGGCATCCCCGTTCCGGTCCTGCCGGCCAGCGAGGCCCCCACGGACCCGAACGACCTCGTGGAACCGGAAGACCCTGCCACGCAGCTCTTGAGTGCCACGGCCGTGGGTTTCCTTGACGTGGACCAGTTCAAGGACCAACCCGTAGAGCAAGCCCAAGAGGAAGCACTGCCCCTGGGCCTCCCAGCAGAACGTGAGCCAACAGCACGGCAGAAGTCCCGCCGTCGGGCCTGGACCGCCACGTTGGTAATCTTCACGCTCCTGGTGCTTGCCGGCGGCGGCTTTTGGCTTTACAGCCTCATGAATATGCAGCCACCGCCCCCGGCAAAGATTTCTGTTCCTGCGGTGACCAACATGACCGAGTCCCAGGCAATCCAGGAGATCTACTCGGCAAAGCTGGTTCCCAAGAGTGTGCGCGAACCCAGCGACAGTGTCGCCAAGGACATGGCCATCGGGACTGCACCGGTAGCCGGAGCCATGCTGGACCAGAACGCCGAGGTGATCCTGAAGATCTCCAGTGGGCCCAGTTCGGTAACCATCCCAGCGAACATTGTGGGTCGCACCGAAGGCGACGCCCGGGAGGCCTTGCGCAAGCTGGGCATTACCGGAGACATCGTTTCGGTCCGCACACATAGCGCCACCGTTCCCGTGGGCCTGGTCATCAACACAGGACCAGCACCCGGCGGAGCCATCGCCGCGTCATCCAAGGTGGAACTGCAGATTTCTTCCGGCAAGGTCCTCATGCCCCAGCTGATCGGACTTCCGCTGGCAGAGGCAGAAGGCGCCCTCAAAGCCAACGGCTTGGTCATGCAGGTGGTGGAGCAGGAGAACTCCGAGGTGGCGGCCGGCACCGTAACGGGTCAGAGCGAAGCGTTCAATACCGAAGTGGACCAAGGCAAGACAGTCATCGTGACAGTAGCCAAGGCTCCGGTAGTGCCTACACCCACCCCGACGCCAACGCCGACTCCGACCGACACGGACAAAGCCACGCCGAAGCCGACGCCCACCAAGAAGTAGCGGCCGGCGCTGTCGCTATCCGCCGACCTCCGCGTGCTGCTCCTCCGTCGCTTTGACGCACGCTTCCGGTACCGAATGCGGCCGTACTTTACGTCCTTACTGCTTGATCAGCGGGCTCAGCTTGGCTGCGCGTTCCGCGGCTCCGGTCATGCCCAAGGACTCGAGCCAGTTGCCCAGCATCTGGTAGCCGCCTTCCGTCAGCACGGATTCCGGGTGGAACTGGACGCCGCACAGCGGAGCAGTCTTGTGCTGCAGGCCCATCACGACGCCATTGGTGGTTTCAGCGGTGATTTCCAGGACATCCGGGATGGAATCGCGCACAGCCGCCAGGGAGTGGTAGCGCGTTGCCGTGACGGGCGACGGGAGGCCGCTGAACACGCTTTTGCCTTCGTGCCGTACCGGAGAAGTCTTGCCGTGCATGAGCTCGGGCGCGTGCGTCACCACACCGCCGTAGGCCTCCGCGAGGGCCTGGTGTCCCAAGCACACGCCGAACATGGGTTTGCCGGCTTCCCCGCACCATTTAATGAGCTCGATGCAGACGCCGGCCTCAGCAGGGGTGCCGGGACCCGGCGAGACGAGGACGCCGTCGCGGGTAGAGGCGAGCTCGATTGCCTCAGCAAGTGTGACGTCGTCATTGCGGACAACCGTGGTCTCTGCCCCAAGCTCCTGCAGATATCCCACCAAGGTGTAAACGAAGCTGTCGTAGTTATCCACTACAAGGATTTTTGTTGTGCTCATGGTTGTTGCAGTAAACCAATCGTTGAGTCAGTCAAAGCGGTGAATTGGGAAAACCATGGAAAGAGGAACTCCACCATCAGTACCAGTGCTACGGCCACCAGTACCAAGCATGTCACGATCCTGACCCAGACGGGCCCGGGCAGATTACGGAAGATCCACGCGTACATCCGCTACCCCTTTCCGTTTGCCTTGGCTACTTGGGCGGCGATTTCCGACGGCGGACCGGCCGAGGCAGGTTGCCAGCTGTCCAGCAACGAGTAGGCGATGATTCTTTCCTGGGACCCGAAGCGGGGGTTGCAGCTGGTCATGGTGAGGATACTCTCCTTGGGCTGCGCACCCGGCTGGGTAGGGACAGGCATCAGGACATCCGTTCGGTCCGGCGTGACGATCTGGTTGTTCCGGAAAGCGTAGGTGTAGTACCCGTCGGCCGTTTGCACATAGATCTTGTCCCCGGGAACAAGGGTGTGGATGTTATCGAGGACGGCGCCGTGGGTTTGCCGGTGGCCCGCAACGGCGAAGTTGCCCAGGGCGCCGGGCATGCTGGTGCTTCCATAGTGGCCCAGCCCCAGCGTGTCCAACACACCGGAATCGGTTCCCTCGATGATGGGCCTCGTGTAGTCCGCGCCGAAACGGGGGACATACATGATGCCGATCGTCTTGCCGTATCCGGGCGCAGTTCCCACTACGGGTTGACCGAAATTCGCGGGATCAGCAGGAGCGGTGGGGGCCAGCGGACCCTTGAATTCCTGCGCGAAGTCGTGGATCGCTTCAGTCTGCTTGGCGTCAGCTTCCACGTTGGTCCACCATAGTTCCCAGCCAACGAACAGCAACAGGACGACCCCTGCCGTAATGAGGAGTTCGCCCAGGATCTGGCTGATCTTCCGGATAACATCGGAAGCGCGGAGCCGTTTTTTGGGATGGCTTCCCTTGTCGCTGCGGCGGGACGGCACGGCCGGGTCAGCCGTCATCTGCTGGTGCGCCACAGGGTCTCCTCGGATAGTGCACGGGCGGCGCGGGCTGCACCTGAGTTGCGGCTAGACTTGACAGCTAGAACGAACCCGGAACGCCGTGTGGCCGATAACCGCTGGAAATTTCCTTCCTGCAGGATACCAAGGCTGGCCGAAACGGGTGCCAACCGAACAGCAGGAGGATCCGTGCCCGAGTCCAAGCCCCGCAAGCGGCCCACCAGTCAGGCCCCGCAGACTTCGGCCGCGAAGCAGTACAAGCCCAACCCGGTTTGGTACAAGGCCGTGATGTTCGGACTCATGATCCTCGGACTTCTCTGGATCATCACTTTCTACATCACTCAGGGTCAGTTCCCGGTTCGGGACTGGGCGTCATGGAACATCGTGGCCGGCTTCGGTATTGCGATTGTGGGCTTCCTGATGACCACCCGCTGGCGCTCCTAGGAACCCGCACCTCACATTTCCGTGCCCGTGAACGTCTACAGGATATGAGTAACCGGCACACCACCATGGAGTCCCCGTTGGGGCAGTTGACCCTGACTGCACGCGGGGAGTTCCTGACGGGTATCTTCTACGAAGGGCACTGGCATATGCCCCCACAGGAGTACTTTGGCGTTCCCACTGGCGTCGAAGATCCAGTATTCGCCGAGGCCCGGGTAGAGCTCGAAGAATACCTTGGCGGCAGCCGAACGGATTTTGACATCCCTTACGACGCCGGCGGAAACGCCTTCCAGCAGAGGGTCTGGGACCGGTTGAAACATATACCTTTCGGGGAAACAGTGACCTACGGCGAGCTCGCGGCTGAGCTTGGCGACCCCCATCTTGCCCAAGCTGTTGGATCAGCTGTCGGCCGCAACCCCATAAGCATCATCATTCCGTGCCACCGGGTGGTGGGCCGGAATGGACAACTGACCGGATACGCCGGCGGTCTTCGCAACAAGCGTTACCTTTTGGACCTCGAGGAGCCGGCAGTGGTCAGGGAAGGCAAGCTTTTCTGATGCAGCCCCGGCAGTTGGCCACCAAGAAGCCGTTCGAAGCAGTCGTCCAGGAACAGGGCGCCACCGTACTCCGGGTGTGCCGCGCAGTCCTGGGTGTTCATGACGCTGACGACGCCTGGTCCGACACTTTCCTGGCAGCCCTTCAGTCCTATCCGGCACTCCCGGCGGGAGCCAATGTGCAGGCATGGCTGGTAACCATCGCACATCGCAAATGCGTCGACCACCTGCGGGCCGGTAACCGTCGTGCTTTGCCAACCGACAACCCTCCTGAGCAGTCGTCCCGCCTGGGCATTCCGGGTGGAGGCCACCCCGAACTCCTCGACGCCGTCGCCCACTTGCCCCCGAAACAACGGCAAGCAGTGGCCTACCACTACATAGCGGGGATGCCGTATAAGGACATCGCGGAACTCCTTGGCGTTACCCCTGAAGCCGCGCGCCGGTCCGGAGCGGATGGCGTGAAAGCCCTCCGCGCGGCGCTTGCCCCCAAACCAGTGCTGGCACATTCATCCCCGAAGGGAGACAGCAAATGACCCTGGATCCAAGCCCCGACCTTGCCGAGGTCAACCAGCTCCTGACACCCACGTTCGGAGACGTGGAGCCTGCCCTCGCCAGTCTTCACGCGAGATTGGCCCGCGATGCCCAGCTGCTCCACACCTTGGACGTTGCCTACCGGGTGGTTGATTCGCCGGTGGGAAAGCTCTTGCTGGCAGCAACAGACCGTGGAATCGTACGGGTGGCCTTCGAACGGGAAAACCATACTGACATCCTGCAGGTCCTCGCGAACACCATCAGTCCCCGCATCCTCGAGGCGCCGGCGCGCCTGGACAACGCTGCACGGCAACTCGACGAGTACTTCAGCGGAATCCGCAAGGAGTTTGACCTTGTGCTGGATTTCCGGCTGACCCGCGGGTTCCGCCTCAACGTGCTCCAGCACCTGCCCAGGATCGCGTACGGGGAGACTGAGAGCTACGCTGAGGTGGCCCGGGCCGCAGGCAGCCCCAACGCGGTGCGCGCCGTCGGAAGCGCGTGCGCTACCAACCCGTTGCCGGTGATTGTTCCGTGTCACCGCGTCGTGAAATCCGACGGCAGCTTTGGCGGCTACCTCGGGGGTTCGGAGGCCAAACGCGCACTGCTCTCCTTGGAGGCCGCGTGAACGACGACGACGCCCTGTTCCCCTTGGAGCTGGTACAGCCGGAAACGCACGACGCCGGTCCCCGCCTGGTCGCGCCGGGTGCAGTCCACGTCCCTGGCTGGCTTACGGAGGAACAGCAACGGTGGATAGTCGCGCGCTTCGCTGATTGGACCCAGGGACCGGTGCCCCTGCGCGCGGCCACCCTGCCCGGCGGTCACCAAATGTCCGTGCGTACCGTTTGCCTGGGTTGGCATTGGCAGCCCTACAAGTACACGCGGGAAGCTACTGACGTCAACGGTCGCCCTGTCCTCGACTTCCCGGACTGGATGGTGCGCTTGGGCCGTAAGGCGGTCGCTGCTGCCTATTCCACAGATGGCGTGGAGAACGGCTCGGCTCCTGCAGAGGCTTACGCTCCCGATGCGGCCTTGGTGAATTTCTACGATGACGGTGCTGCCATGGGCATGCACCAGGACAAGGACGAGCGTTCTGACGCTCCGGTGGTGTCCCTCAGCATTGGGGACTCGTGTATCTTCCGTTTCGGCAACACGAAAACACGCACCAAGCCCTACACCGACGTCGAACTTCGATCCGGGGATCTCTTCGTCTTTGGCGGTCCGTCCCGGTTCGCCTATCACGGCATACCCAAGGTCCTGCCTGGCACTGCGCCCGCGGATTGCGGCCTCACTCATGGCCGGATCAACATCACCATGCGGGTTACAGGATTGTCGTAAGCCCGGAGTAGGGACAACGCTTCAATGTCAGCGCGTAGGGGCAGAATATCCCGGGAAGCTAAATTACCTGCCGGCCGTGTGGCTGGCGCGGCCGCAGAGGAGCGTTCATGACCCCGGACACCGGCACCATCATCGGTGAGGACGGCCTGGCCCGTCCCCTGTGGGCTGCCTCGGATCCCCTCATGCAGGCCTACTACGACCATGAATGGGGTATGCCGGTCCGCGATGAACAAGGTTTGTATGAGCGGATCAGCCTCGAAGCTTTCCAGGCTGGTCTCTCGTGGGCCACTATCCTCCGGAAGCGGGATGCTTTCAGGAGGGCCTTCCTGGACTTCCACCCGGAGAGCGTGGCGGCCTTTACGGAAGCGGACGTCGAACGGCTCATGCTGGACGCAGGGATTGTCCGTAACAGGCTGAAGATCAAGGCTGCCATCACCAATGCAAAAGCCACTATCGCCTTACGCGAAGAAGGTGGCCTGGTGGACTTTGTTTGGTCCTTCCAACCGGCAAGTACCCCGGCGCCGCGTACCTTCGCCGATATCCCCACGACCTCCCCTGAGTCGATTGCCTTATCCAAGGCATTGAGGAAAAAGGGCTTCGCCTTCGTCGGCCCAACCACGATGTATGCACTCATGGAGGCGATAGGAATTATCGACACTCACCTGTTGGACAGTCACCGGCGGGGCACTTCCGGGGTGTGGTCCTAAAAGGCAGGCATGCCAGGACCACTGACAGCACCACGCCACACTGCTTTCCACAGAAGTGCGTAACTTTATCCACAGGCGTGGATAACTTCTGTGGACATCCAAGGACTTACGCTGCTTATCCCTGCGATGCTGCCGATCGGCGGTCGGCGGACTCCGGGGGACAGTTATACCCACTGTGCATCGAGCTGTGGATAGTGCTCCAAGCTTCACCGAAAGTTCAACGACTCCGCATTGCCTGCGTTGCCAAAACCAGGTTCGATGGCACGGCAAGTGAATGAGGCCGTCGTGTACGCCGACTGGTTGCCGCTGCCTCGGAGGGCGGGCCCGGATCCCATCACTGGAACACTTACCCACTTAACAACAGGCCAGTACCCACAAGTTATCCACAATTGGGGACAACGTGTGGGTTTCACCTAGGTTAGCCCCGGCATTCCGGGGTTTTCGCCGCCCCTTAAGGCCTGAACTACAGCCATGTAAGTTATTAACAGTGTTGATAAGCCTGTTGATAGATACAGCACCACGCCGCAATTAACAGGGTTGTCCACACCAGGCCTAAAACCCCTCTACTTTTCCACATATGCAGGACTATCGGGGACAAAGTTATCCACAGGTGTGGACAGATCCATGCCATTCGGGGGATATCTAGCGCATTCGCCGCCTGTTGAAAGCCTTTGATGTAGAACTACAGCCGTGTAAGTTACTCACAGTGTGGATAAGTCCTGTGGAAAACTAGCACCAAGCCCGCATCGGCCGTCCATGACAGACCACTCGTTGATGACCCATGATGAAAACGGACTTCAAGGCTTCCTTCACCGACGCTCGGGATAAGTCGCGGTGGGACTAGACACTGACGACCATGGTTCCGGACTGGCTCGGCGCGGAGCACATGGACACGGCTCAGGAAGCGCTCACCAGGAAGAGAGGCGGGGAAGCGCCGAAAGATAAAGAGGTACGCCTGGAAGCGATCTATCTAAGCGATCCACGGCGCTCTGCTCCGGGGAAGCTCAGGACGATCCTGCGGCAGCCAGTCGCCGTAATAGGACAGTGGTGTCAGCCGGCAGTGACCCGGACCAACGTTGCAATGGCCAACAGTGCCACCACGAGGACAAGTCCACCTGTTTGAAGCAGGGCCTGGTTTTTACCCCGCGGGGCGTACGCAATGACACCGGCGGCCAGACCTCCGGCGATCAAGCCGCCCAGGTGTGCCTGCCAGGCGATGGTGGGAACAAAGAACCCAATGGCTCCATTGATGGCGATCAGAACCCACAGTTGCTTGGTTTCGCCACCTCTGTGGCGTTGCACCACCAGCATGGCTCCGAAGAGTCCGAAGATGGCCCCGGATGCTCCGACCACGCCCACTACAGGAAAGCTTGGCGTGAGCAGCAGATAGCCCACGGAGCCACCAACTGCTGAGATGAGATACACCGCAAGGAATCGGATGCGCCCGAGCAAAGGCTCAAGGGCTTGCCCAAAGATCCAGAGCGTGTACATGTTCAGGACAATGTGCAGGAGGAATCCCTGCGAATGCAGGAATGCCGATGTCAGCATCCGCCAAGGTTCGGTGTCCGCGAAGATGTTGGCGAACGCGAAATTTTGGAAGATGACATCGCCCGGGAGCACCCACTGGAGGATGTAGACCAGCACGCACACACCGATGATCAGGTACGTCACCAGTGGGCGGCCAACGGCCAAGGTGCCGCCATAGGGCGACTTGTACTCCGGCGTCGAACGTTTTTGTTCGTTGACGCAGTCAACGCATTGGAACCCGACGGCGGCCGCCCGCTGGCACTCCGGGCACGCGGGGCGCCCGCAGCGCTGGCACCGCACGTAGGAGGGCCTGTCCGGGTGCCTGGGGCACACCGGAACATCAGCAGACGGCTCAGCCGACGGGATTCCGTAACTCATGAATGCAGGCTAGAGCTGTTCGATATCGATGCTGGTGATGACGACGTCCTCAACGGGGCGGTCGCCCATGCCCGTACGGACGGCTTCGATGGAGTCCACAACCTTGCGGGATTCTTCGTCCGTCACCTCGCCGAAGATGCTGTGCTTGCCAAACAGCCAGTCGGTGTTAACGGTGGTGATGAAGAACTGTGACCCGTTGGTGCCCTTGCCCATCTGGATTCCGGCGTTTGCCATGGCCAGCTTGTACGGCGCGTTGAAGGTCAGTTCCGGGTGGATTTCATCGTCGAACTGGTAGCCCGGTCCGCCGACGCCGCGGCCCAGGGGATCGCCACCCTGGATCATGAAGTCCTTGATGATGCGGTGGAAAATCGTGCCGTTGTACAGCGGCGTGCCGGTCTTGTCCTCGCCCGTTTCCGGGTGGTTCCAGGACTTTTCGCCCGTGGCCAAGCCAATGAAGTTGGCGACCGTCTTGGGCGCGTGGTTGCCGAAGAGGTCAACCTTGATATCGCCGAGGGTCGTGTGGATCGTTGCTTTTGCGGTTGCGATGGTCATGGCCCCATTCTTCCATGCAGGGTCAACGCCTTTGGAGTTGTAAAGCCGGTTCCGCGCTCGGTGAAATCCGTGCCTAATCCGGCAGATGAATAGCCGGTGTTCGCCAAGCGACGTAGGCTAGCAACAAACCAGCATGTGTATCGGGAGGTAGTTGTGAAGAAATCAGACCGTATTGCCCGCGACATCGAACAATCCGTAGCGGACGGTGTGGAAAACGCCCGCGACTGGGCCGCACCCCGCGTGGAGGCTGCCGTGAATTGGGCTGTTCCTCGCATCCAGCACGGCATTGATACCGCTTCCCCCAAGATCCAGGAGGGGCTGAAGACTGCTGCACACAAGGCCGCAGACGGGGTTGCTGTTGTGACGCCCCGGCTCCAGGACGGCCTTGCGCAGTTGGCGCCGAAGATCCATGACGCAGTGGAAGATGCCACTCCCAGGATTCAGGAAGCCCTCAACAAGGCAACCCCCGTTTTGGGCCAGGCCCGGGACAAAGTGGTGGATGAATACCTCCCCAAGTTGTCCGAGCAGCTCGGTCAAGCGTCTGTTGCCGTCCACCACGCCCTGGAGAACGCCCCTGCGCAGGTTGATGCCGTAGCCCAGAAGCTGGTGGACTCCGGAGTTGTCCACAGCGTGCAGGAGCAGGCCCAAGCCACTGGCAAGCAGATCAAGGCTGTCGCGGACGAAGCCGGCAAGGCTGTCAGCACCAAGCTGGGCAAGGAACCAAAGCCCAAGAAGCGTGGCTGGTTGATCGTCACGGTCATCGCTGCCGCTGCGGCTGCAGGCGTGGCTGCCTGGAAGGCTTCCAAGCCTGTTGAGGATCCGTGGAAGACGCCGTCACCGGTAACTCCTTCGCCCGTTCCCGCTGATGCTGCAGCTTCGGCCACCGCATCCACCGCGAGCGAGGCCAAGGCCCCGGAAACCAACTCCGAGGACGCCACTGCCGAGGCTGAGCAGGCCACCAAGGACGCCCTCGAGAACGTTGGGGACGCCAGCGCCAAGGTCGCAACCGACGCCAAGACTGCGGTCAAGAACATCGCTGCGAGCCTGCACAAGGACACTGACGCTTCGGACTCCCAAAGCAAGGGCGCCCACAGCTAACTCAAGCTGTTCGTACCCTCTCTAAGGGGATCCCGGCCAATGCCGGGGTCCCCTTAGTGTTTCCCCGCATGTCACCAAAGCCTCCTTCGGTGCACCTGCCGTGGGTGTTAGATTTGGAGGGATGTCAGCCGATAGACCCGTTGCGGGTTCCCTCAAGGATGCTCCGGAGCCGCCGGACGTATCCATTGTCATCCCGGCGTATAACGAGGAAAGCGTTATTCGCCAGTGCCTCATCGCGGCCATTTATCAATCAGTCCCGGCAGCCGAAATCATCGTCGTGGACAATCTGTCCACGGACCGAACGGCCAGGATCGTGCGGCAGATGCAGCAGGAGTACCCGGAAAGCCCCATCATCCTTCTCCAGCAGTCTGCCTCGCAGGGACTCATTCCCACCCGGAACTTTGGCCTTAATCACGCCACCGGAGAAGTAGTGGGACGGATCGATGCCGACTCCGTCCTCGAACCCGATTGGGTTGAGCAGGTCCAGAAAGCATTCACGGATCCGACCGTCGCCGCCGCCACCGGCCCCGTGGTCTACTACGACATGCCCATGCGGCGCTTCGGACTCAAAGCCGACGACAAGATGCGCCAACTCATGTTGCGGCTGGCCAAGCACCAGTACCATTTCCTCTTCGGTTCAAACATGGCCCTTCGCCGCTCCGCATGGGAAACCATCCGCGATGAGGCTTGCCTGGATCCGAAGGACGAGATGCACGAGGACATCGATCTGTCGCTGCATCTTTTCGATCACGACCTCAAAGTGCAGTACCTGCCGCAGATGGTCTCCGGCATGTCCGCACGCCGGCTTGAGGACTCGCCCCGCGACTATCGCTACTACGTCCAGCGGTTTGATCGCACGTACAAAGCCCACAATGTGAAGAAGATGGCCCTGAAAGCACCCATGGTGGTGTTCTTCTCCGTGTACTTCCCGGCCAAGCTGTTGCGCGCCATCCACACTGCCAACTCCGCCCAGGGCGTGCGGCGCGGCGGGATTTAACGCACGACGCCGGGAGGCTAGTCGGTGCCCAGCTCAGCTTCGCGCCGGTCTGCTTCGGGCCGTCCACGGCGCTGACCGGCCACCACCACTGCCAGTCCAACCAGAATCAGCGCCAATCCCGCGTATGTGCCGGCCGGCAGCGTTTCATTCAGGAAGACTGCTGCGAGGATCGCCGCACCCGGAATCTCCAACAGGATAATCATCGACACCAGCAACGGACTCATCGTGGCCAGCAGGTGGTTGAAGGCTGTGTGTCCCACCAGCTGCGCGCAGACGGTGATGGCAATAATCCCCAGCCAGCCTCCGGCGTCGAACCCTACAAGGGGCTGGCCGCTGACGGCAGCCAGCACCGCAACGATAGCGGCGCAGATGCCGTAGCAGAGGGTGGTGTAGGTGCCGATACCCATCGACTGGCGGGCTTTCCCGCCTGCCAGGGTGTAGAGGCCCGCCAGCGCGCCGCCAGCAAGCGCCAGGAGGTCGCCCAGCAGCGCCTCGGGCGAGGAACCCATGTCGAACCCAGTAATGGCCACCACGCCGCCAAACGCAATCCCCAGGCCCAGCAGCACAGGCCAGCGGTGCCTGGTGCCGCGGAACAACTGGAAAACGGCGATCCACGCCGATTGCAGGCATACCAAGGCCGTAGCCGCAGCAACCGACGTCAGTTGCAGGGCCGTGATGAAGCAGGCGAAGTGGAAGGCCAAAGCGACAGCGGCCGTCACGGACCAGCCAAGCTCCCTGCGTGTGATCTTCCCGAAAGCCTTGGGCTCGCGAACAACCACAGGGGTGGCCATGACCAAAGCCCCGATTGCGTTGCGCCAAAAAGCGATGGCCAAAGCGGTCACGGAGGTGGCCCCCAAGGTGCCGGCCATCAGCGGGCCGGAGGAGGCGACTCCCAGTACCCCGAGGGCGGCGATGAGAAGGGTCACGGATCAACCTTAGTGTGACGGCGACTCACCCGAGGGACGCCTTGTCCGTTGTGGAGCGAATACTGCCCCCGCCATGTTCCCGGTCGGGAAAGCAACGAGGTTAAATGCAAAAGTCCCGGTCATTTCTGACCGGGACTTTTCTTATGGTGGAGGCACGGGGACTCGAACCCCGAACCCCCTGCTTGCAAAGCAGGTGCGCTACCAATTGCGCCATGCCCCCATAAGAAGCAACCCGTCTATCATACCCTAAGTTTTGACTGTCAATTACCAGTCCAAACCGGGCTCTTCGGCTAATCGACCTTATCGGTCGACTGGCTCCAGACATTCTTCCGGGCTTCGGATTCCTGCGCCTTTTTATAGGCCAGAACACCTGCGACCGCTGCTGCCAGTACAACAAGCAACTTCTTCACAAGTACCTCATTCCAGTTCAGTTTTACCTGAACCACTTTTGGTTCCGTGGGCGTACCAGGACTTGAACCTGGGACCTCTTCGTTATCAGCGAAGCGCTCTAACCGCCTGAGCTATACGCCCCGATGCCTCATCGGGCCGAGATATGACTGTACAGCACATCCCGGCCCGATCTCAAATCGAGGCTTTCCCGCCACGGATATCAGCCTTTTTCAGCGTATTTCCGCGGTTTTTTGCTAGTCGTCGGTCAAGGTGACGCCGACGCCACCAACCAACGTTGCCGAAATGTTATACAGCACGGCGGAGAGCATGGAGAGGGCGGTCAGCAGGACCACGTTCACCACAGCAATGATGGTGGCGAAGGAGGCCACCTGTCCCAGGGAAGCGATTTTCTTCAATTCGAATCCGCTGCCTTCAGAACCGGCCAGGGTACCCAGGAGGCTATCCACCTGGTTGAAGATGCCAGTCAGGTCCAGGACGGTCCAGAGCACGATCGCGGCCACCACTGTGACAATGCCCAGTGCGACCGACAAAAGGAATGCCATCTTCAGGACCGACCAGGGGTCGACCTTGCTGACAAGCAACCGTGCGCGGCGAACCTTGGCCTTGGGCGCGGGCTTCACCAAACCGGGTCCGCCCTGGGCGGGGCGCTGGCCGCCTGCTGCTGCCGGACGCTGTCCAGCCTGTGCGGGCCGCTGTCCGGGAGCACCTGCGGGTCGCTGCCCGCCTGCTCCTGCGGGACGCTGGCCCGGCTGTGCAGGGCGCTGGCCGGGAGCTCCAGCGGGCCGCTGGGCTGAGTTGGCGCCGCCTGCAGGGCGTGCCCCCGTTTCGCCGGCTGCGGCGCCTGGACGCTGCTGTGGCCTTGCAGGGGTTCCTGCCTGCGCGCTGCCCGCGGGCTGCCGGAGTCCGCCGGGGACACCTGTGCTCGGCTTGGGATATGAGTCGGAATTACTCACTCGTTACCTCCGGTATTGTCTTCGTTCAGCTCCGCGCCCGTATCGGTTTCCGGGTCTGCGTCGTTTTCCGTTTCGGGCGTGACGGTCGCCTCAACGGCGCCGTCGTCTTCAGCCAACGTTACGTCATGGTCGAGTCCGTCCTCAGATTCTTCGACCTCCAAACCACGTTCGCTGTTGCGTGCCACTTCGATGATGCGGTCATTCTTGTCAGGTTTGGCAAAAATGACGCCCATGGTGTCGCGACCCTTTGCAGGGACTCCGGTGACGGCAGAGCGGACTACCTTGCCGCCCTCCATGACCACCAGGACTTCGTCTTCTTCCTGCACGATCAAGGCACCCACAAGGTCGCCACGGTCTTCGGCAAGCTTGGCCACCTTGATGCCCAGGCCGCCGCGGCCCTGAAGTCTGTATTCATCGACGGCGGTCCTCTTGGCGTAGCCGCCCTCCGTCACGATGAACACGAACGAGCCGTCCTGGACCACGTCAGCAGCCAAGAGCTCGTCGTCTTCACGGAACTTCATACCGGTCACACCCGACGTTGCACGGCCCATGGGGCGCAGAGCGTCATCTGTTGCCGTGAAGCGGATCGACTGGCCCTTGCGTGACACGAGGAGGAGGTCATCAGTTTCGCTCACCAGCTGGGCGGAAACGAGTTCGTCTTCGTCGCGCAGGTTGATGGCGATGACGCCGGCCGTGCGGTTGGTGTCGTAGTCCTCCAGCCTAGTCTTCTTGACCAGGCCGTTCTTGGTTGCAAGAACCAGGTACGGCGCTTGCTGGTAGTCGCGCAGATCCAGGACCTGCGCGATGTGCTCGTCCGGCTGGAAGGCAAGGAGGTTGGCAACGTGCTGGCCCTTGGCATCCCGGCCGGCTTCCGCCAGTTCGTAAGCCTTGGCACGGTAGACCCGTCCCAGGTTGGTGAAGAACAACAGCCAGTGGTGCGTGGTGGTCACAAAGAAATGCTCCACGACGTCGTCCCCGCGCAGTTGCGCACCCTTGATTCCCTTGCCGCCGCGTTGCTGCGAACGGTAGTTGTCGCTCCGGGTCCGCTTGACGTATCCGCCGCGGGTAATCGTGACGACCATTTCCTCTTCGGGGATCAGGTCCTCCATGGACATGTCGCCGTCGAAGCCCATCAGGATGTGGGTGCGGCGGTCGTCGCCGTGCTTGGCCACGATCTCGGCGAGTTCTTCGCTGATGATCTGACGCTGGCGTTCCTCGGAAGCCAGGATCGCGTTGTATTCCTGGATCATCGCTTCGAGCTCAGCATGGCGGTCCTGGATCTTCTGGCGTTCCAGGGCAGCCAAACGGCGCAACTGCATGTCCAGGATGGCCCGGGCCTGGAGCTCGTCGATCTCCAGAAGCTCCATGAGACCCTCGCGGGCAGCCTCCGTGGTGTTGGACGCGCGAATGAGGGCGATGACCTCGTCCAACATGTCCAGTGCCTTCAGGAGTGCACGCAGAATGTGTGCTTCTTCCTCGGCCTTGCGCAGGCGGTACCTGGTGCGACGCGCGATGACGTCCATCTGGTGCGCAACCCAGTGCCGGATGAATGCATCCAGGCTCAAGGTGCGCGGAACGCCGTCGACAATGGCAAGCATGTTCGCCGAGAAGTTGTCCTGCAGCTGCGTGTGCTTGTACAGGTTGTTCAGGACCACCTTGGCGACGGCATCGCGCTTCAGCACGATCACCAGGCGCTGGCCCGTGCGTCCAGAGGTTTCATCGCGGAGGTCCGCGATGCCCTGGATCTTGCCGTCCTTGACCAGTTCGGCAATCTTGATGGCCAGGTTGTCCGGGTTTGCCTGGTAGGGAAGCTCCGTGACTACCAGGCAGGTGCGGCCCTGGAGTTCCTCGACGTTAACCACTGCGCGCATGGTGATGGAGCCGCGGCCCGTGCGGTAAGCGTCTTCGATGCCCTTGTGGCCGAGGATCGTGGCACCCGTAGGGAAATCGGGTCCCTTGATACGAAGCAACAGCGCTTCAAGGAGCTCTTCCCGGGTAGCCGTGGGGTTATCCAGCGCCCACTGGACACCTTCGGCAACTTCGCGGAGGTTATGCGGCGGAATGTTGGTGGCCATACCGACGGCGATGCCTGAGGAGCCGTTGACCAGCAGGTTGGGGAACCTGGCCGGCAGGATGGTGGGTTCCTGGTTCTTGCCGTCGTAGTTGTCCTGGAAGTCGACGGTTTCCTCGTCGATATCCCGGACCATTTCCATGGCCAGCTGGGCCATTTTGGTTTCGGTGTAACGCGGCGCAGCGGCTCCATCGTTACCGGGGGAACCGAAGTTGCCCTGGCCAAGCGCCAGCGGGTAGCGCATGGTCCAGTCCTGGATGAGGCGGACCAAGGCGTCGTAGATCGCCATGTCACCGTGCGGGTGATAGGTACCCATGACATCGCCGACCACGCGGGCGCACTTGTTGAAAGAGCGGTCCGGGCGGTAGCCGCCGTCGAACATTGCGTACAGGACGCGGCGGTGAACCGGCTTGAGCCCGTCCCGGACGTCCGGGAGGGCACGGCCGACAATCACGGCCATTGCGTAGTCCAGGTAGGACCGCTGCATTTCCGTCTGCAGGTCCACCTGTTCGACGCGGTCAGTCAGCACATCACCCTCAAGAACTACATCCTCGGCGTCGTTCGAGGCCGGGACTTCGGGAGTTTCGTCACTCATAATCTAAGTTTCCGTTTCAGGTATATGTCGGTTCTGGAATATCTAAGTGGCCGGTGGGCCGCTAGATATCGAGGAACCTGACGTCCTTGGCGTTCTGCTGGATGAAGTTTCGCCGCGACTCCACGTCCTCGCCCATCAGGACGGAGAAGGTCTGGTCAGCGGCCAGCGCGTCGTCCATGGTGACCTGCAAAAGCGTGCGGCGCTCGGGATCCATGGTGGTGTCCCACAACTCCGTGTAGTCCATCTCGCCCAAACCCTTGTAGCGCTGGATGCCGTTGTCCTTGGGAAGCCGCTTGTTCATGGCAGCGCCCTTGCGGATGGTCTCGTCACGTTCTCGATCGCTGTAAACGTAGTCGTGAGCAGCGTTGGACCACTTGATCCTGTACAACGGCGGCTGAGCCAGGTAGACGTAACCGTTCTCGATGAGGGGACGCATGTAGCGGAACAGCAGCGTCATCAAGAGGGTGGTGATGTGCTGGCCGTCAACGTCGGCATCGGCCATCAGGACGATCTTGTGATAGCGGAGCTTGGCGATGTCGAAGTCCTCGCCAATGCCCGTACCGAAAGCCGTGATCATGGACTGGACTTCGGCGTTGCCCAAGGCCTTGTCCAGCCGGGCGCGCTCCACATTCAGGATCTTGCCGCGCAGGGGCAGGATGGCCTGGGTTTCCGGGTTGCGTCCACGCTTGGCCGAACCACCGGCCGAGTCACCCTCCACAAGGTAGACCTCGCAACGCGAAGGATCCTTGGAGGAGCAGTCCGACAACTTACCGGGCATACCGAACGATTCCAGCGGACTCTTGCGGCGGGCGTTATCGCGGGCCTTGCGTGCCGCCATACGTGCTTGGGCAGCCGAGATGGCCTTGCGGATGACGTCGCGGGCGGGGCCGGGGTTACGCTCCAACCAGTCACCCAACTGGTCGGTGACCACGCGCTGGACGAATCCCTTGACCTCGGAATTACCCAGTTTGGTCTTGGTCTGGCCTTCGAACTGTGGCTCGGAAAGCTTGACGGAAATAACGGCCGTCAGGCCTTCGCGGATGTCGTCACCGGTGAGGTTGTCATCCTTTTCCTTGATGATGCTCTTCTCCCGCGCATAGCGGTTGATCAGCGAGGTCATCGCAGCGCGGAAACCCTCTTCGTGGGTTCCGCCCTCGTGGGTGTTGATGGTGTTGGCGTAGGTGTGGACACTTTCCGAGTAGGCGGTTGTCCACTGCATGGCGACTTCGACGGCGATGTGCCGCTCAGTGTCTTCAGTTTCGAAGGCGATGACGTCCTCGTGGACGATTTCAACCTTTTTGTTCGAGTTCAGGTGCTTCACGTAGTCCAGCAGGCCGTCAGGGTACTGGTACACCACCGTGCGGTGCTCGGCGCTGACTTCACCCTCGGTCGCCACGGCGTCGAGGTCAAGGTCGTCGTCGCCGTCCCGCGTGACGGGGCGTTCGTCGGTCAGCGTGATCTTCAGGCCCTTGTTGAGGAAGGCCATCTGCTGGAAGCGGGCGCGCAGCGTCTCGAAGTCGAACTCAGTGGACTCGAAGATGGTGCCATCGGGGTAGAACGTCTGGGAAGTACCGGTCTCTTCCGTAGCCTCGCCTTTGACGAGTTCGCCCTGCGGTTTACCGCCATCGGCAAAGGTCATCCGCCAGACGTGGCCCTGGCGACGGACTTCCGTGTCCACACGACGCGACAATGCGTTGACCACGGAGATGCCCACACCGTGAAGGCCGCCCGAGACGGCGTATCCGCCGCCGCCGAACTTGCCGCCTGCGTGCAGGATGGTCATGACGACTTCGACCGTCGGCTTACCCTCGGTTGGGTGGATGTCAACGGGGATACCGCGGCCGTCATCCACCACCCGGACGCCGCCATCCGCGCGAAGAGTAACTTCGATGTGGCTGCAGTAGCCGGCCAGGGCTTCATCGACGGAGTTGTCCACCACTTCGTAAACAAGGTGGTGCAAACCACGGGGACCGGTGGAACCGATATACATACCCGGGCGTTTGCGCACGGCTTCGAGGCCCTCCAGCACGGTGATATCGCTGGCACCGTACTCCCTGGGCGCCTCGGCGGGCGTGTCAGGCGTGGGAACAGTCTCCTCTTCGGGCTCTACTGCCAAGGTCTCTGCATTGTCGTTAGCCACAGGCGCTTTCGACTCCTCTGTACTCGATGTCGGCCGTTCCCGGTGTTGTCCACGGCGAACCGAGGCCGTCAACGGGCACGTGACTGATTGCGCCGACTACTCCGACGAAGGGGTCCCCGAGACCACAAGAGTGGATTCAGGACCTGGACGACGTTTCACCGGCGCTCAGTGATCTACGCCAATTCTATCGTGGATACGCGCGAATCCTTGCAAATACGGGGGCAGCCGAGAGCTGAATATGCCCGTGGGAGGCCGCTGGCCCTATCTTCAATGGCCCTGCGGTGGTCCCGATGGGGGCCCATACGGCCCAGGGGCGTTGAATCGCCCTGCACGCCGTTCAGCCGTAGGTGTCCCTGGGGCCGCGCCCGTTGACACTCCGCCCGCCTTTTCGCCAACTTGGAGCCGACGGACCCAAAACGTGAATGCTCGTTACTACGCCTTCGCCGAGTTCATTCCGGAACATCTCGAGCAGGCTGGAACTGAGCAACCGCAGTTGGGTGGCCCATGCAGTGGAGTCGCAGCGGACGTGGAGCGTCGTGTCCGTGAAGCTCTCCGGAGTGCAGTGGGACGAGATATCCGGGCCAACCAACGTTTCCCATTCAGCCATGACGGACCCCACAGCCACAGGAGACGTCCATCCGCGCTCAGCAACCAGGCGTCCAACAACTTTGCCCAAGCCCAAAGGATCCCGGCCGCTGCCATGGAATTGGGTGAAACCCCTGGTATTGCGCAGGCCCTTGCGTTGGGGGGCTGATCCGGGGCGGGGAGCGCGTTGCCTTACTTCGCCACGGGCGGCAGCAGCCTCGCGCATGCGGTTCAGCGCTGCTTGGGCCGCGTCAATTTCGTCGGGATCCCGGCCGGGCTGGAGTCCGTCCGCGCTATCCTTCGCCATCGATGCCTCCCGGAACAACGGTAACGCGCCGTCCGGCCAGCTCCTCAGGGATATCGGCGTCGACGGCGGCCGTCACCAGCACCTGCTCGGCGCCGGCCACTATTGCAGCCAGTTTACGCCGCCGTTGAACATCAAGTTCGGCAAAGACATCGTCCAGGATAAGGATCGGGGCGGTCCCGCCCGTGCGGGAGTCGTCCAGCATGACGTAGTAGGAAGCAAGCCTCAGGGAAAGGCACATGGACCAGGTCTCGCCATGGGAGGCGTACCCCTTCGCGGGCGCTTGACCCAAAACGAGTTCCAGCTCGTCCCGGTGCGGCCCCACCAAGGAGATCCCCCGTTCCAGTTCCTTCTTCCGCGACGCAGCGAAGGCCTGGATGTACCGTTCGGTGAGCTCGTCCACGGACAGCACCCGAAGGTCCTCGGCCGACGACGACGGTTCCGTTGCGCGGTCTGCCGGGCCGCCGTCGTCGTCCAGGATGTCCTGGATAGTGGAACGGTAGACGGCACCGGCTTCCTTGGAACCATCGGTCAGCTGTGCGTAGGCATTGTTGAGGTGCGGACGCAGCCGCTCCACGAGCTCAAGGCGGGCGTGCAGGAGTTCAGCACCTGCCCGCGCCATGTGCTGGTCCCAAACATCCAGGGTTGCTTCATGGCCCGCGGTGAACTTACCTGTGCGTGCAGACTTCAGGAGCGCGTTGCGCTGCTTAAGGACACGATCGTAATCGCTGCGTGTGGCAGCATGCCGCGGAACCAGGCTTACCAGCAGCTCATCAAGGAATCGGCGACGGTTCGAAGGGTCACCCTTCACCAGCGCCAGGTCCTCCGGAGCGAAAAGCACTGTTTGGCAGATGCCCAGGATGTCCCGCGCCCGCACTGGGTTACTGCGGTTGATACGGCCTCGGTTCGCGCGGCCGGCATTGATTTCCAGCTCAATGACAGTCGACTGCTCGCCACGGACAAGCCGCGCCCGGACCATGGCGCGCTCGGTGCCAAAGCGAAGCAGCGGGCCGTCGGTGCTCACACGGTGCGAGCTCAGCGTGGCAAGATACCCGATGGCCTCCATCAGGTTGGTCTTGCCGATCCCGTTGGAACCCACCAGCACGGTCACACCTGGGCCAAGCTTCAGGTCAACCTGTGCATAACTGCGGAAATCCGTCAGTGAAAGATGTTCGAGGTACACGCCGTTCGCAGGACTCCTGCGGCCTAGCTGGCCGGACGGGTGGCGTGTCCACCGAACTGATGACGCAGGGCGGAGACCATTTTCATGGCCGGAGAGTTGTCCTCGCGGGAAGCGAACCGGGCAAACAATGCTGCAGTAATTGCCGGGGCCGGAACGGCGTTGGCGATTGCCTCTTCCACGGTCCAGCGTCCCTCGCCCGAATCCTCAACATAATCGTCAATGGATGCAAGGCCCGGATCCTCGTCCAATGCCTTGACCATGAGGTCCAGCAGCCAAGACCGGACCACGGTGCCCTTTTGCCAAGCACGGAAGGTACCTGGGAGGTCCTTCACAATGTCCTTGGCGGCGAGCAATTCGTAGCCCTCGGCGTATGCCTGCATGAGGCCGTACTCGATGCCGTTGTGGACCATTTTGGCGTAGTGACCTGCGCCGACACCGCCGACGTGGACGAAACTGTCGGCGCGCTCACCCTCAGGGCGGAGTGCGTCGAACACAGGCATTGCCAGTTCAATGTCCTCGTCCGCTCCGCCGGCCATCAGGCCGTAGCCGTTCTGCAGGCCCCACACGCCACCGGAAACGCCGCAGTCCGCAAAGCGAATGCTCTTTTCGGCGAGTGCCGCGGCGTGCTTCTGGTCCTCGGTGAAACGTGAGTTGCCGCCGTCGATGACCATGTCACCCGGGCTGAGCTTTTCACCAAGCTCTGTGATCACAGCGTCAGTGATGGCACCAGATGGGACCATCACCCAGACCAGCCTCGGGGTGGGCAGGGCCGCAATGAGTTCATCGACGGAAGAGACATCCGTGATGTCCGGATTCCGGTCGAAACCAGTGACCTCGATGCCGCCGTTCCGCATGCGTTCCCGCATGTTGAAACCCATTTTTCCGAGGCCGATCAGTCCGATGTGCACAGTGTGAACTCTTTTCTGGGAATGTGGGTTGATGTGTCCGTGGCGTCTGCTAGTTGGGCAGGCGGACCGGCATCACGAGGTACCGGTAGTCGTCCTGGTCTTCACCATCGGCGTCCGCCTGGGCAGTAATCATGGCCGGCTTGGGAGCTGTGGTGAACGAGAAGCGAACGTACTTGGTTTCGATAACGCTGAGACCCTCAACCAGGTAGTGCGGGTTGAACGCAACGGTGATGTCCTCACCGGAGAGCTGGGCTTCGAGCTCTTCCGAGGCCTGGGCGTCTTCGCCTGTTCCGGCGTCGAGGTTCAGCAGACCTTGGGTGAAGGCGAGGCGGACCGGAGTGTTCCGTTCAGCAACGAGCGATACACGGCGTACGGCCTCGACGAGTTCTTGGGTCTGGACTGTCGCGTGGATAGGGGTGGAGTCCGGGAACAGGGAACGGATCTTGGGGTAGTCGCCGTCCACCAGGAGTGACGTGGTGGTACGTCCTCCACTTTCGAAGCCGATCAGGCGGCTGTCATCGTCCGCGAGGGCGAGGTTGATGTCGCCGCTGCCACCGAGGGTCTTGGCAACCTCGTTCAGGGTTTTGGACTTAACCAGTGCGCTGGTGGAAATTCCCGGAGTAACAGGCTTCCAGGGAACTTCGCGCATCGCGAGGCGGTAACGGTCTGTGGCAAGGAGCGTGATCAGATCGTCTTCGATCTCCATACGTACGCCGGTGAGGATCGGCAGGGTGTCGTCCTTGCTTGCAGCGATGATGACCTGCGAAACGGCTTGCGCAAAAGCGTCACCAGGCAAGGTGCCGCTGATTGCCGGCAAAGCCGGCAAGGCCGGGTATTCGGATTCGGGCATGGTGGCCAGGTGGAAGCTGCTTCGGCGGCAGGTCAGTGTGACTTTGCTGCCATCGGTTTCCACCTCGACCGGTGCGGAGGGGAGGCTTCGGCAAATGTCAGCCAACAAGCGCCCGGATACCAGGATGGTGCCCTCAACAGCGATGTCTGCCGGGATTTCCAGGCGCGCCGACGTCTCGTAATCGAAGCTCGACAGACTTACCGTTCCCGCCTCGGCTTTGAGGAGGAGACCGGAAAGCACCGGAACAGGCGGCCGCGGAGACAACGATCGCGCGGTCCACGTAACGGCTTCTGCCAGGACGTCGCGGTCGACTCTGAACTTCACGGAGGGGTGCCGCCTTTCATTGCTGCTGCCATGTAGTAGCTGCGGATTCCTGCTTGGAAGCCGCTAAATCTCCGCACTCCCGCACCGGAACCTGCATGGTCCGCACTGAGCGAACTACAAACAGACCCGAGGATGGGAGCGCTGCTGACAGCTTAGCCGGAAGATCCGCGATTAACCCATCCCCGATCGGCCGGACCCCTCGTATGTGGACAGCCGCAGGCTGGCCTCGGCCTGGCCGTTGGCCGGGCTCGGAGTGTGGCAGAACGAGATTGTTATTTGAGGGATTTCAATTTTTTGGGATTCGTAGTGTTAATAACTGCTGTGGAAACTGTGGATAACCCCATCTCGCCGCGCAGTTCCGCGGTTAAGCCCTGTTCACGGAGTGTGCGTTAACTGGGTTTTAAACAGGGTGTGGATGGGGACAACTCCCAGGACCGTTTTTAACGATCCACAGGCGGCTTAAGGGTTTTAAGCCCATTAAGCACGCTTGTCCCCTTAACTATCCACAGGCTTATCCACATGCACCTGTTAATAAGGTATGTAGTTGCGGTCGCGATGTGGATTCAGGAGTCGCGCTGCTGCTGCTTGATGCGGTTGGTCAGTTCGGTGACTTGGTTGTAAATCACACGGCGCTCGGCCATCAGCTCACGGATCTTGCGGTCCGCGTGGATCACTGTGGTGTGATCGCGGCCCCCGAGCTCCTGGCCGATCTTGGGCAGGGACATGTCCGTCAGCTCGCGGCACAGGTACATGGCGATCTGGCGGGCCGTCACCAGCGTGCGGGTGCGGGACTTGCTGCAGAGCTCTTCCATGCTGAGCTTGAAATAGTCCGCTGTCTGGTCGAGGATCTGCTTCGCCGTGATTTCCTGGGCACCGTCATCCGTGATGAGGTCCTTGAGGACCATCTCGGCCAGGGCAACGTCCACCGGCTGGCGGTTGAGGCTCGCGAACGCAGTGACGCGGATGAGGGCGCCTTCAAGTTCGCGGATGTTGCTGGAAATCTTCGACGCGATGTACTCCAGTGCGTCATCCGGAGCTGACAGGCCCTCGCTGAGTCCCTTTTTGCGGAGGATGGCGATGCGGGTTTCGAGTTCCGGAGGCTGAATGTCCGTCAGCAGTCCCCACTCGAAGCGGCTTGTCATGCGGTCTTCGAATCCGGCCAGCATCTTGGGTGGCTGGTCGGAGGTGATAACCACCTGCTTGTTGGCGTTGTGCAGGGCGTTGAACGTGTGGAAGAACTCTTCCTGGGTACGGTCCTTGCCTGCCAGGAACTGGATGTCGTCGATCAGCAGCACATCCACGTTGCGGTACGTGGTCTTGAAACTCGTGCCTTCGTCGTCGCGGATGGAGTTGATGAAGTCATTGGTGAACTCTTCGGAGTTCACGTAGCGGACGCGGATGCCACTGTAGAGCCGGCGCGCATAGTGGCCGATTGCGTGCAACAGGTGGGTCTTGCCCAGTCCGGAGTCACCGTAGATGAAGAGCGGGTTGTATGCCTTGGCCGGCGCTTCCGCGACGGCAACCGCGGCCGCATGGGCGAAGCGGTTGGAGGAGCCGATCACGAACGTGTCGAAGATGTATTTCGGGTTCAGGCGGCCGAACTCGTGCGATGTGCTCGGCGGAGTTGGTTGGGGCTTCGGCTCCGCAAAGTCCGGTACTGCGGAAAGCTCGACGGCGGGTTCCGGCTCTGCATGGACCGGCACCAGATCGGTGTCTACGTCGATTGCACAGCGGATGTCGTCCGAAAAGACGCTCCGCAGGGCATCGTCGAGGGCATCCTTGACCTGCGTCTGCAGGACTTCGCGGGTGAGCTCGTTGGGAACTGCCACAAGGAGGGTCGAACCTATGAGGCCTTGTGCCTGGGCCAGGATGACGAAACCACGCTGACGGGGAGTGACCCGATCGTCCTGTTCCAGGAGGGTCAGCACCCTGCGCCAGGAACTTCCGACAGTGTTGGCGTGGTTGGCTTCGTCTACTGTCATCAATAAGTTCCTAAATACTTGCTTGCCGGCGTTGCTGGCAGCCGAAGTGTCTCCGGCGTTGCTTGTTCCGGGTGATAATCCACAGAGTTATGCACAGCGGGTGGACAATGGGCTACTGAGCCACTCTAGGGGATGCAATCGCCAGAAGATAGCTGGGAAGTTGCCTGTGGATAATTACACCGTTGTGGTTCCGGAATACGGCTTGTGAGCCACTTCATCCACAGGCTGCAAGCAGGGTCTGGACACAGCTGTGGATACGTGTGCGGCAGGCTGCCGGTTTGACTGTGGGTCCCTTTTTGCCCTAACGTTGTGAAGTCCTTTGTGTCCGCTTTTGAGATCAGTTGTAACTCCGTACGTTCATCGTGCGGGAGGCAACGGCGGCGGCACATACAAAACTTAGCGTCGGCCAGTTCTTCCCCTTTTTTGATCGGGTGGGCGCACCTTTGATCCACTGGAGTAACTAACGTGAGCAAGCGGACTTTTCAGCCGAATAACCGCCGTCGGGCCAAGAAGCACGGCTTCCGCCTTCGTATGCGCACCCGTGCCGGCCGCGCCATCCTGGCTGCCCGTCGCGGCAAGGGCCGCGTCGAACTGTCGGCGTAAATAACTGACTTGTCGGTCAGGGTCTTTTTGCGGATTCGACGGTGCTAGCCACCCCTAACCGTCTGCGGACGTCTACCGACTTTTCAACAACTGTACGTTCCGGCGTCCGCAATGGACGCCGGAACTTAGTGTTATATACGGCCTCTATCGGGGCCGGGGAGCCGAGTCGAATCGGCTTCATTGTCTCCAAAGCCGTCGGGAACGCCGTGACCAGGAACCTCGTTAAGAGGAGACTGAGAGAAGCAGGCGCACTTTCCTTGCACACGCATGGAACTGGCCTGGCGGTGGTGGTCCGGGCTCTGCCCGCAGCTGCATCTGCCAGCTGGGAGCAGTTGCTCTCCGACTACAACGCCGCATTGGCAGTGACGACGAAGCGACTGGGTGGCTCCAATCCACGCAACGCTTCGCCGGACCGCAACGGCACCACTACGGAAGGGACACCGCGTGCATGACATAAGCACCGCCGTCGTTCCTTCCTCAAGTGTGCCCTCCAACAGGACCCTGCCCGCAGCGGTGGGTATCTTCATGTGGGAGCTGCCGCGGAATATCCTCATCCTTTTGCTGAAGGCGTACCGCAAGGTCGTCTCGCCCCTGTACGGCCAGGTTTGCCGTTTCTTTCCCTCCTGCTCGGCTTACGCCTTGGAAGCAGTCACGGTGCACGGCGCTGTGAAGGGTAGCTGGCTCGCAGCCAAGAGGCTCGCCAAATGCCACCCGTGGAACGCCGGCGGAGTGGACCATGTCCCCGCCGGACATCGTCATTGGCCTGAAGGCCGGACGCCCACAATTGTTGTACTGAACAACCCGGACCAGTTCCTGGCTGCTCAGGCTGATGAAGAAGGCCGCACGGCGGCCTAACGAATAGGGATAACTAATGGATGACTTCTTTGGGACAATCATGTTCCCGTTCAAGTGGCTGGTGTCGATCATCATGGTCGGCTTCCACGAGGGACTGAGCTTCATTGGCCTGCCCGCCGCAAATGGCTGGACATGGACTCTGTCCATCATTGGCCTCGTGCTGGTGATCCGTGCAGCCCTGATTCCTGTGTTCGTCAAGCAGATCAAGGCCCAGCGCGGCATGCAGCTCCTGCAGCCGGATCTGAAGAAGCTGCAGGCGAAGTACAAAGGCAAAACCGACCAACTCTCCCGCCAGGCCATGGCGCAGGAGCAGATGGCGATGTACAAGAAGCACGGGACCAACCCGTTCTCGGCATGTTTGCCGATGCTGATCCAGATGCCGTTCTTCTTCGCCCTGTTCCAGGTGCTTTCCGGTATCTCCAACGCGAAGAATGCCGGCAACGGTATCGGGGCCATGAGTGCCCAGCAAGTCGTGGAGTTCGATGAGTCGAGCATCTTCGGTGCCCCGTTGTCCTCCGCGCTCCTTCACGGTGGCGCGGGAAACGTCTCCGTCGTGGTCCTGAGCATCATCATGATCGTTGCCATGACGGCCTCGCAGTTCATCACCCAGAAGCAAATCATGGCCAAGAACATGTCCGAAGAGGCCATGGCCAGCCCGTTCATGCGTCAACAGAAGATGATGCTGTACATCCTGCCCCTCGTGTTCGGCATCGGTGGCATCAACTTCCCGATCGGTGTCCTTATCTACTGGACCACCACCAACCTCTGGACCATGGGCCAGCAGTTCTTCGTCATCCGCCGCATGCCTACGCCGGGTTCACCCGCTGCAAAGGCGCTGGAGGAGCGCCGTGCTGCGAAGGGCCTCCCGCCGCTTTTGGGTGGAAAAAAGACTTCAGCCGCTGATGCCGCTGCCGAGGCCGAAGCTGCGGCGGTTGCAGCCGCTGAAGCCCGTGCCCAGCGCGTCCAGCCACAACGTAAGAACAGGAAGAAGAAGTAATGTCTGCCGAGAGCACCGAAGAAGTTACCAGCGCCGTAACTGAAGACCAGGACGACTCCAAGGAAGAAACCCAGTCCAAGACGGCCAGCCGCTTGGAAGAGGAAGGCGACATCGCTGCCGACTACCTCGAGGAGCTCCTGGACATCGCCGACATCGACGGCGACATCGACATTGAGGTACGCAACGGGCGCACCTACATCTCCATCGGTGCAGACGAGGAGTCCGCAGCCCTGGACAGCCTCGTAGGCCGCGACGGCGAGGTGCTGGAAGCATTGCAGGAGCTGGCACGCCTTTCGGTGCTGTCCGCTACCGAGAACCGGTCCCGCCTGGTGCTGGACATCAACGGATACCGCAAGGAGCGCGCAGGCGTACTCCAGCAGATTGCCGAGGATGCCGTGGCCAAGGTCAAGGCGGATGGCGGAACGGTAGCCCTGGAACCCATGAGCGCCTACGAACGCAAGATTGTCCACGACGTCGTCGCTGATCTCGGGCTGGTTTCAGAATCCGAGGGCGAAGGCGCCGGCCGCCACATCGTCGTCTCGGCTGACTAGAAGCTCATGGTTGATATCACCGCAGCTGAACAGGAAGCGGCAGAGAAGATCTTTGGGGAGCGCTTGGATCTTGCCAAGCGCTATGTTGAACACCTGGCTACGTCCGGTACTGAACGAGGATTGATCGGTCCGCGCGAGATCCCTCGCTTGTGGAGCCGTCACGTCCTGAACTGCGCGGTCATCGAATCGGCCATCGCCATGGACAGCCACGTTGCGGACGTAGGGTCCGGCGCGGGCCTTCCGGGCTTGTGCCTGGCAATCGCGCGGCCGGATCTTGAACTTACCTTGATTGAGCCCTTGGAACGCCGCGTCATTTGGCTCCAGGAGGTCGTGGATGACCTTGGGCTGGACAACGTCACCATCATGCGGACCCGGGCTGAACTGGCAGTGGGCCTGGTTGATGCCGACGTTGTAACGGCACGGGCAGTCTCGGCACTGACCAACCTTGCCGGGCTGACCATTCCACTCTTGAATGGCCGTGGTGAAGTGGTGGCCATTAAGGGCCGAAGCGCAGGCGAAGAGATTGAGAAGGCCAAGAAAGTTATCCGCAAGCTCGGGGGCGTGGAAACGTCCGTTGTGGTTTGTGGACAGGAACTTTTGGAGGAACCCACCACCGTGGTGCGGATCATCGTCAACAAGCCGGGAAAGAGCGCGTAGCTACCGCCCTGTTTCCCGCGTGTCGGCGGCCGAGCGGTTAGGCTAGAGATCGGCAGCAAGCGCCAAATGAGAGTGAGAGTGTGACCAGTGGGCAGTAGTGAAACCTCCACGCAGCGGATCCCGCCGTTTATGTCTTTGGGTTCCGCGCGGGCAATGGCCACACCCTCTGCGTCCCTTCAATCCGCCATAGTGCGCCCTCATTCGGTTGAGAACGCCGTTTCACGTGAAACTGTCACAGATGGAGGGCGAAACGTCATGGATTCCATTGATGATTCCAGCCCCATTGCTCGCCAGCTGGCCAATGAAACGCGCCGGCGCGAGCGTCTTATTGGACGCGAACTGCCTAAGCCCGAAGGAACCCGTATCTTCACGGTATCCAATCAAAAGGGTGGCGTTGGCAAGACCACAACCACAGTCAACATCGCAGCGGCCTTGGCCTCGGCAGGACTCAATGTCCTGGTCATCGATATCGACCCCCAGGGCAATGCCTCCACGGCGCTCGGCATTGAACACCATGCCGACGTCGACAGCATCTATGACGTCCTGATCAACGACCTGCCCCTCAAGGATGTCGTGGCCCCGTGCCCGGACATCCCCAACCTCATCTGCGCCCCCGCCACAATTCACCTGGCCGGGGCCGAGATTGAGCTGGTCTCTTTGGTAGCTCGCGAGCAGCGCCTCCGCCGTGCCATCGATGTATACGCCAAGGAACGGGAAAAGAACGGTGAAGGTCGCCTCGACTTCATCTTTATCGACTGCCCTCCAAGCCTCGGCCTGCTGACAGTCAATGCATTCTGTGCTGCCAGTGAAGTGCTCATCCCGATCCAGTGCGAGTACTACGCCCTTGAGGGCTTGAGCCAGCTGCTCAAGAACATCGAAATGATCCAGAAGCACCTGAACGCCGACCTCGTCGTGTCCACCATCCTGTTGACCATGTACGACGGACGCACCAACCTCGCCGCCCAGGTAGCTTCTGAGGTGCGACAGCACTTCCCCGAGCAAGTACTCAGTGCCGTGGTACCCCGGTCGGTCCGCATCTCCGAGGCTCCGAGTTATCAGCAGACAGTTATGACCTACGATCCTTCGTCGAGCGGCGCGTTGTCTTACATGGAAGCCGCCGCCGAAATCGCCGAACGCTAGAATTTTTGAAACACTGCAACAGCCTGAGCCGGACCGTGCTTGGCTATCCATCGGAGGGATGAATCAATGAGCGAAAAGCGAAGGGGCCTCGGCAGGGGTCTTGGGGCTCTCATTCCCAGCGCGCCTGGTGCCGCCCAGGGAAATGGTGCCGCAGCTTCCCGTCCGGTGGACCTATTCTTTCCGGAGGCACGGAAGGCTGCAGAACCTGAGGCTGCCACCTCACACGCCGACGTACCCGTTGATGAGCCAAAAGCGTCCGGCGCCAGGTCTTCCGCCACAGCACGGACAAAGCCGGCTGCTAAGCCCG
Organism: Paenarthrobacter sp. CAP02; assembly: GCF_040137855.1. Lineage (NCBI taxonomy): Bacteria > Bacillati > Actinomycetota > Actinomycetes > Micrococcales > Micrococcaceae > Paenarthrobacter > Paenarthrobacter sp. CAP02. The sequence goes on along the minus strand of NZ_JBEEII010000001.1, from coordinate 459,819 downwards.
CTGCTAAGGCGACTTCGTCGACAGCCAAGTCTTCGCCCAGCAATCCGGCTACGAAACGCCCAGCTGCTTCCGATGCGGTCGAGGTTGAAGAAAGCTCGACGGCGGACGCGCCTTCAGCTGCTGTCTCGTCGAACGTTGAGCTGGTAGAGGTTCCCGGTGCGCGTTTCGCCGAAATTCCGGTTGGCGACATTCATCCAAACCGCAAACAGCCCCGATCCGTCTTCGATGAGGACGACATGGCTGAGCTCGTTCACTCCGTCAAGGAAATAGGCGTCCTCCAGCCAATTGTCGTACGGACTTCAACCGAAAAGGGTGGAGAACCGTATGAATTGGTTATGGGCGAGCGTCGTTGGCGTGCTGTGCAGGCCGCGGGACTCGAGACAATCCCTGCAATTGTCCGTGACACCACGGATGACGACCTTCTCCGCGATGCGCTACTCGAAAACCTGCACCGCAGCCAACTGAACCCGTTGGAAGAAGCGGCGGCCTACCAGCAACTCCTTGAAGACTTCGGTACCACCCACGAACAGTTGGCAGATCGCATTGGCCGGTCCCGTCCGCAGGTCTCCAACACTCTTCGTCTGCTGAAGCTGCCCCCGCTGGTACAGCGTCGTGTTGCTGCCAGTGTTCTTTCTGCCGGCCACGCACGCGCCTTGCTGTCCCTTCCTGATGCAGCAGCAATGGAGCGCCTGGCGCAGAAGATCGTCGCGGAGGGAATGTCGGTACGTGCTACGGAAGAAGCCGTGGCGCTGTATCAGGACCCCGCCGCGCCAGCGAAGAATTCCATTCCCAAGCCAAATGCTCGCCACGAACGCTTGGATTACCTGGCTTCGTCGCTCTCGGATCGTTTGGACACGAACGTGAAGATTACTTTGGGTGCCCGCAAGGGTCGAGTCAGTATCGAATTTGCGAGTGTTGAAGATTTGAACCGAATTATGGATGTTCTGGGACCTGGATCTGAGGATTAGCACTGTGCCACCCAACTGATGGGGTCTGCTCTTTGAGCAGGCCCCACTTTTGTTGAGTGCAGCTTGAGGCTCCGATTGCGTCTGCTGAGGGTCGCAGCAGGGCCTTGGAGGTTCTGTGTTTCACGTGAAACAGAGGCCTTGAGAGCCTATTCACTGCGTCTGGGCCTCTGCGCTAGCCATACATGTGGATGTGTCTTCGGGAGCTCGATATTGCCCGTGCCCAGTCTGATTGGCTGGGATGGTATGTACTACAGCAGTCTCTGTCTTCCCCCCGCGGCCCTGCTTTTCGCAGCGGGACGCCGGTGGGCCACCTTTCGGTATTTTCACCTCTCTTTGGTCTCCGTTTTACTCGCTGATCGTTCGTACTCTTGACCTCAAACTACTCGCACCCTGCGTGGCCAGTATGTCCCCGGCGCTGGATAGTGAGTGGGAGTGCCAAATATCCGAGTTGTTTCACGTGAAACAAAAGATACACGCCCGTTGAAGCGGGGCTTCAACGAGCCCAACCATTGAACCAATGGCGCCCTCAAATCGAGCCGGCAGGTCTCCATATGTGGTCGGTCCCCCAGAGGGTAGGTAGGTGCCGAGGCAAGATGGCCATCGCAATGGCGGCTTCGCCCCTCCATCCGCGATAAAGACGGAGATGACCGTTCCGCCTGGAGCTGAGCCTGTGGAACTCATCGATGATGTTTCACGTGAAACGGCCCTCTACCAATTCGAGTCTGCGTAAAGGGCCCGTTCGATATGCAGAAGCCCCTATATGGACCCACCATTCCAGTATCGGTCCCCTATAACCTCGCTGCATTCCTTTTGGCGGCCATACGTTCTGCCGGGGCCGCTCGACATGTTTCACGTGAAACGCTGGCACTAGTCGACTATTTCGTGTTCGTTTAGGTCGTGTTTGTCCGAGTCGGCCTCGCTGCTGATAGGTCTTCAAGGAGAATCGGCCAGTCTCCAAGCCCGTCAAGGCTGCAGCGAATACGGTGCTCCAACGCCAGGTGGGCAGTCTTCGGCAATGTCCCCTAGGAGGGGTCAATCTGGCACGCAAGCCTTAGTGGGGCAAGCCGCTGCGTCTGTTCGCACCAGCTTCTCTTGTAAGGGTCACCAACACCACTGCATGTAGGGGCTTCCCGCTTTTGAGACCCGTGGGGGCGGACAGCACTGAGACCAAATGTGAGGGGCGCTCCGAAGGGACTATAGATGGGCAGAAGTGCACGGCCGGGAAGGCTGGGCATGATGTCCAAGAGTCGTCCAAGGGGCACCAGAGTCGCCGGGGGCTGCGTAGATGGAAGCAACGTAGACGACTCCGCGACGTGGCACTAAGGCATCAATCAAGGGCATTTCCGGTCTCGGCAGGTGAAAAAGATAGTTAGCTATTGAATCCCCACGCATCGGTGAAGTTCGAAGCTGAAAGCGGCTCGGTAGGACTGGCGCCGACGTAAAAGGCCCCAAGTTCGGGCGCTAGTCAGTGTAACGACTGTGGACTGCGTATGTGCCCGCATGAGGGGCACGCGGGGCCGGCGCCGTTCGAGGTCCGGGCAACTCAACGATTGAGCAACCGACTCTTCGGCCTTCGGATTAGAGTCGAGGGTGGGGATCTAAAGGGACTGAGGCGCCGTGGAGCCTATTGTGGTGCCCGTACCTGACAGATCTTGTTCGCCTCTCCAGCAGACCTCATGACTGCCTGCCTATGAATGTGATACATCGCGGTTAGCCGCGTGTGCGTTTGATCTGATGCTGGGGACGATGGCCTGCGAAGTGCAGCTTCTCGGTCCTGTGGGGCGTCGAGTAGCAATGACTCCCGTAGTGGAACCCTGAACGTGCCTGCTTATCCAGGCATGAGACCAAAATTCACCGTACCTCTGGCCGGACAGATCTGTCTGGCGAGGCCACTGCTCGTAGATTTCAAGCAACTAGCTGACGCTCCCCTGCCCTAGCCCACCGACCGATTGATCCGATGTTGGGTTCCGTTCCAGTCAGCATTCTTCTAACCGCACTGCCACCGTCAGGGGACCCTGAACCCACGGCCAGATGAGATGGCGTGCCCTAGAAGCTCAGTGCGGCAAGCAAGTGCCCGGACCATGCTGGTCGACCGTCATGTTTCACGTGAAACAGTGGCTATGAGTGGTCGAAGTCTACGGCCAAAGAAGGTCAAACCGGGGAATACAGCTTGTGGAAAAGCCGGTGGATATCGCTGTGGATAACCATGGGGATAACTTACTCATTCAAGTGCAGCACTAGCAGCCCAGGAGCCTGGGCTCCGGGCGTTGACGTTAAACTCGCAGTGCGATTAGACCCTTACACTCGCCAGAACCGCGAAGTGCCCTTTTGCTGGACCAGATGTTTCCCTACAGCGGTTCAAAATGTCCCAATTCCTATTGAATCTGCGGAATTCTGACTGAGACTCAGACCCGCGAAGGCGGCAGCGGAGGGTCGTCTGCTTCTCCTGGTACGAGGCGCTTTCCGCCAACGTCCAGCATGCGTTTCCTAGCATTCTGTGGGCAATCTCATGGGCGGTGGAAAAGCCTGTGGATAACCTTGTGAACAACTTCAGCCTCGACGCAAACCTGCGAGGCCCCCGGTGCAGCTCCATAGCCTTTGAGAGAGCATAAGGCGAACGGACGTTCCGTTTCGAAGGCCCCGGCGCCTGGCTGCTTGAGAGACACTGTGCGCGGCAAGGGGCTCACGTGAGACCGGATGTTAGTTCTCGCAATTGGTGCAAACGTTCCAGGTGCATCAATTCTCCACCTTCGAGGACGGATCCTTTGGGCCAAGATCGGAGCCTATTGATCGGATGTCTTGAGGGGTACAGAATTTGCCTTGAGTTCCTGCTCCAGGCCCCGGTGGCGGGCAGCGTATTTGGCTTCTGGCCGGTAGCACTGAAATCAGTCAGTAGTGAGGTAAGTGAACCGCTAGCCGGTTTGTGGACCTGATAGGGCGTTGCCTGTCGGTATGCGTTAGGGCGCAGCGCAGGTCCTGCAGGGCTCACGGCATGACCTTGCGGCAAGGCCCTATACGGAGAGGGACCTCCTAAGCGGCCACGGTGTGAAGACAGATGCTCTAGAGTGGCGGTGCTCGACGGAAGGTCTTACGCGGCCCGACCAAAGGAACCTTGCTCGGGGCCTAGCTCGGTAGCGGAGCAGCTGCCGGCTCTTCCTAGGCTGCACGTGCCATGCGCACTTGGGCTGTTCCGTTTCACGTGAAACAGTCACATTATCGTCGCGTTCATCCCCTGACGGGAAGCCGTCTTGAGAGAAACAACGGGCACTTTCTGACCGGAAGACCTACGTTAGTCGACTGTAACTGGACTGCCTGGTGGACGGATCACCAAGAACGAGCCATCGTGACTATTGTTCCCGGTGCCTGAGGGACCGACTTGCCGTCTAGGCTGGGAGGGCGTCCCGTGTGGTACCTGACCGGCCCCCATGGCTGCTGTGCATACCTGCTGAGAGCTGGCGTGACTGATTTTGGTAAGAAGGACGAATCGTGGAAGGACACGATGTTGATCTCCGAGCGCATGTTCGAAGGTGCTTAGTGGCTTCGAATTGGCGGTGATGCCAAAGAGTTGGTGGAGGATCGATGCGTCCGCTGCAATCCTTCCGGACCGTACCGACCGGAGCAGATCCGCTGATCCAACTTTCTCCCCTATATCTATTGTTGTGGACCTTCCGCCGCTGAGTACGTACCGCAGCTCTCCAGTCATGGGCACGGAGCCCTAAGCCGAGGGTCAAGGGCAAGAGGGCACACGACGCAGGGGTCTGCCTCCTGTGGCGGCATTCCGACGGTGCCCAAATCCGATGAGGCTTGCGAGTCAAGTGCACTGGGGCCGTGTATGCCACGCCGGTGGTCCAGGAGCTGGAACTGTCGCGCAAGGCTCGACATCGCATCAGAAACTTCGAGAGCCGGCCTGTAGGTGACATGCACGATGCGTGGCCTTTGGGAGCTTTCCTGTTGCGCAAATGAGCTTTCGATACACGCAGGAGTACGGGGAGATCGCCGTAGCTGCTCTGCGAAAGGCCCGCTGAAGCCTCACCAAGGGTCCGTTTCACGTGAAACATGGATGTTTGACGGTGTTTTGTTCTTGGACGTCCGCCTGGAAAGGAACTGCTGATGCTCTGCGATGGTCTGTGAAGGGTGGGGAGGGCCGCGGCAGGTAAGTGCTGCGAGGGGTCAACAACCATCCAGGAGTAGGTTCACGGGCCATCACTGTTTTATGGGCGGCCTTGAGGTCAGGGCACACCCTGCCCATGTCTGCGGTAGGTGGTGTCCCGTGGGTGGGCGGTCCCTGGAGCCTTGCGGTTACAGACCTAACAGACTAATAGAGTCACGTTGTACCGGAGGCGTGTAGGTCGTCGGATTCCCCTTCCGGTGTGTGACTCGTTCTGCGGGTCGCAACGCCTAAGCAGTTCTGAAGGAACACAAACGCCGAGAGTTGACCGAAGCCTCGCTGAGGCACTTGGTGATAGCAGAGTGACTCCACTGTCAGGGTGTTGTTGTTTCGAAGCAACGAGCGCGGTTGCAGGGTTCCCAAGTGCAGGAACCCGGCACTACTTTCTAGCTACCAACCACAAGACGCAGCTTAGTGTGCTTGCCGGCGCGCTGGTCACCCTCTTCGCTGGTTCTTGGGTCACGTCGGCGGTATCCAGTCGACTCGAGTCGAATGCCTGAAACAGGGTCTCGGGAGCACCGCCGGCGAGATCTGGCCCCGACGGGTTCTGCCCCGAGCCACGGATGGATGGATCGGTTTCACGTGAAACATCCTTCGACGCCGAGGACAACGGACAGACGATCGCGAGATTGCCAGGCTCGTACCGTTCTGCCACCAGCACTCTCAGCAATCCCCCACACGACCTACGCTAACCCTTGGTTGTGCCTACATCGGGTGCGTCAAACAGGAGAGAAGCGGAAGCAGAAGAAGTTGCCTCTGGGTCCACAGCAGTCATCACCCTTCCAGTGGCGGCATCGCATCCTTGGGGGCCGGGATGTGAGCGAGCGTCGGGTTGAAGGGGCGGGGATGTGAGTGAGGGTTGGGTTGAAGGGGCTGGGATGTGAGCGAGGGTTGAGTTTGCCCCTACCCCAGTGAGCGGGAAGCCGCATTACCGTTCAGGAGCGCACCGGACGTCCCCACACGCACATAAGCCACCAATGCATCCTTGGAAGGTTCATTTCCAAGAAAAGAACACAAAGCCGGCGGCTCCCGCTCCGTGAGGAGCAGAAACCGCCGGCCTTAGACCTTGAGCGGAAGGTTAGGACAGTACGTCCGAGAATTCCTTTTCGAAGAACTGCTTCGGCTTGGCACCGATGACGGTGTTCTTCACTTCTCCCCCGCTGAACAGGTAGACGGCAGGGATGGAAGTGATGCCGTACTCAGCTGCGATGGCAGGGTTGTCGTCAACGTTGAGTTTCACGACCTCAACCTTGTCGCTGTACTCGACCGAGATCTCGTCGAGGATGGGGCCGAGCTTGCGGCAGGGGCCACACCACTCTGCCCAGAAGTCCACGATGACCGGCTTCTCGGAAGCCAGGACATCCGTGCTGAAGCTTGCGTCAGTTACGTCTTTTGCGTTGCTCATAACTTTTCCCTTCGTATGGTTGCTTAGGAGTTCAGGTCCGCGAGGTAGTGCTCTACGTCAAGAGCAGCTACACAGCCGGAGCCCGAAGCCGTGATGGCTTGGCGGTAGGTGGGGTCGATAACGTCGCCTGCGGCGAAGACACCCTTGATGTTCGTCTTGGAGCTGCGGCCCTCAACGGCGATGGTTCCTTCGGGGGTAAGTTCCACCTTGCCCTTGACGAGGTCTGTGCGGGGATCGTTGCCAATGGCCACGAAGACACCGGTGACTGCGAGCTCGGACTCAGTGCCGTCCACCAGGTTCTTCAACTTCAGGCCCGTGACCTTGTCCTCGCCGAGGACGTCTTCAACGGCCGTGTTCCAGACAAACTTGATCTTTTCGTGTGCCTGGGCGCGGTCGCCCATGATCTTCGATGCCTTCAGGGTGTCGCGGCGGTGGACGACAGTGACGGACTTGGCGAACTTGGTGAGGAAGAGTGCTTCTTCCATTGCAGAGTCGCCGCCGCCGATAACAGCGATGTCCTGGTCCTTGAAGAAGAAACCGTCGCAGGTTGCACACCAGCTAACGCCGTGGCCTGAGAGCCTCTTTTCGTTAGCCAAACCGAGTTCGCGGTATGCCGATCCGGTGGACAGAATGATGGCCTTCGCCTGGAAGGTCTCCCCCGTACCAATGGTGACCGTCTTGATGTCGCCGTCGAGGTCCAGTTCGGTGACGTCCTCGAACTGGATCTCAGTGCCGAATCGGGCGGCCTGCTTTTCGAAGTTCTCCATCAGGTCCGGACCCATGATGCCTTCCGGGAATCCCGGGTAGTTCTCAACGTCCGTGGTGTTCATCAATTCGCCACCAGCGGTGACAGAACCGGCAATGAGCAGAGGATTCATGTTGGCACGGGCGGTGTAAACAGCGGCTGTGTAGCCAGCGGGGCCTGAACCTACGATGATGACGTCGCGCACCTGCGATGCGCCGTTTTCTGCAATGCTCACGTGGCGTGAACCTCTTCCTTAGTCGATGCTGCGGCTTTCGGGGCAGCCACCTGACTCAACCCCAGTTAAGCCCCAAATATTCCGTTGGAGTTTGTCGGCCCTAAAAGCCACCAACATTCAGGGTACCTTCTGGACGCGGGCCACATCGAAGTGGTGACGCCCGCGCACAAAACAGTAGGGGCCGCCCTGACAAGTCAGAACGGCCCCTACTCTCATGGCTGGTGCGGACTACTGGACCCCAACCTCGGCCAAGCGCAGACCGAAACCGAACCGCGTCTTCGGGGCGGCCAGCTTGGGGAGCGTCTTGATATCCACAATGATGTACTGAGTCTGCGTCGGCGCTGCCAGGGGCAGCGTCAATTCAGGCGAGGTAAAGCTGTTGGTACCAACGAGCTTCGCTCCGTCCATGGCAGGACGGTCGTTGGTGTAGACGCTGATGCTGCCACCCGATCCACCCAGCTGGTTCAGCACAATGGACTTGACCTCGGTCTTTTCCTTGAGCTTGATGACCAGCGGCATGTTCGTGACCAGGCCACCCCAGTCTGCGGTCGCAAATTCCATGTCTGACCAGTAACTTGCAGCGTTGCCATCGAAGGCTCGTGCAAGGTCCTTGTCGTAGGTGGCTGCGAAGGGGAAATCTCCCAGCCGCGTGATGCTGTCGATCGCCGGCGGCGTGGCGGGCGGCGGAGCCTGCGTGGGGGCCGGTTCTTCAGTTTTGGTTTCGGTGGCCGGCGGGGCCGGCGTGCTCTGGCTTGCCGCGGGCGCGCTGCTCGGGAAGAGGCTGCCAAGGTTGGTAACAGCCAGGACCAGGCCTACCACCAGGACCACAGCCAGCAGGCCACCAACCAGCCAGCGAAGCGAGCGGGGCTCCTTCTCGGGAGCCTCGTCTTCGTATACCTCGTCGTCCTCGTAGTTTTCCTGGACTGCGGCCGACGCCGGGAAGCTGGTGGGGGCGCGGTCGTAACCAGTGTCTGAGGTACTGCCCGCAGCGGCAGCTCCCCCGGCAGCGGCGCCGGCTCCTGCAAAGCCGTAATCTTCTTCGGACCAGAGCGAGACCTTGGGTTCAGTGGACTCGGCGGGTTTGGCCGGTTCGCTGACGGGTGCTGGCTGGGAACTCACGGCCTGGGTAGGCGGTTGCGTCGGAGCGGCGGGCCGGGCCTGCGGCGGAGTCGGTTGGGAAGTAACAGCCTGGGTGGGCGGCTGGGCGGATGCCGCAGGCGACGCTCCCCCGGAAGCAGCAGGGGCGGCAGCGTCGGCGTCGTGATTCCTTGAACCCTGGTTCTTCAACGCTGCAGCGGCAGCGAGACCCGCTGCACCGGCTCCGGCAGCAGCTGCAGCCAGCTTGCCGGCGATGCCACTCTTGGCGGATGAGGGGTTCGAGGCAGGCCGCGGAGGTACGTTCCCCGCTTCGGAACCAGCGGTTGTCTGCTCGGTATCAGCCTCGGACGGGATGGGGTAGCCGTTTTCGTCGTACTGGATGTACTCGGCGTCGTGCTCGTCATCCTCGTAGAGGCCGTCGTAGGTTTCGGGCTCGTACGTGCGCGGCTGCCCAAAGATCTCGCTGCCAAGCGTCTCCGTGAAGAACGGCTCGATGTACGGCGGGTTTGTGGCAACAACGAGGTCCAGCAGGTCCGGTGCGGAGCTGTGGTTGGTGATGAGGTACGTGGTGTTGTCGCTGATGCCGAGGTCCAAAATCTGGACGTGGCCGGGGCGCTCCCCTGTGGCCACTTCGCGGGCGCTCTGCGCAACCTGCTCGGCATTTCCGGGTCCGGCGACGAGGATGCTCACGGGACGGTTGAGGACCTGGTCCACGCCGTCGAGCACCTGATCTTGGTCATGCGAGGTCAACACATTGGCCGTGACCTTGTAGCGGCCGCCAAGTACTGATCCGACGTCGATCGGGTGGGACACGTGTTCCTCCTAGGCTGTCCGGGAGTTGCGGGTCCTGCACACGGCTGGCCCGGCGAGCCGGACTAACCGCTTTTGCAACTACCTATATTCGTTTCTAGCCTAGCCGATTGGTTCCATCCGCCCGTGTTGGCGGCACCGGCTTACTTCTTGTTTTGCCTGCTCGGGAAGTATGGATTGCGACCCGCGTCGCCTTGATATGTTCGCCGGCCCGGCAACGGGACCTGCGGGCGGAACCTGCCACCCAGGGCTGTGCTGGGCACTTCTTCGTCGGGCAGGTAGGACTTTGGAGCGTCCGCGGCGGGCGCTGGAGCGGTGCGCTGAGCCCCGACTGCCGGCCCGGCCCTGAACGAGGCGGCGTCGAACTCGCCCGAGATGCGAGGGATTAAACCGGTGTCGTCCGAGACTGTGGCGCGTTCCGGCGTCGTGGTTTCTGAGGTTCCTTCGACCACCGGTTCCGGCGCCCCACGGCCCAAGCGGCCCATGAGCGGGCGTAGGAGATCGCGAAGTTCGGTGACGTGGAAGACGCGCAGCAGGACCAGGTAGGCGAGCAACATGACGGGCCCGACGACGACCACCGTCACCAGGGCGGCCGGGCGGCTGCTCCATGCGAAGCCGTCGGCGCGGTAGCTCCCCAACAGCCAAAGGGCCGCAGCGCCGGCCAGTGCGGAGCCGAGACCGGCGTAGCCCATGCGGATGTAAGAGTTCGCGATTCGTGGTCCGTCGAGGTGGCCCAGCAAGCGACGCAGGAACACCACGCTGATGACCACGGAAAGGATATTGCCCAGAGTGTAGAGGATCGCGATGGCGTAAATGATCTGGCCGACAGGGAGGAACTGGATGAAGAACGCGCCCACCACGTAGATCACCGCCAGCCACAGCTGCACATACAGGGGCGTGCGTGCGTCCTCGTTGGCGTAGAACACGCGGGACATCATGAAGTTGGCGCTCAGGAACGGGGTGCTCAAAGCCAGGATGGTGAGCGTCTGTGCGAGCATGACGCCGTCCTGCGAGTTGCCGCCCGAGAAGAACATGCCCAGCGGGCCGGCCAAGGCAAACAGCGCCAAGGCACCGAAGACCGTAGCAACAGCCATGGTCCGGAGACCATGGGACAGGGCATCGCGAAGCTCGGCTTTGTTGCCGTCCTGCGACGCGCGCGTCATGCGGTTAAAGAGGACGGTTGCCAAGGACAAAGCAATGATCGAGTGGGGCAGCAGGTACAGCTGGCTGGCGACTTCCAGGACGGCGTTACCGGGCAGGACAGCAGCAGCGGCCGTGTCCCCCGCATTGTTCAGCCGGAGCCGCTCGGCGCCGGGAATCGTCGCGATCCTCATGATGTAGAGGAAGGCCAACTGCCCGACGGCGGCAGTCGCCAGGGTCCAGACGCTCAGCTTGGCAGCCTGGCCCAGTCCGACCCCGCGCCACCCGAAACGGGGACGGAGGCCAAGGCGCAGCCGGAAGACGGGAACCAACAGGATGGCTGTCTGCGCAATGACGCCAAAGGTTGAGAACCCTGCGATCAGCAACGTCTGGGTGGGACCCCAGTTGTCCAGGGTGTGGGGGTTGCTGAGGTTCTCTCCGAGGATCCAAATGAACATCCCCAGGCCGGCGATGGCCACCAGGTTGTTCAGGATGGGGGCCCACATGGCGGGGCCAAACGCTCCGTGGGCGTTCAACACCTGGGTCAGAAGGGCGTAGAGCCCGTAGAAGAAGATCTGTGGGAGGCACCAGAAGGCAAAGGTGACCGCCAGGGCCTTTTGTTGCTCGGAATACCCCTGCGTGGTGAGGTCGATGACCAGTGGTGCTGCAAGGGTTACCAACGCGGTCAGGGCAAAGAGCACCAACACGGCAAGGGTCAGCAGCCGACTGAGGTAGTCAGCTCCGCGGTCCGGGGCTTTACTCGCCTTGATGATCTGCGGCACCAGGACGGCGTTGAACACGCCACCGGCCACCAGCAGGAAGATCAGGTTCGGCAGGTTGTTGGCATTAATGAAGGTGTCATTAATGGTCGAACCAAGCCCGAGTGCTGTACCGAGCATCCACGTTTTGGCGAAGCCAAGGAACCGGGAAACGAGCGTCCCTGCGGCCATGATGGCGCTGGAACGTGCTTCTCCGGATTGAACGGACTGGGTTGTTTTGGCTTCAGACATCGCCTTTATCGTCCCATGTACCCGGGTCAGAGGTGTTCGGGCAGCACTTCCCGTGCCAGATCGGCGATGCGGCGTTCATTCGGGAAGGACAGTTTGCGGGCCAGTTCCTGGATGGGAACCCACGCGGCATCCACGGCCTCCTGGTCAGGATCGTTCTCGATGGTCAGCTCACCGCCCGTTGCCTGGAGCAGGAAGTGGTGGACGGTTTTATGGACGCGGTGGCCGCTCACTGTGAACCAGTAGTCAATGCTGCCCAGGGGTGCAAGGATGCTGCCTTCGATGCCGGTTTCCTCGGCGATCTCGCGGACAGCTGCTTCCTCGTTGTTTTCGCGGCCCTCGGGATGGCCCTTCGGCAGGCACCATTCGAGCCGGCCCCCCCTATTAAGGCGGGCGATAATCGCAACCCGGAGTTCGCCGTCGGACGTGTCCACAACAACGCCGCCGGCTGACACTTCCTCAACCGTGGGAAGTGAGGCCTGTACCGGGTGCTGCGGAGCAGGCGCGACGTGGGCACCGATTGCCGACGGCAACGGTGCGTTTGTCCTCCTGCCAGGAGCGCTCGGGATCGGGTTGGCCATGAGGTCCACTCTAACGACTCTTGCCCTCGAGTGATGACCGGGACATGGCTACAAGATGGACTGCAGGAGACGGTCCGCGGACGCATGCCTGATATTGCATGGAACAGTGGCCCACTCCCGGGTAAAAATCTGCCAAGCTTAAGGGACTATGGCGCACGTATTGGACAGCTCTTCAGTTAACTTCACCATCGATCCGGTGGTGCTCGACCTCGGGCAGCGCTTTGTCGACGCCGGCTATGAGCTGTCCTTGGTGGGTGGGCCTGTCCGCGACCTCTTCCTCGGGAGGACCTCCCCGGACCTCGACTTCACCACGGACGCCACGCCGGACCAGACCATCGCGGTCATCAAGAAGTGGGCTGACAACTTCTGGGAAATCGGCCGTGCTTTCGGCACCATCGGGATGCGTAAGAGTGGCTTCCAGATCGAAATCACCACGTACCGCGCCGAGGCGTACGACCCCGATTCGCGAAAGCCCGTGGTGGCCTTCGGGAACTCCTTGACGGATGACCTGCTCCGCCGCGACTTCACCATCAACGCCATGGCCCTCCGGCTGCCCAGCCTTGAACTCGTGGATCCCTTCGGTGGCGTCCGCGACCTCCACGCTTCCGAACTGGCAACACCCGGCGCCCCCGAGGCGTCATTCTCGGATGACCCCCTGCGCATGATGCGCGCGGCCCGGTTCGCGTCGCAGCTCGGCGTGTCGGTTCACGACGACGTTCGGCTCGCCATGACCCAGATGGCCGACCGCATCAAGATCATTTCCGCCGAGCGCGTCCGCGAGGAGCTGGTCAAACTCATCAACGGAGCCCACCCGCGAGTGGGCATCGACCTCCTGGTGGATACAGGACTGGCTGAGTTCGTGCTCCCCGAGGTCTCCGCGTTGCGCCTGGAAGCCGACGAACACCACCGTCACAAGGACGTGTACCAGCATTCCCTCCAGGTCCTGGAACAGGCCGCCGCACTCGAAACGGGTCCCGATGGCCCCGTACCCGGGCCGGACTTCGTGCTGCGGTTCGCTGCGTTGATGCACGACGTCGGCAAGCCGGCTACGCGCCGTTTTGAACCGGGCGGCGCGGTGAGCTTCCGCCACCATGACGTGGTGGGCGCCAAGCTGGTGGCCAAGCGCATGAAAGCCCTGCGCTTCGACAACGACTCGATCAAGGCCGTTGCCCGCCTGGTGGAACTCCACATGCGCTTCTACGGCTACGGTGATGCTGGCTGGAGTGACTCGGCTGTCCGCCGGTACGTTACCGACGCCGGTCCCCTGCTGGAACGCCTGCATCGGCTCACCCGCTCCGATGTCACCACGCGTAACCAGCGCAAGGCTGACCGCTTGTCTTTCGCCTACGATGACCTTGAGCACCGCATCGCGGCGCTCTTGGAGCAGGAATCGCTGGCTGCCGTCCGGCCTGACCTCGATGGAGCGCAGATCATGGCCCTTTTGGGACTCAAGCCGGGACCGGTGGTGGGCAAGGCCTACAAGTTCCTCCTGGAAGAGCGCATGGAACACGGACCGCTGTCCCCGGAGGAAGCCGAGCAGAAGCTGTTGGCGTGGTGGGCCACGCAACCCGAGTCCGCCGTCGTCGAGCCTTTGACTGAAACTGAGGAGCCCTCATGAATGCTGCGACTTCCCCGCGCCCGCAACTCTGGATCCTTCGCCACGGCGAGACGGAGTGGTCCAAGAGCGGCCAGTACACGGGCCTGACCGATCTGCCCCTCACTGTTGAGGGTGAGCAGCAGGCTGTTGAAGCACGAAAGGTCCTGGAGGGCATCGACTTCGACCTGGTGCTGACCTCCCCGCTGCGACGTGCCCGCCGTACAGCCGAACTGGCCGGCTACCCTGAAGCGGTGCACGAGCCGCTCGCCGTCGAATGGAACTATGGCGACTACGAAGGCATCAGCTCGGACCTGATCCGTAAGGACAACCCGGATTACCTCATCTGGACGGATGGTGTTCCCAACGGGGAGACCCTGGATGAGGTGGCTGCCCGTGCCGACAAGATCATTGGGCGCGTCCTGGAATCCGGAATGGACAACGTCCTGGTGGTGGCACACGGGCATTTCTCCCGAATCCTCACCGCACGTTGGCTGGAAATGGACGCCCGGGAAGGCCGGCATTTCGTCCTCGGAACAGCTAAAGTCTGCACGCTCGGATGGGATAAGCGCACGCCCGCAATTGTGCGCTGGGGTCTCTAGAAACATTCATTAAGAAAAAGTTTTGGCGAAACAGTGAATTGTGCTGGCCAAACTCCCTGTTCATGGGGTAGCTTATATCTTGTTCCCAGAGCGATCCGCCGGGAACAAGGCGCGCATTCTTCCGATTAGTCACCCGGGTGAATGCCACAGCAGGCTGTAAAGGCCGGAAGGAGGTTGGGAAAAATGATTACTTTGACTAGCGGACGGAAGTTGACCGTCAATGCTGCCCCGGCCTCTGCTGATGATCGACGCCTTTTTTACTCTCTGACCCACTCCTGATCCACCGGACCGGCCTGTTGCCGGCGGTGTTCATGACAGCCTTCATTTCCTTGGATGGCTGAGTAGTCAGTTGTAGGCGCGGACCCACGCAGCATGCCGCGGGTGCGCAGTTTTCCCAAAGTTCGGAACCAGCTTCTTGTTGGGTCGACTGCCGGAAGCCCGCGCAATGATGCAATGACGTTTCAGGAATTCCTGATTCGGTCCGCTAATTACCCTTAAACCAGCCTCGGTTTTTCGCACCCTTTTTGGCCCTTTGAATTCTTTATCTTCAAATGGCCCTAATTGTTGCGCCTAAATTCCCGGCATAATCCCCCTGAAAGGAGGTGAACCATGCGAAAGCGCCCAGAAGACATGCGTTTCTTCAAGAGCGTCACAGCGCCCAAGGACCGCACCCTGTTCAACGGCCAGCTGCTGGACCAACGCCGTGAAGACGTTTACGTTGCCCTGCACCAGATGGGACTGATCCGCTGATGTCCTTCAGCCTGTCCGAAGGAGACACGGATGCCACACGACTTTGTTGAACCTCCGGGAGCCCGCGCGGCTACGCGTGGGCTTCCGCCTTTTAAGCGCATTGGCTCATCCAGGGAGTCGGGGCGGAACCTGATGCCCTGTTCCAAGTAGTGACTGTAAGCTCGAGCCATGCAGGAGACGAAGCCGCACCGGCCTCAGAAACGTGCCCGCGTGGTGGTTCCCAGCCGCAGTGACAGCCTGCTCCGGAACTTCACAGAGCTCATAGGCGGTCCGCTGGGCAGGCACTCATCGCCAGGCGAAGCTTCTTCCGGCGCGTTCACTGTGGAACGGGTCCTGATCCTCCTCACCGTGCTGGCGGCGCTGCTGGCCGTGCTCGCCAAGGACTACTGCCGGGTCAACGGTTGGGAAACTCCCGGCCAGTTCTACTCCACCTGCTACTCCGACTTCCCCGAACTTTTTAAGAACCGCGGACTCGGCGACGGAGTCATCCCCCTGTTCACCCAAGGCAGCCAGTTTGAATACCCCGTGCTGATGGGGATCATCGCTGGGATCACTGCCCTGCTGGTGCCCGGCCAGGGGGTCAACAATGATCGGGTACTGGGCTACTTCGATGTGAACGCGACGTTGATTGTGGCCATGTGGATCGTTACCGTCCTCCTCACCGCCAGAATCAACAAGCGTCGCCCTTGGGATGCCGCCATGGTGGCCTTGGCACCCGGGATTATCCTGGCCGGCCTGATCAACTGGGACATGTGGGCGGTGGCTCTGCTCGCCTTGGGAATGTACTTCTTCTCCAGGGACAAACTGATCTTCGCCGGTGTCTGCATCGGGCTGGGCACTGCCACCAAGCTCTACCCGGTCCTGTTCCTCGGTGCCGTGCTACTGCTGGCCCTTCGGACCGGAAAGTTCCGGCCGTTCCTTGTCACCGCAGGAGCTGCCCTGGTGTCCTGGCTGGTAGTCAACCTTCCGTTCGCGGCCCTGAACCCTACTGGCTGGCAGTACTTCTTCGAGTTCACCCAGGACCGGCCCGCCGGCTACAGCTCGCCGTGGTTTTCCTACAACCTGGTAGCGGACAGGCTGCACTGGATGCAGATGGATGCGGCCAGCATCAACGTGATTGCGTTGGCCCTGTTTGCCCTGGCGTGCATCCTCATTGCCGTGGTGGCCCTGTGCGCGCCGCGGCGGCCACGGATCGCCCAGCTTGTCTTCCTGATTGTCGGCGCGTTCATCCTCACCAACAAGGTCTACTCGCCCCAGTTCGTTCTCTGGCTGATCCCGCTCCTTGCCCTGGCGCGGCCCCGCTGGCGCGACTTCCTCCTGTGGCAGGCTGCCGAAGGCCTGCATTGGGCGGCAATTTGGATGTACCTTGGCCAGGCGACCAGTGGCGGACCTGTCCAGCACAACATTGACATGTCCTATTACGTGATGGCGGTGGTCCTGCACATGGCCGCCACGGCCTACCTGATGGCGAGGGTTGTTATGGATATCTGGGATCCGGTCCAGGACCCCGTGCGCATCCACGGCGACGATGACCCACATGGCGGTCCCTTCGACGGCGCCACGGACTGGCTCAGGATCGACCTCTTCCACCGGGCCGGGTCGGTCCTGCCCGGAGGGCATCGGGTAGCCGAAGCTCAAGCAGCCCGCGCGGTGGAGGGAGGCAGCGATGGGTGATGTCGCCGTCGTCGGCGCGGGCCCCAACGGTCTGGCGGCAGCAGTGGTCATGGCCCGTGCGGGCCTGAAGGTACACGTTTACGAGGCCGCGAACGCCATTGGCGGAGGTTCGCGCACCAGTGAGCTGATGGAACCCGGGCATTTCTACGACATCTGCTCCGCGGTACACCCCATGGCATTGGCGTCGCCGTTCTTCCGTGCCTTCGAGCTGTCCAAACGAATTGAACTGCGGGTCCCGGAAGTTCAGCACGGAACACCCCTGGACGTGGGCGGTGCCGCGTTGGCTTACCAGTCGCTGGACAGGACTGTCCAGGGCTTGGGCGTGGATGGACCGGCATACCGCCGGCTCATGGAACCCCTGCTGGAGCGGGTCTCCGGGGTGGTGGAATTTACGTCCAACCAGCTGCTGCGCATACCCAAAGACCCGTTGGCCGCCATGGGCTTTGGTCTTGCCACGCTGGATCAGGGCACGCCCATGTGGGGCCGCCGCTTCCGGGAGGAGGCAGCGCCCGCGCTCCTGACCGGGGTGATGTCGCACGCGCTGGGTTCGCAACCGTCCCTGAGCTCAACCGGCGCCGGGCTCCTGCTCGGGGTCCTTGCCCATGCCGGCGGTTGGCCGATTCCCGTAGGGGGGTCAATGTCCATTGCCCAGGCGATGGCGGATGACGTGACCGCCCACGGAGGAACCATCCACGTAGGTGAACGAGTGGACTCCCTGGACCAGGTTCGGCCCGCGGACGCCATCCTGTTGGATGTTGCTCCCCCGACCCTGGCCCGGATCGGCGGCGCGGAAGTACCCGACCGCTACCGCCGGGCACTGGAAGCATTCCGATTCGGGAATGCAGCATGCAAAGTGGACTTTATTCTCTCCCGGCCTGTGCCTTGGTTGGATCCAGGCCTGGCCAAGGCAGGCACGGTCCACGTGGGAGGTTCACGGCTTGCCATGGCCGAATCCGAGAATCTGGTAGCGATGGGCAAGTATCCACCGCAGCCCTACGTCCTGGTTTCCCAGCCGTCCCTGCTGGACCCGACCCGCGCACCTGAAGGCCGCCACATCCTGTGGTCCTACTGCCACGTCCCTGCCAACTCCACCGTGGATATGGCGGAGGCGGTAACGGCCCGCATCGAGCGATATGCGCCCGGCTTCAGGGACGTCGTGGTGGCGTCAAAGACCACGACGGCGGCAGAACTGGCTGCGTACAACGAAAACTATGTGGGTGGCGACTTCAGCGCAGGCATCCTGGATCTCCGTGGGCTGGTGCAGCGGCCCGTGGTGTCCAATGTGCCTTGGCGGACGCCGATGCCGGGTGTCTATCTGTGTTCGTCCTCAACGCCGCCAGGTCCCGGAGTGACAGGAATGCCCGGGTACCACGCGGCTAAACATGCCCTTAAGGACATATTCAAATTGCGGGTACCCGGGCTGGGCGTTTAGCCCGCCGTCCTAGTTGGCGGCGGTAAAGCGTGCGCGGCGGTGGGCCGGGCTTTCGATCTCGTCCAGCATGGCTACGGCGTAGTCCTGCGTGGAGATGGTGTTGCCCGCCGGCGAATCCTTTGCCACGGAGTACTCGCCAGTGCGCTCACCGGGCTGGATAACCGGTGCGGGGGCCAGGACGGTCCAGTCGAGGGACTCGGGGGCCTGCTTGACGGCCTCCAGGGCCTTGGCCGCGGTGGTGGCCTCAGCCTTGTAGGCCTCAGGGAAGTCCGGGGAGTCGAGCAGGCGGACACCGTCGATTTCCAGAGTCCCGGCGCCGCCGACAATCATTAGGCGGGTTCCTTCTGCGTTGCTGTAAGCGGTGGACATGGCTTCGAGCCACTCGGAGTGGTCGCCGCCGGTGCGGCTGGGGCCCGTAGCCAGCACAACGACGTCGTGGTCCTTGGCAATGGACGCAAAGGTCTGCGCGTCAGCCTGGTCTGCAGCCTGAGTGGCTGCGCCGGGGACTTCAGCGCCCTTGCGGGAGATGGCCGTGACCTGGTGGCCGCGGGTGATGGATTCGTTGACGATCTGGCTGCCGACCATGCCTGTTGCGCCGTAGACTGCGATTTTCATTGCTCTCCTTGGGGTTGCTATCCTTGCAATACACCAAAGGTATCCATTGGATACTGATAGCTTCAAAGGAACCTAGTTACCCGATGGAAACCAATAGCCTCCCCGCGAACATTCTGGACCCCAACTGTCCCTCCCGCGTGATCTTCCAACGAATCGGCGACAAATGGGCCTCGCTGGTCATCCAGGTGTTGGGCGCCGGTCCGGTGCGGTTCTCCGAGTTGCGGAAGATGGTCAACGTCGTGACGCCCAAAGTCCTGACCCAGACGCTGAGGGCGCTGGAGCGTGACGGCCTGATCACGCGGACTGTCCATGCCCAGGTCCCCCCACGCGTGGACTATGAACTGACGGCGATGGGCGAATCCCTGTTGCAGCCGTTGTCCCTGCTCCGTGAATGGGCCGAAAGCCACGTGCCCACCATTCTGGAAGCCCGCGAAGCCTACGACGACGCGCAGGACTCCGCGATACTCTCAGCTACCTAGGGTTGCGGCGACGGGATGAGGGCGCGGCTGATTCGCCCGTCCCGCATGGTCGCGACGGCATCCGTCAGGGGCAGGAACTCGGTATCGTGCGTGACCATGACGGTGGCCGTGTTGAACTCGTCCGTCACCCGACGGAGCAGCCGGACCACGGATTCGCTGCGTTCGTGGTCAAGCGCCGCTGTGGGCTCGTCCACCAGCAGCACCGAAGGGCTGCCCATCAATGCCCTCGCTATGTTCACCCGCTGGCGCTGGCCGCCGGAGAGCTGGTGCGGCCGCTTGTGTTCGGCGCCGGACAAACCAACTACATCCAGCAGCTCGACGGCTTTCCGGCGGGCTTCCTTCAGCGGGTTGCCACGCAGGTGCTCACGGATCACCAACTGCTCGACGGCGGTCAACGCCGGCAGCAGGTTGGGTTGCTGGAAGATGATGCCCACGCTGTCCCGGCGCAGCGCAGTTCGTTCGGCTTCCGGAAGTGCGGCGACATCCTGCCCGTTGATGACCACTACGCCGGATGTTGGCCGGATGAGGGTGGCCGCCACGGCGAGCAGTGACGACTTCCCTGAGCCTGACGGGCCTACCAAGGAGAGGAATTCCCCTTTGCTGACCGCGAGGTTCACGGAGTCCAGGGCCTTCAGGGTGGAGCCGCCATCGGGATATTCGAGCGAGACGTTGACGAGGTTGAGTGCAGTAGTCACGGTGTATGCCTTTCGAAGAATGTACGGAATCAGTTGCCGCCGAGGGCCAGCAAGGGGTCCACTGTGGTGACTTTGCGGACGGCAAGCACCGCACCGGCGAGCCCGAGCAGGACAATTCCAGCCACTGGGAGCAGCGTGGTCAGGGGAGTGATCAAGAAGGGTGCAGCCTGGGCTGCGAAGGCTCCCCCGGCAAGGCCCAGCAAACCGCCCACCGCGGCTCCGGACACCAGCACCAAGGCCGCTTGGGCGAGGGCATCGCGCAGGACGTAACCGGAGGAAGCACCAAGTGCTTTAAGTACCGCGATATCGCGCGTCCGCTGTACCGTCCACACGGTCAGGAATGCGACGATCACCAATGCGGAGATGCCGTAGAGGAACGCCTGCATGAGCATGAGGGAGCCGTTTTCGCTCTTGTACGAGGCCAAGGCCTGGAACGAACCCACGGGATCCGTGCTGACTGTGCCAGCCGATGCGTTGGCGGCGTCGACGTCCAAGGAGGTTCCGGCGTCGTACTGCACGGCGAGGACGGTGGCCGTGCCGGGGGCCGCGTGGGCGATGGACCGCCAGGTGTCCAGGGTGGTCCAGACGACGCCCGTGTGGGAGTACCACTGGTCCCCCACAATGGACGAGACAGTGAGGTCGGTGCCGCCTACGCTCACCCGGCTGCCGGCGGTCAAGGACAGGTCCTTCGCCAAGGTTTCGCCGACAACCACCGCCCCGTCCTCCACGGCTTGGGGAGCGACGGATCCGCCAAAGACGGCGACGTTCGCTGTACCACTTGGAGTGCCACCAGCACCCAGTGACTGGAAACGCGACTGGCTGATTCCCACTGCCTGCGCAGAACTGACCCCCGGCTGCTCGCGCCACGTCTGGAGCTGGGCCGAGGAAATCTCAGACTCGGCGTAGGACGCTTTGGCGTCACTTCCCGCGGGAGCCCCAAAGACGACCTGCTGCGCCGGCAATGCGGCAATGGCCGACGTCGACTGGTTTCCCAGTCCGGCTGTCAGCCCGGACAACATCACGAGCAGCAAGGTGATCAAGGCGACGACACTGCCCATGAGCGCAAAACGGCCCTTGGCGAAGCGGATGTCGCGGATGGCGAGAAACATCGGATTCCTTCGGTAGGTGCGGGCTTGTTCCCGGCACTACCAACTCTTCCGGCGAAGGCCCTCCCGGACATCGGGAGGTGGATGGATTGGCGGACTCCGTGGGGTTGAGCGGCCAGTCATCCAAATGGTTGATTCCGGCTGTGCGGCGCGGAATACGGCGGAATGCGGCAGGGCCGGAGATACGCTGGAAAGCATGCAATCCCCCACCGGAGCCGTCACGATCCTCCGCGTCCTGCGCGTGAGTTTGCACGTCGGTTTCGCCGTGCTGCTGCTGGTCGCCGTCATTCGCCTGCTGACCGGAGTCGGCACTTCCGGATCACCGTCATCCACGGCGTTGGCTGCCGGTTTGGGCCTGTCTGCCCTCCTGGCGATGGTGTACCTGGCGGGAACCATCCTGGAAAAACGGCACGCAAGCGACCCTTCCCGTTTCAACCCCACGCGCTACGCAGCGTGGTGGCTGGGTGCAGTGATGTTCCTGTGGCTGCTGCTCCTTCTGGTCAGCGGCGATTTCGCCTGGGTGGCCTTCCCCCTCTTCTTCCTGCAGCTTCACCTGCTTCCCCGGCGCCTGGCGTTGCCTTTGATTGCGTTGAGCACGGTCCTGCTGATCGGTGCGCTGTGGTTCCATAGCCGCGGCACGTCCGACGGCGGCCTGCAGCTCGCGATGGTCCTGGGCCCGGTGTTTGGGGCCGGTTTCGCCGTGGTCACCGGGCTGGCCTACCAGGCCTTGTTCCTTGAGGCCGAAAACCAGCGGGTGGTGGCCGAGGACCTGCGTCGGACGCGGGCTGAACTGGCCAAAACACAGCACGACGCCGGGATCACGGCCGAGCGCGAACGGCTCGCCCGGGAAATCCACGACACCCTGGCACAGGGCTTCTCCAGCATCGTCCTGATGGGGCGGTCGGCGGAGAAAGCCCTGGATGACGGGGATACAGGGGCTGCAAGGGAGCGACTGCGGATCGTCCAGGAAACAGCTTCGGCGAACCTGGCCGAAGCCCGTAGCTTTGTTCGTGGCCTCCGTTCCCCTGACCTGGAACAAGCCGGCTTGGTGGATACTTTGCGCCGCCTCTGTGAGAAAACCGAGACTGAAGCCGCCGCCCGTGGTACCGCGCTGCGCTGCCGTTTCGAGTTGGTGGGTTCCCCCGTTGAGCTGCCCAATACCTACCAGACCACCCTGCTCCGGGCCGCCCAGGCCTCCCTCGCGAACGTGTGGGCACACGCAAAGGCGCGGGCCGCCGTCGTGACCCTGTCCTTCCTCGGCTCCGAGGTGACGTTGGACGTTTTTGACGACGGTATTGGTTTTGAGCCGTCGACGGCGGTGGCCACCGTGCGCGGTGACGGCACCGGCGTCGGGCTGTTGAGTTTGCGCGAACGGCTGGCCGCGCTGGAGGGCAGCCTGGAGATCGAGTCGGCTCCTGGCGAGGGAACGGTGGTTGCCATCCGGGTGCCCTTGCCTGTGGGAGAAGATGAGGCATGAGCGATATCCGCATTCTGTTGGTGGATGACCACCCGGTGGTCAGGGCAGGCCTGCGAGCCATGTTGGCGGACTTCCCGGGCGTCACGGTGGTGGCCGAGGCGGCGGATGGTGATGCTGCGTTGGCCGAGCTGCGCAGGCTGCACACGCTCGGCGAGCCGGTGGACCTGGTCCTCATGGACCTGCAGATGGGGGCCGGCATGGATGGCGTGGCCGCGACGGAAAAGATCAAAGCCGGCGAGGCCGGGAGCCCCCCGCCCCCGGTTCTGATCCTCACCACCTATGACACCGACGCCGATATCCTCGCTGCCGTTGAAGCCGGCGCCAGCGGTTACATGCTGAAAGACGCCCCGCCCGAGCAAATCCGGCAAGCTGTCCTTTCCGCGGCTGCAGGGCAGACCGCGCTGGCACCGGAGGTCGCGGCGCGGCTCATGGGGCGGATCCGAAACCCGTCGCCCGCGTTGAGCGCCAGGGAGGTGGAGCTGCTGGAGTTGCTGGCTACTGGCATGAGCAACCGCGCCATGGCGAAGCAGCTCTTCATTTCGGAGGCCACGGTAAAGACGCATCTGGTACACATCTACTCGAAGTTGGGGGTCGACAACCGGACGGCGGCGATTGCTGCGGCGACCCAGCGACGAATCATCCGCGGGCACTGAACCTCGCGGATCAGGCCCACAGCAAACGTCGCGCTGGACCCCTCTGGGCGGACGGGTGAGGCTCATTTTGCTTGTTAATTTTGGTTAAACGGTTGACCTTTGGCCTCGCAGCAGTGACGATTAGTGCACGTTTCGCTATGAGTTAGATCACAAAAAGTCACTCGTCGAAAGTTGGCCCCCATGTCCGCACCCTCCTTGGGCCTGTCCAGTGCTGCTCCCCACAGCCCCGGACGAGCCACAAAGATAGCCAGGAAGGCCGCATCCCTCGGCCTTGCCTCGCTCCTCCTCGCAGGGACCATCCCCGCACTGACCTTCGCATCGGCGGCATCGGCCGCGAATTCCGCGCCCGGCGACCCGGCCCCCGTCAAAGCCGTCACCCCCGAGGTACCTGTCGACGCCGCGGGAGTACCCCTCGGCGCGGTGACCGGATACACCCAGTCCGGCAACGTCGTCGGCCTTTCCACCGCTAAAGGCGCAGCCCGGGTTACGTTCCTGGATGGCGGCACCTTCCGCCTCGAAGCCGATCCAAGCGGCACCTTCACGGATCCCGCCAACACCGACCAAGGCGACCCGGCCAGGACCGCCAACATCGTGGTGGGCAAAGACAAATTTCCCGGCACCACACCCACCATCGTCGACGGCGACTGGCTGACGTTGAAAACGGACAAGATCAGCGTCGCGATCAACAAGACCACTACCCAACTCCGCGTGACCCGGGCTGACGGATCACTGGTGCTGGAAGAGTCGGCACCCATCACGTTCGGCTCCAACTCGGCCACGCAGCACCTTGCCCATCAGGACGGCGAGCAGTTCATCGGCGGCGGCATGCAAAACGGCCGCTCCGTGCACACCGGCGCGCTGATCAACATCGCCAAGAACTTCGACTGGGACGACGACGGCTACCCCAATGCCGTGCCGTACTACATGTCATCCAAGGGCTACGGTGTCCTCCGCGACACGTTCGCCCGCGGCTCCTACGACTTCAAGGACCAGCCCACCACCACGCATGAGGAAAAGCGGTTCGACGCCTACTACTTCGTGGGCGACTACAAACAGTCCCTTGGCGCGTACACAACGCTGACCGGAAAGCCGATCATGCCCCCGGTCTACGCCCTGGAATACGGCGACGCGGACTGCTACAACCGTTCCAACCCGGGCTATTCTTCCTCCGGCTATGGTGATCCCGACGGCGCGAAGCAGCGCACACCGGACGCCATCAAAACCGCACGGAAGTTCGTTGAAAACGACATGCCGGCCGGCTGGATGCTGGTCAACGACGGTTACGGCTGTGAATACCAGCAACTCCCGGAAACCGTGAGCAACATCGAGAAAGAAACCGACCTCAAAGTTGGCCTGTGGACCCAGCGCTCCCTGACCAACCAGGAATACGAAGTAGGCGAGGCCGGAGTCCGGCTCCGCAAGCTCGACGTTGCCTGGGTTGGGCAGGGCTACCGGCAGGCACTCACCGGTTGCGAGGCCGCACACGGCGGCATCGAGCAGTACTCGAACGCGCGGGGCACCTCGCTGATGGTGGAAGGGTGGGCCGGCGCCCAGCGTTGCGGCATGCAGTGGACCGGTGACCACTCCGGAAACCTCGACGCCGTTCGCTGGCAGGTCTCGGCCCTCACCGGTGCGGGCAACTCGGGTTTGGCGTTCACCACCGGCGATGTTGACGGGATCTTCGGCGGCTCGGCCGAATCGTATGTCCGCGACCTCCAGTGGAAGGCCTTCGCCCCGGCGCTGTACTCCATGTCCGGCTGGGCCGCGACGGACAAGCGCCCGTGGCTCTACGGCGACCAAGCCACGGCCATCAACCGCCAATATCTGCAGCTTCGGCAGCAACTCATGCCCTTCATCTACACCCTCGCCCAGGAATCTTCCACCAGCGGTGTTTCGATGATGCGATCCATGGCCCTGGAGTTCCCTGACCAGCAGTGGTCCTACGGTGCCGAGGCCAACAACCAGTTCATGCTCGGCTCCGACTTCCTGGTGGCACCGGTCTTCACCCAGACAGATGTCCGAAACGGCATATTTCTTCCCGCGGGCCAGCAGTGGGTGGATTATTGGACCGGCAAGCTCTACCAGGGCGGCCAGATCCTCAACGGTTACAACGCACCCCTGGACAAACTGCCGGTGTTCGTTCGGGCCGGTGCGGTGATCCCGCAAGGCATCGTGGCCCGCAACGCCTCCTTGGTACCCGAAGATTCCATGATCACCTTGGACGTTTACGCCCAAGGCCAGGACACCTTCACGCTCTATGAGGACGACAAGGTCACCCGTGAATTCAAGGATGGAAAGTCCTCCAGCCAGATCTTCGCAGTGGATGCGCCCGGCAAGGGCAACAGCAGCGTCAAGGTATCCATCGGTGAGCGGAAGGGCGAGTACACCGGCAAGGCCGCTGCCCGACCCTACGAGCTGAAAGTCCACGCCGGCGCGGCCCCCAAGGACGTGAAAATCGGCGGCACCAAGCTCACCCAACAACCAACCCAGGCCGCCTACGCCGCTGCGAACACGGGCTGGTTCTTCGATGAGGCCAACAACGGCACCATCTGGGTCAAGACGGGATCCATCGCCTCCAACCAGTCAGCGACGGTTCAGCTCCAGCAGGCAGGTCCGCTGGGTGGGAAAAGCCAGGAAGACACCGCCGCCGAAGTCCGCGTGACCACCGGCCAACAGGTCTTCCAGGACCAGGAAACAACAGTCACCGCTGCTTTCGTGAACACCGGTACCAAGGCCAAGACCAACGTGGTCCTCACTCCCGTCCTTCCCGAGGGGTGGACCGTGGTTTCGTCCTTGGGCGCAACCGCAGCCAAGGTGGACGGTGGAGCGAGCGCCACTGCCACCTTCGTCATCAAACCCGGCTCCAGCGCGAAGGCGGGCCAACAGACCGTGCGGGT
Source organism: Paenarthrobacter sp. CAP02 (assembly GCF_040137855.1). Taxonomy (NCBI): domain Bacteria; kingdom Bacillati; phylum Actinomycetota; class Actinomycetes; order Micrococcales; family Micrococcaceae; genus Paenarthrobacter; species Paenarthrobacter sp. CAP02. The sequence goes on along the minus strand of NZ_JBEEII010000001.1, from coordinate 433,688 downwards.
GTCGGCGTCGTACGCTGCTTCCGACTCCAACCAGTCGGTGACCGGCGGCAACCAGATCTACGTCGCCTACGGTTCGCTGGCTGCGGCCTACAACACCGTTTCGGTCACCACCGTGGCCGGCAAGGCGCTCGGAAACTTCGACGGCGGCGGGGCCACCTTCGCTGCCGAGCAGCTGGCTGCCGCCACGGTTCCGGCCGGCGGTGTCCGGCCAGGCAGCACGGTGACGGTCGATGCCGGGAAGCCTACACAGGTGGATTACACGTGGCCGGCCGTGGGACCTGATGTCCCCAACTCCGTGGCCTTGTCCGCGCAAACCATCTCGGTCAAGGGCAAGGGCACGCATCTTGCGGTCCTCGGATCTGCCGCTGTGGGTAATGGAACCAGCCCGACGCTGACCTTGACCTACGCGGACGGTTCTTCAGAGCAGCAGTCCATCTTCTTCCCCAACTGGCTGCAGCCCTCGGTCCTCAACGGAGCCGTCCTGGCGGTTTCGGAACAGGGCCGCAACAACGCCTCAGGCCCGTCCCCCGAGTACACGCAGTACAAGTACCAAGCGTTCTCCAACACGGTGCGGCTCAATCCCACCAAGGAGCTGGCATCCGTCACGCTGCCCACGGATACACGGGTGAAGTTCTTCGACTGGAAGGTGACCTCGCAGCCTCTTCCAGCTGTCCCTGTCGGCTCCGTGTATGCCTCTGAAACCCCGTGGGTCCAGGCGCTGAACGGCTACGGTGTGATCGGCAAGAACGTGGCCAACAAGGACTCGGCGTCGTCCCCGGACAAGCCGCTGGCAGTGAATTACACGGATCCCGCCACAGGCAAGGAGCCCGTGTTCAGCAAGGGCCTTGGTGTGCACGCAGCGTCCAAAATCACCTACTACCTGGGTGGAAAGTGTTCGAAATTCACTTCTCAGGTGGGCCTTGAGAGTGGCTTCGGCGGCAACATTATCTTCAAGGTCAACGCCGACGGCGTGAACAAGTACCAGTCGCGCACGTACACGCCGGGGTTCGCTCCCGAATCCGTGACGGTTGACCTCACCGGAGCGGCCTACGTGGAGTTGGTGGTGGATCCCTCCGGATCCATCAACGGTGCCCACGGGGTGTGGGGTGACGCCAAGTTCACCTGCGCTCCGTAGCGCCAACGTCCTGACGGCCGCCGTTTGCCGCCTCTCCCCGGGGTGGCAGGCGGCGGCTGTCCGCTGACCGGGCACAACAAGAAACTGTCGGTGGAACGGGGCATAATGTCGCAAATGGGGGAAACTGAAAAAGAAGCAGGGTTTTGTCGTTGGACTCGTCAGTTTAGTGATGGCTGGCTCGCTGGCCGCCTGTGATGATGGCCGATCCGGCGCGGAAGGTGCCGCAAAGCAGCTGGCGTCTTCCTTGGAAGCGCTCGACGTCGGGTCTCTCGCCGTCGAGGGCAAGGACGCTGCCGCGGCCAACGATGAACTCAAGGCTGTTTTCGAAGGCCTCGGCGCCAAACCCTCGGTGCAGTCCGGCGACGTGAAGCTCGACGGCGATACCGCCACGTTCCCCCTGAACTACAGCTGGAACGTCGGCTCTGCCAAGTGGGAGTACACCTCGGATGCCACGCTGAAGAAGTCCTCCGGAAAATGGGCGGTTCAGTGGAGCCCTGCCCTCCTGGCACCACAGCTCTCCGATGGCGAGACCCTCTCCGTTAAGACAGTCCCTGCCCAACGCGGCCAGATCCTGGGTGCCGGCGACGCCCCGATCGTTGAAGACAGGCCCGTGTTCCGGGTTGGCATCGACAAGACCAAGGTTCCCGCAGAGCAAGCCGACGCCTCGGCCCGGGCCATGGCGGCCCTGCTGGGGCTGGACGTCGAGGAGTACGCCAAGCAGGTTGCTGCATCCGGCCCGCAGGCGTTTGTGGAGGGACTCGTCCTCCGCGCCTACACAGCCGACATCAACGAAGCCAAGATCAACGCCATCCCGGGTGGTGTGAGCATCCTGGACTCCATGGCCCTGGCTCCCACCAGGACGTTCGCCCGTGCCCTGTTGGGCAGCGTTGGACAAGCCAGCGCAGAACAGATCGAAAAGTCCAACGGCGCGCTGCGTGCCGGGGACACCACGGGAACGGGTGGCCTGCAGCAGAAATACGACTCCCTTCTGCGCGGCAAGGACGGCGTGGAAGTCATTGCCAGCGCCAAGTCCCAGGGTGAAACCCCCGGTACCAAAGTCTTCTTCTCGTCCCTCCCCGCACCGGGCACCACCCTCAAGACCACGCTTGACCTGAAACTCCAGCAATTGGCGGAGGATACGCTGGCTAAAGTGGGGCCGGCCTCGGCTATCGTGGCGCTGAAACCCTCAACCGGTGCCGTTCTCGCCGCCGCCTCAGGACCGGGCAGTAACGGGTACAACACCGCCATGTTGGGACAGTACGCACCGGGCTCAACGTTCAAGATCGTTGATTCGCTGGCGATGTTCCGGAACGGTGCCACGCCCGATTCCAAGGTTGAGTGCACTCCGACGGTCACCGTTGATGGGCGCACATTCAAGAACGCCGAAGGGTACCCGGCCGGTTCGCTGGGCAGCGTTGCCTTGCGGGACGCCTTCGCGCACTCGTGCAACACCGCCTTCATCAATGCACGCGATACCGTCAGCCAGGACCAACTCGAGTCGGCCGCCCAGGCCCTCGGAGTCGCCGTGGAAGCCCCCAAACTTGGCGCCGACGCGTTCCTGGGATCGGTTCCCGGTGCTGCCGAAGGCACTGAGCACGCCGCCTCCATGATCGGCCAGGGCAAGGTACTTTTCTCGCCGCTCTCAGCCGCAGTCATGGCGGCTTCCGTGGCCAACGGGGCTCCCGTGTCACCCCAACTGGTCCTCAACGCTGATGCTGCCCAGAACCCCAGTGCCACTGCTTCCCCGACCGAAAGTGGCAGCGCATCGCCGTCGCCGGATTCCACCACGGCCAGTGCTCTCCCTGCGTCTCCGGCATCTACCAAACCGATTACCAAGGAAGAAGCCGCTTCGTTGGCGGACATGATGCGTGCCGTGGTGACCTCCGGGCACGCCGGCTTCCTGGCACAGGTACCCGGCCTCCCGGTCGGGGCCAAGACCGGCACGGCGGAGTTCGGCAACGAGGATCCGCCCAAGACGCACGCGTGGATCGTGGCTACTCACGGAGACCTGGCCGTCGCCGTGTTCGTCGAGGACGGTGGGCTTGGTGCGACCACCAGCGGCCCACTCTTGAAGTCCTTCCTCACCGCAGCAGGCTGAGACGGCAGACGCTCGACGGCGGCAGGCCGCCGTCGAGCGTTAATACCGTGCCATGGGAGGATTGAAACGTGGCCCATATTGACGTTTCAGGCATTGACTACTTCCTCTCCGACGGCACCCAATTGCTTAACGGGGTGACGTTCAAGGTGCCCGACGGCACCAAGACTGCGTTGATCGGACCCAACGGAACGGGCAAGACCACGCTGTTTAAGATCATCTCCGGCGATCTCACGCCGGATGAGGGAGCCGTGGGCCGGTCCGGGAACATGGGCATCATGCGCCAGTTCGTGGGCCAGGTTCGCGATGAATCCACTGTCCGCGATCTCCTGGTCTCTACCGCACAAGCAGGCCTCGCGGCCGCGGCCAAGGCCGTGGAGGAAGCCGAGCTCGCCATGATGGAACACGACGACGAGCCCACCCAAATGAAGTACGCCCAAGCGATCGTCGACTGGGGCGACGCGGGCGGATACGACGTGGAGACCGTCTGGGACGAAGTCTGCATGGCCGCCCTGGGGATTTCATTCGACAAAGCCCAGTTCCGGCGAGCTTCCACCCTGTCCGGCGGCGAGCAGAAGCGCCTTGTCCTCGAAGCACTGTTTGCCGGGCCTGATGAATTGCTGCTCCTCGATGAGCCTGACAACTACCTGGACGTGCCCGGCAAGCGCTGGTTGGAAAGCAAGCTCAACGAGTCCAAGAAGACCGTGCTGTTCATCAGCCACGACCGCGAGCTGCTCAACAACGCCGCCGGGCGCATCGTCACGCTCGAACCGGGCATCAACGGTGCGGGTGCCTGGATCCACGGCGGAGGTTTCGGCTCCTATGTCGAGGCCCGGGCAGACCGCAATGCGCGTTTCGAGGAACTGCGGAAGCGTTGGGACGAGGAGCACATCAAGCTCAAGGAACTCGTCAATATGTACAAGAACAAGGCTGCGTTCCGCTCTGACATGGCCAACAGGTACCAGGCAGCGCAGACCCGTCTGGCCAAGTTCCTTGAGGCTGGGCCGCCCGAAGCCCTGCCGATCGAGCAGAACGTCAAGATGCGACTCAAGGGTGGGCGTACCGCCAAGCGCGCAGTCGTTGCCGAGAAGCTTGAGCTGACCGGGCTGATGAAGCCGTTCTCCACGGAGATCTGGTTCGGAGACCGTGTGGGTGTCCTGGGCTCCAATGGTTCGGGCAAAAGCCACTTCCTCCGCCTGCTCGCCACCGGTGGCACGGATCCGGAGCGGGAACACCTGCCGGTGTCCGACGTCGTCATCGCTGAGGTCCCGCACGAGGGCGTGGTGAAACTCGGCGCCCGAATCCGCCCGGGTTTCTTCGCGCAGACACATGTCCGCCCTGACCTCCTGGGCCGGACCTTGCTGGAGATCCTGCACCGCGGCGATGAGCACCGGAGCGGACTTCCACGTGAGGCAGCTGCCGGAGCTTTGGACTCCTACGGATTAGCCGGCCAGTCCGAGCAGAAGTACGAGTCACTCTCCGGTGGCCAGCAAGCACGTTTCCAGATCCTGCTCCTGCAGCTCTCCGGTGCCACGCTCCTGCTGCTCGACGAGCCTACGGACAACCTGGACCTGCATTCCGGGGAAGCTTTGGAGCGGGCCATCGATGCTTTCGAGGGAACGGTCCTCGCCGTGACGCACGACCGCTGGTTCGCCAAGTCCTTTGACCGCTTCCTCATTTTTGGTTCCGACGGCAAGGTCTACGAGTCCGAGGAACCCGTGTGGGACGAGAAGCGCGTAGAGCGGGCCCGCTGACCCCGGACGCTCTCTCACATCCCGCCCCCTTCACCCGAACGCTCCTGCAGCAGCTGCAGGAGCGTTCGGGTTTAACGGGTGGGATGTGAGAGAGCGTTGGGGTTTAACGGGTGGGGTGTGAGAGAGGGTTTGTGTTCAAATGATCACTCGGGGTGATTAAATGCGCACTCCTTGCTACGGTTGATGAATGGGAACTGCCGACCGCCACCGGCTCATCGGTGAACTGCTGCGCACACGCGAAGAAGCCACAGTCGATGAGCTCGTGGAGGCCACAGGGGCGTCGGGCGCCACGATCCGCCGCGACCTGGAGATTCTCGCAGCCAACGGTGTCCTGAAGCGCGTCCACGGCGGAGCCCGCAGCTTGCTGGCGCGCGGAGACAACCCCGGCTACGGGCAACGCGAACTGGAAGACCACGACGCCAAGATACGCATCGCCGCAGCAGTGGACGCACTCCTGAAGGACAGGGAGCACGTGTGGCTGGACAGCGGCTCGACAGCCACGGAGATCGCACGCAGCCTCAGCACGCGCGAGCTTACTGTCATGCCCATGTCCCTTCACGGTGTTGACGCTCTGACCCGCGTCAAGGATGGCCGCTCACCCCAGCTGATCCTCCCCGGCGGAAGTCTTGTCCCGGGTGAGCAATCCTTCCGGGGACCCATGACGGAAGCCAACATCCGCTCGCTGAGGTTCGACACCGCCGTCGTAACCCCGTGTGCCCTCAACCTCAAGGACGGCCTCCTGGCCCACGACCTTGACGATGCCGCCGTGAAACGTGCCGGCCTGGAGTCGGCGGCGCGTGTGATCGTGGCGTCGGCCGGCAGCAAATGGAATGCCAGCGCGGTTGCCCTGGTGTCGGCCATGGACACCGTGGATGTCATCGTCACAGACTTTGCACCATCCCCCGAAGATCTTGCCCGGCTCAACAAACTCTCCGTGGAAGTTGTGATTGCATGACCACCAGCATCAAAAGCTCCAAAAGCGTCAACGCCGCCGCGGTGGCGACGTTCCTGATCTTCGGCATGAACGGCCTGGTCTTTGCCAGTTGGGCCGCCCGCATTCCGGCCGTTACCGAAGCCCTCAGCCTCACATCGGGCCAGATGGGAACCTTGCTGCTCTGCACCGCCGTCGGATCCTTGCTTGCGCTGCCCTCCGCGGGCTGGGTGGTGGGCAGGATCGGTACAGCGAATACGGTCCGGGTGGCCGGCATCGTGGCTGGCGCCGCGGGAGCGGCCATCGCTTTCTCGCTGATGGCCGCCTCGGTCCCGGCCACCGCCATTGCGCTGTTCTTTTTCGGCATCGGAATCGGCCTCTGGGACGTCGCCCAGAACATTGAAGGCGCAGATGTCGAGCACAGGCTCAAGCGCACCATCATGCCCCAGTTCCATGCCGCCTTCAGCGGCGGCGCGTTCGTGGGGGCGTTGATTGGGGCAGGTTTGTCGAAGCTGGGTGTCGGGCTTCCGGAACACCTGCTGGTTATCGCGGCCATCGCCGTCGCCCTCGCGCTGACGGTCCCCAAGTTCTTCCTGCCGCACGAGGTCGCGGAAACGCACGACGACGGCGCTCCCCTTGAGAAGGGACCCTCGGCTTGGCGGGATGGCAGGACGCTGCTCATAGGCATCGTGGTCCTGGGTGCGACGCTGACCGAAGGCGCCGGCAACGACTGGATCGCCAAGGCAACCGTGGACGGTCTGGGAGCTACCGAATCAACCGGAGCACTCCTCTTCGCCCTCTTCGTGGCGGCAATGACACTGATGCGGTTCCTCGGCGGGAAAGCGATCGACAAATTCGGCCGGGTTGCTGTCCTTCGTGCAAGCATGGCTGCAGCCGCAGCAGGCCTGGCGTTGTTTGTTTTCGCGGACAACGTGTTCCTCGCAGGCGTCGGGGCGGCGTTGTGGGGTGTCGGTGCGGCACTGGCCTTCCCCATGGGAATGTCCGCGGCAGCTGACGACCCCAAGCATGCCGCCGCCCGTGTTTCCGTGGTGTCCACCATCGGGTACGTCGCATTCCTCGCCGGACCACCGCTCCTTGGTTACCTCGGCGACCATACGGGAATCCATCTGGCCCTCCTGGCCATCGGAGCACCTATTCTGCTTGCCCTGCTCCTGGCTGGCGTCGCAAAGCCCCTGCGGACCAAATAGCTTACCCGTCCGATCCTGCGTTCTCGGCAATGCATGAACGGCCGAACCGCCACCACAAAAGGAGCACCACCCCAGAGGCCAGGCAGGCTGCACCAAGCACATCACTGAGCCAGTGGGCGGAGAGGTAGGTCCGGCTGATCATCATGGCGATCACCCCGACCATGGCCAGCAGGGTCACCCACCAGCGTCCGAGCAGGATCACCACAACCACCAGGAGCGCGGTGGTCGCCGATACATGCCCGGAAGGGTATGAACCCGTATCTGTCAGGACTCTGGCGCCCTCCGGACGCTGCCTGCCCACAAGGACCTTGGCCAGTTGGGTGAGTGCCAGCGCAGCTACGCCTGAGGTCAGGGCGAAAGTGGCCGTCAGCGGCCGGCGCCACACCAGGAGTGCTGCGGCCAGCAGCGCGTGGAGCACCAACATGCCCACATATCCGATGCTGTTGAGGAAGGCGTTGAGTCCGTCCCAAAACGGCGAGTGAAGCGTCGAGACGAAGGCCTGCCACCAGACGTCCACGGGTTTAAAAATGGGCTCAGCGTGCCCAACCAGGAGCATGATCCCAAGGACGGTGAAGGCGCTGAAGAGAAGGGCGCCAGTGAGGGCCGGTTGCCAGCCCGGCCGCTCGCTTGGGTGAAGGACACGGATCATGCCTAATGGTAGTCATCGCACCGTTCCCCTTTCGGGCGGATAGGGCGTTAGTGTGTTGGGATGCGAGGCTTCGTGGGCAAAGGCCCCAAAAAGGTGGCACTGTTGGACCGCTTCCTGGTGGGGGCTGTGTCCCGGCAACCCCAAGGCGATCACGACGTCTTCTTCCGGCGGCTCTCAGCGGCGGCGACCAAGGGCAAGCTGTGGTTTGGTATTGCGGGAGTCATGGCCGCGTTTCCCGGTAAACCACGCAGGGCAGCCCTTCATGGCGTGCTTGCCTTGGGCGTTGCTTCCGGCGTCACCAACGTGATCTTCAAGCGGCTACTCCCCCGGAGGCGCCCGCTTCCTGAGCACCTGCCGCTCTTCCGTTTCGTGAACCCGCAGCCGACCAGTTCATCGATGCCGTCCGGCCACTCTGCGTCCGCGGTAGCCTTCGCTGTCGGTGCCGGCATTGTGTCTCCTGCCTTTGGACTTGGCTTGGCCCCGATCGCAGCAGGGGTGGCGTACTCCCGCGTTCACACAGGTGCCCACTGGCCCTCCGATGTGGTGCTGGGTTCCGCCTTGGGGGCAGGCGCCGCATGGGCAACCCGCAAATGGTGGCCGGCGCGGCCTGCCGAACCGACCCCCCACCGCACGCCGGTTGAGGCCCCCGCAATCAGCGACGGCGAGGGGCTCAGCATCGGGGTCAACGTCATGGGCGGTTCGTACACCCCTGAAACGGGAGAACTCCTAAGGGAAATATTCCCCAAAGCTTATATACAGGAAATTTCCGAAGGTGAGGACATAGCTGCCGAGATGGAAGCCGCGGCCACCCGGCCCGGCACCGTAGCGCTGGGTGTCTGGGGCGGAGACGGAACGGTGGGCACTGCGGCCGCTGTCGCCGTCGAGCATTCACTCCCACTCCTGGTACTCCCCGGCGGAACCCTGAACCACTTCGCCAGGGACCTCGGAACCAGCTCGATCGATGACGCCCTTGAAGCCGTGACCAAAGGGCAGGCAGCAGCCGTCGACCTTGGGCACGTGGTGGTCCAGCGCGGCTTGCCCGACACGCCGGAGACCTCCGAGGTGGCCATGCTGAACACCGCCAGCGTAGGCGTCTATCCCAACCTTGTGCGCCGCAGGGAGCGGCTCGAACCGGCCATGGGAAAGCCCTTGGCCGGTGTGGTGGCGTCACTGCGCACGTTCGGCGTGAACTCGCCAACCACCCTCACTGTGGACGGCGTGAAACACAAACTCTGGATTCTCTACATGGGCCGGGGAAGGTTCTACCCCAGGGACCATGCACCACTTCGCAGGCCGGTGCTGGATGACGGGGTATTCGACCTGCGTATGATCACAGCGGACGAGCCCTTCGCCCGGGCGCGACTGCTGTGGGCGGTCGTGACCGGCACAGTCTCCGCCTCAAAGGTCACCCACCTCACCGAAGCCACCGACGTCACAGTGGAAGCAATTGGACAGCCGCTGGTCCTGGCGGTCGACGGCGAACCCAAACCGGGCGTTCGCAGCGCCACGTTCAGCGTCAAGCAGCGGGAACTCCGGGTGTACTCACCGCTGCCTGCAGAGTAGCGCTGTCAGGAGTCATCCGGGAGGACTACCCTGACTGGACCCTGAATCATCCCTGAGACAGGCGATTTGCGCTCCCTTCGTGAGTAGCGTGGTGAGTACATTCAAAACTCATCTGCACACAAGTGTTGTGCTCCGAGGAGGGAACGCTTCCATGATCGAAGCAAAAGGCCTGACCAAGGTCTACGGCGAGAAGACCGCCGTCGGCGGTGTCAGTTTCACTGTCCAGGCCGGACGTGTGACGGGCTTCCTGGGCCCGAACGGTGCCGGCAAGTCCACCACCATGCGCATGATCATGGGACTGGATGCTCCGACGTCGGGTTCCGTGACGGTGAACGGTGAGCCGTTCGTACAGCACAAGGCACCATTGCGTGAGATCGGTGCCCTCCTGGACGCCAAGGCAGTCCACACCAGCCGCACCGCCTACAACCACCTGCTTGCGATGGCCGCGACGCACAGCATTCCGAAAAGCCGGGTGCGCGAAGTCATCGAAATGACCGGTTTGGGTGACGTTGCCAAGAAGAAGGTCAAGGGTTTCTCGCTTGGAATGGGTCAGCGCCTCGGGATCGCCGCCGCGCTGCTGGGCGATCCGCAGACCATCATCCTGGATGAGCCGGTGAACGGCCTCGATCCAGAAGGCGTGGTCTGGGTCCGTAACCTGGTCAAGTACCTGGCCTCGGAAGGCCGCACAGTCTTCCTGTCCAGCCACCTCATGAGTGAAATGGCGCTCACGGCAGACCACCTGATCGTCATCGGCCGCGGCAAAATCATTGCCGACGCCCCCATCGCAGACATCATCTCGGGCAAGGGCCAGGTACGGACACGTGTCCGTACCGACCAGCCGGAACGGCTCATGCAGCTGCTCGCCGGAACCGGAGTCTCCGTGGAAGTCCACGAACGCGAGCTTCTGGAAGTTTCCGGCCTGGATCCCCGTGGGATCGCCCGGGCGGCCCTGGACAACCAGGTCATGGTCTACGAGCTGACCCCGCTCCAGGCGAGCCTGGAAGAGGCTTACATGGAACTGACCAAGGACGAGGTCGAATACCACTCGCACATCAGCGCCGGGGCCTCGGTTCCCGCTCAGGCCGGAGGGAAATAGACATGAGCACCACCACTTTGGACCGTAAGTCCATCCGCAACTCCGTGGGTCCGGGACCGGCCTTCCACCGCGTCCTCAACTCGGAATTCATCAAGTTCCGCACTTTGATGTCCACGCTGATCCTGCTGGCTTCCACCGCAGTGGTGATGGTGGGCTTCTCCGCCCTTGGCGCGTGGGGAACCGGCCAAATCACCAAGCAGGCGGCGGAGGATCCCCAGGCCGCTGCAGCGATCGCCGCACAGGGTGGGGACCTGGCTGTGACGGTACCTACGTCCGGCATCGTGTTTGCCCAGTTGATTCTTGGTTCCCTGGGCGTGCTGCTCATGAGCTCCGAATTCACCACGGGGATGGCCCGCTCCACCTTCGCAGCTGTACCCCGGCGGCTGTCTCCGTTCCTGGCAAAGCTCGTTGTGGTGATGGTGAGCGCTTTCGTCCTCACCGCAGTGGCGACCTACGTTGCCGGACTTGTGGCGCTGCCCATCCTGAACAACTACGATCTCAAACTTGACCTCGCCAGCTCACAATCGGTCAAGCTCCTGCTGGTCAACAGCATCTACGTGGCGGCCGTGGCAGCCATCGGCATGGCCCTGGGCACCCTGGTCCGGAACTCGGCCGGCGGCATCATGAGCCTGGTGGGACTGTTCTTCGTGGCGCCCATCGCCTTCCAGCTGATACCCGGCGATTTCTTCAAAGAGGCCAGCAAGTACCTTCCCGGCAACACCATCAGCCCGCTGACCGCCGTCGAGCACGTCCCGGACACGCTTGAGGCGTGGCAGGCCGGACTGGTCCTGGGCGCTTGGGTAGTGGTGCCGGTGGCCCTGGCCATGATCCTGCTGAAGAAGCGGGACGTCTAGGCTCGATCCATGACTGAAGCTCTGCAGGCGAAGGACGCGTCGGCCACCCTGGCTGACGCGTCCTTCGCTGAAATCGCCCAGCGCCGCAGGGGCAGGCTCCGCCGGTACTTCTACAAGCACCCACTGGCGATGGATGCCGTGGTGGTGCTCTGCTACGTGTTGCTTGCCCTCCCCACCATCATCACCTCGGTCATCGACTCCAAATGGTTCGTGGTGGCGCTGTTGCTGATGATCGCCGTGGCCTTGGTCTTCAGGCGCCGATACCCCGTGCCGGTGGTAGCCGCCGTCGCACTTCTGGAAGTTGCGGCAGCCATCGTGAACCCGTGGGGTTCGAACGTCTCGGTGGGGCTATGGTTCGCCCTTTATGCGCTGGCCTCGCTCAAGCGCCGGGCGGTTGCGCTGGTGGTTTTTGCCGTTGCCAGCCTGCCGCTCAGCCTGCTCTACCTGTTCATGTGGACAAGTCCGAGCCAGATGAACACGCTGCAGGAAGTCCCCGAGAACTTCCACCTGATCAACAACATTGCCACGGCAATAACCATCATGCTCTCCAACCTCCTGGCTACCGGGATCGGCATTTCAGTGCGCCAACGCAGGGAACATGAGGGAGAGATTGCCGCCTGGGCTGCAAGGACCACCCAGTTGGGCAAAGTTACTGAACGAAACCGGATTGCGCGCGAGATGCACGACGTCGTGGCCCACTCCCTGACGGTGATGATCAGCCTGTCCGACGGCGCAGCCGTAGTGGTCAAGAAAGACCCGGAACGGGCGGGCGAAGTCCTGAACGAACTGTCGCGGACCGGTCGGGCGGCCCTGGCTGACATGCGTCGCGTGTTGGGCGTACTGCGTGACGATTCGGGGCGGCCGGCGCCCCTCGCGCCTCTGGAGTCGGGTCATAACCTGGCAAACCTCCTGGAGGGATTCCGGACCGCCGGGCTCCCGCTGCATTACGCGCACACGGGTCCGGGATTGCCGTCCGATCCGGCGTTCCAGATCACCGTCTACAGGATCGTGCAGGAGTCGCTCACCAACGTCCTGCGATACGGCCGCTCGCTCAGCCGGGTTGACGTGCAGGTGGCGCGCGACGGCGATTTGGTCACCATCGACGTCAACGACGACGGCCGCGGAACCCGCGACGGCGGCAGCGAACCCGCAGGCAGCCTGGGCACTGGGCAGGGAATCGCCGGAATGAATGAACGCGCCGGAATCTATGCTGGAATCGTTACTGCCGGTCCAGGAAAAAGGGGTGGTTGGGCGGTCCACGCCGAGCTCCGCTGGAACGGCGACAAGGGGGAATCATGACAGGTGACATCATCAAAGTGCTGCTGGTGGACGATCAGCCGCTGCTGCGGATGGGCTTCCGGCTCATCCTGGAAGGCGAAGCCGACTTCACGGTAGTGGGCGAGGCTTCGGATGGCTTGGAGGCCGTCCGGCAGGTTGAGGCGCTTCAGCCCGACGTTGTGCTGATGGATGTCCGCATGCCCGCCATGGACGGGATTGAGGCGACACGTCGCATCTCCAGTTCGGGGTCGGATGCGCGGGTCATCATCCTCACCACTTTCGATCTCGACGAGTACGCCTTCAGCGGCTTGCAGGCCGGGGCATCGGCATTCCTGCTCAAGGACGTGGCCCCGGCTGAGTTGGTCCACGCTGTGCGCCTCGTAGCCAGCGGCGATGCCGTGGTGGCCCCGCGGGTGACCCAGAGACTCTTGGAAACGTACGTCCGTGGAGGAGCCCTGCCCGGCCATTCAGCCAGCCCGCACCGGGATCCGCTCCTGGACGAGCTCACCCCGCGCGAAACCGAGATCCTTACTACCATCGCCGAGGGCCTGTCCAATGCGGAGATCGCCCACAAGTTCTTCCTCTCCGAGGCCACCGTCAAAACCCACGTCCGCCGGATCCTGAGCAAGCTGCAACTGCGGGATCGGGTGCAGGTCGTGGTCTATGCCTACGAAACCGGCCTGGTGGTGCCGAGCAACCCGGACTACTGACCCGTTGTCGAATCCTGCATGGTTCCTTGGAGCAACGGTAAGAGCCCACTGGGAGACGAAGCTGCAGCAATGGCGTTCGCGGATTCGTGTGGCTCGCCGTAGCCCCAGAGCGCAAAAACGGTTGGCATCCCGAGTGTGGCCGCTCCCTCGACGTCGTATATGCGGTCGCCCACCATGACCGGCCGCGAGGTGTCGACGCCGCGTGAGCGGAGCCTCCGCACGACTCCGCGATCACAGCGTCCTTCCGAGACCGCACCAAGGCATCCGAGGCGCCGCAGACATCCGTAAAGTAATGGTCCACGCCGAAATGCCGGGTGAGCCGGATGGCTTGATCTCCCACTTTTGACGTAGCCACGGCCATCGGCATGCCCAGTGAGTGCAACTGGTCCGGACCCGGGACGGTTGCTCCTACGGACGCCAGCGCTTCCGCCGCACTTGCCGTGACGCCCCTGGCCGAGTCCACCAGTGTTCCATCCATGTCGAACAAGACGCATGAGTAGCGTTCCGGCAGTGGTTTGTGGTGCTCGGGACGTATCATCTTCTTCGTGGCCTTTCGGTCAAAAGACAGGAGCCTCGGGGCTCCTGTCGGGTTATTTTTTGGAAGGGATTCATGGAGCGAGCGGGCCTCGACGGCATCGATCAGAGGATCCTTTCAGAACTCACCAGGAACGCCCGCGTACCGCACGCGGAGCTGGCAGGGAAGGTCCTGCTTTCCAGGAACGCTGTCCGTCAGCGGATCGAGCGCATGGAGCGGCAGGGTTACATCCAGGGCTATACCATCGTCGCCGGAGCCGAGACCCAGGATCTTGTGTCCGCATTCCTTATGGTCTACCGCAAGGACCGCATGCGGGGGGCCGATGTCCTGAGTGAGCTCAGGGCGATCCCCGAAGTCGTTCTCTGTGATGTCCTCAGCGGTGACTTTGATTTGATGGTTCGCGTCGAAGCCCGCTCCCACGGCAGGGTGCAGGAAATTTGGGAACAGATTTCTTCCCTCCCCGGTGTCACGGACACCGTCACGGCCATGACGTTATCGAATGTGATCCGGCGGGTGTCGCAGTAACTCAGCGTGCACGCGTGGAAGCTCCCTCCAGAATCAGTGCGGCAGCGTCCCGTTCCATGAGTCCCATCGACGTGACGGCGTCGATCACCGTTACGCGTCCCGTCAGCGCCCTGTTGGCCACCTCCGCCGCGGCGGCGTAGCCCAGGGCGGGTATCAGCGCGGTGGCCAGACCCGCCGATCCCGCGGCCCGCCCGCCAAGCAGGTCCTCGTTTGCCGTGATGCCCTGGATGCAGTGGGTCCTGAGGATCCGCGCGCCGTTGGTGAGCCAGGAAAAGCCCTGCAGCAACGCGTGAGCCATGACGGGTTCAAAGGCATTTAGTTGCAATTGGCCGTTGTCCGCGGCCATGGTGACCGTGGTGTCCGCACCCGCGACAGCAAAGGCGATCTGGTTCAGGGTCTCGGGAATAACCGGATTTACCTTGCCGGGCATGATCGATGATCCAGCCTGACGGGGTGGCAGTTGGATCTCCCCGAAGCCATTTTGCGGTCCGCTGGACAGCAACCTCAGGTCGCTGCTGATTTTGGAGATCTTGATGGCGGAGCGCTTCAGCATCCCGGACACATGCATGAAAACCCCGACGTCGGATGTCGCCTCGAGCAGGTCGGCCGCCGGTACCAGGGGCAGCCCGGTAATTTCGGTGAGGGCTTCCATAGCCCGCTCCCGGTAACCGGGCTCGGCAGTAATCCCTGTGCCGATCGCGGTGGCTCCCAGACTGCATTCGAGCATGAGCGCCGCGGACTCCCGCAACCTGCATCTGTCTTCTTCAATCGTGGCGGCGAAGGCCCCAAACTCTTGACCCAACGTCATGGGGACGGCGTCCTGCAGTTGGGTGCGCCCTATTTTGGCCACGTGGGCGAATGCTGCTCCCTTCTCCCGAATGGACTCCGTCAAGTGGCCGAGTTCGTGGTCGAGCTCCTGGACGGCGGTGATCAGTGCGAGCTTGATGGCCGTGGGGTAGACATCGTTGGTTGACTGGCATTTGTTCACGTGGTCGATGGGGTGCAGATGCTGGTAGCTGCCACGGGGATGCCCCATGGTTTCCAGCGCCAGGTTTGCGATCACTTCGTTGGCGTTCATGTTGGTGCTGGTACCCGCGCCGCCCTGGATCATGTCTACGCAGAAGTGCTGGTGGTGGTGCCCTTCTTCGATGTCCTGGCAGGCAAGGCCGATCGCGTCGGCCACGGCGGGTTCCAGCACCCCGAGGCTGGAGTTGGCGCGTGCCGCTGCCCGTTTTACCTGCGCCAGGGCCACGACCAGCCCGGGATACCGTGAGACAGGGGTCCCGCTGATGGGGAAATTGTCCAGGGCCCGGGCAGTGTGCACTCCCCACAGGGCGTCGGCGGGTATGCGCATGGACCCAAGGGAATCTGATTCGATTCGATACGTCATAGCCGGGCCGTGCTGTTCTTGATGCAGATGACCTTGGGCTGGGTCATCTCCTCGTAGGCGAAGTGAACGCCTTCACGGCCCAGGCTTCCGTACTTGAACCCGCCAAAGGGCATGCCGTCGAAGCGGTAGTCCGACGAGTCGTTGATCATGACACCACCGGCCTGGATCTCCTTGGCTGCCTTCATCGCGTCCCCAAGGGATGCAGTGAAGATTCCGGCATGGAGACTGAACTCGATGGAGTTGGCGATCCCGATCGCTTCCTCGAGGCTGTCCACAGGGCGGAGCATCACCAGAGGGCCGAATACTTCCTCAGACCACAACCGGCTGTCTTCCGGCACCTCCTCAAGAACCGTGGGGTGGAGGATGTTCCCGGTAGCCACGTTGCCTGTCAAGACAACGGCGCCGTGCTCCACTGCCTCGTGGACTTTCACCTGCACATCCTGCAGGGACCGGGGGGTGATCATGGGCCCTACGTCCGTCAGTTCATCGGACGGGTCGCCAACCACCAGTTCCTTGGTCGCGGCGATGAAGAGCTCCCGGAATTCGTCGTACACGAGTTTGTCCACCAGGATCCGTTGAACACCGACGCAGTTCTGGCCGGCGGCCCAGAAGGCACCGGAAACGCAGGATGCCACCGCTTCCTGGAGGTCTGCGTCCGCCATGATGATGACCGGTGCGTTGCCGCCCAGGTCCATGGAGAGCTTCTTGAGTCCGGCTGTCGAGGCGATGGCCTCTCCAGTGGAGAAGCCGCCGGTGAATGACACCATGCGCACGTCCCGGGCAGCGATGATCTTCTGGGCAATGTCGCGGTCCCCATGAACAACTGTGAGGACTTCCTGCGGGAGTCCGGCCTCCAGGAGTGCCTCGGTCAGCAGCTGTGCCGAAAGGGGCGTAAGGGCCGAGGGCTTGAGGATGACGGCGTTTCCGCCCGCGATGGCGGGTCCGATCTTGTGGGCTACAAGGTTGAGGGGGTCGTTGAAGGGCGTGATTGCAAGAATGATGCCCAGCGGCTCGCGCGAGAACCAACCAAGTCGGTCCTCTGATCCTTCGTAGGCGTCGAAAGGAACGACTTCACCGGCGTTGCGGCGCGTTTCTGCCGCCGACAGCCGCAGTGTGTTGACTGCGCGCAGAACCTCCTTGCGGGCCTGCCTTATGGTCTTGCCGGCCTCAGCGACGATGGTTTCGGCAAAGAGTTCGCCACGGTCTTCCACCAGGTTGGCAGCCCGATCGAGTATTTTTCCGCGCGCGTCACGGGACAGGCCCGCTGCCACTTTGGCACCCGCACGGGCAGCGTCCAGGACACTGTCGACGGCGGTGGCGTCGGTCAGCGGAACGGCGCCAACAACGCGCTGGTCGTAGGGGCTGGTGACGTTCTGGAACATTGGCAGGGCTGATGCCTCGACGGTGCTGGGTGCGGACTTAGGCATGGGAGAGAACCTCCGAGGTGTGGTGCATGGCGATGATGTCAGAGAGCAAGGCATAGGCAGTTTCGACGCGTCCGGCCCCGGGCCCGGAAACCATCACAGGGCCCAAAAGATCGGTGTTGAACGAAACCGCGTTGGTGGCGCCGGAGATTCCGGCAAGTTCATGGGTCAAGGGCACAGCTACGGCCTTCACGCCGGCTGTCACTGCCCCGTTCGCGGACCTCTTCGCGGAGCCGATGAGCTTCCAGCGGAGTCCTTGGCTGGCAGCATGCTCAATGTCATCGCGGCTAAGGGAGGAGATGCCCTCGCAGGAGACGTCCTGCAAGGTGATGTCTGCCCCGAGCAGTTGGTTGGCCAGGATGAGCACTTTGAGCCGGACATCGTAGCCCTCGATGTCTGCCGCAGGGTTGGCTTCTGCGTACCCCAGGTCCTGGGCTTCCCGAATAGCGGCGTCCAGGTCGAGGCCTGATTCCATGCGACCGAGCACGTAGTTGCTGGTTCCGTTCAGGATTCCTTCGAAGCCGTCGATCTTCAGGCCGGCAAACACCTTCTTGGCGAGGCGGATGACCGGGGTGCCACTCATGACTGCGCCTTCGAACTCGAAGTGGACCCCCTTGCTGGCGGCCAGCGCAGCAAGTTCAGGGCCTCGGAGTGCGACGGGTCCCTTGTTGGTTGTGCAGACGCTTTTGCCTGATTCCAGGGCCCATCGGACGTGCGAGACGGCAGGTTCGCCGTCGTCGGGATTTGTGAAGGTGGCTTCGCAGACGATATCTGCCGTGCAGGAACGGATCACGGCTTCGTTGTTGGTATCCCGGGAGCCGCCGTGGTCTGCAAACGTTTCGTTGGCGCCAAGGTTGAGTGCCATCTCAATGTCGATACCTTCGGCCTGGACCAGGGAGCCGAGCCTGAGATCGGTGATGGCCACAACCCTGAGGCCGAATCCCAATTCCGAGCGGAGGGCATCTCCGCGGGTGGCGATGATTTCGGCGAGTGTCCGGTTGACGCCGCCAAAGCCGATCAGCGCGAGGTCGTAGGTTTTCATGGTGCTCCTCAGGTTGGTGGAGGGGTGATGCTTCAATCCTGCGGGCCCCTGATATCCGTCCAGCCATGCTGAATCGCCCTAAAGAATGGGCAATCTGACCATTTGACTGCCGATCTGACTGCGGCCTCGGGCGGGATCTATGTGCGCTATACGCATTAACAAATGTTTTTAATGACCACTCAGCGGGATTCTGTGTTACCTTCATCACTACAAACGCCATCCCGGCACCCCGACCCCGGACTTCAAGGCGTACCGTTCGCATCCGACTCATATCCCGGAGACACCACATGGAATCTTCAGCACCCGTGCAACTTGACCATCAACCTGAGGCGCTCGACGCCCCGGCCGAAACCGGACTGCGCCGATCGATGGGGCCACGACACCTCATCATGATCGCGATGGGAGGTGTCATTGGATCCGGTTTGTTCCTGAGCTCCGGCTACACGATCTCCCAGGCCGGTCCCCTCGGGGCTGTCATCGCCTACTTGGTGGGTGCATTCGTGGTCTACCTCGTGATGGCATGCCTTGGCGAGTTGGCCATCGCCTACCCCGTCTCAGGTGCCTTCCACATTTACGCGTCCCGATCCATCGGCCCAGCCACCGGCTTTGCCACGGCTTGGCTCTACTGGCTCTGCTGGGCAGTGGCCATCGGCTCGGAATTCACGGCATCAGGGCTCCTCATGCAGCGCTGGTTTCCGGACGTCGAGGTGTGGGTGTGGTGCCTCGTCTTCGCAGCCATGCTGTTCGGATTCAATGCCGTATCTTCCAAGTTCTTCGGGGAATCCGAGTTCTGGTTCGCCATCATCAAAGTGGGCGCGATCATTGCCCTGATCGTGTTGGGTGGCGCAGCCCTTTTTGGATTCCATCCCCTCTCCGATTCCGGCAACCATCCCTTCCTGCTTGAGAACTTCAACACCTCCGGGGGATTGTTCCCCAACGGCTTTACCGGAGTCCTGGTGACAGCCCTGGCGGTCTTCTACGCCTTCTCCGGATCTGAACTCATTGGCGTGGCGGCCGGGGAGACAACTGATCCCGCGCGGAACATTCCCAAGGCAATGCGCAGCACAGTCATCCGGCTGCTGATCTTCTTTGTTGGTGCCATCGCGGTCATTGCCGCAACCGTCCCGTTTGACCAGGTGGGACTGGACGAGAGCCCCTTCGTGACAGTGTTCTCGTCCGTTGGAATTCCCTACGCCGCTGACATCATGAACTTCGTCATCATCACGGCCCTGCTGTCGGCCGGGAACAGCGGATTATTCTCCTGTGCCCGGATGCTCTACTCCTTGGCAGACGAGGGACATGCGCCGAAGGCCTTGAAAAGGCTCACCCGCCGGGGCATACCGCTTGTAGCTCTCTCGGTCAGCATGGTTGGCGGCCTTGCATCGCTGATCAGCAGCGTGGTTGCACCGGAAACCGTGTACCTCGCCTTGGTCTCCGTGGCCGGTTTCGCGGTCGTCGGTGTGTGGATGTCCATCACTGCGTCCCACTTCTTCCACCGCCGGGCCTTTGTGCGCAACGGCGGAAGCGTGAAGGACCTCGCCTACAAGGCACCCCTCTTCCCGTTGGTCCCGATCCTGGCCTTCGCGCTCTGCTTGTTTTCGCTGGTGGGCATTGCGTTTGACCCACAGCAGGTCGCCGCCCTGTACTTTGGTGTTCCTTTTGTCGGGGCTTGCTACGCCTACTTCCACTTCAGGTACCGCCGCCCCGCGAAGTCCAGTCCGGCGTCGTGAATCCACATCCACTGAGCCTTGGGGGAGGGGGCTCGAACCAAACGCAAAAGG
>NZ_JBEEII010000001.1:0-413708 GCF_040137855.1 Paenarthrobacter sp. CAP02 | reverse complement strand
TTGTTTCCGTTCCCCCCCCCCCCCCCCAAGGTGCTGATTCGGGGGAATTGAAGATGCAGGTCGTGAACCACCAGCCAAGGATCGAAAACCTTGCCAGCTGGCTCGAAATCAACGGCAACGCCTTCGAGTCCAATGTCCGGACAGTGCTGGGAATCCTGCAGGACCGGGCCATGCTCTGCGCCGTGCTCAAGTCCGATGCGTACGGCCACGGGGCCGGCCTCCTGATTCCTTTCCTGGTGCGCCTTGACGTGCCGTACATCGGTGTGGGCTCGAATTCCGAAGCAGAGGCGGCTCGCGCCAATGGCTACACAGGGAGGTTGTTGCGGGTCCGCGCTGCTGCGCCCCAGGAAATAGCCGCGGCCATGGCCCATGATGTGGAAGAACTTGTGGCGGATCCTCAGAGTGCTTGGGAAATGAGCCGGATTGCCGCCGAGACCGGACGGAAGATCAGGATCCACCTGGACATCAACTCCTCCGGCATGAGCAGGCACAGCCTGGACGTATCGTCGCCGCTGGGCCGGGCCAGTGCCGTGGCAGTAGTTGGCCATCCGCAGTTGGAGCTCGCTGGGATCATGACGCATTTCCCCTTGGACGATGTTGAACACATTGAGCAAGGGCTGTCGCGCTTCAAGGCCGAGTCCATGGCCGTTTTGCGATTGGCAAAGGTGCCCCGCAGCCAGGTTCTGCTCCATACAGCAAATTCGTTTGCCACGCTGAATGCGCCGGCAACCTGGCTGGACATGGTGCGGACAGGGGCCGTTCTATATGGCGATTCGGACCCAAGCCACCCGGGGTTCCGGCGCTGCCTGGCCTTCAAGGCGCGGATCGGATCCGTGAACCATTATCCGGCGGGAAGCAGGGTGGGCTACGGCCACACTCATACCCTGCAATCGGATTCAAAGCTGGCCACCGTCACGGCGGGGTACGGCGACGGATACCGGCGTGCACTTGGCGTGGGCGGATCCGTTGTGGTGCGGGGCCAGCGGGTGCCGGTTGTTGATGCGATCTCCATGAATTCCATGGTGATCGACGTCTCCGCAGTGCCGGAGGCGCGGCCAGGTGACGAGGTGGTGCTGTTCGGCAGCCAGGATGGCGTGGAAATTTCCGCAGGGGAACTGGAGTCGGCAAATCGCGGGATACTCGCGGACCTGTACACGGTGTGGGCGAAGGACTCCCGAATCCTTGTGGCAGACACGCCCATGTGAGAATGGCGTGAGCGCGTGGTGGAAGGAGTGGATTTGTGGATACGTCACCCGAAGCGTCCTCTTTGGCCCAAGGCCTTCGCCTCGTGCGCCTGATCACGGACCGCGAAAAGCAGGGCCGTCAGCTCCTGGGAGTCTCCCAACTGGCCGCCGAATTGGACATGGAACAAAGCAGGGTCTCCCGCTTGGCCCAGGAGTTGTGTGATCTGGGCTTGTTGGAACGGGTGGACAGGGGCCCCTTCCGCACAGGTTCGGGCTTCCTGGGCCTGGCAGCTTCGCTCAACAGTGGCTGGGTGCAGAAGTCACGGGCAAAGCTGGAGGAGCTGGTGTCCGCCTTTGGCCTGCGATCGCGGCTCTCCGTCCGCGACGGCGTCAGGGTCCTCCTCTTGCGTGCATCCACGAACAACTCATTCCCGGGCGGCTACGCAAAGCCGGGTATGGTGACGCCCGTCTGGTGCACCGGAGCGGGCAGGGCCTTGCTGTGGGATCACTCGCCCAATGAGCTGGAATCCCTTCTCCGCGACGTGAATTTCATCGGTGTGGGCGGTCCCGCGGCGGCACATTCCGCGCCGGAAGTCCGTGACCTCATGGACCGTGACAAGTCCCGCGGATTTGTTGTCGCCGCCGAGGAATTCGAGCATGACGTGTGGGAATTGGCCGTACCGGTCCGGGCCGACGGCGGGAACATCGTCGCCGCCCTTAGCGTCCTGGGCAACCGTTCCAGTATCGAGAAGGCGGCGCCGGAAATCGCCGGAGTGCTCCATGAAACATCCCAAGGACTTGGTGCCCACGGCACGGTACTGACTTAGGGCCGGTGTGGAGACGCGGCCGGGCCACCCACCATTGCTTCCAGCCACTCGCACCATGAGCGGAGTGCCATGGCGTGGCTTTCACGTTGCGGCTCAACCCGCGTCCTGGGGCCAACGATCTGGAGCGCGGCAACGATCTCATTTTTGAAATCGCGGACTGGCGCGGCCAGTGAATAGAGTCCGGGTTCGGCTTCTTCATCAACGATCGAGTACCCGCGTGCCCGGGCTTGGTTGAGCCGGTCCAGGAAGTCGTCCACGGAAGAGGGCGTGTTGGGTCCGTGCTTGACGAATTCCACGGTCTTGAAAAGCGACCGGACTTCATCATCCGGCGCATCCCAGAGGAGCGCCTGGCCGGCGTCACTGCAGTAGGCCGGATAGGGCCGGCCCAGCCAGGAACCCACCAGGTTGGCGCTGGCAGGTACCTGCTCGCCAATGGTGACCGTACTGTTTCCGCTCAGCACGCCCAGGAAGCAAGCTTCGTTGGTTTCGGCGGCCAATCCTTCCAGCGCGGAGAGTCCGTCGGTCTTCAGTCGTTGCTCGGTGACCAGCTGGGCGTCTGCCAGGACTGACCAGTCCAAGCGGTACTCCCTGTTGTCGGTGCGGGCAAGGAAGCCCTCCTGCAAAGCCCCCTTGAGGCTTCGGGAAACCTGGCTGCGGTCCTTCTCCAGGTGGGCAGCGACGTCGGCAACCGTACCGCCGTCGTGCCCTTGCGCGTGGCGCGCCCCCACCGCAAGGATGGCCATCATCCCGCGGCCCATGCTGGAGGTCTTTGACATGGAACGAGTCTAGCGACTCGCAGCCCTAGTGAATGGCGAAGACCCTTGCCGGGAAGCCGCTCCCGTCCAGGGGTTTGGCCCAGCTTGCCACCAGGACGCCACCGGATTCCGGCAGGCCGTCAAGATGCGCCAGGAGTTCGATCTGCCATTTGTCCTGTGCAAGGACGTAGGTTTCCAGGCTGAAGTCCTGCCGGGACGTGGCCATGCCAGGGTCCGTGTCGGTCTGTTCGTGTCCAACCGCAGCCACTCCCCGCTCTTCGATCAGGCACTGGAGGACCTCTTGCGACCACCCGGGAGTATGGCTCGTTCCGGATTCGTCCTTGTTGGCCATGGCCTCAGGGTCGGGCCACCGTTGGCTCCATCCTGTGCGGAGGGCGACGAACGAACCAGCGGGAATGGTGCCGCATCGTGATTCCCAATCCTTGATGTCGCCCAGTGTGGGCGTGGCATCAGGGTCCCTGCGCACGCGGTGGCTGATGTCCAAGACAACCAGCGGAAGCACCATCTGGTCCACGGGTATCTGGTCCAGGGTCCGGCCACCACGCACAAAATGCGATGGCGGATCCACGTGGGTACCCCATTGGCCCACTATTGAGTAGCGGTGGGCCGTGAAGCCGTCGCCCTTCTCCATATCGAAGAGCGCCTCGCGGGATTCATCCGGGAAAGCAGCAAACCGGGGCTGGCCGGGATGGAACGCGTGGGTGAGGTCCGTGAACGTTCGGTCGCGGAGCAGCGGCGCGAGTTCCTGCCAGAGTCCTGTGGTCATGACGCCACCCGGCTTTCGCCTACGGGGGTCAGCACGCTGCTGGAGACGTTCAGGGGACCGGACACTTCGATCACCGGGACCTCCCAAGGGTGGATGTCCACAATCCGCTGGACCAGGCGGTGAACGGCGTCTTCATCCAGGCAGTCATCAAAGTAGGAGGTGAAGACGAAGGTCGGCGAGATGGTCCGTTGCCCCACGCTTCCCAGCGTGGGGTTTGCCCCTTCAGCAACGGTGAAACCCTCGTAACCCACGGAGGACTCGAAGACGTGGTGGTAGTTTCCGAACCCGCCCAGCTCGGGGCACTCCGTAAGCTCCTGCAGAAGGGATGAGATGCCGCTGTCCGCTTCCAAGGCGGCGAGGTTGCCTCCGGCCAGTTGGGTCATGGTTTCGACCCGGATGGGCCAGTGGATGCGGAGCTTTCGCACCGGTTTCAATTGGATCTTCATGGGAGGAGCCTTCCGTGGGTGTGCCTTCTGAGAGCCATAGTGGCACAAGGTGACGTTCATTACAAGCATATATATTTGCTTATATTGCACACGGCTGGGATTTGCGGCTCAAGGACGGGGTCACTTCCCCTGTACAGCCGCCCGGCCGCCGTCCCGAGCGGGGCTAGACTCGGGGGCATGCCTTCGAATGCCTCAGCCGCAGTTGACCACATCAAGGACCTTGGCGCTTACGTTTCGGCGTCTCCCTCGAGCTTCCACGCCGTGCACGAGGCCGCGCGGCGGCTGGACGATGCCGGCTTTACTCCCCTGGACGAACTGCAACCGTGGGATGGCGGCGCTGGCAGGTTCTACGTGATCCGGGATGGCGCACTCATCGCGTGGGTAACCCCCGAAAACGCCGGCCCCACCACCGGATTCAACATCCTGGGTGCACACACCGACTCGCCTTCCTTCAAGCTCAAGCCAAAGCCCACTACGGGAAAGTACGGATGGCTCCAGGCGGGCGTCGAGGTTTATGGCGGACCGCTCCTTAACTCCTGGCTGGACCGGGAACTGCAGCTCGCGGGCCGGTTGGTACTGCACGATGGCACGCAGCACCTGACCGCCACGGGACCCCTTCTGCGCTTCCCGCAATTGGCCATTCACCTGGACCGCGGGGTCAACGACAACGGCCTGCACCTGTCCAAGCAGCAACACATGAATCCGGTCTTTGGACAAGGGGACCCGGCGGGCGAGGATCTCCTGGCACTGCTGGCCGAACGCGTCGAGGGCGCCTCCGTTGATGCCGCGGACATCGGCGGATACGACGTCGTGGTGGCAGACACGCAAGCCCCTGCGGTTTTCGGGGCCAAGAATGAGTTCTTTGCGTCAGGGCGGATGGACAACCTTTCCTCCACGCACGCTGGCCTGGTGGCCTTGATAGGGCATGCTGCAGCCGCCCCGAGTGACGGCCCGATTGCCGTCCTTGCAGCCTTTGACCATGAAGAGATCGGGTCCAACTCCCGCTCAGGTGCCTGCGGGCCCTTGCTGGAGGACATCCTGGTGCGCATCTCCGACGGTCTTGGCGCTTCGGTGAGCCAGCGGCGACAGGCGCTGGCGGCGTCGTTCTGCGTTTCCGCGGATGCTGGCCACGCCGTCCACCCGAACTACGCGGAAAAGCACGATCCCGCCAACAAGCCGGTGCTCAACGGCGGCCCCTTGCTGAAGATCAACGCCAACCAGCGTTACGCCACGGATGCCACCGGCGCCGCCCTGTGGGCGCGTCTGTGCAAGGAATCCAACGTGCCGTACCAGGAATACGTGTCAAACAACGACCTGCCCTGCGGTTCCACCATCGGTCCGCTGACCGCCACCCGCCTCGGCATCAGGACTGTGGACGTGGGCATTCCGCTGCTGTCCATGCACTCGGCGCGGGAGCTCTGCGGCGTGGAAGATCCCAAGAGCCTCGCGACAGTTTCGCAATTGTTCTTTGGGAGCACCCTCTAAGCCAAAGCCTCAAGCACTCATTTCAAGGGTGTTGCGGAAGTTCCCCTGAGGAAACTTTGGATGCCTAAAGGTTTACATTTTGTGCGTCTCTCTGTTTTCGGGGAGCACATAATGTTCGGTTGCACAGGAAAGTCGTCGGTGTAGCAGGTTAACGTGATTGAGTCATGTGGCCCGTGGCACACCACAGTGGCCAACCTCCAAGACCTGAAGGACGGCGCCGATCCATGCACGCTGACCAACAACTATCGAAGTCCCTGAAGCCCCGACACCTCTCCATGATCGCCATCGCCGGCGTCATCGGAGCCGGTTTATTCGTCGGCTCCGGCGCTGCCATCCAACAGGCCGGCCCGGGCATCCTCGTGGCGTACCTGGCCGCAGGCCTGGTGGTCATCCTCGTCATGCGCATGCTCGGTGAAATGGCTGCGGCGAACCCGGAAACAGGCTCGTTTTCCACATACGCTGACAAGGCCCTTGGCCGCTGGGCGGGCTTCAGTATTGGCTGGCTCTATGCGTGGTTCTGGATCATTGTGCTCGGTATCGAAGCGACGGCGGGTGCCGCCATCATGCACCGCTGGGTTCCCGGCGTCGATCAGTGGGTCTGGGCATTGGTCCTCATGGTCCTGCTGACACTGACCAACCTCGGTTCCGTGAAGTCCTACGGTGAGTTCGAATTCTGGTTCGCTTCCATCAAGGTCGCAGCCATTGTCATCTTCCTGCTGGCGGGCATCGCCGCGATCCTTGGGCTGATGCCGGGCGTGTCCGCACCGGGCGTGAGCAACCTCCTGGACCAGGGTGGATTCATGCCCAACGGCCCCGGCGCCGTACTGGCGGGCATCCTCGTGGTGGTCTTCTCCTTCTTCGGTGCGGAAATCGCCACGATCGCAGCTGGTGAATCCGAGAACCCCGTGGACGCCGTCAAGAAGGCCGTGAAGTCCACCGTTTGGCGCATTCTGATCTTCTACATCGGTTCCATCGCCATAGTGGTCACCCTCCTGCCCTGGAATGACGCCTCCGTTGCCAAGAGCCCCTACGTTGCAGTCATTGAGCTGTACGGAATTCCGGGCGCCGGCACCATCATGGACATCGTTGTCCTCACGTCCGTGCTCTCCTGCTTGAACTCCGGCCTTTACACGGCAAGCCGCATGCTGTTCTCACTCTCACAGCGGGGCGACGCCCCCAAGTCCTGGATGAAGATCTCCAAGCGGGGTGTTCCGGCCGCAGCGGTACTGGCATCCACCGTGGTCGGATTCATCACCGTGGGCCTGAACTACATCGCTCCTGACACCGTGTTCCTGTTCCTGGTGAACACCTCCGGTGCCATCGCCCTGTTCGTATGGCTGGTCATTTCGGTATCGCAGCTGATCCTCCGGCGCCGCATGGGCGCTGCCGCGAAGGACCTGGAACTCAAAATGTGGTTCTTCCCCTATCTCACCTGGATTGCCATTGCTGCCATCGTGGCCCTCGTCATCGGCATGGTCATCATCGACTCCACGCGTGAGTCGCTGTTCCTCTCGCTGGGGCTGGCCGCGGTAGTCGTGGCCATCGGCGTGTGGCGGTACCGCAAACGCGGGGCCGCCGGCCTCGAGGCGGCCACCACCGAAGCCGAGCGGGCAGACATCGGTTCCGGGCCGGCGTCGTAACAGTCTTTCCGCAGTGGGGCAGCCACCGTCAGCATTCGACGGCGGCTGCCCCATTGTGGTTAACGGAGGCCTGGGTGGCCGTCTACTGGGCCAGCCCGATAACCAGGTTGATGGTTGCGGCCAGGATGACAGTGCCGAACAGGTACGACAACAAGCTGTGTTTCAACGCCTCGACGCGGATCCGGTGGTTGCCCAGGTTGGTGTCGGATACCTGGTAGGTCATGCCCAAGCTGGTGGCGAGGTAGGCAAAATCCGTGTACTGGGGTGGCCTGTCCTGGTTAAAGCCGATGCCACCCACCGCACCTCCGGCATCCGGTTTGGGGCTGTAGTAGAGCTCGGCATAGCGCAGGGTGAAAAGAGTCTGGACGAGCATCCAGGAGAAGGCGACGCAGGCCAAGGCAAGTGCACCGGAGCCCAGTCTGCTGCTGTCGGACTCAGCGTGTGAATTGACGATTACGGCCGCAGCAGCCGCGATGCTGGCAAGGTTCGCCACCAGGATCAGCAGGTCGGTGACGCCGCGGGACGGGTCTTCACTGGTGGCGTGCCGGCGGGTGTCATCGGGATCCATGCGGCCGATCACCAGCCACACCCATGCGACGTAGATGAACGCGGCCGTGGCCCATCCGACTGCAGGGGCGTCCACCCAATTCCCAGCGATACCCGTGGCAATAACAGCTGCCGCTCCAGCGATGATCATGACGAGGAAGCGCAACCTGCTGCGTCTGACTCTGACGTTGCTCATTTGCCCACCATAGTTAGCCGCTGCGGACCCCCGCGCGAACCACGCCCGACCGGATGCCATCAAACGAGCAGGAATCCACGTATTGGCGTTCCTCGTGTTAGTGTCTTTGTCGCTGTCGAGGAGAAAAACGAAACACTGTTTTTCCCCTGATCACCTTGCGCGGGTGGCGGAATGGCAGACGCGCTAGCTTGAGGTGCTAGTCCTCGAAAGGGGGTGGGGGTTCAAGTCCCCCTCCGCGCACAATGAACCCCCGGTCTTCGGACCGGGGGTTTCGTCGTTCCATGCCGCGGCATGCGCGTGGGCGCGCGCCTCTGTGCGCCGCGCGCCTCTATGCGCCGCAGGCCTCCATGCGCCTAGGCGCCGGAGCGGGGTGCGAACATGATCACGCCCACCCCCACAAGGCAGACTGCGGCTCCGATGACGTCCCAGCGGTCGGGGCGGAAGCCGTCAACCAGCATGCCCCATGCCAGCGAGCCGATGATGAAGACGCCGCCGTACGCGGCAAGGACCCGGCCGAAGTGGGCGTCCGGCTGGAAGGCTGCGAAGAATCCGTAGATTCCCAGCGCGATGATCCCCAGCCCGGCCCACCACCACGCGCGTCCTTCACGAACGGCCTGCCAGATCAACCAGGCTCCGCCGATCTCTGCGACAGCGGCCAAAACGAACAGAACAATCGGCTTCAGGACGGTCATGGATCCAGTATTCACTGCATGGCCACCAGTGTTATCCACATAGGACAGCTTCCCGGTTTCCGTCGTGGATCCGCTCGAATAGCTTTGGGTGCAGGAGATGCACTAAGATATTGAAGTCTGTGTTAGGCCCTCCCGCGGAATTTTCGGTGGGGAGCTGGCACAGCATCGCAAATGAACCTCCTGTTACGGAAATACCGTAACCGCTTAGCCCAAAGGAGGTGGGTTCACATATGCGTCCTTACGAATTGATGGTAATCATCGACCCCGAGGTCGAAGAACGTACCGTAGAGTCGTCGCTTCAGAAGTTCCTCAATGTCATCACCACCGATGGTGGAACCATCGAAAAGGTAGACATCTGGGGCCGTCGCCGTCTGGCGTACGACATCAAGAAGAAGTCCGAAGGTATCTACGCCGTGGTGAACTTCACCGCTGCTCCGGCTACCGCCAAGGAACTTGATCGCCAGCTGTCTCTCAACGAGACGATCATGCGCACCAAGATCATCCGCCCTGAAGACCAGAAGGTTGTTGCTGAGTAATCAGCCCCTTTCAGATCTTTACCCCGCAGGAACGAACAAGGAGGCAGTAGATGGCAGGCGAAACCACTATTACGGTCATCGGTAATCTCACCAATGACCCCGAGCTGCGGTTCACCCCGTCTGGCTCAGCAGTAGCGAACTTCACCATCGCTTCTACTCCCCGGACCTTTGACCGCCAGTCCAATGAGTGGAAGGACGGGGAAACCCTGTTCCTCCGCGCATCGGTATGGCGCGAAGCAGCCGAGAACGTGGCCGAATCCCTGACCAAGGGTATGCGCGTCATCGTTTCCGGTCGTTTGAAGAGCCGTTCCTACGAAACCAAAGAAGGCGAGAAGCGCACCGTTATCGAGCTTGAGGTCGACGAAATCGGCCCCAGCCTGCGTTACGCCAACGCCAAAGTCAACCGTACCCAGCGCTCCGGCGGTGGCCAGGGCGGCTTCGGTGGCGGTAACGCCGGTAATTCCGGTGGCTTTGGAGGTGGCGCTCCTGGTGGAAACCAGGGTGGCGGCAACTCCGGTGGAAACTGGGGCGGCAACAACCAGCCCGCACAGCAGGATGATCCTTGGGCCACGCCCGGGGTCAGCAATGCAGGCGGCGGTTGGGGCAACGGCCCGGATTCCGAACCTCCCTTCTAAACAACACATAAACGTCCGACGCCGGTCGCTCACCGGGACTGCCGAAAGGCACCTTGGCGATCACCGCCGTCGAACACCACCATCCCGTGGATCAATATCCACGGGCTCCATAGAAAAGGAGCTCCACGATGGCTAAGGCTGAACTCCGTAAGCCCAAACCAAAGTCCAACCCCTTGAAGGCCGCTGACATCACTGTCATCGACTACAAGGACGTAGCACTGCTGCGCAAGTTCATCTCCGACCGCGGAAAGATCCGCGCTCGTCGCGTCACTGGCGTTACCGTTCAGGAACAGCGCAAGATCGCCCAGGCAATCAAGAACGCCCGCGAAGTTGCTCTGCTGCCTTACTCCGGCGCTGGCCGCGGCTAAGGGAAGGGATTAACTAACATGGCAAAGCTCATTCTGACCCACGAAGTAACCGGTCTCGGTGCTGCTGGCGACGTTGTCGAGGTCAAGGACGGTTACGCACGTAACTTCCTGCTGCCCCGCGGCTTCGCTTTGACCTGGTCCAAGGGTGGCGAGAAGCAGGTTGAGTCCATCAAGGCTGCACGCGCTGCTCGTGCGCACGCTTCCGTTGAAGCTGCACAGGCCCAGGCTCAGGCACTGTCCTCCAAGAAGGTCAAGCTCGAGGTGAAGGCCGGCGAGTCCGGTCGTCTCTTCGGCACCGTCAAGCCTGCTGATGTCGCTGCTGCTGTTGAGGCCGCTGGCCTCGGCTCCATCGACAAGCGCAACGTTGAACTGCCGAACCACATCAAGTCTGTCGGTTCGTACCAGGCCAACGTTCGCCTGCACGAGGACGTTTCCGCTGTCATCGACCTCGAGGTCGTAGCCAGCAAGTAGTCCCTGACTACAAAGAAGGCCCCCACTTCCGGTTTCCGGTGGTGGGGGCTTTTCTGTGCCCTTATATCCCAGCGAGGGTGGCGGGCAGGGGCGCGGGATGTCAGGGGGTGTGCAGTTCGCTCATGACGTGCTGGTAGCCGGCATGGACCAGTTCTGCCAGGACGCTCCGGTCCACGTCGTCCAGCTTGTTGATGTACACACAGGCAGTGCTTGTTTTGTATTTCCCAAGTTTCGGCAAGAGATCCTCCGCCTCATGGCTGCCGGTGATGCCGTACACCACCAGGTTCGCCTTGCGGGGAGAAAAGCCGACGGCGGCGGCCTCGCCCTCGCGGCCACTGCTGTATCTGTAGTGGTAGCTGCCAAATCCTACGATCGTTGGCCCCCACATCACCGCTTCCTGGCCGGTGGCCTGGCGCATCATGTCCAGCAGTTCCAAGCCGTCTTTCCGCCGTTGGGGATGTTCCACCGCTGCCAGGAAGTCTTCCACGGAGACGTCCGTGGGCTGTGTCTTGTTCTCTGCCATGCCCGTAGTCTCCCAGACCAGGCGTGGACCGGCCACCACT
Source organism: Paenarthrobacter sp. CAP02 (assembly GCF_040137855.1). Taxonomy (NCBI): domain Bacteria; kingdom Bacillati; phylum Actinomycetota; class Actinomycetes; order Micrococcales; family Micrococcaceae; genus Paenarthrobacter; species Paenarthrobacter sp. CAP02. The sequence goes on along the minus strand of NZ_JBEEII010000001.1, from coordinate 402,577 downwards.
CGGTGATAGCCTGCATCAGTGACTTCCGGCGCCCCCCGTAACCGACCATTCCATCAGGTAGACGTCTTTTCCGACCGCCCTTACCTCGGCAACCCGCTCGCCGTCGTCGTGGATGCGGAAGGGCTCAGCGGCGAGACCATGCAGCACTTCGCCAATTGGACCAACCTGTCCGAGACCACGTTCCTCCTGCCACCCAGCGACCCCGCTGCCGACTACAAGGTTCGGATCTTCACAGCCAGCGAGGAGTTCCCCTTTGCCGGGCACCCCACCCTGGGATCCGCGCATACCTGGCTCCAGGCCGGGGGAGTGCCCAAGACGGATGGCGTAGTGGTGCAGGAGTGCGGGGCAGGCTTGGTCCGGGTGAAGCACGACGCCGGACGGTTGGCTTTTGCTGCGCCGCCGCTGACGCGCTCCGGGCCGGCTTCGGACGAGGTTCGCGCGCAGCTCGCAGCCGGTTTGCGGCTTCCTGAGGAAGCGCTGCTGGATACGTCGTGGCTGGTCAACGGTCCGGCGTGGATCGGCGTGCTCCTGGAATCGGCCCGGCAGGTGTTGGGCATCGAGCCCGACCTCGCAGCAATGGGTGATTTGAAGGTGGGCGTGATCGGCCCGCACGAGGCGGGTTCCGACGTCGATTTTGAAGTCCGGACTTTCATTGCCCACGACGCGATGACCGAAGACCCGGTGACGGGCAGTTTTAATGCGGGCGCAGCCCAATGGTTGATAGGCAGCGGGCGCGCACCGGACGAGTACACAGCGGCTCAGGGCACGGCGTTGGGCCGCGCTGGACGCGTCCACGTCAAGGCTGAAGACGGCGAAATTTGGGTTGGCGGGGCCTCAGCTACTTGCATCCAAGGGACCGTGCTCTTGTAATGCGTCGTTTACGAGTGCTTAGGGCGGGATAGCGCAACCACCAGGACTATGCCCGCACTGAACACCAGCTGCGCACCAGCCACGAGTGACGGTACGTATCCAAGGTACAAAGCCACCATGAGCGGAATCATGGCCAGGATGGTGACGTCCAGTCCCCGGAGCAGGGATCCCAGCTGGGCGCGGGGGACGGGACCAAAGGGGGTCTCCACCGGTGGTGCGGACCAGTCCGGCTGTGTGCGGATCGCCGCCCGGATACTGCCGGCGCCCATGCCGATTCCTGCCATGGCACCCACTGCAATCAATGCTGGAGTGGAGGCGCCCAGGGAGACCAGGACGACGCTCAGGAGGCCCATCCAGGCGGCCATGGCCAAGCACGGCATGAGCATCCGACTGATTCGTACCAGCGCCGGGTGGAGAGGCAACAGCGCGTCGATTTCGGGAAGCATGGCCGTCTTGCGCGCCACCGTGCCCATGCCCGAAGCCGTGGCGCAGCCTGCGATGACCAACACTGCCAGTTGGACGAACCCGGGCAGCCCGCCTTCCACCAGGAGCAACGCAACGCTGCCTGCAAACCACATGACCGGCGGGACCAGTGGCGGGTTCAGCCTGAGGAAGGCCACAACATCGGCTCGGATCAATGCCCCGAGCGGGCCACGCGGCGGGCGGGTATAGAACCTGGCCGCCCGGCCGCCGTCGACCTTCTTCCGCCCGGCGCCTAGGGCACGGAGTACCTCATTGGAATCCATCATGAACAACGATGCGCCGGCGTGGCCGGCGACGGCACCGCCCCGCACCAGCTCCTCACCGGCCACCCTGCCGGCGCGCGGCCCCACCACGGCGGCGAGTCCGACGGCGACGACTGCGGCTAACGCTGCCGGCCAGGGGGAGGCCGACATCAACGTGGCGGCCGAGCAGGCCGCAAGCAGCACTGCGCTAACCATTCGGCCGATCAAAGGACCCAGCAAACGGAGCTGCTGGACGGCGGCCATGACCACCGCGATCACGGCAGCTGCTCCAAAAGTCAGCGCAGAGCAAAGGTGCTCCAGGGGGTTCCGGTCCGCGGCTGTCACCATGCTGAAGGGTACGTAGGCGATCACGGATCCGGCGGCGGCAAGGGCAGTCTTGCGGAGGAATGGAGGCAGGACCATGGGGCGGCGGTCCAGGGGGAGGGGTAGCCACCAGGAGCTCTCTGGTCCGTTGACTGCCAATGGGCCAAGCTTCCCGGCGAGGTTGCCCACAGCGATGAGGACAACGAAGGTCAGGCATGTCCACAGGACAGGTTCCGGTAGGACGAGCCACTGTTCCCGGACGATGCTGCCCGAGGTCGAGGCCCTGCCGGCAATTTCGTTGCGCAGCGCCAGGACAAACGATGCCGCAATAGTCAGGGAAACACCTATGCCCAGGCCCCAGCTGTAGGCGTCAACGAAGCGGTCACCTAACGAGGATCGACTGCGCCGGTAGCGTCGGGCGGACCGGCGGGTGAACCGCACGATCTCGGCCGAGAGTATCCGGCCCTGCCGGGAGACGTCAGTACTCATCGCTTCAGGATCCGGAAATGACCGAAGCGCCGTGCTCAGGATCAAGTTCCCGGACCTCATCACCAATAACCAGGCAGGTGGAAGCAATGGCGAGCAGCAGTTGCGGATCATGGGTGACAAGGACCACCGCTCCACCCTGATCGGCGTGTTCCGCGATGCGCGCACCCACGGCGACGCGCATCCGGGGATCGAGCCGCTGTTCGGGCTCGTCCAGGATCAGGAGGGACGACGGGCGGATCAAACCGGCAGCCAGGAGCAGTCGCCGTCGCTGGCCCGATGACAAGGCGTCGGGTATCGCGTGGGCCCTTCCCAGGAGGCCGAAGAACTCCAATTCCTCGTCAACCCTGGTCTCGGGGTTCTCCAGCGAATGCCCGCGGGCGATCAGGAGCAGGTGCTCCCGGACTGTGAGGGAGGGAAAGAAGAGGTCGTCATCGAAGACGGCCGCGACCTGGCGGCGGAACGGAACGGCGTCCGGATCAATCAGGAGGCCATTGACCTTGACGTCCCCTGCAAGCGGAGACTGCCGACCGGCGATGGTCCGTGCCACGGTCGACTTCCCTGCGCCGTTGACGCCTACGATTCCCAGTACTTCTCCGGCCGCCACAGAGGCCGATACCTCGCCACATACAGGATCGCCGGCATAGCCCACACTCAGGCTTTCAACCTCAAGAACCGTCCCCATGGTGTAACCCTACCGGGGGTGTTTGGTCCCGGTTGCCAGGTCACAGAACTGGTCGGGCCTCGAGGTCTTCCATGGCCCAGGCAAGAATCTTCAAGTCGAACGGATCGCGCTCTTCGATTCCGAACAGGTAGGCGTCAAAGTCCCACTGTTTGGCATTTCCGCCGTTGGCCCAGTACCAGGCCCATAAATCCTCAAGGGTGATTTCATGATCCAGGACAAGCGATCTCGCTGTTTCCCGTGAGTCTTGCATTCGAGCCCCCCACCGCTGACACAGCACCGGACTGCGTCAGGCTGATTGTCGTGTACCCCGGCTTCTACGGCACGTTTCATGCTTTCACGTTCACGCTCCATCCGGAACCCCATCACGTTTGCGAATACTATGGGAGCTTCGAGGAAAACAGCCGCCAGTAAGGCCCTCGCAATGAATCAGGAGCACATCGTGGATTCTGCCCGGACCTTTGAGTCGATCGTCATTATTTTCAATCCCAACAGCACGGGGGACGCGCCTGAGTTGGCGCAGCAGCTGCACGACAAGTTAAAGAGTCTCCTCACATACCGGCCCGAGATCACCCTCCAGCCCACGGAGCATGCAGGCCACGCAGTTGATTTGGCGCGCGAAGCAGCGGAGAAGGGAGGGGACGTCCTTGTGGTTTCCGTGAGTGGCGACGGCGGATACAACGAGGTGGTGAACGGTGTCATGCAGGCCGGCAACCCGCGGGCCGTTTGTGCCGTGAGGGCTGCAGGTAATGCCAACGACCATAGCCGGATTACCGCCTCAAAACCCTTGGAAGAGGCCATTGCCGAGGGTCGGGTCCACTCGATCGACCTTCTCCGGATCCACACGGGCCAAAAAGACCATGAGCCCCTGGAATATGCGCACTCCTATATCGGATTTGGCCTGACCCCGGTTGTGGCCACCGAACTGGAAAAAGGCAGCAAGGGCGCGCTCAAGGAAATGGTCACCGTAATACAGACTTTCTCCAAATTCGAGCCTTTCGCCATCCGCCTGGAGGATGGTAAGCGGCATAAATTCGATAGCCTGGTTTTCGCCAACATTCCGGAGATGGCCAAGTACGCCACGCTGAGCGAAGCGGACAACCTGCCCAAGGACGGTAAATTCGAGGTCATCGTTTTTCCGCACATGCCCAAGTGGCGCGTCCTGCTGACAGCGCTGCGTGCCACCACCCAGGGTTTGGGGGATCAACCGAGCGTCAGCAGCTACGAGTTCACCACCCTCAAGCCGTTGCCGTACCAAATGGACGGTGAAGTCAAGAGGGTGGAAGCGAACGTTACGGTCAGGGTGGAAAGCGCGCCATTAGCGCTCCCGATCATCGGCTAGCCAAGCATTCCTGCCGGACTGTTGTGGCAAGCGGCGGGGTTCTCTAGATTGAGGTCATGGGTGAAGGAGACTGGGCGGGAGAATTCGAGCGGTTGGTCGACCTCATTGCCGGGACCGAGGACGTCAAGGCGTTCCTGGACGGACTGACCGGCTTCGCCGCAGGCATGATGACCAGGGTGTGCGCCACGCACATTGAGTGTGCGGTGACACTGAGGCGCCGTAAACGAACTGCCACGATTGGAGGCAGCAGCGAACGTGCCCTGATGTTGGACCGGATTGAACAGTCCTTGGGTTCGGGGCCGTGCGTCGACGCCCTGGACAGTGGTGTGCCGGTCCTTCTGGGAGATGTTGATTCCGATCCGCGCTGGCCGGAGTATCGGAGCGCGCTGGACGCGGCAGGGATCAAAAGTGCTCTGGGCGTCCCCATGACCTTGGGCCCGGATTCGGCCGCGGTGTTGAATTTCTTCTCTCCTACCCCGGGGGTCTTCACGGAGGAGAGAATTGCCGATGCTGTGCTTTTCGTGGAGATGTCGAGTAAAGCAATGCGGCTGGCCATCAGGATTGCGGCCGCTGATCAGCGCGGGGACGATCTAAAAGCCGCCATGGACACCAGGACAGTCATAGATCTCGCCTGCGGAATGATCATGGCCCAAAACCGATGCACCCAGGGTGAGGCATTCGAGGTACTGCGGCGGGCTTCGAGCGATCGCAACCAAAAACTCCATTCCGTTGCGCAGTCGATGGTGGACCGTATTTCCGGGCAGCCGGATGTCGTGGCCCACTTCGACGACTGAATCCGCGTTATCCGTCACCGCACGCAGCAGTAACGAAGTCGTAGATGCGGCCCCGCAGGTCAACTGACGCCGCGATTTTCAGCAGGCCTTCGCGGTCACCCACTGTGACCCTGAGTGGCAGCAATGTCCCTACCTTGTCCTCCGCCACGGCATGCGGATCGCAGCGTGCCGGACGGATTCCCAATGCGAGTTCCATGGGCGCAGCGCCCTGCCTGATATCGACGTTGTGGGGCCACGGCTGGTTGTCGGCTTCGGCCAGCAGGGGTGTCCCGTCGATGCCCTGGATGGTCAGCGTCCGATGGGAGCCGCCGTCGGCTGCTGGCGTTATCAGAAGGCGTACGACGGCGGTGCCGCCGTCAGCTGCAACCTCCAGTTTCGGGTCCAGGACCATGCTGGCGACGTCGGCTGCTTGGGCTGCGAGGCACAGCTCGCCTGCGTTCCGGGGGAGGACGCCGAAGGGGTCGGATGCGCCGGAGGTTTGCGGAACGGGGTCCTTGCCTGCTTCTGCATAGTCGATTTTCGCGGTGAGGTCCGTGCTGGTGTCTTTTGGTGTGTCGCAGGCCGGCGCGGGCAGGGCCGTGGGAACACTCTTGGGTTGCTTGGGCGGCAGGACCAGTCCGCCCTCCGACGGCCTCCACACGATGTCCTGCTCGAACAGGGGTGATTTCAGCCGGGCGCTGCTCACGGTGAGCGACGCATCCGTGGTGTTGGTCAGCTGGATTTGGATGGCCTGTTTGCCGTACTGGTCCCGGGACTGGTTGACCTCAACAGTGATGGCTTTCTGCGAGGTGGCGGAGGGTGTTTCAACGGCAGGTGCGCCGGTGCCAGGTCCGGTGCATCCGGCCAGGAGGGCCACGGTGCTGAAGAAGGTCACGACTGAAGCCGAAGCCCGCATCGTCAGCTCTCCGCGCATGCTGCCAGTGTAGGTGGTTGCATGCTCGCGGACACCCTCTTCTGTCTCGTTGTCGGCGGCATCCAGTAGAGTCGCGCGTACTTGGAGTTTTCTTTCCCACGGATCTCGCCATGAGGGCCGCGGCGACCGACGAAAGGCACTATTTATGTCCTTCCAGGCATACCTCGACGCTGTCGAGGACAAGACAGGGCTGACGCCGAGGCAATTGGTGGAAATTGCGGAAAGCAAGAGCTTCAACGACCCGTCCGTTAAGGCGGGAACCATCCTTGAATGGTTGAAGGCCGATTATGGTTTGGGGCGCGGACACGGAATGGCATTGGTCCACGTCATCAAGAACGGCCCGAAGATCGACAGCAAGCACGTGGGTTCGGACGGCACGCACCGTGACGACTCGGACACGCTCTGGCTCGATGGAAAGGCCAGCAAGCCCTCGCCTTAATTGCCCAATCGCTGGCAGGCAGACAGTAAGCATGCTTAGCTTGTGGTAGCGATGAGGCCGGGCAACGCGTGGAAGGGCAACAGATGTCGACAGTGACCGAGGTACTTGACTCATCGGCCGAGCGCATTTGGGATGTGATGGCCGACGGGTGGCTTTACTCCGGCTGGGTGGTAGGCGCATCGCGGATCCGCGCCGTGGACGATCAATGGCCGCAGGTAGGTGCCCGGCTCCACCATTCAGTAGGCTCCTGGCCGTTCCTCATCGACGACAACACCAGCGTCACCGGCATGGAGCCCGCCAGGGAACTCAAGCTCCTGGCAAGGGGTTGGCCCATGGGCGAGGCGGAGGTGCTCATTACTTTGGAGCCCATCGGAAGCGCCCAATGCCGGGTTTCCATTTCCGAGGACGCCGTCCGTGGCCCCGGAAAGTTCGTGCCCAAGGCGTTACGGGATCCAGTGATCGGCGTTCGGAACCGTGAAACCCTCAAGCGCCTGGGATTGATGGCAGTGGGCGGAGCTGGACGCAAAGGCTAAAGTCCGGGCATTACCCATTCGAACGCTGCGGCTTTGGATCGGGCACCTTGTGCTGCCTTGGAGCGGTTGGGTTCTCCCAGCTCCTCCAGCAACTTACCGGACAGGAGCACCAGTTCGCCGAAGACCTCCGGGTTCAACCAGCCGGGCCGGGTGGCAAACAGGATGTCTTCGCTGGAGGTGTTGCCGCTGGCGCCTGGTGCAAACGGGCATCCTCCCAAACCGCCGAGTGCGCCGTCCACCATCGCGGCACCGGCTTGGATCGCTGCCAGCGTGTTGGCCACGCCCAGCCCCCAGGTGTCGTGGCCGTGGTAGACGATCCGGCGGGCAGGGGATTCGTCCCGGACCCGGGCGACCAGTTGGGCCACCTGGGCCGGAACTGCTTGGCCCAAGGTGTCGCAAATGACGATGTCCGTGGTGCCCGCCGCTCGGGGGTCGTTGGCGATCGACAGGACGCGCTCTTCCGGAACATATCCTTCGAACGGGCACGTGAAAGACGTTGCGATGCACAGTTGAATCGCTCCGCCGACCGATGTGGCGATGTCGACGGCGTCCGGCAAGGCAGCCAGGCTCTGGTCAGTGGTCCGGCCAATGTTTGCCTTGTTGTGGGAATCCGAGGCGGACAGGCAGTACTGGAAATTCCGTGCTCCCGCAGCCGATGCCTTTGCTACATGGCCAGGCGTCGCCACCCAGATCCAGCACTTTTCCAGTTCGTCAGCGGTCAGTGCTTGGACAACTTCAAGGGTGTTGGCCATGGTGGGCACCAGGTCGGCCCGTGCCATTGAACCCAGCTCGATCGCTGGTACGCCCAAGCGCAGGAGCTCCCGGACCGTCTCGACCTTCCGTTCCGTCGGCAGGATTTTACCGGTGAGTTGGAGTCCGTCGCGCAGCGTCACATCCCGCAGGATTGCGTTGCCGAACGGGCTGGAAAGGGAGTTCATGGCTGTATTACCTCGTCGCTTCCTGAAGCCGCTTTGATCTGGGCCGCGTCCATGTTCAGGAGGCCACCCAGTACCTCCTGGGTATGCTCGCCGAGGTCCGGCCCCAGGTTCCGGATGGGCAAGGACTGCTCACCGATCACGGGAACAATGCCGGGGAAACCTACGTCGGAGAGGATTTCCTCGCCTGTGGAGACGTCGAATTTCTGGATCATGTTGCGTGCAGCGTACTGGCCGTCCGCACTGATATCGGCCGCTGTATAGATAGGTCCGGCCGGGACTCCGGCGGCCTCAAGGACGGCAAGGGCCTCCGGAGCGCCCAGGGTCGAGGCCCACTCACCGATGGCCTGGTCCAACTCTTCACGCTTGACCCAGCGCCCGGCATTGGTTTGCAGCCCGGGATCCTCGGCAAGGTCGGGCCGCCCGATCGTGTGCATGTACCGCTGGAAGATCGAGTCGCCGTTTCCCGCCACTACGATGCTCGCCCCGTCCCCGCACACATAGGCATTCGAGGGGGCAATACCTTCCATGCGGCCACCGACGCGTTGCCGGTCCACGCCGTAGGCCTGGTAGTCCGGGATCAGTGACTCCATCATGGAGAACATTGCCTCATTCAACGCGACGTCGATGATGCGTTCGGCGAGCGGAACCGCACCAGCCGCGTCCCGGCGTCGTGCTTCACGCTGGTACAGGCTCATCACGGAGCCGAAGGCGGCATAGAGGCCCGCGATCGAGTCGCCAATGGAGACGCCCACCCGAACTGGTGCCCGGTCCGGGTCGCCCACCAGGTTGCGGAACCCGCCGTATGCTTCGGCGACGGCGGCAAAACCGGGCCGTCCTGACAGTGGCCCCGTCTGTCCGAACGCAGAGACGCGGGTGACGATGAGGTCCGGGTTGGCCTCGTTGAGGACCTCAGGCCCCAGACCCCACCTTTCCAAGGTGCCGGGCCGAAAGTTTTCCAGCAGGATGTCGGAGTTTGCGACGAGGTCCAGCACGGCCTGCTTTCCTGCCTCGGTACGCATGTCCAGGACGACTGACTTCTTGTTGCGGTTCAACGTCCGGTACAGCATGGACGTGGTGCCCTTGTGGAGTCGCCAGTTGCGGAGCTCATCGCCGGTCCCGGGGCGTTCCACCTTGATGACCTCCGCGCCGAAGTCCGCCAGCAGCCTGCCGGCGGTGGGTGCGGCAATGTAATTTCCGAGCTCAAGGACCCGGACGCCGTCCAGCGGGGCGATTGCTTCCTGTGTCATGCCTCCCAGACTATGATCTTGGACCCGTACTGCAAGGTTTCATCTCTGCCGGACCGGAAACATGACTGTGGCGGGTGCCCCCTGCGTGGCAGTCTTTGCCCTTAGCATGGTCCACAGGTGCATCGACAGGGGGAGTGTGTGATGGGACCGTTGGAATCACTTCAGGCCAGCGCGGAGAAGGAGGCGGCAACAGCTGCCGGTCCGCGGGTCCGTCCAAAGCGCACAAGGCGCCTCCGGAAACTCGATCTGGCGATCCTCGTGGTGTTGGTTCTGCTTTTGGCGCTTTCCGCAACGCCATGGCCCTCGGCGATGGTGATTCGAAGCGTTTTTGAACGCGGCGCGCAGGCCACCATCGACGAAATGACGCCGTACATCCCCGATACTCCGCTGCAGACCCACATGGGGATCGCCTACAAGCCTGGATCGACCTTCGACGCCTTTACTCCTGCCGGGACTACCGCAGCGCTTCCCGCGATCGTATGGATCCACGGAGGCGCATGGATTTCCGGCGCGCAACGGGATGTTGAGCCGTACCTCCGGATTCTTGCAGCAGAGGGCTACACCACCATCGGATTGGGTTACCCGATCGCCCCTGAGGCGACGTATCCCACAGCCGTGCGCGACATCAACGACGCCCTCGCCTATATCAAGGCACATGCTGCGGAGCTGAACGTGGACCCGGGACGGATCGTCCTGGCAGGGGATTCCGCCGGCGCGCAGTTGGCCAGCCAGCTGACGACGCTCACCGTGAATCCCGCGTACGCCAACCTTCTGGGTGTTCAGCCCGCCCTGCAGAAATCAGACTTGGCCGCTACCATCCTGCACTGCGGTGTGTACGATCTCCGGGCCATGGCAGATCTCAACGGCATTGTGGCCTGGGGCTTCAAGACTTCGCTCTGGGCCTACACCGGCACCAAGGACTGGTCCGCAACCTACGCAGGCGCAACCATGTCCACCATCGACTTCGTCCAGAAGGACTTCCCACCGACGTTCATCAGCGGAGGAAACGGTGACGGGCTGACGTGGCTTCAGTCGGTTCCTTACAGCAACCGGTTGAAGGAGGCCGGAGTTCCCGTCACGGAATTGTTCTGGCCTGCTGACCATCAGCCGGAACTTCCCCACGAGTACCAGTTCCATCTGAACTTTGGTGAGGCGCGGGAGGCCAGGGACAAGCTGTTCGATTTCCTGTCCACGAACGCGGCCAGGAGGCAGTAGTTCCAGGGGCGGACCATCACGCCGGGAATTATCTCCATGATATGACCCTACATTCTGCCCGCCTTGAAACCACCAACCGCCCTGCCCTTTTCTGGGCCTCCTGGCTTTGCGCGGCGGCCCTGGTTTTGGTGCCGGCGGGAATGCTGATCGGCAATCCGGCCGTGCTGCGAGCACACCCGCTGCTGCCGTCAATATTGGTGGCTGCCGTCGTCGTCGGGCTTCTTTGGGGTGTCCTGCTCTGGCGAGGGCGCGAGGTGCGCCGTCGTCGCTCCGCCCTTCGCGCTGCAGGCGCGTGGTTAGGCCGGGCCGCGGTCCTGGCGCTGGTGGCAGCCCTGGCGTGGCTCAGCCCCTTCGCTTACCAAGGGGCCTCGGCGGTGGCCGCGTCGGAAATTTCCGTGGCGGAAACCCCGACGGCGATCACCATGTCGCCGGTGGGCGGGCAGGCAGCCCGCGGCCTGGTTTTCTATCCGGGCGCCAAGGTCGAGGCGAGGGCCTATGCGGATATTCTCAGGCCCGCTGTCGACGCCGGAATCCTGGTAGTCATCCTCAAGGAACCCCTTAATCTCAGCCTTCTCGACGGCAACCAGGCCAGGGGTGCCATGTCGGACCATCCGGGCATCAGGACGTGGGCCGTGGGGGGACATTCCCTTGGTGGCGTCAGTGCGAGCTCCTTCGCTTTGAACAACAAGGACGTCGCGGGCTTGCTGCTCTTTGCTTCCTATCCGGTCGACTCCCTGCGGGATCGTGCCGACCTGAAGGTGCTGTCTATTTCCGGCACCGAGGACGGGCTGAGTACGCCGGGCAAAATAGTCGCATCCCGTCAACTGCTTCCCTCCGACGCCGCCTTCCTGGCGGTGCAGGGCGGGAACCACGCCTACTTCGGGGACTACGGCGAGCAGCCCGGCGATGGTGAGCCCGCTGTGGCCCGGGACGTAGCCCAGAAGCAGATATCGTCTGCCACCACGGCCTTCCTGGCGGGACTCGGGGCCAGTTAGCGCAACCGCGGGAATACATGGAGAGCCGCCTCGGTTCATTGATGTAGATGCAAATGCATGTAAACCGAATGAACGAGCAATAGGAGAATGCCATGGAAACCCGCCGCATCACCGTACTTTCCGCCGGTCTGGGCGTCCCGTCGTCGAGCCGCCTGTTGGCTGACCAGTTGGCAGCGTCCACCGAGCGGCAGCTGCGTGCGGCCGGTTACGAGGCCAGGATCGACATCGTCGAACTGCGCGACCTTGCCGTGGACATCGCCAACAACTTCGTGACCGGTTACGCCGCGCCGCGCCTCGCTGAGGTGATTGCCGGCGTCGAGGATTCCGACGCCATCATCGCCGTCAGCCCCGTCTTCAGCGCCTCCTACAGCGGGTTGTTCAAGTCCTTCATCGACGTTCTCGATCCCAAATCCCTGGACGGCAAGGCTGTTCTGCTCGGCGCCACCGGTGGCACCGACCGCCACCAGTTGGTCCTTGACTACGCTATGCGCCCGCTCTTCAGCTACCTGCGGACCAGGATTGCTTCGACCGGCGTCTTCGCGGGGCCCCAGGACTGGGGGAACACCGACGACGGCGGCTCGCCCCTTTCGTCGCGGGTAGACCGGGCGGCGGGCGAGCTGGTGCAGTTGCTCAGCGGAGACCAGCCTCACCGCAAAAACGATGCGCTGGAATCACTCCCGTTCGAGCAGTTGCTGGCTGGAATTTCGGCTGGAAGGTAGCCCGACCAAGCGGCCGGGGCTGGCCGGGCCCGAACTATTCCGTTCCGCCGAACGTTGGGGCAGGCATGAAGTGTCCTGTGGATTCAATTGACCTGGTGATGAGCGAGCGGGGCGGCGTAGAGATCGACTATTGCCCGCAATGCAGGGGAGTGTGGCTGGACCGCGGGGAGCTGGACAAGATCATTGACCGCGTTTCGGCTGAGACCGGCCCGGCCCCGGCCCGATCGGCAGCAGCACCGCCCCAGCCCCCGATCGCCCCGCCGCCCCTGTACAACCCGTTCGAGTCCCGTCCCCAGCAGCCGCGCTACGACGATCGGGACAGGCGGGATTACGACCGCCGGGGCGACTACGACCGTCGCGACCAGCACGGCCGCAAGCGCAAGAAGAAGGAAGGCTTCCTCGGCGAGCTATTCGACTTCTAACGATTTCTAGTCGTCCAGGAGTTCGATAAACTCGCGCGCTTGCTTGATGGTGATATCAGAATGGCGCGTGAGTGCCACAGCTGCACCTTCGACGTCACCGCTCTTCGCCAGGGTCCGGATGCGGCCGTAAATCTCGTCGTTGAGCATGTTGCTGCTTACCTCGCGGGTCACGTCGCCCTTGCTGACGATTGCCCGGTACCTGTACGGGAAGCGCTCGGGCTCATCGTCGTCGTCGGCCAGCAGGTCCTTGGCGGGAACTTCAGGGGTAAACGGTTGCGGGTGGGCTGCCAGTGCGCCGACAGCATCACGTGAGGCCCGCAGTCCTTCACCAGTCGCCTGCAGGTACAGCTTGATGGCCGCCATTCCCTGTCCCCGGGCGATCAGTGAGTAGATCTGGCGATGCTGCTCCTGGTTGAGTTTGGCTGCGGACTCCTTGGCCAACTCCACCGGGTCCTTCGAAGCTGCTGCGCCACCTGCCTTCGTTTCGGCGGCGCGCTTGGTGAAGGACCGAATGAGCAGGAGTACGCCTGCGATGACCGCAATCAGGATCAGCAGCGGAATAAGGATGGAATCCATGGCGGTGTCAGAGCCGATCTACGTAGTTCTTGGCGGTAAGCAAATCTGAGTGCGTGGCCTGGCGTAGGACTTTGATGGCTTCGATCTTCTTGCCGCTGCGGACAAGGTTTTGCAATTCAAAAGCCAGTTGCGGGTTGAGTTCACCATTGGGAAGGACAGCGGGCTGCTGATTCGGACGCCCGGCCGGCTGGGACGGTCCGGTTTGGGCCTGGATGGGTGCCCGCTGCTGCGCTTGCCCATTGTGGCTGGCAGCGTTCTGGCTGGGCTTGGTGGACGCCTCTATGCGGGCGCGCAGCGCCAAGGCGGCCTGTGCCTGGGCGGCTTGGTGCGCGGCGGAGCGTGCGGCCAATTCGCGCTGATACCTTTCGGCGTCGGACACTCCTGTGTCGCGGGGTTTGAAGGCCGCAGTCAAGGCCCAGAGCAGGCCCACCGGGATCAGGAGTGGAAGGACAATCGTCAGCACGTCACCAAAGTTCATCCCCATGCCTAGAGCTTATGCCAGAAGTTGGTTATCCACAGCACATTCCGTTTCGGGCATAGGCTTCTGAGAGAGCTCTGTCAAATTCGACGAGCGACTGTAAGATGCATCACATTTTCGGCATGTTTAGCGACGCTTTGGTGCTTGATGGGCTCGATGCGGCCGATTGTCTGTGGATGATTTTGTGCCAAATCTTTCTTTAGTCCACAGCTGAATTCCGATGTTTCCGCAGGTCAGAGGCTGGTTTCCGCAGAAAGAATTTCTCTATCCACAGAGTAACCCACAGTCTGTGCACAACGTGGCGGTGCTATTCCACAGGTTATCCACAGGGGTGTTCCGGCACCTGCTGTAACGTGTCTGAAGTGTCCATTTTGGGCACGTTATTCACTGCCGGGATCCCCGGGGCCCGAAATCATGAACGATTGAAGCGCCTCTGCGGAGCTAGCTGTGGATAACTTGTGGATACGGAACGCTATTTTGTCGGACGTGCCTGACAGGGTCAGGAGCAATCGGCGGGATCCCTACCCGCATACAGCGCTTTACGGACCGCCGGGATTGCACACCTGCAGCGGTACACAAATGGAGGACGGCCTTGTCAGTTACGCACTTGGACTCAATCGAGGGCACACGCGCTTCAGACTCGAGCCGGAAACCTCCGCAGGACATCCCGGCTGAACAGTCCGTGCTGGGCGGCATGATGCTGTCCAAGGACGCGATCGCCGACGTCGTCGAAATCGTTCGCGGGCACGACTTCTACCGTCCGGCGCACGAGACCATCTACGAATCCATCATCGACCTCTACGGCCGCGGTGAACCTGCCGATGCCGTCACGGTCTCCGATGAGCTCACCAAGCGCGGCGAGATCAACAGGATCGGCGGTCCCGCCTACCTGCACGAGCTCATCCAGACTGTTCCCACCGCTGCCAATGCCGGCTACTACGCCGAGATCGTGGCAGAACGCGCCGTGCTCCGCCGCCTCGTCAATGCGGGCACCAAGATCGTCCAGATGGGTTACGGCCAGGACGGCGAGGTGGAGGACCTCGTCAACCAGGCCCAGGCCGAGGTCTATGCGGTTGCCGAAAAGCGCACCGCTGAGGATTACGTGGCGTTGAAGGACGTCATGGAATCCACCGTGGACGAGATCGAGGCCTCCGGCCATCGCGGCGAAGGCATGACCGGTGTTCCTACGGGATTCTACGAATTGGACGAACTGACCCACGGCCTGCACCCGGGCCAGATGATCGTTATCGCGGCACGCCCTGCCGTTGGTAAATCCACCTTCGCCCTTGACTTTGCCCGCTCGGCCGCCATCAAGAACAACCTGGCCACAGTAATGTTCTCGCTCGAAATGGGCCGGAACGAAATCGCCATGCGACTGCTTTCAGCGGAAGCCACCATTGGCCTGCAGGACCTCCGCAAGGGCACCATCAAGGACGAGCAGTGGTCCAAGATCGCCACCACCATGGGCCGGATGAACGACGCCCCGCTGTTCATCGATGACAGCCCCAACATGTCCCTCATGGAGATCCGGGCCAAATGCCGCCGCCTCAAGCAGCAGCACGACCTCAAGCTCGTGATCCTTGACTACCTTCAGCTCATGAGCTCGGGTAAGAAAGTGGAGTCACGCCAGCAGGAAGTTTCCGAGTTCTCCCGCGCGCTCAAGCTGCTGGCCAAGGAGCTGCAGGTTCCCGTTATTGCGCTCTCGCAGCTGAACCGTGGTTCCGAGCAGCGTCAGGACAAGCGCCCCATGGTGTCCGACCTCCGTGAATCAGGCTCCATCGAGCAGGACGCCGACATGGTCATCCTGTTGCACCGTGAAGACGTCTACGACAAAGAATCACCCAGGGCCGGCGAAGCTGACATCCTCATCGCCAAGCACCGTAACGGTCCTACCAAGGACATCGTTGTCGCTTTCCAAGGCCACTACTCACGCTTCGCCAACATGGCGGGCGACGCCGGTGGCGGCGGCGGGTTCTAGAACGGTTGCACTTCAATCGAGGACCGGCAACTGCCTGTCGGCTGGAGTCCGCCAAAGGCCAGGGCCTCACGCTTAGCGCAGGGCCCTGGCCTTCGAATCGGGTGCCTAGCAGCCTTCGAAGTCGCTCAAGACCTTTACTTTGGCGGCAGACCCGGATGACGGATCGAATGCGTAGCCGATCCACTCCTTGGCCAAGCGTCGTGCCAGCTCCACGCCCACCACTCGCTGGCCCATGGTGAGCACCTGGCAGTCGTTGGAGAGGATGGAGCGTTCCACCGAGAACGAATCGTGGGCCGCCGTGGCGCGGATCCCAGGAACCTTGTTGGCGGCAATGGCCACGCCGATACCCGTCCCGCAGAAGAGGATGGCCCGCTCTGCTTTGCCATCGCGGATCATCTCGCCTGCCGCAATGCCCACATACGGGTAGGGCCTGGTGAAGTCCTCGTCTGCCCTGTTGACACCGATATCGATCACTTCGGTGATCCGGGAGTCGGTCCGGAGGTCGGCCAGGATCCGTTCTTTGTACTCAACGCCGGCTTCGTCGGCGCCCACAATGATGCGCATGGAATTCTCCTAGTTATTTGCTGCAGCGGGTACGGGAACTGCGGTGAAATGGGGCCCGACGGCGGCAAACACCATGGCGAGCGACGTCGCCCCGGGGTCGGGTGTGCCGATGCTCTTTTCGGCAAGCGGCCGGGCGCGCCCCTTCAAAGGACGCAGTTCGGCGGTTGCCTTGGCTGCTGCGGTGGCATCGGCGGCAGCAGCGGACCAGGCCTCTTCCACTGCGGCGCCTGATCCAACGCGGTCCTCAAGCGCGGCAGCGAAGGGCAGCAGGGCGTCCATCATGGTCTTGTCGCCGATCTCAGCCTTGCCCAGGCTGGAGAGCCGCTCGGCAAAGGCGCGGACAGATTCGGCGAGGGCCGCCGGCGTCGGGGTTTCTGCGTCTCCGAGCCGCTGGCCCAAGGCCCGCAATCCGGCACCCCACAGGACGCCTGACGTGCCGCCTGCCTTATCGGCCCACGCGTCGCCGGCGGCAGCGAGCAGTGATCCGGCTCCGGCGCCGAGTTCGAAGGCTCCGCGTGCGGCGTCCAACGCTGCAGCCGACCCGCGCACCATGCCGCGACCATGGTCGCCGTCGCCGGCAATCGCATCCATGTCACCCAGCATCGATTCGGAATCGCGAAGCAGTGCCGCCGTCGTGTCCAGGGCCTGGAGGCAGTGGGCGGCGTAGGCGCGGGATTCGGCCGTGGAGGAGTAGTCAGCCTCCGCGACGTGGTCGGGATCGGCTTCGGTGTATACAGCGGAAGAGGCCTCGAAGCCAACCGCACCGCGGCGGTAGGCCGGCGTCAGTGCCGGAGCCGTCCAGTACTGCTCGAGCTCGTCATCCAACCAGGTGAGCGTCAGCGAGGCACCGGCCATGTCCAGGGACGTCACCAACTCGCCTACCTCCGGCATTACCAGGGTGTAACCGGCCTCGCGCAGCAGGGGAGCAACCGTCCGCCACAGGACGAAGAGTTCTTCGTGTTTGGTGGAGCCAAGGCCGTTGAGTATGACGGCCAGTCGCGTCGCACCGGATGCCGGAGTCTCCGCCAGCACGCGGCGGACCAGTTCCTGGCCTAGTTCGACGGCGGTCGGCAGCTCGGTATCGAACAGTCCAGGCTCGCCGTGGATGCCCAGGCCCAGGCCCATCTTCCCCTTGGGAAGGCGGAACAACGGCTGCTCGGCCCCCGGGAAGGTGCAACCGCTGAATGCCGTGCCGATGGTCCGCGTGGCATCGTTGGCCTTCCGTCCCACCCGGACAACGGAAGCAAGGTCCAAGCCGGCTTCGGCAGCGGCGCCCATGACTTTGAAGACCACGAAGTCACCGGCGATACCGCGTCGTTTTTCGATCTCGGCGGGGGAAGCGCTGGCAATATCGTCGGTGACCAGCACGTTCTCCGTCGCTATGCCCTCGGCGTTGAGCCGTTCGCTGGCCATGCCGAAGTTCATGACGTCCCCGGCGTAGTTGCCGTAGGTGAACACCACGCCGGCGCCGGAGTTTGCCGCCTTCGCCACGGAGTAAGCCTGCTGGGTGGAGGGTGAGGTGAAGATGTTGCCCACCACGGCACCGTCAGCGAATCCCGGCCCGATGATGCCTGCGAATGCCGGGTAGTGTCCTGAGCCGCCGCCGGTGACGACAGCCACTTTGGGCGTGGAAGGGCGGCTGCGGCGGACTGCGCCACCCTCCACCTGGCGGACGAGGTCCGAGTGGGCGTCACAGAAACCGGCGAGGGCTTCGTCAGCGAAGTCGGCGGGATCGTTGAAGATTCTGGTCATGGTGGGTCCTGGTTCTGGTTTCCGGCGGCCGGGGACTTAGTGGATGTGGCTGCCGCCGTTGATGTCGATGGTGGTGCCGGTGAGGTACGCAGAGTCCTCGGAGGACAGGAAAGTGATGACCGCGGCGACTTCCTCGGTGGTGGCATTCCGTCCCAGGGGGATGCCTGCATTGATGGCGGCTTCCTGTTCTTCGGTGCTGCCAACCCGGATGTTGGTGTCCACGGCACCGGGGGTGATGGCGTTGACTGTCACGCCGGTCTCGCCGATTTCCCGGGCAAGTGCCTTGGTGAAGCCGAGGATGGCGGCCTTTGCTGCAGAGTAGGGAACCTTGCCGAACACGCCTCCGCCACGCTGCGCTGAGACCGAGGACATGTTGACGATGCGGCCCCAGCCGTTGGCGATCATGTCCGGCAGGAAGGCTTTGGTGACCAGGTAGGTGCCCGTGGCGTTGACGTCCATGACCTTGTGCCACAGCTCAAGCGTGGTTTCCAGGAAGGGAACCGGTGAGGTGATGCCGGCGATGTTGGCCAGGGCCCCGACGGGCGGGAGGTTTCCGGCGGCAACCTCTGCGGCGACGGCGGCCTGGGCTGCGGTGACGGAGGCCTCGTTGGCGACGTCGATTTCGTAGCCGAACGCCGGAACGTTGAATTCGTTGGCGATCTCGGCGGCAACCTTGGCGGACTTCTCGCCGTCGAGGTCCAGGATGACGATGCCCCAGCCCTGGGTTGCGTAGCGGCGGGCAGTCGTCAGGCCGATGCCGCGATCGGAGGTTGCTCCGGTGAGGACGGCGGTGCGCTGGATGGTGGTCATGGTGCTCCTTGAATATGAGGTGACGCGGACTAGATGAGGTCTGTAATGAAGCTGGCTGCCTTGGCGGCCGCCGCCGGGCGTTCGTCATGGGTGACGTCCCGGGTTTCGAGTTCCAACGAGAAGTGGCCGGTGTAGCCAAAGTCCCGAAGCGCGGAAAGCCCCGCGGCGAAGTCTGCCTGGCCGTTGCCGATGCTGAGGTTGATGTTGCCGGGCTCGGTGTCTGTTGCCGGCACGGCGTCACGGAGGTGGACGTGTTTGATGCGCTCGCCGAAGCGGGACACAAAATCCACAGGGTTCCCGCCTGAGGCGACGATGTGGCTGAAGTCCATGACGATTCCCACGTCGGAACCGGCCAACCGGTCCGCGAGCAGTTGCGCGCGTTCGGTGTTCCAGCAGAGCCGGAAGTAGTGGAGGGACTCCGTCCAGAGTTCGACGCCGAACTCCGCCGCACGCTGCGAGGCGTGGATCAGTTCGGCGGCTACAAGCTCGATATCTTCAGTCAGGCCGCGCTTGGGCTCGTGGTCTATTGCCCCGCAGGGGAGGACCAGTGCCTTCGCCCCGGTCTTCGAGGCCAAAGCCAGCAACATCTCGAGGTGACGGTCCCGGCCTTCCCGGGCCCCGGCGTCGAGCGTTGCGTTCAGGTCCCCGACATCGCCGTTCACCGAACGGACGCTCATGCCTGATTGAAGAACGACGGCGGTAACTGCCTCGACTGCCCCGGCGTCCAGCACGTAGGGCACATGATCGCACACGCCAGGGAGGGCGCCGAGGTCGATCTCCTCGAAGCCTGCGTTGCGCATGGTGTGCAGGGCAGTGGCCAGCTCCTGGTGGCGGAAGCTGATGGACGAACAGCCCAGTCGTTGATGAAACATCGTCGTTGATCCTCTAAGTCGGGGCCTCATCGGTGAGACGCCTTAGTGATGTAAACCACGTTAAGGCCGTTGACTGTCAACAGTCAACCTTTAGAGTCGACTGTTGACATTACTGGTGTCGTGGGTCACAGTTGACGTATTATGTTGACTGTCGACAGTGGGGTAGCCGAAGAAGCGCCGCACTCTTGAAAGGGAAAGACACTATGAGCAACGAAGCTCTGACCATGCGTGGTCCGGTTCATGGAACCAAGGAAGCAAAGCGCGTCGCCGTCGGATCCGGCGTCGGCGCAGTCATCGAAACCTATGACTTCATCGGTTTCGGCACCGCGGCCGCCCTGTATTTCGGTACGGCATTCTTCCCGGGCGCCGACCCGGTGACCGGCACCCTAGCCTCCTTCGCGACCCTCGGCGTCGGCTTCGCTGCCCGTCCCCTGGGCGGTATTATCGGTGGTCATCTCGGCGACAAGCTGGGCCGCAAACCTGTGCTGGTGGCGTCCCTGGTCCTCATGGGCCTGGCTACCTTTGCCATAGGCCTGCTGCCCACCTACCAGCAGGTGGGCCTGTTGGCGCCAGCGCTGTTGGTACTGGTCCGTGTGATCCAAGGTCTGGCTTTCGGCGCTGAATGGGGTGGAGCCATCCTGATGAGCTACGAACACGCACCGTGGCGCAAGAAGGGCCAGTTCACGGGCATCGTGCAGGCTGGCTTCCCCGTGGGGCTGCTCCTGGCCAATCTGGTGTTCCTGAGCAGTGTGGGCCTCGGCTCCGAGTGGGCCTGGCGTGTTCCGTTCCTTGCCAGCATCGTCCTGGTGGCAGTCGGCCTGATCATCCGTTCCAAGGTTCCGGAGTCCCCGGTGTTCGAGGACGTCAAGTCCAAGGGTGACATCGTGAAGTCCCCCATTGTCGAGGTCATCAGGACCGATTGGCGCAACATCGTCCGGGGCATCGGCCTGCGCATCGCAGAAACCGCCGGATACGCAGTGTCTGTGACATACATGATCTCCTATCTCCACACCAACAAGCTGGCAGACAAGACCGAAACGCTGGTGGCCCTCTGCATCGCGGCAGGCATAGGCATCTTCGCAACCTACTACTGGGGCAAGCTCACCGACAAAGTAGGCCGCCGACCCGTCTACATCTGGTCCACAGCGTTCGCGGTTGTCTTTGGCATCCCCATGTTCATGCTGGTGAACACCGGATTGTTCCTCCTGATCATCGCCACCATCGTGGTGGCCTACGCAGTGTGCCAGAACTCCCTGGCCGGCGCCCAGGGCGCGTGGTTCCCGGAGCTCTTCCAGGCCAAGACCCGCTCATCCGGGGCGTCGCTGTCCTACCAGATCTCGGCCATGGTGTCCGGCTTCACGCCCTTCATCACCACCTTGCTGTTCGTCAGCATGGGGTGGATGGGGCCGGCCCTGCTCTTCAGCGCCTACGCAGCCATCGGCCTGTGGGCAGCGCTTTCCACGAGGGAAACCTGGGGCAAGCGTGAGCGGAAGCTCGCCGAAGAAGCCGCCAGCAAAACTCCCCAGACCATAAACGCCTAAAGCAGCCCTCGACGTCGGGCGTCACCCCAGCGGTACACGCCCGGCTCCGAAAGGAATTCCACGTGACACTCTCATCAGTCGAAGCGGCCACCCCGTCCGCTCCCGCCCGCGAACGCGTTGACCGCCTCCGTGCCGCCGCCTACCGAATCCGGCACCACGCCCTGAACATGGGCGAGGTCCAAGGTCAGGGGTACGTTGGCCAGGCGCTTGGAGCGGCAGACATGCTCGCCGCCGTCTACGCCGACCAGCTCAACTACCGCGCCGAGGACCCGCACTGGGCTGACCGCGACCGTTTCCTGCTCTCCACCGGGCACTACGCGATCGGGCACTACGCAGCCCTCGCCGAGGCCGGAATCGTGCCCGTGGCCGAGCTCGAAACGTACGGCTCCGATGACTCCCGCCTGCCGATGTCCGGCATGTCCACCTACACTCCGGGCATGGAAATTTCCGGCGGATCGCTCGGCCACGGCCTCACGATCGCCGTCGGCATGGCGTTGGGGCTGCGTCTTCAGGGCTCCGCATCCCGTGTCATCAACTTCCTTTCCGATGGTGAACTTGACGAGGGCTCCACGTGGGAAGCCGCTATGGGTGCGCACCACCACCAGCTTGGAAACCTGACCGCCATGGTGGATATCAACGCCCTGCAGGCCGATGGTGCAACCAACACGGTGCTGCGCACCGAACCGGTCACCGAGAAATGGGAATCGTTCGGCTGGTACACCCAGCGCGTTGACGGGAACGACGTCGGTGCGTTGCTGGCGGCGTTCGACAACATCGCCTCGGTCTCCGGTGCGGTCGGGCGACCTTCCGTGATCCTCTGCGACACCAAGGTGGGGCGGGGCGTCCCGCTCCTGGAAACCCGCGAAAAGGCGCATTTCATGCGCATCGAAGAAAACGAATGGCAGATCTGCCGCGACCAGTTGACCGCAGGATACGAAGGGACGGCTTCAGCATGAGCACAGTTACGACGGCGGCGGGCGCGGTTTCAGTGGGGAAGCCGAAGCTCAAAACCTCGGCCATGATCGCGTCCTTTGCTGACCCGGGGCAGAAGACCACATCCGCTCCTTTCGGGCACGCGCTCGTTGCCGCGGCCGAGGCCAACCCTGCGATAGTCGGGTTGACCGCGGACCTCGGCAAATATACCGATATGCACATCTTCGCCAAGGCGTTCCCGGAGCGGTTCTTCCAGATGGGCATGGCCGAGCAGCTCCTCTTTGGCGCGGCCGCGGGCATGGCCGAAACCGGACTGATCCCGTTCGCCTCCACCTACTCGGTTTTCGCCGCCCGACGCGCCTACGACTTCCTTTGCCTGGACATCGCCGAACCGAACCTGAACGTCAACATCATCGGCGGTCTGCCCGGGCTCACCACGGGCTATGGTCCCAGCCACCAGGCCACCGAGGACATGGCGATCTTCCGCGGCATGCCCAACCTGACCATCGTGGACCCCTGCGATTCCGTGGACATCGAGCAGGCCGTCCCGCAGCTTGCCGCCTCCGATGGGCCCACGTACCTCCGCTTGCTGCGTGGCAACGTGCCAACGGTCCTGGACGAGTACGACTACACCTTTGAGCTGGGCAAGGCCAAGGTCCTGCGCGGTGGCAACGATGTGGTGTTCGTGTCTTCCGGACTCATGACGATGCGGGCACTCCAGGCTGCGGATGCCTTGGCAGCCCACAACGTGGACGTCGCCGTGGTTCACACGCCAACCATCAAACCCTTCGACGCCGCCACCGTGCTGGCAGAACTGAACACGGACCGTCTTGCCGTCACGCTGGAGAACCACACGGTTGTTGGCGGTCTGTTCGAAACCGTTGCATCCGCTGTCGTCACCGCCGGTCTCGGGAAGCGTGTGGTGCCCATCGGCCTTCCGGACCAGTTCCTCGACGCCGGCGCGCTGCCTACGCTGCACGAACGGTACGGCCTGTCCTTGGACCGGATTGTGGCCAAGGTGCTGGCGGAACTCGGCTGAGTTTCTTTGGGAATGCGGGACGGCCATAACTGCCCGTCCCGCACTCCTGCCCGTAGTATCGACAGTTAACACCGGACTGTCAGCAGTCGCCCATAGAACCGAGGACACACCATGGCCACCGCATCCCTGCTGGGACTTGAGAAGAAGAGCCTGCGCGAACAGGCGCTCGCAGCACTGCGGACCGCCATCACGAGTGGTGAACTCGAACCCGGGCGGCACCTCGTCGAAACCGAGCTGTCGGAGATGCTCCAGATCAGCCGCGGCACGCTCCGGGAAGCCCTGCGCCAGCTGGAACAGGAAGGCCTGATTTCGGCCGGGGCGCGCGGCCGGATGTCCGTCCGGCACCTGGACGTCAAGGAAATCCGGGACATCTTCGCCGTCCGCGGCGTCCTGGAATCGCTGGCTGCCCGGACCTTGAGCGACATGCCGGACAAGGAGGCCGCGCTGGCAGAGTTGCGTGCCGCCGTCGACACCATGGAAAAGGCCGCCAAATCGTCCTTGGAGGAGCAGATCGAAGCCGACCTTGAATTCCACCGCACCCTCTGCCGCTTGTCCGGAAACGAGACGCTGCTGCACCAATGGGAATCGCTGGAAGGGTCGATCCGAATGTCCATCATGTTCGCCGGACTGGAACGCGCCACCCGGAACATGAGCGTCGGGCGGCATCACGACATTGTCGCCGCCATTGAGACCGGGAATGCGGCCAAGGCGCGCGAGACGATCATCGCGCACATGGATGGCGCGGCCGAGAATTTGGTCGGCTGAGCTCTAGCGCGTTCCTAACCCGCTTTGCCGTTGTTGGGCAACGACGTAGGAGCGGGGCAGCGACGGGCTTAGGCGCCGGCTGCCTTCAAAAGGTGATCCGGCAGGCGGTTTCCCGGTGCGCGGCCACGGATTTCCAGCAGTTCGCGGGCGTGCGCGTGCAACTTCTTGTCCTCGTCAGTCACCGGTTCCCAGGCCGGGATGGGCACGGCCGTCCCGGTCTCGTCCCGGGCCACCATCACCGTGAGGCAGTACGTGGTCAGGTTCATTTCGCGGGTCTTCGGATCACCGGAACGGACGTGGACGGCGACGTGCATGCCCTTGGCACCGGTGTAGACAAGTCGCGCTTCGACCTCCACGACATGACCGATCAGCAGAGGCCTGTAGAAGCGAACGCCGCCTGAGAACACGGCCACAGTATCTTTGCCGCAGTATCGGGAGGCGCACACGTAGGCGGCTTCGTCGATCCACTTCATGACGATGCCGCCGTGGACCTTGCCGCCCCAGTTCACATCAGTGGGGGACGCCATGAACCGCAGGGTGACGCGCTCGGCTGTCCCGGCGTCGGTATATTCCTGCGCGTTCATCGCGTTGACGATCTGCTCACGGACCTCGATGCGCGCCAGCGCGTGATCGCGCTGCTCAATTTCCGCAGGCGTGGACGGCTCAAACTGCGGGACCGGGATCGGCTTGCCGTCCGGACCCACGGCTACGAAGATCACCATGCATTGGCTGTGCATCGTCTCCGGGCCGCCCTTGGGGTCGCGCGAGCTGACCACGGTGTGGATGTGCATGGAGGAGCGCCCTGTGTAAACAATCGTGGAAGTCACTTCCACCATGTCGCCGCTGTTCACCGGATCCGTGAAGTGGATGTTGCCCACATAGGCCGTGACGCAGTAGGACTTGGCCCACCCAACCGCCGCGGCGTACGCCGCTTTGTCCACCCACTCGAGGACGGTGCCGGCGTCGACGGACCCGCTGTGCCCGACGTCGGTGGGTGCCGCAAGGAAGCGGAGGGTCACGGAATTGCCGGCAGCGTCGCTCATGCTGGAAGTTTACTGTTGGCAGGTTTCTGTTACGTGACTAAGTCAGCGCCGGACGTCTCGGCGGGCAGACGCTTCACTGCCCACGCTGGATGCCGCGGGTGGCAATGAGGTCTTCGTGCAATTCGAACCAGGCGCGGTGGAAGGAATCGCGATTGGTGGCGGTAATCCATGTGGGGTCCCTTGCTGCCTGTTGGAGTGCGTGTAGCAAGCGCCCCGAGTAGCCCCCAAAACGAGGCAGCACTTCAATTAGCCGGGCTTCGAGAGGGCGCCACGCTGTCACGGCCTCCGCCAGGAGGTGCATGGCATCGGCGCTGCTCGATGCCTGAAGCTGGATGGCACCGCACGCGCTGACGACTCTCGTGTTGGATTCCGCGAAATCGTCGTGCACAGCCAGCACCAGGCTTCGCGCACCCGTCCGGTCCAGCTCATCAGCGAGAAGCTGTTCATTCTCGACCCTGCCGGCACCCGACAACAACCAACCACTGAACCCAGCGAAAGTGCTGCGCGAAACGAAACCGTTCACTCCGGCGTCGATGAGCTGGGCCTCCACCAGGCCAGCGTCTTGGGCGAAGCGGGCCGCTACGGCCTCCGTATTAGCGAACCCAAGGGGGCGAACGGCGTGCAGGGTCAGCATCATCATCAGGCGTCCATCAGGGTGACGGTTCCCCGCGCTCCGTCCACGGCTATCGCGCCACCGTCAGTGAGCAATGCCAGCGCGTCACGCACGCCCAGCACGGCAGGAATGCCAAACTCCCGGGCGACGATCGCGGCGTGCGACAACATTCCGCCGGTCTCCGTGACCACCGCCGATGCCAGCCCGAAGAGCGGCGTCCACGCAGGGTCCGTGGTGCGGCAGACCAGGACCTCGCCTGCCTGGAAAAGGCCGAACTCGTCGGATCCGTGAATGAGCCGGGCACTTCCCCGGGCGGTCCCGGCGCAAGCAGCAGTTCCTGCCAGGACGGTCAACGAGCGCTCCTTGCAGTTGTGTGCGGGCGGTCTGCTAGCCGGTCCAGCCGCTGCTGCGCCGCCTGCGCGGAGCGGAGCCCGAGGCTGTCCGCGATGTGCTGCCACGTCAGGCCTTCCGCTCTGGCAAGGAACAATAGCGCGGATTCGACGGCGTCCATCTCGCCCCGCGCGGCGGACACCAACGCGAGGGCCGCGCGGAGGTCCAGGGCATCAGGTTCAGGAGCGGCGTCTGTGCGCCGGGAACGCCACAGAACGTGCTGAATGAGGTCCGTCGCGGAGGGTGGCTGGTCTTTATGAAGCCATGGACGGGCGGGGAGATCCGAACCGCCCCTGTCCAGAAGCAGCCGAGTTGCTCGCATTTGAAGGTCAGCCGCCTCGGCGTCACTGGGGTGGGTCATTGCTCCAGCCTCGAACATCAACAATCTGTTGTCAACATCATGTTGATGCCCCCGAGGCGACATGTTTCCGTCGCAAGTTGCGGTCTAAATGAGAATCAATATCATTTAAGCCATGCCAGATCACTCAACCCCCATGCCCCCCGTCCGCCCCACCCGCCGGCGCCGTGTGCACGCGCAGCCGATTGCCGCCGTCGGACTTTCAGCCCTGTTGCTGACCGCTTGCGCAGCCCCCGGCGGCTCCGCCGGCAACGCCGTGGAGGCGTCGCCTTCAGCTGCCTCGGAAACGAGCCCGAAGGAGGCGGGTGCACCGACGCCGCGGCTCGTCTATACTCACGACGCAGGCATTGGAGTCCTCGATCCCACCTCCCTTGAGCAGGTGGGAAGTGCGGAAATGTCCGGATTCAACCGGCTCAATCCTGCCGGGGACGGCCGACACGTTTTTGTCTCCACAGGCGACGCTTTCCGGCTGTTCGACGCAGGGGCCTGGACCGAGCCGCATGGCGATCACAGCCATCATTATGTGGCAGACCCCAAGCTGACCGAGCTGGCCTTTGAGGCGGATAAGGCCGGCCACGTGGTGTTGCACGCAGGCAAGACCGTGCTCTTCAATGACGGCTCGGGCAAGGTGGAAGGCTTCGAAACATCGGCCCTGGCCGCCGCGGTGGAGGATGGGAAACTGCCGACGACGGACACCTACGTGACGCCGGAGGCGCACCATGGGGTGGCTGTTGAGCTGGAGGACGGCAAGCTGCTGGTGACCCTCGGCAACGAGGAAAGCCGCTCCGGAATCGCAGTGCTCTCAGCTGGCAAGGGGCAGGAGCGGACGGAAGTCGTGCGCAACGAGGACTGCCCTGGTGTTCATGGCGAGGCCGTCGCCGCAGGTGAAGCCGTTGTGGTGGGGTGCGAAAACGGGATGCTGATCTACAAGGACGGCGCGATCACCAAGGTCGCCAGCCCCGATGCCTACGGTCGGATGGGAAATCAGGCAGGCTCGGAAAAATCCCCGGTGATCCTGGGCGATTACAAGGTGGACAAGGCCGCAAAACCTGAACGGCCCACCCGGGTCTCGCTGGTCAATACCGAAACCGCCACCATGCAGCTCGTCGACATCGGCACCAGCTACTCCTTCCGCTCACTCGGCCGCGGCCCGGCGGGCGAAGCGCTGGTACTCGGCACGGATGGCGGGCTGCGGGTCATTGACCCGCTCTCCGGCGCCGTCACATCCTCCATCCCCGTCGTGGCCGCATGGGAAGAGCCGGCAACATGGCAGGACCCGCGCCCGACGCTCTTCGTTCAAGGTTCGACGGCGTTCGTCACCGAACCTGCCTCGCAGTCACTTCACGCTGTGGACCTGAAGTCCGGCAAGGTGACCAAATCGGCGAAGCTCCACCACGTCCCGAACGAGCTAACCGGCATCACGGGCTAGGACCCTCTCTCACGACCCGCCACTTAGACACCTAACGCTCTCTCACGACCCGCCACTTAAACACCTAACGCTCTCTCACTTTCTTTGGGGAAGTGAGAGAGCGTCTGGGGGAATGGGGTGTTTCGTGAGAGAGCGTCCGGGGCTTATGCGAGGACGCGGAGCTTCGATCCCTGTCGGCCGAAGAGGGCGGCGTCGGCCGAGATCCGGCCCGCGCCCGCGAGTGCGAGTGCCAAGGCGGCGCCGGCGAAGAGCAGCACCAGTTCGTACCCGCCGTTGGCGACAAAGATGCCGGCCGGGGCGTGTACCAGGAACAGTGCACCGAGCATGTCGACGGCCAGGAGGGCGGCGAAGACGCGTGTCAGGAAGCCGATGATCAGCGCGATGCCGCCGACGAGCTCGAGGGTCGCGACGATCGGGGCGACTGCGGAAGCACCCGGAACGCCCATTTGTGCGAAGGATGCCTGAGTACCGGCGATGGTGAATTCGTTGAACTTCTGCCAACCGTGCGCGGCGAAGAGGAATCCTGCAATAACGCGCAGGATGGTCAGGGCTGTGGTGGTCAAGCTGGACTTGTTCATGTGTTCAACACTTCCGAAGATAAGTTGAAGTGTCAACTAATCGTGGCCGAATGTGACAAAGGCCGCGAACTAGGAATCCTGCCGTACCCGGCGCTTCCGTGGCGGCTTCTGCAGCCACGGTTGAAGCAAACGGGTAGTGATTGGCAGGAAAATATAGGTCATCAGCGGGGTCAGGATGACGATGTTAAGCAGTACCGCGAACACCAAAGGCCAATGTTGGGTGACCGGGTGCAGCAGGAAATTCGCCAGCAGGCTGAGCGGAAAGAACGGCAGGAAGATGCTGATGGCCTGCTTCCAGCGGGGTGGCGCAACGGTCTCGGGGACCACCACCGAAACATCGCCCGGCCGGGAAAACCAGCCCTCGATTCCCGTGTGCCGTTCCACCCGGGTTGTCTCCATCATGTCCCTGGCGCTGTCTATCCACCAGCGACGCTCCTCGGAATCCTCCCAAGCCTGCAGCGCGCCGGCATCCGCGAAGCGGTACAGCATGTGCCACTCATTCGAGTCCTCGCCGTTCCGCACCCACCCGGATCCGAGGTAGCCTGGCCATTCGCGTGCCAATTCCTGGCCGGCGTGCGCCCACGCATTCGCCTGCCGGGTATAGCCGGGAAGGATAGTGCGGGCCACGGAAACTGTGACGGGATGCTCGTTGGACACGGCCTCAAATGTACCCGCCACACGGCCCACTAGGCTGGTTTAGTGCCTGAGACCACAACCACCACACCCCGCTCCAACGCCCGCGAGATCCTGCGCCTGGCTGTTCCCGCCTTTGGCGCGCTGATCGCCGAGCCCCTGTTCCTCCTGGCCGACTCCGCGATCGTGGGACATTTGGGGGTCGACCAGCTGGCTGGCGTCGGGCTCGCGTCCACTGTTTTGCACACTGCAGTGGGTCTCATGGTCTTCCTGGCCTACTCGACGACGCCGGCAGTCGCCCGGGCGATCGGCGACGGCAAGCTGGGGAAGGCTTTGGCAGCAGGGCGCGACGGCGTTTGGCTGGCGCTGCTGCTCGGTTTGGCGCTCGCGGTGGTCGGTTTTGTTGCCGCCGAGCCCCTGGTGGGCTTCATGGGTGCCACCGGGGATGTGCGCGCATTCGCCGTCGACTACCTGCGGTGGTCCATGCCCGGCTTGGCCGCCATGCTCCTGATCTTTGCCGGGACAGGCGTTCTCCGCGGGCTCCAGGACACCCGCACGCCTTTGCTGGTAGCAACGGCGGGGTTTGCGCTGAACATCGCCCTCAACTGGTTCCTGGTCTATGGGTTGAACCTGTCCGTTGCGGGGTCGGCGATCGGCACCAGCATCGCCCAGTGGGCCATGGCCGCCGTCTATCTGGTGATGGTCGGCCGGAACGCGCGGCGACACGGCGTTTCCCTGCGACCCGACTGGCACGGAATCAGGGCCATGACCAGGGTCGGCTCCTGGCTCATGCTGCGAACGCTCAGCTTGCGGCTCGCCATCCTCGCGACAGTTCTTGTTGTCACCGCCCAGGGGGCCGTCAACCTGGCCGCGCACCAATTGGCCATGACGATCTTTTCCTTCCTTGCTTTTGCCCTCGATGCCCTGGCAATTGCCGCGCAGGCCCTGATTGGCAAGGAACTCGGCGCCGGGAACGCCGGCCGGGTCCGGGAGTTGACGCGCACCATGGTCCGCTGGGGGCTCGGATTCGGCGTGATCACGGGGGTCTTGCTCGCTGTGGCGGCCCCTTGGGCGGGTTATCTTTTCACCTCCGATGCCGGGGTGCGCTCCGCTTTGACTGTTGCGCTTTGGGTACTGGCGCTCGGGCAGCCGTTGGCCGGATATGTGTTCGTTCTCGACGGGGTCCTTATCGGTGCCGGTGACGCGCGCTATCTGGCGATTGCCGGCGTCGTAAATCTGGCCGTCTACTTGCCGCTCCTGTACGTCATCCACCAAGTAAGGCCCGACGGCGAGGCGGGGCTGCTGTGGCTGTGGGCCGCCTTTGCGCTGGGCTACATGCTGGCCCGTGGAGTGACGTTGGGATTGCGGGCGCGGACTGATCGCTGGATGGTGTTGGGTTCGCACTAAACTGGATGGGTGACTCTTCCAAAAACTCCCGCCAAGACTCCCTCTGACGCTGCGGCGGGGCTCTGGAAACCCGTGCTGATCCGTGCCACGGTTGCGCTGGTCTTCGGGGCCGTCACGATCTTCTGGGCTTCGCCTTCTGTGCAGGTCCTTGCCTGGGCCGTGGGGTTGTACCTGCTGGGTACTGCAGCGGCCCTGTGGATGTCGCGGGCCCTGCCGATTGCCGTGCCCGTGGTTGTCGCTGCTGGCGGTGCGGCTGCATTGGCCACCCAGTCGGATGCGGGCGTCGCTTTGTCGGCCATGCTGGCGTTGCTGGTTATGGGCCTGCTTGAGCTGGTCCACGGTTTCCGTAAGCGGGATGTTGTGGCCCGCGACTGGCTCTTTTCGGGCATTATTTCCGTCGGCACCGCTGCGCTGTTGCCGTTCTTCACCGCCTTGGGTGCCCACGCGTTGCTTGGTGTGGCCGGGGGCGGCGCCATCCTTTCGGGAGTGCTGTGGATGCTCTCCGGTTTGACCCTGAGGCACGACGCCCGGACGGCTAACCCTGGGGCTGCGACGGCCTCTGCGCCGGGAGCTTCGCCGGAGGCCGTAAACTAGTAGCTGGACGTTCTACTCGTTGTAGAACTTTTGCAGACCGGCGGGACACCCACCGCCACCATTGGAGGAATGACCGTGGCAGACCAGACACCAGGAGAACCGCGCAAGATGCGGACCTCGGTCAAGGGACCCCTCATGTTCTCCGCGTTCTTCGCAGTGCTGGCCTTCGTTGCCGTACTCATCTTCGCTTCGGGCGGCAGCGCACGGGCGCCCCGGTTCGATCTCGCCTTCACCGGCGCCGGCATCGCGTTCATCGTGAGCCTGGTTGTCGCGGCCATGCTGTCCATGAGCCATAAAGAGAACGCCGACTATCTCGGCAAGGGTTCCGGCGTGAACCTCAGTTCCAAACGGGGCCACGGTGCGTCCGATGTCCCCAGCTCGCCCGATGACACGGAAACGCCCGACGCCGGACGCTAAGTTTCAAACGCTTCCCCACCGAGGTGGGGGAGCGTTTTTGTTGCGCGCACGATCCCCCTGGCAGGCTGGATCTGCGCCCGCCCTGACATCCTGGTTCCGCAAGGCATTTTCTTGAAGGACCACCGGGAGTAGGGTGAGCCGCACGGCAACCGGCCGGATGACGTTTCTTGGGGGAACTGATGGCTTCATGGCGGGAAACCGCAGATCAGACAGCGCAGGATGATGTGGATTGCCTGCTCAGTGCTGCCCTTCCATTTGCCGTTCGCTGTCTCTCTGCCTACGGAGAGCTGTATCCGTTCGCGGCAGCGATAAAGGAAGACGGCGACCAGGTGTACCTTGCCACGGAAGCAATGTTGGCCGATCAGCACCTACCGGCCACGTCCGTGATCGCGGAGTGCTACGACGCTCTCGCCGCGCAGCGGGAGGACCTACGGGCCGCCGTCGTTGTTTCAGACGTCCGGCTTGCCGGGCTGGGCGGTGACGCCATGCATTTTGCCTTGGAACACTCGGCTGGCTTTGCGCTGGGCCTGGTTCAGCCATACCTCCTGGTTCCAGGCAGGGACGTTAGCCTTGGACGAATGTCTTTGGTGGCAGGGGACCGCGTCACTTGGCCGGAGAATGCAGCTTAGCCCAGCAGCGTGTCCGCGAGGTCATTCGTGGGGGGTGTCCGGCGTTTCCGATGCTTCCGATTCTTCTGACGGAGCCTTTCGTGGCTTGGTAACCACCACCATCACGATGGAGCTGCCGAGCAGGCCAAGAGCCCACCAGGGGAACCCGGGGTCCAGCGCCTGGCTGGGAACCGTTTGCGCGGAGTCACCCGAAGGGGGGTCGATGCGCTGTCCGCGGACCAGTAGGCGGTGGCTGTTGATGCCCTTGGGCGTGCACGTGACCAAGGTGATCAAGTCCTTGCCGGGGACCTTTCGGAGTGCGTCGGTGTCCTCCGGGAGCACTTTCAGGATTTGATCGACTTTGTAGTAGATGGTTTCTCCGAGCACGGTCACAGAGAAGACGTCGCCTTCCACAACTTTGTCCAAATTGTCGAAAAGCGTGGCGTTGACGAAGCCGGAGTGGGCGGTGAGGACACTATGCGTGTCAGGTCCGCCTACCGGGAGCCCGGACCCGAAGAGGTGTCCGGCGCCCTTGGACAGGGTTTCGTCATCGGTGTCGTGGAAGATGGGCAGGTCTGCGTGGATGGAGGGAATGCTGATGCGTCCCATCATGCCTTCGGGGCCGACGTCGAGCAGTTTCTTATACGCCTCGGAGCCTGCGCCAACAACTGTCTGCTCGCCGTTTTCATTCAGCGAGTAGGGATCACGGAGTGGTCCTGAAGGCAGTTCCTTGTTGAACTGTCGTGCCTCATCCAGAAGGGCTTCCTGCGCGGACGGCGACAGGCTTTCAACGGTTTTCACGTACCCGCTGATCTCCGTGGCGTGGACGCGGTCCGAGAACCAGGCGGCAGCAGTGGGATACAGAAGGATCCCGATGCCCAGGATCGCGGCCACAACGATGAGGATTCGCTGTGTGCTCCACGTGTCGCGGAGGGTCCGCCGCGCCCGCGGCTTGGAGGTTTGAGGCTTTGACATGAAGATCCTGGGGAGGGTTGTGCTCTGGGGAAGCAAAGTGGGGAAGAGCGCTTAACCGGCGTTCTTCCCCACTTTGGTGTTCAGGCTGGGGACCCACGGTCCTCAGTTGCTAGCTGTTATTGGTGCTCCGGCGTGAACGAACCAGCAGGAGAGCCGCGCCGACGACAAGGAGTGCGCCAGCGGCATACAGGACACCGGTACCGACGCCACCGGTCAGCGGCAGCTGGAAGCCGCCGTTGGACGGGATGTTCTTGACCTGCAGGTCAACGCCGACGGCGGTGGAAGCCTGGTTGATCAGGAAGGAGATCGGCTCAGCGAGCAGTTCGTAGCCTGCCGGGGCGGTGGTTTCAACCAGGTAGTAGGTCCGGTAATCGGCGGAGCCCGGAGCTACAGCAGCGCCGTTGGCCCAGTCCGAGTAACGCAGGCCGGTCAGGGTCAGGGTGCCGTCAGCGGCCACGGTGAACGTGGTCTTGCCGCCGAGGTTGATGGGGTTGGTGCCTGCCTTGGCGTCAGCCTGGTTGGCGTACACCGAGAAGGAAGCGCCGGACAGGGCTGCACCGTTCTGGTCAACCTTCTGGAGAGTCAGGGCGCCCCACTTGGTGACAACCGGGGGAGTGACGATGGGGCCGCCGGGCTGGCCCGGGGTTCCTGTGAAGCTACCCGCGTTGGGGTAGACCACAGCGACGTTTTCGATTTCACCGATGGTGTTGACGGTGGTGTTGACAACAACCTGAACGCTGGTGGTGTTGTGGGCCGCGAGGATCAGGCGGCCTGCGGGGGTGAACACAACCGAGACGGTGTTGGTGGCAGCGTCGAAAGCAACGGTGTAATCGGTCCCGTTGGTGATGACGGTTCCGTCAACCAGAGTGGCGGTAGCGCCGACGTAGGTCAGTTTGGAATCAAGCTTATCCGTGACCTTGTAACCATCGATGACGGCCTCGTTGGGGATGTCACCTGTGATGGTGAAGTTGACCTGGTCGCCGAACTTGACCGCGGGGGCATCGGTGACGGTCTTCTGTGCACCGGTCACGGAGTTTTTCGGGTAGACGTTGACGTCGTAGATCCAGTTGTTCTTGTTGTTCGGGTCCGTCAACGGCACGGAAACCAAGAACGGAGCTGACGGCGTTACGCCGGCAGGGTAGTTGGTTTCAGTGACGAGGTAGAGGCCCAGCGGCAGGGTGCCGAATGCCGCGGTTCCCGCGGCGTCGGTGGTCTTGGCCTGAGCCGTGCCCAGGGTGTACCCGGCGCTGGTGATGGAGCCCGTGGGGTTGGACGGGGTGAAGGAACTGCTCAGGTTGTTTGCTTTGTCCCAGCCAGCGTTGGTGGAGAGGTCGATGGTGTTGACCTGCTGGATGGTGAACTGGATTCCTGCCAACGGCTTGAGGCCGGTGGTGTCAACAGCCGTGCCATTGTTGGGGAGTCCGGTGGGCGTGGAAGGGCGCTCAAACTTGTGGACGGTGATTGAGCCGGTCTTGGTGTTGTCAACCAGTGGTGCCGCCGTTGCGGGAGCCACGGAGAAGGACATTGCCAACACCGCCCCGGCAATGGTGGCGGCGGCGGTCTTCCAAAGACGCCGGGAGCTGTGATTACTCACTTTTTCCTCTTTCTTGTGATGGTGCGATGCTCGGGAGCGAACATTCCGGGGTGGTGGCCACGCCTATCTGCGGCGGGCCGTGATTGAAGTCATGCTGAGTTGTGGATTCGGGTGCGGCGCAGGTTCCGGTAAGCCAGGGCGACGGCGACCAGAAGCAGGGACGCTCCGCCCGCAGTGAAGGGCCACCACCCAATCCCTCCTGATTCCGGCAGTTTCAGGGCCGGCACGTCCCGGACGGTTACCAGGTAGATGCCGTTGGCGTCGGTATCGCTCGCTGTAACGACACCGGATCCGCTGCCTTGGCCCAGCGTCACGGAACCGTTGGCAGCCACCGTGAACTGCACGGCCTCCGCCAGCAGGCTGAATCCCTTCGGGGCAGCTGTTTCTTCCAGCCAATAGACGCCTGGGTCGATGCCTTCGAGTTGGAACTGCCCGGTCTGGGCCGCGATGGGTGACACCGTGTAGCTGTTGATGACGGTGCCGGGAGCCCCGGCCGCGTCATTGAGGATGGCCCACGTGGAACCAGACATCGGCACCCACGTTCCAGCGGATGACTCGCCGACTTTCTCGATGAGGATCTTGGCTGGGGTGTGGTGCGTGGTGGAGCACTCAGGTGCCAAGGGGGTGCTGCCAGTGGCGCATCGGACCGGGGTGACGCTGCCTGACCCGGTGGCGAAGTTGACCAGCTGAGAGCTCCAGGCATCCTGCTTGACGGTCACCTTGTAGGTGAGAGTGGCGACCTGCCCGGCAGGAAGCGTGAACGGTTGTGTCGTCAGGGTGGTCGAAGGCGCTACCGGGTTTGCTACCGGCACCGGGGCGGCCGTACCGATGGTCAGGACAGCGGAGCCGGGAACAAAGGTTGCCTGGTCCAGGACATCGGCCAGGTTATCGGTGAGGACGACGTTGTTGATCTGCCCGCGGTTGCTGGTGGCGGTCACGGTGTACGTGATCGTGTCGCCGGGCTTCACGGACGGGTTGTCGGAGGTGGTTCCGTTGACGGTGGCCGTCTTCGCGATGGTCCACTGCGGATCTACCGGAGTGGTCACGGTCGCTGAACAACCCACGCCGGGTGAAGGCGGGCAGGCGGTGTCGACTGTGGGAACGTTGGTGGTGGAACCCGGAACGGGGTTGGGGCCGCCGCCTGGCATGTTCGGCACGGCTGTGGTCGCGGCCGGAACAATCGTGGCTGTGTTGGAAATGGTTCCCGTTGTGCCGGGTGCCACGGTTCCCTTGACGGTGTATGTCAGGGTTCCGCCGATGTTGATCCGAACCGTGCCGGAGACGCTGCCGGTGCCGTTGGGCGCATTGCAGGCTGTGGGACCGGCCGGCGGCAGGTTCGAGGTTCCTGCTGCCGTCACGGCACAAGTCCACGTAGCACCGGTTATGGAAGCGGGCAGGGGATCAGTGAACACGGCGTTGACCGCATCGCTGGGCCCGTTGTTGTGGACTGCAACCGTGTAGGTAATGGGCTGCCCTGGGATGTAAGCGGTGATGTTGGCGGTCTTGGTGATGGACAGGTCAACCACGGGAAGAACAGTCAGGGGCGCGGTTCCTGGGGAGTACAGCCCCGTGATGGTGGGGAAGTTGTTGGTGCAGTTGGGAACGGCGGAGCCGTTGTTGGCCACGCATCCGGAGTTGTTGTAAACGCCGGGGGTGTTGCTGGTGACCGTCACCGTAATGGTGCAGGAAGCGCTGCCCTGAGTCAGGTTTCCGGTCACATCGACGGTGCGGCCCGAGACGGTTCCGGCTGTGCGCACACAGGTGCCACCGAGCGAGCCAACAGCCGTCAGGCCGGTGGGGAGCGTGTCAACGAAGTGCCAGCCGTTCTTGGCCATCAAGTCGCTGGTGTTGGTCACCGTGTAGGTCAAGGTGGTGTTTTGACCTTGGTACATGCTCGTCGGGTTGAACGCCTTGTCCAGTTGCGGCGTGACGTCAACCAATTGCGGGAGATCGAAGCCGACGTCGTTGCCGTTGCCATTGGCGGTCAGGTTCCGCACCCGGATGCCCAGGGTGGGCGTGGTGCCGGTGACCGGTACCTGGATCGCCCCGGACTGGAGCTTCGCGATGCTGAAATCAGTTGCGTTGATGGTGATGGTCTGGCGGCTGGGGTCCAGGCACGGGTCCAAGTTGGTGCCTACCACCGTGGCCACGCCGTTGACCAGGATGGAGAACTCCTGGCGGGCGTGGTTCGAGAAGCAATTTGTTTCGCCGAAGATGCCGGAGACCGCGTAGAAATGACCGGCGATGGTAGGGATGCTGTTCTTGGTTGTTTGAAGCTGCAGACCTGCGGTTTGGATGCCAGTGGTGCTGTTCGTGTACTCGCTGAGGATCTGGTTCTGGGCAGCCTGGGCGTCGGTCATGCCCTGGTACTTGCCCATGGCGAAGGCCATGTTGCCCAAGATAGTGAAGGCGCTGTTACGCGCGCACTGGTCGTTCGTCAGGATGTTCAGGAGGCCGCCGTTGGTTGGCACGGGCGTACCTTGCCGCAGGATCCAGCCGTTACACGCCTGTGCCCCCGGAAGCCATGCCGCATCTGCCGTGTATTGCTCGTTACCCGCGGCAGTCCCGCCGGCATAGGAACCGAGGGGGATGGGGGCTGCGGCAGCGTTCTGGTTGGAAAAGTCTTCGCTGTAGATGAGGCTGCCCGGTTGGGTGACCCCGGGCGAGCCAGGAGCTGCCGACGCGGGCACGGACGGGTTGACCACTCCGTACGCTGTCATCCCTACAAGAACGAGAAGCAGGCAGGCCAGGAAGCCAAGCACCGCATGCGCAGTCTCGCCACCCCACCTGCCCCGAACGCGAGCATGTGTGTGCTCCGATTGCTTCCGCATACGATTCCTTTTCCCTGGCACCCTCGCCGGGCAAGCTTTTGGGAGCCGCCCGAATTTTCTTTCTGAGGGGTAGGTAGGGCGGGGTAGGGAATCGTGATGCTGTAATAAATGTGACCTCGGTCACAGGCGATGGGGCGGCTGAAACCCCCGCGACCTACTCGCTTTCCGCGGCCTTCCGCGCACGGTACGCCGCAACATGGGCGCGGTTGGCGCAATTGCCCGTGTCGCAGTAAAGCTTGGAGCGGTTGCGGCTGAGGTCCAGCACGGCGGCGTCGCAGTCCTCAGCCGCGCACACCCGCATCCGCTCCATTTCCCTGCTGCGGATCACGTCGATGATGGCCATGGCGGCCTCTGTCCCCATGCGGTCGGCCAGGGGGGCTTCCGGGGTGGTGGCGTGGAGGTGCCAGTCCCAATGGTCATGCTTCACCAGTTGGGGGAGTGCTTTGGCGTCGGCGAGGAGCTTGTTGACGGACTTGGCCGCAGTGTCTTCGTCGGAACTCCAGAGTGCAGCCAACTCGCTCCGGAGCCGTTTGATGCTGCTCAGCTCCGCGGGTGAGTTGGTACGGGAGCCCGTGAATTCTTCGGCGTCCAGGAACGCGTCGAGGTCCTCCAGCGTGGCCAGCGCTTCTTCTCCGTTGGCCGCGGTATTGATCAGATTGACGACGCTACGGAGGGCAACCTCGGTGTCAGGCGCAAAAAGCACTTTGACTCCTTACAAGGCTCGGGAGTACTGTCATGACCATAAGCCCACTTTACTCCTGACAGGAGGCTGCTGTGTCAGCTCCAACGACGAAGGCTGATGCAAAGGGATTCCTCGCATCAGGACTCGGCATCGCGCTCTTTTCTTCCGCTGTTTTCGGTACATCCGGCTCATTCGCCAAATCGATGCTGGAGACCGGATGGTCACCCGGGGCCGCGGTTGCCGTGCGTCTGACTGGTGCCGCCCTGATCCTGGTGATTCCCGCCGTCGTGGTTCTTCGCGGCCGTTGGCACCAACTCAAGGACAACTGGCTCACCATCCTCCTTTTCGGGCTTATCGGGGTCGCAGGCTGCCAGCTTTTCTATTTCAACGCCGTTGCCCGCTTGTCCGTGGGGGTGGCGCTGCTGCTTGAGTACCTTGCCCCGGTGATGATCGTGCTGTGGTTGTGGATCGCCAGCCGACGACGCCCGCGCGCCCTCACTGCTGCGGGCGCACTGTTGTCGTTGGGTGGGCTGGTTCTGGTGCTCGACCTGACGGGTTCGGTGAAGGTGGACTTCATTGGTGTCCTCTGGGGCATGGCCGCCGCCGTTTGCCTGGTGATCTACTTCTTCATTACCGCCAAGGAAAATGACACGCTCCCTCCGCTGGTACTCGCTTCAGGCGGGCTCCTGGTCGGGGCCATTGTGATGTGGCTGGTGGGCCTGTCCGGGATACTCCCCATGACCTTCAGTGCTGCAGACACCACCCTGGGACCGTGGACCACACCTTGGTGGGTATCCGCCGTGGGCCTGATCGTCCTGGCGACAGTGCTCGCGTACGTTTCCGGCATCATGGCTGCCCGCAGCCTTGGCTCCAAGGTGGCGTCCTTCGTGTCCCTCACGGAAGTGTTGTTCGCCGTGGTTTGGGCTTGGTTGCTCCTGGGTGAGTTGCCGGGGCCGATCCAGTTGCTGGGCGGTCTCCTCATTGTGGGCGGGGTAGTGCTTGTCCGCGTTGACGAGTTGCGTGGTGACCGCAGGGCGGCCCGCGCACAGTTGCCGTCCGTCCTGGACCATCCGAACGACGTCGAACCTGTTCCCTCCGGATCCGTCACCGAGGCGCCCCGGAACTAACGGAACCACCTCGGCTTAAGAGCAAAAGGCCCGGACGCGTATGCGTCCGGGCCTTTCTCCAACTGTCTTAGTTGGAAGCCTGCTGCTGCTGCTCAGCGTTCTTCTGAGCGCGATCGCCGGCTTCGCGAAGTGCGTCGGCAACCTTCTTCAGGTTCGAAGCGTGCTGGCTGTCCCACTCACCGCGGAACTTGTCAGCGTCCGGGCCCTTCCAGTCGGTGCCGTCAAGGGCACCCTTGAGCTGGGAACGCTGCTGCTCGATGTGCTCAGCACCGGCCTTCAGCTTATTACCGAGCTGACGAAGCTGATCAACATCTGCACCCCAAATAGCCATGAGATTCTCCTTCATTGTTCGGACCCGAGCTCTTCGGCATCCCCAGCGGCCTCCGGCTCATCCGGAAGATCCAATAGCTAAAACCTATCCCGGCAATCGCAAACCCGTCGATGGGCACCCCTCCCCATGCAGCACTGCCCATAGTTAGCATGGGGTTATGTGCCGCAACATCAGGACCCTTCATAACTTTGAACCGCATGCCACGACCGCTGAAGTGGAGGCCGCAGCGCTGCAGTATGTGCGCAAAATCAGCGGGTCCACCAAGCCGTCCAAAGACAACGAGGAAGCCTTCGCCGAGGCCGTCCACGAGATCGCGCACATTACGCAACATCTCCTGGACTCCCTGGTGAGCCACGCCCCGGCGAAGAACCGTGACGAGGAAGCAGCCAAGGCAAGGGCCAGGGCAGCGGTCCGCTTCGGCACCGCTTAGGACTTCCCGGCCGCCTGCCTTGGGCTACTTGCCGAAGGACCGGAGCCGCAGGGAGTTGGCAACGACCAGCACGGAGCTGGCGGCCATGGCCGCGCCCGCGATCATCGGGTTCAGGAAGCCCAGCGCTGCCACCGGGATGCCGATCGCGTTGTAGAAGAAGGCCCAGAACAGGTTGGTCTTGATGGTGGACAGGGTCTTGCGCGAAAGCTCGATGGCCTGAACCAGCTGGCCAAGGTCGCTTCCCATCACCGTCAGGTCAGAGGCCTCGATTGCGACGTCAGTCCCGGAGCCCATGGCGATTCCCAGGTCAGACTGCGCCAGGGCTGCAGCGTCATTGACCCCGTCCCCGGCCATGGCCACTGTTGCCCCCGACTCCTGGAGCTTACGGACGGCCTCGACCTTGCCCTGGGGCAGCACTCCTGCGTAAACATCGTCAGGTGAAATTCCGACGGCGGCTGCCACCTGCGCGGCTACGGCAGCGTTATCTCCGGTCAACAGGATGGGGCGGATGCCCAGCTCCTTCAATCTCCGGATGGCTGCGGCCGAACCCGGCTTGATGGTGTCGCTCAAGCTCACAATTCCGGCAGGCTGCCCATCCACTGCGACCCAAATTGCGGTGGCGCCGCCGTTTTCCTCGGCCAACAGGACTTCCCGCTGATTCGAATCGAGCGGGATGCCGTTCTCCTGGAGCCAGCCGGAGCGCCCAACCACCACCGTCCGGGTGGTGTCGCCGAAAGCCACGGTTCCCCGGACTCCGCCGCCGGGAGCGGAACTGAAGCCGTCAACGCGTGGAAGTGCGCCGGCGTCGGGCATTGCGTCCTTGGCTGCGGAGGCGATCGCGTGGGCGATCGGGTGCTCGGATGCTGACTCAACTGCGCCCGCCAACGTGAGGACAGTTTCAGGAGAGTAGCCATTCAGGGCCACAGTGTGGTCCACGGAGAGCTTGCCACTGGTGACGGTGCCTGTCTTATCCAGCAGGATGGTGTCCACGTGCCGGGTGTCTTCGAGTACCTGTGGGCCTTTGATCAGGATGCCGAGCTGGGCTCCGCGGCCAGTTCCGGTCAGGAGGCCAACTGGAGTGGCCAAGCCCAAAGCGCAAGGGCATGCGATCACCAGGACGGCAACAGCGGCGGTGAACGCTGCGTTGAGGTCGCCGGTGAAGAACAACCACAGAAGGAATGTCACCAGGGCGATGATCAGGACGATCGGCACGAATACCGAGCTGATCCTGTCGGCGAGCCTGGCTATGGGAGCCTTGCCCGTCTGAGCCTGGCTGACCAGGCGTCCCATCTGGGCAAGGGTCGTATCTGAGCCGACGCGCGTGGCCCGGACCAACAAGCGCCCGGATGTGTTGATCGTTGCACCGGTTACTGCGCTTCCGGGCCCTACCTCGACCGGCACGGATTCCCCGGTCACCAGTGAAGCGTCAACGGCCGATGCGCCATCTGTGACAACACCATCAGTGGCGATTTTCTCGCCGGGACGGACCACAATGACGTCACCCACAAGAAGCTGGTCCGCAGGAATCTTTTGCTCCCGGCCGTCCACCAGGATGGTTGCATCCTTGGCGCCCAGGTTCAGGAGTGCTTTCAGGGCATCGCCGGCTTTGGCTTTGGCGTTGGCCTCAAGGTACCGGCCCAGGAGCAGGAATGAGGTGACCACTGCCGCGACTTCGAAGTACAGTCCCCCGCCGGACATGCTTTCCATGCCGGGGTGTTCGGTCATCCGCGGGTCAGCGAACAGCTGCCAGGCCGAGTACAGGTATGCGGCGATGACACCGATGGAAACCAAGGTGTCCATGGTGGAAGCGAAGTGCCGGGCGTTGATGGCTGCGGCCCTGTGGAAGGGCCAAGCCGCCCAACTCACCACCGGCAGTGCCAGGGCCCCGACTACCCAACCCCAGTTGGCAAACTGGAGGGCGGGGATCATTGAGATCGCGAAGACGGGAACGGTCAGCACCGCCGCAACGATCAGGCGCGGGCGGAGCGTTGAGGCGGACGGACCATGCTCCATGTGGTTTTCGTGGGCGTCGTGATCCTCAGTGTGGGTATGCCGTACGGGAGCCTGCCTGATGGTGGCTTTGTAGCCCGTGGCGTTGACCGTGTCCACGATTTGCTGATCCGTCACCCCAGCCGGGACCGTCACGTGCGCAGATTCGAGGGGCAGGTTGACGGTGGCCTCGACGCCTTCGAGCTTGCCCAGTTTTCGTTCCACCCGGTTGACGCACGAGGCGCAGGTCATGCCCTCGATGTCCAGTTCGATAACCCGGGGTGCGGGTTGGTTGAAAGTCTCCTGGTGACTCAAAAGGGACTCCTAAGCTTCGTTGGCTACCACCAGGTAGCCGGCTTCTGCCACGGCCTCGCCTATTTCAGACGGCGAGAGCTCCTTGGTTGATGTGATGGTCACGGTGGACAATCCGCCGGGGTTGAGGTCAACGGCCACGTTTTCGACGCCGTTGAGCGACTCGAGTTCTTCGCTCACGCTTGAGACGCAGTGGCCGCAGGTCATGCCGGATACGTTGACGTTGGTCTGGATGGTCTGGCTCATGGTGCTCTCCCTGGTGACGAGTTGGATGGGATGGTGTTTGGTGCCGGAGTTAGCGCAGCAGGCGCCCGATGGCATCGGTGGCTTCCTTCACCTTGGCGTCAATCTGTTGGGTCCTGGTTTCGGGGTTTGGCTCGGAGGCGGCACCGACGACGCAGTGGCCGATGTGCTCTTCTACAAGCCCGAGGCTGACCGCATGGAGGGCCTTGGTGGCAGCGGCTACCTGGGTGAGGATGTCGATGCAGTATTTGTCCTCCTCAACCATGCGTGCGATACCGCGGACCTGCCCCTCAATCCTTTTTAAGCGTTTGAGGTACGCGTCCTTGTTGCTGGTGTAGCCGTGAGGTGCCACAGTTTCCAGATCCGCCTCGATGACGGGCGCATCCGGATGGCTCATTCTCAGATCTGGCGTGCTCATGAATTGAACCTATACCCATAGGGGGTATCTGGTCAAGTACCCCCAGGGGGTATAAGTGACGAAGCCCTACACGCTGGGCCGCAGGACAAAGGACTAGACCAACCACCTCGTTAGGTATAGACCAAAAAGCCCGAAATCTGGATTCTTGTTTTGCAATGCAAACCTTTCGGTAAATGTGCTTCCGCCCACACCCTGGCGTTCATAGTGTTTGGTCTCATAGCCGCGGAGGGGGAAGTCCCGCGGAACCCAACTTTCTCCATGGAGGACACTTGAAACTCGCACGCTCCGCCGCGGCAATCGCCATCGCAGCGCTCGCACTGACCGCCTGCGCCCCACCCACCTCGAACAACGCTGCATCAAGCTCGGACGAGCAGACCGGAACCGTCCGTGTCTGGCTGTTCTCCGAGGTCAACCAGGATCCCAAGTCCGCCGTAGTGAAGGAAGCCGTCACTGAGTTCGAAGCGGCACACAATGGTGCCAAGATCGACGTCCAGTACATCCCAGTGGACAGCCGCGCCGAACGTTTCAAGGCCGCGTTCAATGATCCTTCCAGCGCGCCGGATGTCGCCGAGTTCGGCAACACGGACCTGGCCAGCTATGTCGCCTCCGGCGGCTTGGCGGATGTCACGGAGGACATCAAGTCCTGGGATGAGGCCAAGGACCTTGACCAAAAAATCCTGGACACCACCGAAATCGACGGCAAGAACTATGGTGTCCCGTGGTTTGTCGGCGTCCGTGCCCTCTATTACCGCACGGACCTCCTGCAGCAGCTCGGTCTCCAGGTACCTAAGACCTTGGATGAGGTCGAAACCGTTGCCCGCGCAATCCGGGCAGCCAATCCGGACCTGCTGGGAATCTCCGTAGGCGGAGCCGCGCAGTTCTCCGCGATGCCGTACCTGTGGGCCAATGGCGGCGAGATCGCCACTAAGGAAGGCGACAAGTTCGTCTCCAAACTGGACTCTGCCGAATCCCGCGAAGGTGTTGCCGCTTATGCCCGCCTCCTCAAGGACGACATTTGCCCGGCCCAGACCTGCGCGGAGTTCGGCGGTAATGCCAGCGTCCAGCAGTTTATTGCCGGCAAGTCCGCAATGACCATCGGCGGAGACTTCAACTACAAGGCCGTTGCCGCCAGCGCCATCAAGGACAAGTTCGCCGTCGTTCCGGTTCCCGGCAAGACCGCCGGCTCCATCGCCCCGGCGTTCGCCGGTGGCAACAACCTGGGCGTCTTCAACAGCAGCGAACGGCGCACGCTCGCCGCCAACTTCGTGAAGCTGCTCGCCAGCAAGAAGTACCAGCAGAAGATGTTCGACTCCATGGGCAACCTCCCCACGTTCAGCGACGTCCAGAAATCAGTGGCGGAGAACAACAAGCAGGTTGAACCGTTCATCAACACCTTGG
This sequence comes from Paenarthrobacter sp. CAP02, assembly GCF_040137855.1. NCBI lineage: Bacteria > Bacillati > Actinomycetota > Actinomycetes > Micrococcales > Micrococcaceae > Paenarthrobacter > Paenarthrobacter sp. CAP02. Next base: position 358,225 of record NZ_JBEEII010000001.1, on the reverse strand, counting down.
GCGCGGGCACCAAGTTTGTCCCGGTCACGGAGAACTGGTCCACGATCGATGCCCAGGGTGTCTTCACCGGCATGTACCAGAAGGTCGTGACGGGCAAGGCTGACGTCAACACCGCTACCACCGAGGCTGCATCAGCCATGAATACGGCATTCGGGTCAAAGTAATGCGCTGCACCCCATCACATCCCGGAGGCGCAGCATGACAGCGCTCACCCCGGTCCTGCCCGATGCGCCCCAGGGCGGTACACCGGAAAAAGGATCGACGACGGCGGCACGCAAGTCCCAGCGTTCCTCCAACGGAAAGCGTGGGCTGGAGCCTTGGCTCTACCTTGCCCCGGCCTTCATTGTCCTGATCGCACTGCTGGGCTATCCGATCTTCCAACTGATCAACGTCTCGCTGTACGACTACCGCCAGGCCCAGGTCAGCGGCAAAGCACCACTGAACTTCGTTGGCCTCGGGAACTACCAGAAGCTCTTCGCTGATCCGCAGTTCTGGACCGTCCTGGGCAACACCGTGGTGTTCGCTACCGCCTGCGTGGTCTTCACGTTGTTGGTGGGCAGTTCGCTGGCTGTGCTGGCAACAAGGTTGCGTCCCTGGGTCCGTTCGATGCTTTTCGTAGTGTCGCTCGGAGCCTGGGCCACCCCTGCAGTTACGGGCAGTGCCGTGTGGCTGTTCCTGTTCGATCCCACCCTCGGCTTGGTCAACAAGACGCTGGTCTCGATCGGCTTGACGCAGTTCCAGGGTTACTCCTGGACGTACGACAAATGGTCGGCTTTCGGACTCGTGGCCAGCGAAGTGGTGTGGTGCTCGTTCCCGTTCGTCCTTGTCACTGTCTACGCGGGCATCCAGGCAATCCCCACCGAGGTCATTGAGGCCGCCAGGATCGATGGCGCTTCCATGCCGCGCATCGCCCGCAGCATCATGCTCCCGATGCTGCGTCCGATCGTGATCGTGGTGACCATCCAGTCCATCATCTGGAACTTCAAGATCTTCTCGCAGATCTACATCATGACCAACGGTGGTGGCATAGCCGGCCAGAACCTGGTGCTCAACGTCTACGGCTACCAGCAGGCGTTCGCTGCGAGCCTCTATGGCCTGGGTTCTGCGCTCGGCGTGATCATGACCGCGCTGCTCATGGTCATCACGCTTGTCTACCTCCGGATCCTCAAGAGAACAGGCGAAGCCCTATGACCGCCGTCGACGTTTCATTGGCCGCCCGCAACAATACCAAGGCCGCCCCGCAGAAGCTGCGCAAGCAGGGCAAACGCCGTTTCGGCGCCGATGCGGCCGCGATCGTCATCGCGTTGATCGTTGCCTTCCCGCTGTTCTGGATGGTGCTGTCCGCGTTGAAACCCAAGACAGCGCTCGACGCCGGTGATGCAGCTCCGTACACGCTGGAGCCGTCGCTGGACTCGTTCGGGCGCGTCCTGGGTGTCAACAATTTTGGCCAGTACTTCCTGAACAGCGTGATCGTGGCACTCGTGGTGGTTGTGCTGTCAACGGTCCTTGCGTTCCTCGCTGCGGTGGCCCTGACCCGCTACAACTTCAAGATGCGGACCAAGCTCCTGGTCATCATCCTGGTTTCGCAGATGGTGCCCGTTGAAGCCCTGACGATTCCGCTGTTTTTCCTGCTCCGCAACGCCGGCGAGGCCATCCCGCTGGTGGGCCTGAACCAGTTGGGTTCGCTGGTGCTGGTGCATGTTGGCTTCAGCATTCCGTTCGCCATCTGGATGCTGCGGGGCTTCGTGGCGGCTGTTCCTTTGGAAGTGGAGGAGGCTGCCCGCCTAGACGGTGCCAGCAGCTTCCGGTTTGTCCGCTCCATCCTGTTCCCGCTGGTGGCCCCCGGTGTGGTGGCGTGTTCGGTGTTCTCGTTCATTTCCACGTGGAACGACTTCCTTTTTGCCAAGACGTTCATCATTTCCGCGCAGGAGAACCAGACGCTGCCCATGGCACTCCTGACGTTCTTCAAGCCTGACCAAAACGATTGGGGCGCCATCATGGCCGGCTCGGTCATCATGACCATTCCCGTGCTGATCTTCTTCGTGTCCGTCCAGCGCAAGCTGGTATCCGGACTGGCTGGGGCGGTGAAGGGATGAGCGCGCTCCATCAGTTGGTCCCTGCGCCGTGGTCCTTCTCCGCGGGGACTGGCGAGCTGGTGCTCGACGCCGGAACAACGGTGGGTGCCGACCCTGAACTGAGCGGGGCGAGGCGTTGGCTCTCCCGGGCTTTGGGGGCAGCCACCGGGTGGGACCTCGCACCTGTGCCGCCCCAGGAGGCGGGCATCCGACTCCTGCTTGCCCCCGCGCTCGATGCCGAGGCGTATCGCCTGGAGGTGGGGGACGCCGTCGTGATTTCCGCCGGTGGTGCCGCTGGCGCCTTCTATGCTGCTCAAACCCTCCTGCAGCTGATGGGACCGGCAGCGTTGCGCCAGGCCCCGGTTGCTCCTGCTGAGGCGTGGCCACTGCCGCGGGTACGGGTGGAGGACAAGCCGCGCTTCGGTTACCGCGGGACCATGTTGGACGTCGCACGGCACTTCATGCCCAAGGACAATGTGCTGAGGTTCATCGAGGTCATGGCCATGCACAAACTCAATGTCCTGCACCTGCACCTGACGGATGACCAAGGGTGGCGAGTTCAGATTAACCGCTATCCCAAGCTCACTGAAACGGGTGCTTGGCGGCGTGAGTCTTCGCTGGGTTCCTGGCGTGCCGGCGTTTTCGACGGCCGTCCGCATGGGGGCTTCTACACCCAGGATGACCTTCGCGAAATCGTGGCTTTCGCCGCTGAAAGGCACATCACGGTCATTCCGGAGATCGATGTTCCGGGGCACAGCCAAGCCGCGATCGCTGCGTATCCGGAGCTTGGGGCGGGCGATGGGCCGGTGGAGGTCTGGACGCGCTGGGGCATCAACGAGACAGTGCTGGAAGTTTCTGAGACCTCGCTGGAGTTCTACCGCAACGTCCTGGACGAAGTGGTGGACATCTTCCCCTCACCGTGGATAAGCCTTGGCGGAGACGAAGTGCCGCTCACCCAATGGCAAGCCAGCGCCCAGGCGCAAGCCAAGGCTGCCGCCTTGGGCCTGGACGACGTCTCGGGCCTGCACAGCTGGTTCGTCGGGCAGCTCGCATTGCATTTGCAGAGCCACGGCCGTGCAACCTCCGTCTGGGATGAAATCGGCGACGGCGGCCTCCCGGACGGCGCGCTCGTGGCGTCCTGGCGGGGATACGAGGGTGGGATTGATGCCCTCCGCAAGGGCTATGACGTGGTGATGTGCCCCGAGCACAAGCTGTACCTGGACCATCGGCAAGCCGATGGCGACGACGAGCCGGTGCCCGTGGGTTTCGTGACGACGCTTCAGGCCGTCTATGAGTTCGAGCCGCTGCCCGGAGTTGGGAACGAGGACCTCCCCGGCCGCCTGCTGGGAGCGCAAGCCAACATCTGGACCGAGCATCTGGACTCGCCGCGCCGCGTGCAGTTCGCAGCGTTTCCCCGCCTTAGCGCCATCGCCGAAGTGTTCTGGTCGAACCCGGAAAACCGGGACTACGATGAGTTCCTGAACCGGCTCTCAGGTGCACACCTGGCACGGCTTGAGGCCATGGGTGTGGAGTACCGTCCTTTGGAGGGCCCCGCGCCATGGCAGAAGCGCCCTGGTGTTGAGGGCTGGAAACGCGATTACGACGCAGAGCAGCTCGTGAGGAACTGAGTGACTACTGAAGGCAAAGAGATCCGCAACTCCTCGGCCTCGCTGCGCAAGGCTTTGGCTCTGCTGACAGTCGTGGCCGAGGAGCCCGGCAACGGCGATGGCCTGGCGCTGGTGGAGCTTGCCCGGCTATCCGGCTTGAACAAGAGCACGTTGCTGCGTTTGGCCGCGCCGCTGCTCGAGGAAAACCTGTTGGAGCGCGACCACGAGACAGGCAAGTTCCGGCTGGGCCACGGCTGCCTGCGCCTGGGGCAGTCCTACCTTGACCGGGTTGACCTGCGCAGTGTTGCCAACGGCGAACTCCGCGCCCTCATGCGTGCCACTGAAAGCACCTGCCACTTGGTGGTGCTTTCCGGGCACGACGTCGTCTACCTGGACAAAGTGGAGGATGAGGCTACGGTACGCATGGCATCGAGGGTCGGCGCCACCATGCCGGCCTACTGCACCGCCGTCGGCAAGGCCATGCTCGCCTTCAGTCCCGAGGAGGTGGTGGGTCCCATCCTCGCGGGCGATCTGGTGCCCCTCACGGATAAGACCATCACCGATCCGGCCCTGTTGCGGGCCGACTTCGAGGCGATAAGGCGCCGGGGCTACTCCATTGATGACCGTGAGAACGAGCCGGAGGTCCGCTGCGTCGCAGCCCCCATCTTCGGCCATGATGATCATGTAGTCGCCGCTTTGTCCGTGTCTTCCCTGTCGTCACGGATGACTGCCAAGCGCGTACGCGAAGTGGGACCGATGGCCGCCGAAACAAGCCTTCGCATTTCCGCGAAACTGGGTTCCCGCAGGGCAAGCGCAAAGCTGGCGAAGCTCGCATGACACTGGATCCCGCAGCGTATTTCCGGGCAAAGCTCCAGTGCGAGATCGACGTCATGGATGTCGCCGAAGCTCCACCGGGATCCCTGGTGGTAGTGGATACCCGTCGGCAGTCGTCGTGGGACCACGGACATATTCCCGGTGCCGTACATATCCCTACGGCACGGATTCCGGAGCTGGCAGCCGAGCTGATCCCGGCCGGATCACACGTGGTGGTCTATTCCTGGGGTCCAGGATGCAACGGCAGCACGTTCGCCGCGCTCGCGTTTGCCGAGTTGGGGTATCCGGTCAGGGAGATGATCGGTGGCATCGAGTACTGGATCCGGAATGGACTCCCCGTGGAAACGGACGCGGGAATCCACCCCAGTGAGCCCGACCCAAGGGTGACTGCACACCAAAGCTGAGCGCCCAGGGCGAAACTTCAGCCCTTCTTCAGTTCCTGGGCAAGCATCACCAGAATGCCGCTGGGCCCGCGGAGATAGGTGAGTTTGTACACGTCGCCGTACCTGGCCACGCCGCGCAGCGGAGTGCATCCGTGCTTGGCGGCTACTTCCAGGGCTTGGTCGATGTCGTCAACGGAGAAGGCCACCCGATGCATCCCGATCTCGTTCGGAAGGGTGGGGTGTGTCTCGATCGCATCCGGGTGGATGTATTCGAAGAGTTCCAGTTGTCCCTGACCATCAGGGGTTTGAAGCACCGCGATCTTCGCGTGGTTGCCATCAAGCCCGACGGCGGTATCGGCCCACTCGCCGCTGACGGTGTCCCGCCCCAGGACCGTCAGGCCCAGGTCGGTGAAGAACGCGATGGTTTCTTCGATGTCCCGGACTGCAATGCCGACGTTCTCAAGTTTGATGGCCATGGGTTCGAAGCTACCAAGGCATGCGGAATAGCTCTAGTGGCGAATCGGCGCAACACCCGGCCGGGAATAGGATCGGGTGTGCACCATCGCTCACAGGGGGCCACCACGAGACCAGATTAGCGGCACCGAATAGGCTTGGATCATGCTGAACCTGGTCCTTGGACTTCTCTTCGCGGGCCTCTTCCTCGCCTCCTACCAGTCGGACCGGCGGCGGTTGCGCAACGGCGTGCTGCTGCTGGTGTCCGCCTGGTTCCTCCTCCAGGCGATCCTGGACTTCCTGGTTGCCCTTAACCCTTGGTTCGAATGGCTAAACCTGGTGGTTCTGGTGGTTCCCGTCGTGAGCATCTTCGTGTTCGCGGCCTTCCTGATCGCCAACGGCCTGACGATGGTCCGCAGGGAAGGTCCAGGTATCACCAGCTTCCTCCCGATCGCCGTGGGGTTGGCGGTGTTCCTGGCCCCGGTGATCGCCTTCCTTTTTGTGCTGAGCGGGCAACCCGTCCTGGCCGGTATCGCCGCCTTGGCGTTCTTCCTCTGCGCCTACCTTGGCTGTGCATTTGTGGTGTTCCTTGGATACGCCTTGGTGTACTCGAGGATGCGTTTCAGTCCCAACCCGGCAGCTGTGATCGTCCTGGGTTCCGGTCTGATCGACGGCAAGGTCCCCCCGCTTCTCGCCGCGCGCTTGAACAAGGCCCTGGAAATCTACGACGGCGTCACTCCCGTCAGGCCTGTACTGGTGCCTTCCGGGGGCCAAGGCCCGGACGAACCCCGGCCGGAGTCTGCGGCAATGAAGGAGTACCTGGTATCGAAAGGTGCCGCGGACGACGACGTCCTGGAGGAAAACCAGGCCACCACCACCCGAGAAAACCTGGCAAATTCCGTCGCACTCCTGGCGGCAAAGGGCATCCACGGTCCACTGCTGGTGTGCACCAACAACTACCACGTGCTCCGCGCGGCGCTCCTGTCCCGTCGGCAGAAGATCGACGCGGAAGTGGTGGGTGCCCCGACGGCCAGATACTTCGTTCCCAGTGCTTTCCTCCGGGAGTTCGTGGCCGTGATGAGGGACAACCGCCTGACAAACATGGTCCTTTGCCTGCCGATGTTCGGGATTGCCCTGCTCATCACGGTGGCACTGGCAAACTCTTCCGTGGTTTAGCTACGGGTTGGGCGTCCCGTGGTGAACGTGTGGTTCCACCGGGTCACGGCGCCCTCGGTTAAGACGTAGCCCTTCACGGGAACTGCCGTGACAGTCACCGTTCCGTCGGGCTTCCTGTAGGTCCCGGCAGCGATCACCTTGCCATCAATCACGTAGTTGACCCCCACCACCGCGGGGATGGCGTACGAGTCTTGCCCGCGACCGGGCTTGTCCGTAAAGGTGACGGCCGCCGGCGTCGCGGTGTCGTAACTCAAACCGAAGCCCAGCGGCAGAAGGACGCCGCCGCCGTCGGCTGCTGGTATGTTGACCGGCAGTTTGCCGGCGGGGTTCACTGTGCCGGCGATGGCCCGCACCACCCCGTGGAAATTGACGTTCGTTGTCCCGTAGCTGTTCAGCACTGCCGCAGCACCCGGGAAAACGCTGATGTCATAGGGATTGCGGGTGGCGATGACGATGACGGGTTTACCGGTCGCGGCGAGCTCGGCCACCATCTGTTGCTGGGCCGCGTTGGACGTGGCGTTGTACGAGGTGAAGACGACTGCGTCCACCGTGTTGGCGGCCGCTACAGCCCGCGCCCTATATGCGTTGGAGGGCGAACTCCCGTTTTCGTAGTCTTCGGTGACAGCAAATCCCTGATCCTTCAGTTGGGGCCCTACCAGTTCGGGCCAACCTGAACCGGACCCCACCATCAGTACCGAAGTGCCCGGGGCCAGCGGCAACACGCGATCCTGGTTCCGCAGCAAGGTAACGGCGCGGTCCGAGATCTGCTTGGCCGTTGTCAGGTTCCCTGCCGTGCCGACCAGACTGTCCACGCTGGCGGTATCCGTAAGGGGTTGCTTGAACACTCCCCGCTTGACCTTCCATTCGAGGATCCGCCGGACGGATTCGTCGAGGCGGCTTTCGCTCAGTTCACCGGACCCGACGGCGGCGCGAACCCCTGCGAACGACGCGTCCACATCGGGGGAGTTCAGGAGGATGTCCGAGCCGGCCTGGATGGCTTTGACCGCTATTTCTTCCTGAGGCCACTCCGCTGCCATGGCTGCCATGTCCAGGGCGTCCGTGGTCACCAGGCCCTTGAACCCGAGTTCGTCGCGCAGCAATCCGGTCAGCACCTTGTGGGAAAGGGTTCCGGGCATTTCCGGATCGATGGCCTGGACGATGATGTGGGCTGTCATGACCATGTCCACGCCGGCATCGATGGCGGCTTTGAACGGCTGAAGGTGCTTGTTCAGCGTTTCGCGGTCGTAGCTGACCGTGGGAAGACCGTAGTGGGAGTCCACTGAGGTGTCGCCATGCCCGGGGAAGTGCTTGGCGGCAGCTCCGACGTCCTGCGATTGCATCCCATTGATTTGCGCGACACCCAAGGAGCTGACAAGGGCGGGGTCCTCACCCATGGAGCGGATTCCGATGACCGGGTTGTCGGGGTTGGAGTTCAGGTCAAGCACCGGGGCGAAGTCCACGTTGATGCCCATGGCACGCATCTCAGACCCGAGAATCGTTCCCTGTGCCTGGGCGAGGTCCTTGTCCGCCGTGGCGCCGAGGGCCATATTCCCGGGGAGGACTGTGGCAGGGGGTCCGATGCGTGCAACGGGGCCGCCTTCCTGGTCGATGGTTACCGCCAGGGGAATGCCGTTTCCGTCAGCTCCCATCGCCCTTTTCTGCAGGCCGTTGGAAAGTCCCGCGACTTGCCGGGGGTTGTTGGTGTTGCCGGACCACGCGAAACAGAGGACGCCGCCGAGGTTGTACTTTTCCACCACTTCGCCGGGGGTGTTAACGCCGTACCGTTCCTGGTTGCTTGCCGCCATGGACGTGTCATCCGCGGACGAGCCGTAGACGTGGGTCCAGGTCATCTGGCCGATCTTTTCGTCCAGGGACATTCCCGCAATCATTGCCTCGATGTCTGGTGTGGTGCTGGTCGCCGTCGTGGGTTCCGCCGTGCGTTCCGCCGTGGTGGGCACGGCCGCAACCGCAGTGCCTGCGGCCGTCATGAGCAGTACTGTGGTGGCCGCCGTCAAGAGGGTAGTTCCTTTTCCGGGCATCTGCATTCCGATCGGTTAGTGGAGCAGCGATGTATTTACGGGATAAGTCATGTATATGACAAGAAAGTAGATTTGTCTCCAAAGGGTGGGTCGGCGGGGGGATTGCTCTCCGTATAGAGTCGTCTGCATGTTCGAACTCGTAGCTCCCGACGTGTCCTTCCACCAGTCCTTCATTGAGTCCCACGGCGAATGGGACGGCGCCAACCAGGACGGTGCGGGACTGTTCCCGGACGACGACGTCACCACCCGGGAAGGCTTCGCGGCCTGGGTGAAACGGCTGACCGATGCCGAGCATGCGCCCGAGAAGGACGGCTTTGTTCCGTGCACTTACCGCTGGATTACGGAGGGCGAAAGATATGTGGGAGCCATTGCCTTCCGTCACTACCTGACCCCGTACCTCCTCAACTCCGGGGGCCACATAGGCTACGGCGTGCGGCCGTCCGATAGGGGGAGGGGAGCGGCGTCGTGGGCTTTGCGGGAGGTCTGTGACCGGTTGTCGGTGCAGGGGGAGCCGGAACGCGTCCTCCTGACCTGTGATGACGCCAACGAAGCTTCCGCCAGGACAATTGAGCGCTGCGGTGGAGTACTTGAGGACGTCCGGACCGGAACGGACGGACGGGACTTCCGGCGCTACTGGATCGGGATACCGGCGTCGCTTAGCTGATCCGGGGCCTGTTCACCCTCCCGTCACCCGGCGCTGTTAGGCTGCCCGGCACTACCCGGCTGACCAGGAGGACCGCATGACGGAGGCAAACCCAATGGGTGCCGACGTCGTGCCTTCCGCCTATTTTTCGGAAGTTGGTTACATTCTTCCTACTGCCGGACATTAACCGGGTATGAGCTCGCAAACGGAGCAGGGGGATCGTGTGGAGTCGGCCAGGCAAGAGCATTTCCTGGCAGCACACGCGGCCTGCCATGACCAGGTTTACCGGTACTTCCTTCGTCGAACGGAAGGGGTAGCCGCGGCGGAGGACCTATGCGCAGAGGTTTTTCGGATCGCATGGGAGAAGTCCCTTGACCAGGAACTATCCGTCCTGATGGTGTTCGGCATAGCCCGGAACGTCCTCCGCAACCACTACCGTTCAAACCTGCGCTCCCTCAACCTCAGCCATCAGTTGGAGCAACAGCGGATGCCCTTCCCGGGTTCTGAAGACGGCACCCTCTCTGAGGTGTTGGACCAGCTCAAGCCGGAGGAGCGGGAGGTGCTGCTCCTGACCTATTGGGACGGGTTCAGCTCGGCCGAGGTTTCAGCGCTCCTCGGTGTCAGTGGCACGGCCGTCCGGATGCGTCTCCACAGGGCGCGGAAGTCACTAAGCCAGCTACTTCGGACAGATCCAGTCATAGAGGACGTGCAGCAATGAACAGCAAGGAAACGCTGGCTCGCCTCTCCGCAGCCGACCCCGCCTTGGCAGTCACCGAAGAAGACCTGGCCCGAAGCCGGGAAAGAAGCCTCGCAGTCATGCGCACTGATGCGGAACAACTCGCCGTCGGCAGCTCCGGAGAGCAGTCGCCTCCCCGTCGGCTCAGGCTGGTGGCAGGGCTCGGCCTGGTAGCCGTTGCCGCTGCCGTGATCGTTGGGGTGGCGGTCACCGAGACATCCTCGGAAGTGGTCCAGCCGGCGGAGCCCGCCGTCAGCTCCCCCCTGCCTGAAGTCACGGGCGTCCGGATGCCGACTTTCGAAGCCCGGATCGTCACCGGCGCCAACGGCAACAAAGCGGCCGTGGCTACGGACCCGGAAGCGGAGAACCAGATGGATGCCCTCAACACGGGAACGCTCGGCCTGAACGGTGGCGGATGCATAGCCCGTGTGGACCCCGACGGCAGTTCCAGCGGCCTCATTTTCCCCCGCGGAACCCTCATCACAGGGACCGGGGTGGTTCTGCCCGACGGAACAGCCATCAGCCTTGGGCAGCAATTCGCATTCGGTGGAGGCAACTCACCGGAAAACACGGAGCTGGGAGAGTGCGCCCCAACCGGCACGGCTTTCCTGGTCCAGAACTGGGACGCGCTTCCCTCGAAGTAGGCTCTCGGGCCTCCTAGTCGGTGACTTCTTCCTCCACGGGGTCCTTCAGCAGCAGTGCGGTGCCTTGGAACGGGCGGAGTTCGAGGAAGAAACTGCAGAGGTCATCGACCTGGCTGATGTCCTCGCCGCTGAACAGGTCGTGGACAGTCGCGCCCGGAACAAGGTGCGAGGACTGGATGCTGCCCGCGATGTCCTGGTCCGAGAAGTTCAGGACCGTGACCTGCAGGGCTCCGTCAGCGAGCTGGTTCACCAGGACCAGCAGTCCCTTGTTCGACACGTCCGGCACGTCCAGGAGTGTGCTGGTGGCAATCCCCGACTCTTCCCGCACGGAGAGGATCTGCTGGAGCCGCCGCGCATAGGAGTTGGAGTCCTTCAGCTGCTCAGGAAGTGGCCCGTAAAGGCTCCGGGCCCGGGGCATCCCCGCCAGCGAGGTTGTAGCGTCCGGGCTGGTGCCCATCAGGTCGTGGGCGCCGCGGTTGATCCAGCGGGTATCGCCCTGCGAGGTCAGCTCGCCCACTGTTTGGCGGTCCAGCGCCGTGATGCCCGTGAGGTCCCAGCCGGACAAAGCGAAAACACCCGGCTGCAGCGCGTTGTACATGGACAGGAGCACATGCGCGTCCAAGACTTGGGATTCCTGCTCGGGAGTGATGGCATCCGGGTCCTTGACGCCCAACGCTGCCATCAGGAAGCTCACGGTGGTGCAGGCAATGCCGTTGGTGGTGAAGACCGCGTTGTAAGGTCCGTTCTCACCTGTGAGGCGTTCCCGCATGGTGTTCTGGACCTTCTCGGCAACCTCAGCGCCGGTCAGTTCCTCGCCGCCGAGCTCGAAGATGTCATCCCGGTGCCCGGCCGCGAAGTGGAGCAACTCGTAGGTGAGTTCATCGTGGTTCTGGAGTGCGTGGACCAAGGACGCCTGGTCCACTCCGATTTCCATGGCCAGCTTGAGCGTAAGGCGCAGGAACTCGGTGTCACCGGTCACCAGTGCGTAGTGGTAGGCGGGCCGGGTGATGAAGTCGTAGGAAAGGTCCGGGCCGGACTCGGACTGGGACTTGATGTCATCGATAGTGAGGTTGAGCTCCTGGAAGGAGAACCCGCCCACCTTGCGGATCATCGAGCCGATCAGCTGGTTGGCTGCCTCCGACAACGGGTGTCCTTCGGACCAGCCCGGCTCTTCCTCCGCGCTCTTCTCAACGCCGAGGAAGCCGTTGGCGTCCAGCCGCAGGGCGCCCGTGCCGAGGTCCAGCAACGAGTGCAGGGCATCGCCCACCACCAGGCGCATGCCGGCGAACGTGGGGTCCAGCCAGTTGATGGAGGGCTGGCCGGACTTGAAGTAGTGGAGGTAGACCCAGCGGCGCTTCTTGCCTGTGGTGTCAATGATCGGCTTGGTGGCACTCCAGTTGGTTTCCTTGACCCCGGGTTCGTAGAAAATCACGCGCTGGAGCCGGCCGATGATATAACCCGCCTCTTGGAGGGCCTTCTCCGCCTCGGGGCTGATGTTGACAGAGTCCTGGTTCTCCGGGACGTCCGGCAACAGGTGCCAGTCTTCTTCGGGGATATCCACCATGTGATAGATGCCGGGGTAGTCCCGGAAGTTCATCTCTGCCAGCCGGAAGTCGGCGCCCTTGCCCGTGTGGCCGGGAACGATGTCGTCAATGACCGTGCCACCGTGGTCCACGGCGACCTCACACATCTGTCGGAACTCCTCCTCGGTGCCGAAAGCGGGGTCGATTGCCATGCTGATCCGGTCAAAGTGGCCGTCAACACTGGGCGTTTGCGACCAACCGCTGATGCCGCCGGCCAACTTCACAGGCCCTGTGTGTAGCCCGCGGATGCCGATTTCCCGGAAGGCATCCCACAGTTCCGGGTCACCGAGTGCCGACAGGAAGGACTGGCCGTCCTTGGTGATGAAGGACAGCGGATACGCCGTGAACCAGACGGGCGCGCGCTCCACAGCTGCCCGGGGATTGGGCCTGGCATACGAGTTCTGCCACATGCTGGCCTGCCCGGAAAGCTGCCGTGCCATGGTGTTGGCGTCCCCCAGCATCGACTGGTTGCGCAGCCAATCCACATACGTTTTGTTAAGGCCGTCGAATTCCAGCGACGGACGGGCCGCGAAGAACTGCCGACGCCGGGCAATGGGCCTCAGCGCCTTGGGGCGGGCGGGGTAGAACTGCTCGTCGAAGGTGATCTCGGGCTCAGGTGATTCGGTAACTGCTTCCTGTACTTCTTCCTGCGTTCCGTTGTGATCAGAGCCGACTTCTGCCGCGCTCTCGTTGACTACAGGCTCCCGCACAGCATTCTCCTTTACGCGGTCGCCGCTCCAGCGCCGACCTTCCGAGGGGGTCATTCAAGAGGTCACGTACCCGGGCGTACCCGGCGTAATCATGCTAAGCATCCTTGGCAGCTGTTTGTCGACCTCGGGGAGAAGTGAGTCGCGCCGGTTGAGGCCCGACGGCGGACGGCGACCACAGGATCCAGCCCGGACTTTGGAGTTACTCCTGCAACCGTGGTTCAAATTCGAACGGCCCACGCACCCTTCAATTTCCGGGATTGCTGGCGCATACTTTCGGGCATGGCTGACCCCCGCGTTGACAGCTACATCGAGTCCCTGCCGGAATGGCAGCAGGCAATCTGCCAAGCAGTCAGGGAGTTGGTGCTCGCCGCAGATCCGGACGTCCAGGAAACCATCAAACGCACCGTCCAGCCGTATTTCGTCCTGGACGGCAATATCTGCGCCCTCCTCGCAACCAAGGACCACGTCAACGTATTCCTTTATGACGGTGGCATTGTCCCGGACCCCCAAGGCATCATCACGGCCGGACACAACAACAAAACGGCCCGCACCGTCTCCTACCGCGAGGGTGAGGCAGTGAACGTCCAGGCACTTGGTGACATGTTCAGGGCCATCATCGCCAATAACCGTGCCGGTGGCTGGCGAAAGATCAAAGCCATCCGGCCGCCCGAAGCCACGCAATAGCGTCCGACTACGAACTGGATCGTGGCACGTTCAGTTCCTTCTGGGATCCACCGACCCGAATGGTTCCAGCCGCCACCCACGTCACCCCGCTCCCGTCCCGTTGAACGTGAGGCCGAGCAACGCGTTTTCGGTAACTTCGGGCAGTGCGGGGTGGATCCAGTATTGTTTGGCGGCGAAGTCGCGCACGTCGAGGTCGAAGGCCAGGACTGTGATCATCTGTTGGATGAGGGTTGATGCCTGGGGCCCCATGTAGTGCGCGCCGAGGAGTTTGCCGGTGCCGCGGTCGGCGATGAGTTTGCATATCCCGGTGGTGTCCTCCAAGGCCCAGCCGTATGCGACGTCACCGTAGTCCTGGATTTTGATGGTCACGTCGTGGCCGTGTTCGCGGGCTTGGGCTTCGGTCATGCCCACGGTGGCGATTTGCGGGTTGGTGAACGTAGCCGCGGGAACATGGTCGTGCGGCATTTTTTGGAGGTTGTCCGGGTTCAGCAGATTGTGGCGCACGGAGCGCATCTCGGCGTTGGCGACGTGCTTGAGCATGTAGGGGGAAGAGACGTCGCCAAGGGCCCAGACACCGGGCGCGGAGGTTGACCGCCCGTACTCGTCCACCTTGACGCGACCGTGCCCGGTCATCTCGATCCCGCCGGCGGCCAGGTCCAGCAGGTCCCCGTTGGGGATGCGCCCCGTGGCTACGAGCAGTACCTCCCCTGTCGCGGAGGTGCCGTCGTCGAGCCTGAGTGTTATGCCTTGGTCTGTCTGCTCGGCTCCTATGGTGCTTCGTCCCGGCCGGATGTCGAAGCGTTTGGCGGCCAGGGCGTTGAACCGGTCGTGGAGGTCGTGGTCCAGATGCCGCAGGAGCGTCGAGCGGGGAATGATGGTGACGTCGCTGCCGAGGGCGTCGAACACGTGGCCGAACTCCATGGCGATGTAGCCCCCGCCAATGATCACCAAGGATTTGGGCAACTCCGGCAGCCGCATGATGTCCTCGTTGGTGTAGTACCGCACGCCTGAAGCTGCGATGGCATCGGGAATCATGGGCCTGGAGCCGGCGGCGATCACCACCTGGTCACCGGAGATGGTCTTTTGGTGGGCACCTTCGCCGATGCGCAAAACGCGTTCTCCGATGAAGACGGCGTGGTGGTCGTAGACGTCGATGTTGGGGCTCCGCGGGCCACGGCGGTAATCCTCGCCTGAAGCGGCAATGGGGTCGATCCGTTTTTCAAAGATTCGGTTGACTATGCCCGGCCAATCCACCGAGTTGACCTGGGCGTCGAGGCCCAGTTGCTTGGAGTCAGCAATGTCCAGTGCGGTGTCGGCAGTGTGAACGTACATCTTCGACGGGATGCAGCCGACATTCAGGCAGGTACCGCCGAACGTCCCTTCTTCGATGATCGCGATCGACCGGTCTTCGAACTCCGGTCCGGGAATCGAGTTCCCGGACCCGGTGCCGATGATGATCAGATCGTAGTGCCGGTCCACGGCGATGTCGCTGGCAGCGGTGTCCATTTGGTGATCCTCACTCTGGGCTTCTTTCCACCCTAGTGAACCGATGGCGAATGGACCGGGGGATCGCGCGCCACGATCCGGTCACGTACAGTGAACACCCACGCCCCACCCAGCGCAGGAGAACCATGAAAATCGTCGTCATCGGTGGCAGTGGCCATATCGGCTCGTTCCTTGTCCCAAGGCTGGTGCGCGCCGGCCACGAGGTCATCAACGTCAGCCGCGGAACCAGTACGCCCTACACGGATTCCCTCGAGTGGCAGCACGTCCACCAGGTCACCGCGGACCGCGCGCAGGAGGACCGGGAGGGCACTTTTGGTGACCGGGTCGCTAGCCTGGGTGCCGACGTCGTGGTTGACCTGCTGTGCTTCACGCTCGAATCCGCCACCGCCCTGGTGAACAGTCTCCGGGGCGAGGCGGGGCATCTGCTGCATTGCGGGTCCATCTGGCGTTACGGCGCGAGCCGGAAGCTGCCTATCTCCGAGGGGTCGGACTCCACCGCGGAGCCGCTGGACGAATACGGTATCCAGAAACGCGACATCGCACGGATGCTGAAGGAAGAAACGGCCGACGGCGGTTTGGTCACCACGTCCCTGCACCCCGGACATATCGTAGGGCCGGGCTGGCATCCGGTGGGCCCGTTGGGAAATTTCGATCCCGCGGTGTGGGAAAGGATCTCCGCAGGACAGCCCCTCCAGATTCCGGGTGGGGGCACGGAGCTGATGCACCATGTGCATGCAGACGACCTCGCCCAGGCGTTTGAAAAGGCCATCGACCGGCGTGAGGCGGCGGCCGGGGAGGACTTCAACATCGTTGCTCCATCCGCCCTGACTGTTCGCGGCTACCTGGAGATTGCGGCGTCGTGGTTCGGCCAGGAGCCACACTCGGACATGGTCAGTTGGGACGACTTCCGGGGGACGACGACGCCGGAACACGCGAACACCAGCTGGGCCCACCTCTCCCGCAACCACTGCGTCAGCACCGAAAAGGCCAAGGCACTGCTGGGCTATGCGCCAAGTTATGAACCGGAACAGGCTGTCCGCGAGTCCGTGCAGTGGCTCATCAAGAACAACAAGCTGCACGTTGAGAGCCCAATCATGGCCTAAACCCGCCCACCCCCATGTACAACCCGTGCCCCAACCTCGAAGCTTAAGTAGCAAAAGGGGGAGCTGCATGGCCAAGACACCACGCCTCAACGTGACCGACAGCTGGCTGGATCACGCGTTCTTCGTCCTGGGCGGCGCAGCTGCAGTGTGGCTCGCTTTCCTGTTGGTGGGCGAAAGCTTCCAGCTGGGGTGGGGCCAGATCTGGTTCTACATCCTCTTCTGGGCGTTCCTTGCGTACTTGCTCTTGCCGCGGCTGCACCGCATCCTCACCACGATCTACGTTCCCGGCTATTTTATTGGGCGCGCCAGGACCAGCGACGGACTGCTGGGCGATCCCGTGAACGTAGCGCTATTGGGCACCGAACCCCAGATCCATGCCATCATGCGGGCCGCCGGCTGGACGAAGGCGGACGACGTCACGCTGCAGAGCAGCCGCCGCATCATCAGTTCGACGATCTTCCGGCAGAGCTACCCCGAGGCCCCGGTGAGCCCCCTCTACCTGTTCGACCGCCAGCAGGACTTCGCCTACCAGCAGGAAGTGGACAACAATCCGGGCAAACGCCACCATGTCCGTTTTTGGCGCTGCCCCGAAGGGTGGCTCCTCCCGGGCGGGCACAAAGTGGACTGGCTCGCCGCCGGAACCTACGACCGCAGCGTCGGCTTCTCGCTCTTCACGCTGCAGATCACGCACAAGATCGAGCAGAACACCGACGTGGAACGGGACCATATTGTCTCGACAGTTTCGGCTGCGTCGCCGGCCGTCGAGGTGCAGGTCATCGAGGACTTTTCCACGGGTTACCACTCGCGCAACGGCGGCGGCGATTCGATTTCCACGGACGGCGACCTTCCCATTGTCGACGCCCGCAACGTCCGGGCTCCCACCGATCAGCTGCCTCGTCAGACGGACAGCCGCGACAGGCGTCCTGCGCCAACCATGGTGGGCGCAGCATTGGTTGTAGCGAGGTCATTGGCAGCCTTCGTGCTGGCCTTCATCCTGCTGGCCTCGGGCGGTGACGTTGACGGCATCACTTTTGATGACGGCTCAACAGACCCACAAACCACGACGGCGGCACTGGTCACCGTGGCGGTTGTGGTGCTGCTCTTCGGACTCGGCGAAGTATTCCTTGCGTGGCGGATCTTCCTGGGCAGCAATGGTGCCCGTGTGATTGCGATGGGTTTGAGCTCCATCTCCATCCTGGCCCAGGCCGTTGACTACTCCACGGGGAGCGCCAACCTCACGCTCGAAGCCGGCCTGTCCGGCCTGGCGACGGACATCCTGGTGCTCCTGGCGTTGTCCAGCCAACGGGCCAGGGTGTACGCCAAACGGCAGCGGGTTCCGGCGGTCCCGGCGTCGGTGGTTGGGCGTCGCGTTCCCTCATAAAGGTGAGTGCCGCCGTCGGACGTGGCTGCCCCGCAGTTCCGTTGTTGGGCAACGACGGAAAAGCGGGGCAGCGACGGAGAAGAGCTAGGCGGTGACGGCCAGGGCGTCGATTTCCACCAGCATGACCTCGTGCGGCAGGTCCACGAATACCGTGGTGCGGCTGGGCAGCTGGCCGGAGGGGACGTTCTCGCGGATGAACTCGCCGTAGACCTCGTTCATGGCAGCGAAATCGTCGCGGGTGGTGAGGTAGACGCGGAACATGAGGACGTCTTCAACGGAGGATCCGCCGGCTTCGAGGATGGCCTTGACGTTGTCCAGGGTGCGGCGGGTCTGCACGCGGACGTCGCCTTCGCCGATGTACTGGTTGGTGGCGGGATCCATGGGTCCTTGGCCGGAAACCTGGAACATGCCGCCCTTCTTGATGCCCTGGGAGAATACGTGCGCCGGGGCGGGGGCGTTTTCGGTCAGTACTACGGTCTTTTCACTCATGCTGAGTTCCTTTCGTGGCTGATCCAGCCGAGGTCGTTGGAGATGGCCTCGGTGCTGGCTTTAAGGTCGGGCAGCAGCTCAAGCAGGCCTTCATAGCTGAGCATGACTACCGGTACCGAACAAGATGCTGCGGCCACAACGGCGCCGCTCGCATCGCGGATGGGGGCCGCGATGCAATGCACGAATGCTTCGTGCTCGGCGTTGTCGTGGGCCCAGCCTTGGTCCTTGACCCGCTCAAGTTCGGCCAGCAAGGCCTCCGGCGAGGTCAAAGTGTTCTCGGTAACTTTGATGTAGTCCAGCCCCGCCGCGATCTTTTCCTGCCGGCTGCGCGGCATGTCGGCGAGGAGGACTTTGGACACGGCGGCCGAGTGCAGCGATGCAGTCAGGCCGATGCGCGAGTACATGCGGACGGGGTGGTGCGATTCGAACTTGTCGATGTACACCACCTCGCTCCCTTCGAAGGCGGCGAGGTGCACCGTGTGCCCCGTTTTTCCGTTGAGCTCGGCCAGGTGCGGGTGCGCTACCTGGCGGATGTCCCGCTGCTCCAGCGCAAGCGAGGACAGCTCGAACAGCTTGGAGCCGAGCATGAACCGCTGGTCCTCGTCCCGGACCACGAAGCGTTTCTCCTCCATGGCGTGCAGGAGCCGCATCACGGTGGTCTTGTGCACGGCGGCCTTGGACGCGAGTTCGTCCAGGGTTGCGGGTTTGGCGGCGAGTTCGCCGAGCAGGTCGATGGCCCGCATGAGGCTCTGGCTCAAGGTGTCACGCTCCGTTTGCTGAATTGTCCGTCTTCAACATGGATAGCAGCCCAGGCGTCATCCGAAGAATCGAGGATGGCTGCGAGTTCCGCGGCGTCCGGAAGCGGTCCGCGGTCGCCATGGACGGTCAAGGTGCAGGCAGCGGCGACATGGCCCCGGCGCAGGCTCTCCTTTTGGCCGAGCCCGAACAGCATGCCGCTGAGGTAACCGGCGGCGAACGAGTCGCCGGCGCCAACGGGCTCGACGACGGCAACGGACAAGGCGGGAACCTCTTCCCGGCTGCCGCCCGGGCTAGCCGAGCCACCCGGGTCGGTGTCCGAACGGGTGAGCGCGATGGCGCTGATCGCCTCGTTCTTGATGACCAGCACGTCCGGGTCCGGCATCAGGCGGCGGAGTTCGGCTTCGTCAGTGGTGCCGAAGGCGTGCTCGGCCTCGTCCTTGCCTACCAACACGACGTCGGCGAGGTTCGCCAATCGTTGCAGGACGGAGCGGTCCTGGCCGGCCCACAAGGCGGAACGCCAGTTGACGTCGAAGCTGATGGTGCGGCCGTTCCGGGGTGCGGTCAGGATGGCTTCAAGCAGGGAGAGGCATTCGGGGGAGAGGGCCGCAGTGATCCCGCTGAGGTGAATGAGTGCAGCGTCCTCCAGCAGCGAGGACACCTCCGGGTTGGCGAGCGTGTCCCGTCCCATGGCCGAGGCCGCAGAGCCTTGCCGGTAGTACAAAACGGAACTGCCGCCGTCGGAGGCTGAATCCTGCGCCGGCACTTTGACGTACAGGCCCGTGGGACGCATGGGGTCGACCTCGACGCCGGAGACCCCAACGTAGTGGTCGCGGAGTTCGTCCAGGATGCGGGTGCCGAAGCCGTCGCGGCCCACGCGGCTGACCCAATGCGTGTCCAGGCCCATGGCTGCGAGGCCCATGGCGACGTTGGATTCAGCGCCGCCAATCCCGAAGTGCAGTTCGGTTGCGAGGTGCAGAGGAACGGCGTTGACAGGGGTGAGCATGGCCATGGTTTCGCCAACGCATACAGCTGAAAGCATCGTTCTCCCGCACTTGTTTGTGCCGCCAGGCGGCCTTGACTCTCGATCCGCCACCATGTTAGACATATCACCATCAGGTTTGCAACCAGCGTTGCAAAATACGCAACGCAAGAACAAGCGGTCACCATCCCGCAGCCGCACTATCGCAGCACCGCGAAGGGAACGAAACGCGTGAACACCTCCGAAGCCATCTCGGCCTCCGCCGTGAAGGACCTTGCCGAACGCCGCCTCGACTGGCGCCACAAAGCCGTGCCGGCAAGCGAAAACGGGACCACCCACGCGGACTTCCTGGCCGCCCAGCACTCACTGGCAGACCTCCAAACCCCGCTGCTGACCCTCGACGCAGCGGCGCTGACCGCCAACGCCGACCGTCTTGCCAGCTGGTGCGCCGAAAAGGGTGTGCTCCTTGCCCCGCACGGGAAAACCACCATGGCCCCGCAGCTCTGGACCGAGCAGCTGAACCGCGGCGCATGGGGCATCACGCTGGCCAATTTCGCCCAGCTTCGCGTGGCCCGCGGATTTGGAGTCCGGAACCTGCAGCTCGCCAACAGCCTCACGGATCCGCACGCGATTAAGTGGGTGGCAGAGGCGTCCCCGGACACCCGGATCCTGTCCTGGATCGACTCCCTGGGAACTGTCGACATCATCAACCGGACCCTGGCCGGCAGCGACGCCGTCCTGGAGGTCCTGGTGGAACTCGGTGCCCACGGCGGCAGGACCGGCGCCCGCGGTGTGGACGCTGCCATGGAGGTGGCCCGCGCCATTGCTGCCTCGCCCAACCTGCGCCTGGTGGGGGTCAGCGGATACGAAGGCTCGCTCGCGCACACAGCGGACGACGCCGGACTGGCCGCCGTCCGCGGCTACCTCGCCCAGATGCGGCTGCTTCACGAGAACCTGCTCGCGGACGGGTTGTACGGCACCGATTCCGTGATCCTCACGGCGGGCGGGAGCGCGTACTTCGACGACGTGGTGGCGGTCCTGTCCCCGTGCATCAGCGAGGGCTCGCCGTCCGCAGAAAAGACCGTGGACCTCATGATCCGCAGCGGCGCCTACATCATCCACGACGACGGCTTCTACCGCGGGATCTCCCCGTTCTCCCGCGAAGGTGGTCAGCCGTTCACGGCCGGCATGCACGGTTGGGCGCGCGTCGTATCCCAGACTGAGCCCGGCCTGGCCATCCTGGATGCCGGCAAACGTGACCTCCCCTTCGATGAAGGCCTGCCAGAACCACAGCTCATCGGGCCAACCCTGGGTGGCCCCATGACGCCGCTGGTCGGAGCTGAGATCACGTCCGTCAACGATCAGCACTCCTTCATGACCTTTGATCCCACAACCACCACCGTGCGCCCCGGCGACGTGGTGCGCCTGGGCCTGTCCCACCCGTGCACCGCGTTCGACAAATGGACCATCATCCCGGTCCTCGCGGGCGCTGCATCCGCAGACAGCACAGGTGACCAAACCGTCGTCGACCTTATCCACACCTTCTTCTAGGACGCCATGAAGACCCTGATCAGCAACGCCACCCTGGTGGACGGAACCGGAGAGGACCGCCGCCCTGCGGACGTCCTCCTGGATGGTCCGGTGATTGCCACCATCGCCGACGCCGGGACCCTCACCGCTGCGGAAGCGGACCGCGTCATCGATGCCACCGGCATGGTGCTGAGTCCGGGATTCATCGACATGCACGCGCACTCGGACCTGCAACTGCTGGTCAACAGGGACCACTACGCCAAGGTCAGCCAGGGCGTCACCACGGAACTCCTCGGCCAGGACGGATTGTCCTACGCACCGGTTGATGACGCCACGCTGGCAGGTGTCCGGGAGAAGATCGCTGGCTGGAATGACAACCCGGCCGATTTCGACTGGAACTGGCGAACAGTGGGGGAGTACCTCGACCGGCTCGACGAGGAAGAACACGGCGGCCGCATCGCCACCAACGCCGCCTACCTGGTACCCCAAGGAACCGTGCGGGCCATGGTGATGGGCTTCGCCGAGGGTGACCCCACCCCGGAGCAACAGCAGCAGATGCAGGACGTCATCCGCACGGCGATGCAGGAAGGCGCCGTGGGCATGAGCTCCGGGCTGACCTACACCCCGGGCATGTACGCGCAGACCGAAGAACTCGCCGGCCTGTGCCGGACAGTGGGTGAGCTGGGCGGCTTCTACGCGCCGCACCACCGCTCCTACGGCAAGGGTGCGCTGGACGCCTACGCCGAGATGATCGCCCTCAGCCGGGACACGGGCTGCGCACTCCACCTGTCCCACGCCACCATGAACTTCGCGGAGAACAAGGGCCGCGCCAGCGAACTGCTTGACCTGATCGACTCCGCTCTCGACCAAGGTGTGGACATCACCCTGGACACCTACCCGTACCTCCCGGGTGCCACCACGCTGAGCGCCATCCTGCCCAGTTGGGCGTCGTCGGGCGGGACCGATGCCACCCTGGCCCGGCTGGCCGACCCGGAAACCCGCGCACGAATCCGTGAGGCCGTGGAAATCTACGGCTCGGACGGCTGCCACGGCGTGGTTGCCGAGTGGGACACCCTGGAAATCAGCGGCGTCCAGACCCCGGCGCTCGCAGGCTTCGTGGGCCAGACCATCAGGGACATCGCAACGGCAACGGGGCAGGAGCCTTTCGACGTCTTCGTGCACATCCTCATGGAAGACCGCCTCGGCACCGGCATCCTGCAGCATGTGGGCCACGAAGAAAACGTGCAGGCAATCATGAAGCATCGCACCCACACCGGCGGCAGCGACGGCCTCCTGGTCGGTGCCAAGCCGCATCCGCGTGCCTGGGGCACGTTCCCCCGCTACCTCGGCCATTACTCCCGCGACCTGGGGCTGCTGGGGCTAGAGGAAATGGTCCATCACCTCAGTGGCCGGCCTGCCGCGCGACTCAAGCTCCACAACAGGGGACTTGTCCGCGAAGGCTACGCGGCCGACGTCGTGCTTTTTGACCCGGAAACAATCCGGGACGAAGCCACTTTCGAGAACCCCCGCCAAGCCGCCAGCGGCATCCACTACGTCTTCGTGAACGGCGCGGCCGCGATCGACGGCGGCCAGCCTACCGGCGCCCGCGCCGGACGCGCCCTCCGCCGCCACAGCGACGGCCTCACCCGAGAAGGACAGCTATGACCCCCGAACAGTTCCTCCAGCAGCTTGAAGCAGACCGCACCCTTGCCGTGGTTCGCGCACCCTCCATCACGGACGCAGCGGACCTCTGCAGGGCACTGGCCGACGGCGGCATCCGCAGCGTTGAGCTGACGTTCACCACCCCGGATGCGCTCAAGCACGTCAAGCGTGCGGCGGAAACCGCGGCGGAGCATGGGGCCGCCGTCGGAATCGGAACGGTGATGACCGCCGACCAGGCCCGTGCAGCGATCGACGCCGGCGCGCAGTTCCTGGTGACGCCGGGCCTGCGGCCCGAGGTCGCCGCCGTCGCCGCGGCTGCGGGAATCCCCTTCAGCCTCGGCGCCATGACTCCCACCGAGGTGGCGCAGGCCCTGGACCTGGGTTCTGCCGCCGTCAAGATTTTCCCCGCCCGGCAGCTCGGACCGGCGTATTTGAAGGACTTGCAGGGCCCCTACCCCGGGATCCGCCTGCTGCCTTCGGGAGGCATCGATGCCTCCAACGCCAAGAGCTACCTCGACGCCGGTGCTGCCGCAGTCTGCTGCGGCACCAGTGTAGTCCCGCCCGCGGCAGTTGCCGCAGGCGACTGGGCAGACATCGCGGCACGTGCCGCCGCCTTCACCGGCACCCTCAAGTAGGACTCACCCAGAAAGATACGCCCATGAATGAATTCCTTGAATGGCTGCGGCACGACACCGCCGGCCTGCTGCTCCTGGCGGGCGCAGGCATCGCCCTTCTGCTGTTCCTGATCATCAAGGTCAAGCTCGAACCGTTCATCGCCCTGGTGGGAACGGGTGTGATCGTGGCCTTGGTTGGCGGGATCTCCGTGGAGGCACTGGTCGGTTCGGCCACCAAGAGCAGTGACGCCCTGATTGAAAAGGGCTTCGCGGGCATCCTTGGCCACATCACAGTGATCATTGGCCTGGGTACCGTCCTTGGTGCCATCCTGGAGCGGTCCGGTGGCGCCGAGGTGCTGCTGGCGAGGCTTGTGAAGATCTTCGGCGAGAAGGGTACTCCGCTGGCCATGGGCATCACCGGCTTCGTGCTGGGTATCCCGGTGTTCTTCGACATCGGCATCTTCGTCCTGGCGCCGCTGGTGTACGTCGCGGCTATCCGCGGCGGCAAGTCTTTGGCCCTGTACGCGCTGCCGTTGCTGGCAGGCCTGTCAGTGACGCACGCTTTCCTGCCCCCGCACCCCGGTCCTGTGGCCGCTGCCGGGTTGTTCCACGTTGACCTTGGTTGGATCATCCTCATGGGCCTGATCTGCGGTATCCCTGCCTGGTTCGCCTCCGGTATTTTGTGGGGCACCTACATCGGCAAGCGCGTCATGGTGAACGTGCCCGAGGACCGGATCGTTGCCGAATCGGACACCGCCAAGGGCGACGAACCGTCCATCGGCCTGGTCCTGCTTGCCATCGGTCTGCCCATGATCCTCATCCTCGGCGGCACGTTCGGCAACATCTTCGCTCCCGCCGGTGTTTTCCGGGACATCCTGCAGTTCTTTGGCAACCCGGCCATCGCTCTCACCGTCGCCGTGCTCCTCGCCATGTGGTTGTTGGGCATTCGCCGCGGCATGACCTCCGCCGAGCTCAGCGAAATTACGGGCTCGTCGCTGCGGCCCGTGGGCATGATCCTGCTGGTTGTAGGCGCCGGTGCGTTCTTCGGAGCGGTGCTGTCGGCCACCGGTGTGGGCAAGGCCGTGGCGGATTCGCTGTCCCAGGCCGGCCTGCCGATCATCCTCTCCGCCTTCGTGATCAGCGCAGGGATGCGTATCGCGCAGGGCTCGGCAACGGTGGCAATCGTAACCACGGGCGGCATCCTGGCGCCCAGCCTGGCTACCGGCTACTCGCAGCCGCAGCTCGCGCTGATCGTGGTGGCCATCTCCTCCGGCTCCATCATCGCCAGCCACGTGAATGACGGCGGGTTCTGGATCATTTCCAAGTACTTCAACATGTCCGTCAAGGACACTTTGAAGACGTGGACCGTACTGGAGACGGTGCTGTCCATTGTGGGCTTCGGGATGGCGGCATTGCTGTACACCTTCGTGAGGTGACCTTTCCTCACCCAAGGTGGGTGCCGGCGTCGTGCTCTTCATCCTCCGAGCCGTGCCGGCCCCACCAGCTTTGAGACCAAAACGGCCCCGACACACCTGATCATGGGTGTGTCGGGGCCGTTTCTGCGTCAAAGAAGGTGGTGGCCGCACGGGCAGAAAACCCGGGCTTAAACAAAAGAGCTCCGGAGTGCGTTATTGGGGGATACGCACTCCGGAGCAGCCTTTGAGCAGGGGCTTTCACCGGCCTGCAGTAATTACTCTACGTTGCCCGGGACCCCATTGCCACCACCTCGAATAACTACTTTCGCTTTAGTTTCAACGGCCCCCTTCCGTCCTCTTTTTCTGCGGCACGATCAGCACCGGGCGGCGCTGGTGGTGGCTGAGCCAAGCGGCCACAGAACCGTTGAGGGCCTCGGAAATGCGGTGCCCCAAACCAGGCTCCGGGGTGCCCACAATGATCATCGACGCTTTGATGTCCTCCGCGAGCCGGCCAAGGGCGCGGGCCGGATCCCCGGCGAGAAGACGCAGGGTCCAGTCAGCGGTGCCACCGTCCAGCGCGTCGCCGATGAGCTTGCCCAAATCACCGCGAACAGCCTCGACGTCGGCCTGGTCCTTCTCGGGGTGCAACGACATCCGGTGCGCGTCACGCGCCGGATCCCATTCGACGAGGTAGCTGGCCTCGTCCACGTACGCACAGACCAGCGGCACGCCGAGCTGTTCGGCCAAGGTGCGTGCGGTCTGGAGGACTTCCACATGCTGGTCCGGCAGCACGCCCACCACCAAGGGAATCGGTCCGCTGAAATCTTCCGCAGCCATACCCTCATTGTTGCGCCGCAGCGTGGCGTTGAACAGGTCATCCGGCCGCCGTTGGCTCTTGTAGACACTGTTTGCCCGGGCCTACGGTTAATTCAAGGAGGGTGGTCTGCGATGGAAATTTACATGTGGTGGCTTGATCTGCACCTGGACAGCAAGGAGTGGCTGCGCGAGAACCTGCGCGCCGACGAACTCCCCTTGCAGGTGCTGCAGCACATTGCCGAGGCGGGCGGCCCGCATCCGGACAAGGTGAGCGGAGTGCTCACCGACGCCGATTGGACGTTTATCCAGACGCAGTCGGAGTTCGTGGACTAGCCTTCCGGGCGCCATCCAAGTGCCGGGGCGAGCGTGCCCGCAATATCGGTGAGGATCTGGACATAGTCCTCGTGGTCGAAGCTGAATGGCAGGGCAAACGCGACTTCGTCGACTTCCTGGAAGCCGGCGTGCGCGTACAGCTGCTCGGCGATCTGCTCACTGGTGCCTATGAGGTCCTTCGCGAACAGCATGCCCTTGGGCCCTTGCGGCGCGCTGGTGCGGGGCGTGCGCTCATCGACGTAGCGCTGGTATTTCTCCCGCTGCGTTGCCGATGCCGAATCGGTGGGGATCACCACCAGGCCCTGCGAGACCCGCGCTGGCTTGTGCCCTTGCGCCGCGGCGGCCTCACGGTAGGCGCGGATCTGCTTTTGCTGGACGCGGGCGAAGTCCGGCTCTTCATCGGGGGAGGGAAAGACCACGCTGCTGGAGAGCAAATTGAAGCCGTTTTCGCCGGCCCACAGGGCCGATTTCAGGCTGGCCGATCCGTACCAAAGACGGTCCCGCAGCCCGGGGGAGTGCGGCTCCACCCGGTTGGAGAACTCCTCCACCACACCCTGCTTACCGGAGAACTCCCGGACCTTTTCCCCTGCGATCAGCCGGGCCAGCCGTTCGACGCGGGTATAGCTGAAGTCTTCAACGTCCGCGGAGTCAGGGTAGAGCTCATGCTTTACGGTGTCGTAGTTCATGGGCTCGCCCACGCTCAGCCCCGGATTGATGCGCCCGCCCGCCAGGATGTCCACAGTGGCCAGGTCTTCAGCGAGCCGCAAGGGGTTTTCCCATCCCAGCGGAGTGACGGCGGTGCCGAGCTCAATCCTGGAAGTGCGCTGGCTGGCCGCAGCCATCACTGCGACGGGCGACGAGATGCCGAACTGCAGGTGGCGGTGCCGCAGCCAGGCACTGTCGAAGCCCAATTTCTCGCCCAGCTCGATGATGTCCAGCGTGGACTGGTGACCTGCAGCCGGGTCCGCGGGATCGAACAGTCCGATGGTGAGGAATCCCAGCTTTTTCAACGGGCGTTCAGGGGCGGGCATGGGGCTCTCCTTAGCTGTCGGTCAGCGGTTATTGCCCACCTTATGCGGTGGACAGTACGACGACGGCGGGAGGTTACCTTGTGTGATGCCGCAAGCTAGGGGCAGTTCACCACTGCTTGGGGGACCGGAATGACCAGGTGGGTGCCAGTGTCGGTTGTCAGCGGTGATCGCTGCTCCGGAACCTCCACGCGTGCAGGCTGTTGCGCTGCCCGCAGGCGGTGCAGTGCCACCGCTGAGATGAGGAACCACGCCACGTTGGTGGCTACCGACGGCCAGGCTCCGTGCAGCGTGCCATTGATGATGAAGGCGCATGATCCGAAGAGGTTCGCAGTCTGGAAACTGATGCCCGGCTTCAACCAACCCATGGACACCGACAGGTACGAACCGAGCATCGCGGCAGCGCCAGCCCAACCGGTCATTTCCCACAGCAGTTCCATCGGATTCCTTTCAGGATGAAGCGCCCGGCTGGGGTTGCCGGTGGCGTAATTTTTAGGATTTGGGGCTGCCCTGGTTCATCCTTCGTTGGACTGAACAGCAACTCTGAGATAGATATTGCTGGAGATTCTTCTTTAGATCAATTGCATTCCGCTGAATCCCGTATTTAGGATTTCTTAACATGGAAATGGACCCGCGTCGGCTGCTTGTCCTCCTTGCTGTTGCGCGCACTGGAGGCGTTCTTGCCGCTGCCGATGAACTGCGGATCACGCCGTCCGCAGTGTCCCAGCAACTCAGCAAACTTGAGAGCGAAGCAGGGCAGGCATTGGTCATGCGAACCCCCAAAGGCTCGGTCCTGACTCCAGCTGGACTGGCGGTGGCAGAAGCCGGCGAAGAGATCGAACGCGCGCTCAATGTTGCCCGGGCACGGATGCAAGGGGAAGCCCAGGTGGCAGGCGTGGTGCGCATCGGCGGATTCACCAGTTTCATGCGCACCGTGGTGATTCCACGCCTGCCCGAGTGGCGCAGCCAGTACCCCGAATTGCAGATCAGGATCGTGGAAGACAGTTTTCCAGCCCTCATGCGCCTGTTCAGGCAACGGCAGCTCGACGCGGTGGTCATCGAGCAGGATTCGGCGGCCGCGGTCCAGCACCCGCTTGCTGCCGGAATGGTCGAGGAGCCGTTGCTCGATGAGCCGTGGAAGTTGGTGGTGCCGGCCGGATCCTTGCTGGCCACGGACAGCATCGACCTCAGCCGGCTGCATCTGCCGTGGCTTGGGGTGGAGCCGTCCGCAGCCAACGATGCCGTGCTGGGGCGTCTTCGCCACACCACCGGGGCGCGTATTGAGACGGTCCATCAGTACCAGGACACACTCACCGCATTCGCACTGGTGGCCGCCGGCGAGGGTGTCGCGATTGTTCCCACTTTGGCACTGACCGGCGTGGTCCAGGACAACGTGGACATCCTGGATGTCCCTGGTTTGGGTACGCGGCACATTGCCTTGCGCAGGTTCGACCGGCGAAGGGCAACGAGTTTGCCCCTGGACACCGTTGCTCGACTTCTCCGGGAATCAGCGGCCGCTTTCGATACCCGGGCCGGCTCATAAAAACGGGTCCCGCCGCGTGGTGATGCGGCGGGACCCGGTTGTTGTTTTTGCTGCTGCGGTTAGTTCAAGGCAGGAGTGTCGGCAGGGATGACACCCGATCCGTAGAGGTCAGTGGCCAGGTCCTGGAGAGCGCGCAACGCGACGCGTTGCGTGAACGGGCCGTAGGAGACGCGGGCAACGCCGAGCTCCTGCAATTCGTTCGCCGGAAGGGCTCCCGGTGCGCCAATCACGGAGAGCTTTCCGTGTCCCAAGCCTTCAACCAGGGGCTCGATGGTTTCACGGTTCAGTGCGCCCGGCACGAAAACCAAAGCAGCACCGGCGTCGAGGAACGCCCGGCCACGTGCGATGGCGTCGTCGAGGCTGTCCTTGATGGGGCGGTCGCCGCCGCGGACGATCGCGTCCGTCCGGGCGTTCAGCTGGAAGGCAATGCCCTCCCCCTCGGCGGCCTTGATGATCGCCTGAACCCGGGCAACGGCCTCGTCGAAGGGGCGCAACCGGTCCTCGACGTTCGCGCCGACAACACCAATGGCGATGGCCCGGCGGATGGTCTCGGCAGGGTCTTCATATCCGTCGTCCAGGTCGGCTGTGACGGGAAGGTCCACGGCTTTGACGATCCGCTCCACCCCGCTGAGCGCCACGTCCAGCGGCATGGTCCCATCGGCATAGCCGTAGGCGGCGGCAATGGAATGGCCCGCTGTCGCGATTGCCTTGGTCTCTGGAAGAGCTGCCACCGTGGAGGCACTGATGGCATCCCACACGTTGACAACGCTGAGGATTTCCGGAGCCTCGTGCAGGGCCTTCAACTGCTGCGCACGTGAGTTGGTGTTTGCTTCTGTCATGGGTTTCCTCCGTCGTGGGCTGGGAATCTTGCCACGTTCAGCCTAGGCCTATGGCGTGGCGGTTTCTCCTTGGCCGGCTTTTCCGGCGTTACGATGTGCTTGCTGGGAAACACGAGTCGAGTAAACGGCCGTCGATTTTGCATCATGGGTCTCGCATATCCATTCCATGATCAATCTTTTACGACGGCGGCTTACCCGACTTTTCTTTTGAGGGCGCAGTTGCAGGAGCGATCCGGACCATGCCGCTGCTCCGCCCTCAGCGTCAGGAGGTCCTTGATGAACAGCACACAAAACCCCTTTGTCCGTTGCACTGTCATAGCGTCCCTAAGCCTGTGTCTTGTGGCAACGGGCTGTACTGGCGGCTCCAGTCCGTCCCCGCAAGCTTCTTCACCACCACAAGCAACCAGCCAGGAAGTCCCCAGCCCTTCCCCGAGCACTCCGACCTCGAATGGAAGCTCTGCTGCCGACACGACCCCCAGTACGTCTCCTGAGCCAAGAGCTTGGCCTGACGTGGTTGCCCGGGTGCAGTCGGGCGTGGGGCAGCTGACCGTCACGACGTGCGACGCCGGTCAAACGGGTACGGGGTTCCTTGTGGGACCGGACCTGGTGGTCACAGCCGCCCACGTTGTCCATGACGCATCCGCGATCAGCATCGCCTTCGGCCGGACCTCCGTAGACGCCACGGTTCTCGGCAAGAACGACGTGGCGGACATCGCGGTTGTTAAAACCCGAAGCCCTGTGGAAGGGCATCAGTTTCAACTACGAAGCAGCGAGCCCCCGGTTGGGAGCGATGTGGCGGCACTCGGATTTCCCCTGGGTCATCCGTTCACCTTGACCAGGGGAACGGTGAGCGCGCTCGACGTCGAGCAACACATCGGTGACCGCACTCTCCCGAACCTTATCCAGACAGACGCCGCCATCAATCATGGCAAC
Source organism: Paenarthrobacter sp. CAP02 (assembly GCF_040137855.1). NCBI lineage: Bacteria > Bacillati > Actinomycetota > Actinomycetes > Micrococcales > Micrococcaceae > Paenarthrobacter > Paenarthrobacter sp. CAP02. The sequence goes on along the minus strand of NZ_JBEEII010000001.1, from coordinate 327,728 downwards.
AGTGGAGGGCCGCTCATCACCCAGGACGGGGAGGTTTCCGGTGTAGTGGTCACCATTGAGCCCGAAGGCTACGGCAGGGCAGAAGGAATCGCCTATGCAGTAACAGCACCCCGTGTTTCCGCAGCGGTCAACGAATGGAAATCCCGGGCTACGCCAGTGGCCTTCGACGAATGCGGCAACGCACCGGCACCGGGTTCCGGGTTCTTCCCCTTCACGGTCTCGGCGAATCACGATCAGGCCCGCAGCGTAGGGCAGAGCTTGATTCTTCACGGGCAAGGCATTAACCAAGGTGCTTACGCCGCGGCCTTCAAGATTCTCACCCCCGAACTCCAGGCCACCTTTGGAGACTCGGTCAAGTGGAGCGAAGGGCTGGGTTCGTCCTACTGGACCAACGCCGAACTTTACAACGTCACCAATACACAGTCCCCGGATGACCTGAACGCCAACGTAGTCCTTCAGACCATCCAGGACGCGGCCCATGGCAGGAACGGCCAGACCTGCTCGAATTGGCGGATCCAGTATGCGATGCATTGGGACGGCTCCCTCTGGCGCATAGCCGGAACCTCACTGCCGTTCGGGGAACCGACTGCCTGCTAGGGCTGTGAGCGGCACGCATTCAGGGGTGCGTGCCGCTCACCAGATCCGATGCCTACGGTGTTGCCTTGTCCTCTGCCGATTCAGCGTCCAAAGGGTCCGCTCCCACAACCCGGTTCCTGCCTTGGGCTTTGGCGCTGTACAGGGCGGCGTCCGCCACGTTGATCATGAACGCCAGGTCCGGAGCCCCCGCTCCCGTGGAGGTAACGCCGTAGCTGACCGTCGGGAAGGGCAGGCCATCGGTGCCGTCCATCGCAGCCAGGCGCTCGCTGATATCCGAGGCGATGGCTTCGGCCCTTTGTTGCGAGGCTCCAGGCAGGAAAAGGATGAACTCCTCCCCGCCGTAGCGTCCAATGAGGTCCGTTGACCTGACGGCGGCTGAGCTGGCCTTGGCGAAGGCGCGGAGGGCGGCGTCCCCCGCCGAATGTCCATATTCGTCGTTGACGGCCTTGAAGTTGTCCAGGTCGGCCAGGATGAGGGCAGCGCCGCGGTCCTGTGAAGAGCGCGCAAGTTCCCGGGCAGCCAAATCCAGGAAGGCACCCCTGTTGAGCAGTCCCGTCAAATGGTCCCGTTCCGCGCGCTCGCGTAGGCGCCGGATGAGTTGCCTGTTGCTCAGGGTATTCATGGTGGATGACACCGCGACCAGCAGCATTAGGTGCACCAAGGCTGCAGGAGCGTAACCGAAATATGTCTGGAACAGCCAGCTTTCACCACCGTACAAAATGTAAGTAAGGGTGCGCAGCAGGTAATAGGCGGCCGTCAGCCCAGCCATGATGGACAGAAACCTGGTGATTCTGGACCGGGCTGATTTTGTGAACCACAGTTCAATTGCGGCAAAAGCGATTCCGGCGGTGGTCATCGCCAGATAAGCCATCCCGCCGGACCACACGCTTGAAGCTGGGTCATCCAGGATGGAGGCCGCTCCTGCCAGCAGGGGTCCCGGCAGCAGCTGCCATAATGCGGCCTTTCGGTCGCGGAGGGTGCGCGCTCCCGCCCAGACGCAGAAGGCGCCCGCCACCACCAGGAACTTACCCGCAGGACTGGCCCACCATTGGAAAGGCGTGCCGTTCCACAGGAAAGCGCCGTTTCCCACGAAAAACAGGAAGAGGGCCGCCCGCCACCAGTGGGCGTAGGGGGTGCGTTTCCGTTGCGACGTAAGGCACGAGATGACAATCAGTGCCAAAGTCACCAAACCAAGGACGATTCGGACGGCGAAGGGGTCCAGGACGATGGTTCCCTCTTGCAATGCAAGCGAATTCATAAAGGCCGTCCCGCTACCGGTCAGTAACCAAGGAGCTCCCAGTCGGAATTCTCATTGGCTGCCATCTCCGTGATTCATTTAATCCCCCAAGATTGTTGCTGCGACCGAATTCGGCCGCAAAGACATTAGTCAAGCATGTTTTTCCCCAACAGTGAATAGGCCCGGCGTGCCGCTCTGTAGTTCCGCTGCCTGGAGAGGCACCCTCCCTCGAAAAAACCATTGCCCTCCCCGTCCAGCGGATGGTTGCATGGGTTCATGGCTACCCCAGAGAGTTACCTCTTAGCGATCGGGACAAAGAAGGGCCTGTGGCTGGCAACCAGCACGGACCGTAAGGAATGGTCCCTTTCCGGCCCACATTTCCTGATGAGTGAGATACCAAGCATCGGAATAGACACCCGGGACGGCAAAACACGGATCATGGTGGGGGTGCGCTCCGAACATTGGGGTCCCACCGTTGTCCATTCCGATGACCTTGGCGCCACATGGACCGAGCCCGAACAAGGTGCCATCAAATTCCCCGAAGATACTGATGCGGCCCTGGAACGCATTTGGCAGATCCACCCCGACGCCGACTCCCGGCCAGGCGTTGTGTGGGCCGGGTGCGAGCCGATTTCGCTGTGGAAATCGACCGACGGCGGCCAGCACTTCGAACTGAACCGCGGACTGTGGGACCACCCCCACCGCAGTGAGTGGGGTGCAGGCTATGGCGGCGCGGCGGCGCACTCGATCGTGGTGGATCCGAGCGGGGAGAAAGTCCACGTCGCCATGAGCACCGGTGGCGTTTACAGATCGCTCGACGGCGGTGCGTCCTGGGAGCCCCGGAACAAGGGGATATCGGCCTACTTCATGCCGGATCCCAACCCCGAGTTCGGCCAGTGCGTCCACAAGATTGCTGCGGACGCCGCCGTCGACGGTCGTCTTTATGCGCAGAACCATCACGGCGTATACCGGACCGATGATGACGGCGAGAACTGGAATTCAATCGCGGAGGGACTGCCCGCGGACTTCGGGTTCGTGATGCTGACGCATCCCCGGCGCGAGGGTACGGCCTGGGTGATTCCCCTCAAAGCCGACGGCGAACGGATTCCACCGGACAGCAAACTGAGCGTGCACAGGACCCATGATGCAGGAAATACGTGGACGGAACTCCACGCAGGACTCCCGGACCACGAATACAACGCGGTCCTCCGTGACGCCGCATCGGTGGACACGGCCGAGCCCGTTGGCGTGTATTTCGGCACCCGTGGCGGCACCGTCTACGCCAGCGACGATGAGGGCGTGACTTTTACTGAAGTGGCAGCACACTTGCCGGACGTACTTAGCGTGCGTGCCGCCGTCGTGGTTGGAAACCCGACTGGGGCGGAAGCCCCGCTGGCTGCAGCGGAAGCGACAGTGCTGGCGGAGGCCGCGGTCATTGTGGATGCGGCTGCCGAGACGGCTGCGTCTCCCGAAGACCAACCCGACGCCCCGGTACCTGGTTAGGTCCGCTGTGGCTGACTTTACGGTCCTGTTGCCTGGCGTCCTGCAGCCGCTCGTCGGCGGACAGTCCTATCTGACTGCGTCCGCCGACGGGGCTGTGACCGTGGGACAGTTGCTGGACTCAGTCACCGGAGAATATCCGGTGCTGGCCAGGCGCTTGCGTGATGAAACCGGGGCGCTTCGCCGTTTCGTGAATATTTACGTGAACGGGGATGAAGTCCGGCGTCTGAAGGGGCTTGATACGGAGGTTGCGGCTGGCCAGGAGGTCTTGATTATCCAGTCCGTGGCCGGCGGCTGAAGAGCGTTGGGGTCCAGCCCTGTTCAGGCGACGCGCCAAACGCTGCATTCATCGGTATTGATCGCTTTTCTCATGCCTGAAGCGTGATCCATGATCCAAACGACGCCGATTCCCGGCGCCGTTTCCTGGACCCGTCCGCGGCGGATGACCACGTCATCGTAGGCGGGGCCGACCGACAGGCGGGCTTCGATCTCGTCTCCGCGGTGGAGCTGGCTGATCGCGCGTATACGTGTTGTGTGAGTTGGGACTTCCTTCAGCATGGTGTCCTCCTGGCTGGAGCTGGGCGCCTGCACTTGCCGGCTATTCCAGTGTGGCGCGGCAATGTTGCCACCGTATTTCCGCGTGGTTAGGGTCCGGTTAGCTTTCCGGGGTAGTTGCGTTTCGCGCGCTTCGAGCTCTGTGGTTTCTGGCGGGCAGCTCGTCGACGGCGAGGCGATCTGTGGGGGCGGCAGCGTAAGGGCGGCGTTAAGGCGCGAGCCCCTGTGTTCAGGCACGTGCCCCGGTGCTGCCTTGGCCGGTTCCGGGTGCGAGGGGGATCCGGATGCAGAAACACGCCCCGCTCCCCGGGATCGTTGGTTCCACGTTAAGGCGCAGTCCCATGCGTTCGGCGAGGCGGGCAGCGATCGAGAGGCCAAGTCCGCTACCGGTGGGGCGCTGCCCGCGGTAGCGGCTGGAGAGGATGCCGCGTTCGAAAGCAACGGCAGCGTCATCCGTTGTCAGGCCCGGCCCGCTGTCTTGTACCTCGATGGCAATTGTCCCCGGCCCCTTGAACGGAAGCGGCGTTGTCCCGGCCGGGCTGGTTGGCTCGATTCTTGCGCGGAGGCTGATGGGGCCGCCGGGCGGGCTGACGCGCAGCGCGTTGCCCAGGAGACCGTCGATGATTTGGCGAAGCCGTTCGGGGTCGGCGGTGGCCACGAGCGGTCCGGCGGCGTCCTTCTCGGGGAGCTCGACGGCTATTTCCACCCCGCTCTGGGCTGCCGCCGCCTGCCAGGTTCGCTGCACCTGGTGCAGGAGCGCGCCGATGTCGACAGGGTGGACGTCCATGGTGAAGTCGTCCGCTTCAAGCCTGGCCAGGGCGAGGAGGTCGCGGACGAATCGGTCCAGCCGGTCCGTCTCGGTGGTGAGCGTCCGTCCGATCCCTGAAATTTCTTCAGGCTTGATAAGTCCGTCTTCGAGGGCTTCGGCGTATCCGCGTAAAGCGGTCAGCGGAGTTCGGATCTCGTGGGAGATGGACAGCAGGAACTCACGCTGCCTGGCTTCACTGGCGAGGAGGGCCCGGTCCAGGGTGTTAATCGCTTCGCCGACGTCATGGACTTCAGTCACTCCGTCAGGGTCCAGGGGCACAGTCCGCTGACCGGCTGCTATCCGCCGTGCTGCAGCAGCGGTCTTGGCCAGCGGATTGGCGATCCGGCGGGCCAACAACGTTCCGGCGAGCACCGCGATCACCACCCCAGCGGCCAGTGCCAGGAGCGTTCGCTGGAGAAGCTGGGCTGATGCGGCGTTGATCTCATCCAGGGACCGTGACAAAACGATGCCCCCGCCTCGTGAAAGCGGACGTGCCTCGACGAGGAACTGGACACCGCCCTTGGAGACCATGCGGGATACCTTCTGCCCGGTCAGGACGGGCCGGATGTCTGTGGCATCCAGCAGCTCACTGGCTGGCCCGTTGATGGTTCCGACGCTGGTGATAGCCGATAACTCGTAGCTGTCCGGCCCCAGGAGGTGCCGCTCGCGCAAGTCCAACGCCTGGGACGCAACGGGTGCTGCGGCGAAAGCGTCGGCCTGTCGGGTCAGCTGTTGTTTGGCCTGGTCGACGGCCGCGGATCGGATCAACGGAAACGCGATGCTGGCCGTCACGAGCACCGCCAGCACGGCGACGGCGGTGGTGACGATGGTGATGCGACCTGCCAGTGACAGCAGCCACGGTGCTGCCCGGCCCGCGGGTGTCTGTACCTCCGTGGGGGTCTGGTTGCGGTTGCTCATGGGCGTTCGACGGCGGAGTATCCCACGCCGCGCAGAGTCCGGATCGGGTTCCGGTCACCGAGTTTGGAGCGCAGCTGGGCGATGTGCACGTCTACCGTGCGACCACCGGTGTAGCTTGCCTGGCCCCAGACGGAGGAGAGCAGTTGTTCACGACTGAACACCCGGCCAGGGCTGGCCATGAGGAAGGCCAGGACGTCGAATTCCTTGGCTGTCAGCTCCACTGCGGAACCGTCCACGCTGATAGTGCGATGTTCCGGGTCAAGGGTTACCGCACCTACGCGCAGGATCCTGGCGTATTGGGGGCCGGTGCTGCGTCGTAGGACTGTTTTGATGCGGGTGACCAATTCGCGGGGAGAAAAAGGCTTGGTGAGGTAGTCATCTGCGCCCAGCTCCAGCCCAAGGAGCAGGTCCACTTCTTCATCCCGGGCGGAGACGAAAATGATAGGTGTCCAGTCGTTTCGGGCTCGCAGGCGGCGGCACACCTCAATACCGTCGATTCCGGGCAGCCCTACATCGAGAACGACGGCGACAGGACGCAGGTCCCGGACGCGGTCCAGGCCGGCTTCACCAGTGGTTTCTACATGCACACCGAAACCTGCCCGACTTAGATACAGTCGCTGCACATCGGCGATGGCCCGTTCGTCTTCGACGATCAGCACCAAGCCGCGGGCAGGCCCCTGATCCGAGACCACTGGTTGTTCCATGCTTCCATTGAAACGCGCCGAAGGCCCGGTAAGGGGGTACCCCGGGCAGACTTTACCGTGCGCTTACATTCTCTGAACCCCGACCGGACATGGACCGACCAGAGTGGAGACGTCAGCAACGGACAGTGGCACCCACGGACTGTGCCCGGCACCCAAGGAGAAATACATGAACAGCATGCCAGCACCAAATGGCCGGTCACGCCGGACGAAGATGATCCGCGGAGCCGCCGCAGCCGGAGCGGTCCTTCTGGGAGGACTTGCCATAGGAACGACCACCGCGGCGGCGGCCACGCCGTCCCCGTCTCCCACGGCCAGCGCATCGGCCACCGCAGGAGCCCAGGGCACAGCACCTGGCGCCCACAAATTTGGCCGAGCGCTGAGAACCGAGCTTCGGGTCGGTATCAAGGCCGAGACCGGGTTCGGGGACAAAGCGCACGAAGTGGCGTACATCCTGATCCACCACGACAAGGCATTCAGCAAACTGCCCGAAACGCTTCAGTCCGACCTGAAGACGCTCGAGGCCGCCCCGGCTGCCGAACGTGACAGCGACGCGCAAAAGATCAAGGACACAGCGCTGAACGGCGGCTACGGCGACAAGGTCCAAAAGATCGCCAAAGCCATACAAACAAAGCTGACAGCTCCTAAGTCGTGAGACCTTCTCCTCGCCCGGGCTGGCGCTGCGCGGAATTCGGACTAGATTTTCGTCCATGAATACGCAGGTCACCCTTTTCGTGATCGTGAAGGCCGGTGCGCTGTGATGCGGTGGCGATCGTGAGCGGCGCACTGGCATGGGTCGCGGGTTCAGGCATTGTGCAGGGTCTGATCATGGGACTGACCTTGGCGTTCGTGACGACTGTCTTTGTCTTGAACGCTGTGGCGAGGAAAGAGACGGAGACCGTTAACGGCTGGAGCGCAATTCGCGCGGCCGGCCGTCCCGGCAACGGACTACTGGTTCGTGCGGCTTCGCAGAAGGCACTGCCGGTAGTCAACGTGTTTGAAGAGGCGGCTTACTGGACAGCGAGCAGGGATCTCGCGGGGGAACGCCTCAGCGGCGAGCGTGTTTATCGTCTTCATTTCCCGGCGGGCCAGCTTCCCCCGAATGATGCCTTCTGGTCGCTTACTGCGACAGACAGCGTGGGGTATCAGGTCAACACCACTACCGGGCGGGCAAGCGTAAACGGCCACTCTGGCCTGCTGGCGAACGCGGACGGCTCAATCGACATTCTGCTCCAATCAAATCCACCACCGTCAGCGGGGCTGAACTGGGTGGCGACACCTCGCGGTCTGTTTCGGCTCATGCTCCGCGCCTATTCACCCGGAGCCGCTATCGTTAGCGGTCGATACGAGCCTCCCCCGGTTTTGCGGGTGCCGTCCACGCCGGCGCCGTCATGAATCGCCTCATCCTGAAGTACGGCGCCACCATGACGATCTTGATCCTGGGAATCTTTGCGTGGGTCATCTACAGGCGAATAACCACCGAGGGGTGGGGCTCGATCACTCTGATGGTTGCTGAGGCCCTGGCCATCTGGGTAATCGGTACTTTTGTTTTGATCTACTTTTGGCCGCGGATCACAGTCAGCGGGTTCAAACGAATAATTGTCCGGCGAGGGCTGGGCGGCGGACCGATCCCGGTGAACACGCTGTACGCCGTCCCTGAGAGAGCATCTGAGTCCGCCTTGGCAGGGAGCGTCAACGCTACCGGCACAGATGAACTCCTTTACTTTGGTGGCTGGTTGGATGTCAGTGCCGGACCACAAGTGCTGCACGTGCCCGAGATGAGGCAGCACTATTACAGTGTCCAGTTCACGGACGCGGCCAGTGGCTCGAACTTTGCCTACGTGGGCAAACGCACTACCGGAACGGCCACCGGCGACTTCTTACTCTGCGCAGCCAAATGGCCCGGCGATACCCCACCAGGCATGACCCGGATCGACCTGCCCCACAACTCGGCGCTGCTCATCGGCCGGGTCTTCGCAGCCAACGACGAGGACCGCAACACAGCCTACGAACTCGCGAAACAGATCCGGCTCACACCGGCAAATAGGCCTTGAGCCGCCATACCCCATCCCGCGGGCCCCACGCGGGTCCAAGGATTGTCCCGGATCTCCCCCACCGGAGACCCTCAAAGCCCCCCACCCGAAGCTACAAAGACTCGCCGACGTTACGCGCGCATGTGCGCAGGGTACTGTCGAGCCGCCTGTAACCTGACTGTGGCTCTTGAGACTCACAGGAGCCACAGGCTCCGTTCCCCAGGAGAATCAATGGGAGTTTTGCGGCGATCCATCGCTTTGTCCACAGGTCTACTGGTTTTTGCCACTGGCCTGTTTTTCGTTCAGGCTCCGGCTACGGCCGTGCCGGTTCCAGGGCCGGATAATCCGAATGTCCGGTTCGTGGAGGGGACGCCGCACTCGGACCATACTTTCGAGGGACCCGACGCTTCGCCGTTGGACACCGCGCCGGACAACACGGTGGCGGCCACCGGGCCCAGCGGCGACATCCGTGTGCGGTTGGTGACGGCCAAGCTTGCGGACAACGGCAACCCTGTTTCCATGGCCGGCGCCGAGAAGGCCGTGGTGTCCACCAGTAATTACTGGAAGGCCATGACGGACAACAAGCTCTCCATGACCGTCAACAGCAGGGTGGAGGGCTTCCAGTCGAAGGCCCGCTCAACGGACAGCTACGGCACAATCATCTCCACCATCACCAGTGAACTTCAATGGTCGGCGAGTCCGTACACCGCGCTGGTCATCTTCATCCCCACGTCCACGCTGTCCGGCAACGCGTTGGGCGCCGGGTACAGCAGCGGAGCCTACAGTGGTCGGGTTCTCATGCCGCAGCTCAGCGACTTCTCGAACAACGTGATGAGCCACGAGTTCGGTCACGTCATCGGCCTGATGCACGCAGACGCACTGCAGTGCGGCAGTGGCGCATCCGACGTCGGCGTTAATAGCGACGGACGTTTCACGGACCCGTCCTGCTACATCCGCGAGTACGGCGACACCACCGACCTGATGGGCGCGGCGCAGTACGCCCAGCCCGTGGTCAGCTCAACGTTCTGGGATTACGCCAAGCTGGGGCGCGGCGATGAGATCAGGGACGTCGGAGTGGCAACGGGGGCCAAGACCTACACGCTGAAGCCGTGGGGCGGCACCGACGCGCAGCGTGCCATCAAGTTCACCGACCCCATCAGCAAAGAGGTCTATTACCTGGAGTTGAGGGAACCCGCCGGCTACGACAGCTATTTGGGCGACGCCGGCAGGCCGCAGGGCAACATGGGCGTAAAGGTTGTCCAGCGGGGCGGTGCCACTATTGCCTCGTCGCTGATCCTGATGCCGTCAACGGTTCCCTTTACCGAGCCTTACTACGCCAAGAACCACGCATGGCAGGCGGGCAGCACGTTCACGACGTACACCGGCACTCAGGTGACCATTAACGCGGTCAGCAAGACATCGGCGTCGGTCACTATTTTTGCTGATCCGAGACTAACGGCGAAAGTCCGCTTCTCCGCGGGCGATTTCGACGGCGACAAACTGGCCGACGTGCTGTCCAGGGAGCCGGACGGGAGCCTGATGCTTTACGCGGGCTTGCCGGGCAACCGCTTGGACAATCCCCGCCAAGTTGGCTCGGGATGGAACATTTTCGACGCCATCACCGGAATCTCGGACTTCGATGGCGACGGCCGTGGGGACATCCTGGCGCGCACCAGCGACGGCACCTTGTGGCTGTATCCCGGCGACGGCAAGGGCGGATTCCTTGCCAGCAGGCAGGTCGGATCCGGCTGGCAGGGGTTCTCAAACCTCATTGGCGTGGGGGACTTCGACGGCGATGCCCGCCCTGACCTTATGGCCACCAAGCCCGATGGCACCCTGTGGCTCTACCCAAGCGACGGCAAGGGCGGATTCCGGCCTTGGTCGCAGATCGGTTCGGGGTGGAACGGCTTCACCAGCGTCACCTCTGACGGCTCCTTTGGCGGTGCCGGGGCCGGATTGCTTGCGCGCGCAAGCGACGGCACTCTTTACCTGTATCCCGGAAACGGCTGGGGCGGCTTCGCCCCGCGCGTGGCCGTCGGAAGTGGCTGGAACAGCGTGGGTGACTTGGTCGGTGGCCAGGATTTCACCGCCGATCGCCGCTCGGATGTCCTGGCAGTGACGTCGTCGGGGAACATGCGCCTGTATCCGGGCGATGGATCCGGCTTCGCCAACCGCATGCCTATCGGCGCCGGCTGGGGCCAGTTCGCCCAGGTCTGGGAGGCCGGCGATTTCGACGGCGATGCTGTCGCTGACATCCTCGCCCGGGGAACCGACGGCACACTGTGGCTTTACCCCGGCAACGGCTCGGGCGGCTTTTTGCCGCGCGTGCAGGTGGGCTCCGGCTGGAACGTCTTCACTTCCGTGGTCAGTGCCGGAGATTTCGACGGCGATGGCCACCCCGACCTTGTAGCCCGCACCGCCGATGGGGTGCTCTGGCTGTACCCGACGGATGGCAAGGGCCAGTTCCTGGCACGGCAGCAAATCGGCACGGGCTGGCAAGGCTTCACCCAGCTGCTCGCCCCGGGTGACTTCGATGGCGACGGCAAGGCAGATCTTGTGGGACGGGCGGCCGATGGAAACCTTTGGCTCTACCCGGGCAACGGTGTGGGCGGATTCCAGCCGTGGCGCCAAATCGGCACGGGCTGGAACATCTTCAACGCCGTGCTCCAGGGCGGCGACTTCAACGGCGACGGCAATGAGGACATCATGGCACGGGGAACGGACGGGTCGCTCTGGCTCTACCCGGGCAACGGATCAGGCGGCTTCCTGCCGAGAACAGCGCTGGGATCGGGTTGGAACATGTTCAGTTCCTTCACCGCCCTCGGCAACGCATTTACCGGTACCGGCAATCCGTCCGTAGTGGGCGTCGCCGGTGATGGTGCGCTCTTCCTGTACACCGGGACCGGGCGGGGCGCATTCCAGTCAGTGGTGCTCGATCCACGGTAACTCGTTGCCGGAGCTGAGACCCGGGTTCCATTTCTGTCCGGGGCGAACGTTAGCATTGCCATATTCGCTGCGGTAACGACGGCGATCCACTCTTGAATTTGGGGGAATCCGTGTCTCTTTTGAGGATCCGGCGTCGGCGCATGCCCGTCTTGGCGATGATGGCAACACTGCTTGCTTCGTTGGTGATGGGGATGGTTCCCGCGCAGGCCGTGGGCTTGACCCCTATGGCAGTTAGTACGGAGACGGTTAGCGGAACGACGGGTGGTTCGATCAGTGGGACCGTTACTGTCCGTTCAGATGTGGCCATGGGGTCGGTCTCCGTCTTTGCGACAAATCTCTATAACCCTTCCTCCAACGCTCCGTCCGGCATCGTGAACTCCGACGGTTCCTACACGCTTCCCAGCCTGCCGGCCGCAGAATACAAGGTCTATTTCTACTCCAGCGACCCCGGCTGGTCGCGCATGGAGGTCTATGGCGGCTCGGACCTGAGCACCTACACTCCTGTGCTGGTCAAAGAGGGCCAGGACGTTACCGGTATTGACCAAAACATGGGCGGCGGCCGGATCCAAGGCCGGGTGGACATGCCCTACTATGTGGATACAACCACCGTTGTCGTCGAGGCGTTGGACTCCTCCGGGACTGTTGTCGCTTCAGAGTTTCCAAGCAGCGGTGGCCACTATGATCTCCGTGGACTCCCTGATGGCCTTTACCGAATCAGGGCCAGCGGCGGCGTCCTCACGAGTTGGCATGGAGGAGGAGCCTCCTTTGCTGAAGCAGCCACTATTTCCATCGTGGGCGAGCAGGATTTCTACAACGCAGATCTGGCGGGCGATCCTGGCTCCAGCATCAGTGGTTGGGTGTCCAATGCATGGCCGTCAACGGGTGGTGAAGGCATGCATAGGGTCTCTGTCCATGACCTAAGCGGCAAGGTAGTGAAGGATGTCCCCGTTAACAGCAGTTTTTACACCGTCAGCGGACTTCAGCCCGGACAATACAAGCTTGCGTTGGATATGGTTACCGTCGGGAGTGCCTACCAGGCCAAGAAGTCCTATGAGGGGCAGTACTACAGTGGCGTGAGCGAGGACAAGGGGCCCGGTCCTGCGCCTACCATCACGCTTACGGCGAATGAGCAGAAAACCCGCTTCGATTTCTCCGGCACGGATGGTGGGAGCATGAAGGGCTACCTTCGCGATGCCGAAGGTCATCCTTTGCCGTTCGCGGTAGTCGAGGCCTATACCCGGGATGGTTCGCTCGTGTCGAGGAAAGCAGTGACGGACGCTCAGGGAAACTTTTCCATCACCGGACTAACCACCGGGTCCTACCGTCTCCGCGGGAACACTACGAATGTTCGCTTTGCTGGCACCACCTATTCCGGAAACGTCGCAGAGCAATCCGAAGCCAAGGAAATCGCCGTCACCAGCGGCGGCCAGACCGACGTTGGAACAGTCACCTATTGGTCCCCGAAGCGGTTCGCCGACGTGTTCGAAGGACAACAGTTCGACCATGAAATCAGCTGGACAGCGTCAACCGGCATCTCCACCGGTTGGCCCGATGCCACGTTCCGGCCCTACCTCCCGGTAAACCGTGACGCCATGGCCGCTTTCCTCTATCGGCTCGCGGGACAACCTACTTTCACCCCACCGGCAGTGTCGCCGTTCGCGGACGTTCCAACAACCAGCCAGTTTTACAAGGAGATTGCTTGGCTGGCGTCCGCCAAGATCTCGGGTGGCTGGCCGGATAAAACGTTCCGGCCTCTGGAACCCGTGAACCGTGATGCGATGGCCGCTTTCCTGTACCGCTTCTCCAAGATTGCGGGCTACATTCCGCCTGCCACTTCGCCATTTGTCGATGTACCAGCCACCGGACAGTTCTACAAAGAAATCGCCTGGCTGGCATCCACGGAAATCAGCACAGGCTGGCCGGACAAGACTTTCCGCCCGGTGACACCTGTGAACCGTGATGCGATGGCGGCTTTCATGTACAGGTTCAACGTATTGGACAAGTAGCATCATGCGGGCTTTCCTGTCTGCGAAGCGTCCGGAAGGTACTTCCCCGGCTACGCGGGCTGGGCTTCCTTGTGCAGGCCAAGCTGCGAGGTGGGGATATTGGCCGATTCGCGGGCAGTCATCGCGGAGACTGCTGCGATGGCGCAAATCACGGCGGTGAAGATGGAGATCTGGACCCACCCGCCGGGCTTGGTCCCGCCGAGCGCAGTCACGATCGCCGGAGCGAACCCTGCCATGAGGAAGCCGAGCTGGGTGCCGATGGCCAGGCCCGAGAAGCGGACCTTTGTGCTGAACATTTCACCGTAGAAGGAAGGCCATACGGCGTTCGCTGCCGCGTACCCGAAGGCGAAGTAGACCACGGAGACCACGAACATGAGTGGAACGTTGCCGCCTTCGAGGGTCAGCAGGAACACCGGGGTCATGATGGCGCTGGCGATGGCTCCGTAGATGAAGACGGGCTTCCGGCCGATTTTGTCTGCGAGCTTGCCGAACAATGGTTGGGTTCCGAGGGCTACGACGTTGGCCGCAACAACCAACCACAGCGTGATGGTGCTGTTGACGTGCGCCACGTCCTGGGCGTACTTGATGGCGAGGGTGCCGAAGACGGTGCTGACGGCGGCGATGAAGGCGCAGCAAACTACCCGGAGCACGTCGCGCCAGTGCAGGCGAAGGAGGTCGGCGACGGGAAGCTTGGAGATCTGGTTGTTCTTCTTGGCCTCGGCGAATGCCGGCGGCTCGTGCAGGGTGCGTCGGATGAAGAAGGCCACGATGACCACCACGGCGCTGAGCCAGAAGGGGATGCGCCAGCCGATGCCGTACTTGATCTCGTCAGGCAATGCCACCACGGGAATGAAGACCAGGGCCGCCAGGATCTGGCCACCCTGCGTACCGGTCAGGGTCCACGAGGTGAAGAAGGACCGGCGGTTATCGGGGGCGTGCTCAAGGGTCATTGATGATGCGCCGGCCTGCTCACCTGCTGCGGAGAGGCCTTGGCAGAGACGGGCGAGGACCAGCAGCACGGGTGCCCACCAGCCGATGGTCTTGAAGTCCGGGAGGCAGCCGATGACGAACGTTGCCGCACCCATGAGCACCAAGGTGAACATGAGGACTTTTTGGCGGCCGATCCTGTCGCCGAAGTGGCCAAGGATGATGGCGCCGATGGGGCGGGCGACGTAGGCGAAGCCAAAGGTCGCGAAGGACATGATCGCTGCGTTGGCATCGGCGTCCGGGAAGAAGACGTGCGGGAAAATCAGTGCTGCCGCCGAGCCGAAGATGAAGAAGTCGTAGTATTCGACGGCGCTGCCCAGGAAGCTGGCGAGGGCGGCTTTGCGGGGTGTTCCGGTGATGGTTTCAGTGCCTGGCGTCGCTGACGGCATTGTTTGGCTCATTGGGTGTTCCTTCTGTGACGACGATGTCGCGGATCTAGCGTCTGTGGGAGACCAGAGCGAGGTGCGGCCAGATCATCCCTCAAAGTAACCACATGGTGAGAGCTACTTGTGCAATACAGCAATAGTGGCTGTGAGTGTGGTCACTTGTCAATAGATGTCCCCACCATCTAGAAATAGCTCTCACCATGTGAGAGCATCGAACCATGAGTGTGAAAGACGACACAAAGACCGACATGGTCGGCAAGGCCCTGAGCCTGTTGGTATTGCTTGGCGAAGAACCACGTGGGGCCAGTGCAGCGGACTTGGCGAGGAGTGCGGGCCTCCCGTTCAGCACTACCTACCGCCTGCTGGGGTCCCTGACCCGCGACGGTTTCGTCGATTACGAACCCGACGGAAGGCGGTATCACCTGGGCCTGCGGGTATTCCAGCTGGGCCAGCGGGTATCGAACCACCACGGCTTTGCGGCCACAGCCTTGCCGGTACTCCAGCGGGTCACCGAGCGCACCCATGAGGCCACCATCCTGTCCGTCCGGGATGGAAACCATCACCTGACGGTGAACAAGGTGGACGGACCCAAGACGTTCCGCGTCACCAGCGACCCCGGCCATCTGGGCGCACTGCACACAACCTCGGTGGGCAAGGCCATTGTGGCTTTCGAGGAGGAAGTCGAACGAAAGCGACTCCTGGAGGAACTTCCGCTCGATCCCCTCACGGAGCACTCCATCACTGATCGCGACGCCTTCCGTGCTGAGATCGAGCAGGTGCGCCGCCAGGGTTACGCGGTGATGGACGAGGAAAACGAGATCGGCATGCGCGCCGTCGCCGTTCCCGTCCTCAATTCCCAGGGCCACGCTTTCGCGTCACTGGCCACGGCCGTGCCGGTCTTCCGGCTCACCATGGAGGAACTCATCGCGCACGTCCCCACATTGCAGGAGGCCGCGGCCGAACTCGCGGCACGCCTGCCGAGGCGCTGACCCCTCGTTGTGAGGCCTGCTTTGCGCGCTAAATCCCAGGAATACCGCGCAGAGCGGGCCCAACAATGCGAGCCGCAATCAATGTTTGTTCGCGATAAGAACAAGCGTGCGGAATATGAACATCTGTAGTAACGTAAATAACACCCGGCATGCGGCGCCCAGAAAACGCCATCTGTCCGCGGTGCTGAAGTTAGAAGGAGCTTGAGGATGAGCAACCGAGCCGAATCCGTTCTGGTGGGCCTGATAGGCGAAGGCGTCATGCCCTCGCTCACTCCGCCCATGCATGAACGCGAAGCCGATGTGCAGGGCCTTCGCTTGCTGTACCGCCCCGTGGACCTGCTTGAACTCGCATTGCCGGCCACCGCCGTCGGGGATCTCCTGACCGCCGCCCAGCGCATGGGCTTCAACGGCTTGAACATCACGCACCCCTGCAAGCAGCTGGTGATGAAGCACCTCGACGAAATTTCCGACGACGCCGCGCGCCTGGGTGCCGTCAATACGGTCCTGGTTCAGGACGGCCGGTTCATCGGACACAACACGGACTTCTCCGGCTTCGGCTCGGCGCTCGCCGACGGACTTCCGGGTGCCCAACTCAACAGGGTCGTCCAGTTGGGCGCCGGCGGCGCCGGGTCCGCCGTCGCCTACGCACTGCTTACGGCAGGCGTCAAGGAACTGGACCTGGTGGACATGGATGCGGACCGGGCGGCTGAGCGCGCCGCGGAACTCGGCGAGCTCTTTCCGGAAGCGAGCGTCACGCCGCGCACGCCGGACGAACTCCCACAGCTCATGCCCAGCGCTGACGGCTTGGTTCACTGCACGCCCATTGGCATGGCCGCCCACCCGGGCCTGCCGTTGGACATCGAACTCCTGGAGCCGCGGCACTGGGTTGCGGACATCGTGTATCGCCCCATCGAAACGCAGCTGGTCCGCGAGGCCCGGGCCAAGGGCTGCGCCGTCCTCGACGGCGGTCGCATGGCGGTCGGTCAGGCCGCAGACGCCTTCCAACTCATCACCGGACGCGTTGCGGACCGTGAGCGGATGCGGGCCCACTTCCTGGAGCTGATCGCCTTGGAAGACACCGCTGCCACCCTCAACGAGGGCACCCTGGCAAAGGCTTCCCGCTGATGCGCACCGGAATCGCAACCGTCTGCCTGTCCGGCACGCTGAAAGAGAAGATGCAGGCCTGCGCCATTGCGGGCTTTGACGGCATCGAGATCTTCGAACAGGACCTGGTCACCTCATCCCTCAGCCCGGAGGAAGTCCGGAAGATGGCGGCCGATCTCGGCTTGGGCCTTGACCTCTACCAGCCGTTCCGGGATTTCGACGGCGTCACTCCGGACCTGCTGAAGGCCAACCTCAAGCGTGCAGAGGCAAAGTTCAACCTGATGGAACGCCTTGGCATGGACACCATCCTGGTGTGCTCCAACGTGGCCACGGCAACCATTGACGACGACCAGCTGCGGGCTGAGCAGCTCGCCGAACTCGCCGGACTGGCAGGGGACCACGGCGTGAAGGTTGCCTACGAAGCCTTGGCCTGGGGAAAGTACGTCAACGACTACGAGCACGCATACCGCCTGGTGGACATGGTGGACCACCCTAACCTCGGCACCTGCCTGGACTCGTTCCACATCCTCTCCCGCGACTGGGACACCGCGCCCATCGAGGACATCAACGCGGAGAAGATCTTCTTCGTCCAGGTCGCCGATGCCCCCAAGTTATCCATGGATGTCCTCTCCTGGAGCCGGCACTACCGGGTTTTCCCCGGGGAGGGACAGTTCGAGCTCGCCAAGTTCATGGGCCACGTGGTCCGCGCAGGCTACACGGGCCCGGTTTCCCTGGAAGTGTTCAACGACGTCTTCCGCCAGTCGGACACCGAGCGGACCGCAGTGGATGCCATGCGCTCGCTGATCTGGCTGGAGGAGCAGAGCGCCAAATGGCTCGCCAGCACCCCAGCAGCAGCGGCACCGGAAGACAAAGCCGCCACCCGCCGTCGTTATCCCATGGAACTTGCCACGCTGCCCAAGGTGAACGAACCCGCCGGCTTCAACTTCGCCGAGGTCAAGGCTGACGACACCGCGCAGCTCGAGAAGCTCCTGAGCCAGCTCGGCTTCGAGTTCGAGGGCCGCCACCGCACCAAGGACGTCCAGCTCTGGACCATGGGCCAGGCCCGCGTGATCATCAACGAACAAGCACCGCACCACGCGGAACCGGCTATCGCCGCTTTGGGGTTCGACGTCGACTCTCCAGTGATTGCCTCCGCTCGCGCCCAGCAACTCAAGGCCCCTGTGGTGGCCCGCAAAGTCCAGGCCGACGAAGAGGTGTTCCAGGGCATCTCAGCGCCGGACTCCACGGAGATCTTCCTCTGCCAAGGCAGTCCGGACGGGACCGCCGCGTGGACGCACGAGTTCGGCGAAGGGCTGGAGCACGCCGGCGCCGGCCAAACAGCGGTCATCGACCACGTCAATCTCGCCCAGCCGTGGCAGCACTTCGATGAAGCTGTCCTCTTCTACACCAGCGCCCTTGCCCTGGAACCGCAGCAGTTCGCGGAAGTCCCAAGCCCCAGCGGCCTGGTGCGCTCGCAGGTCATGCAGACCAGCAACGGTGCGGTGCGGCTGGTGCTGAACCTTGCGCCGGCGCAGCAGGCCGAAAAGGCACGCAAAACGTACCAGGAACACATCGCCTTCGCCGTGGACGACCTCGTGGCAACAGCCCGGTCCGCCCGCGATCGGGGGTTGGAGTTCCTGCAGATTCCGGCCAACTACTACGAGGACCTGGATGCCCGGTTCGATCTTGAACCCGGATTCCTGGCCACCCTCAAGGAACTGAACCTCCTGTATGACCGGGACGCCAGCGGCGAATTCCTCCACTTCTACACCGCCACCGTGGGCAGTGTGTTCTTCGAAATGGTGGAGCGGCGCGGCAACTACGACGGCTACGGTGCGCCCAACGCCCCGGTGCGCCACGCCGTCCAATACGACTCGCTCCACCGGGCATAGCCGCCCGGACTAAACCGAAACCACAAATGAAAGGAGCCGGCTGTGCCGCAAGACCACACCGCACAAGCTCTCGAAACCGAGGAACTCGTGCCGCCAGCTGAGCCACACGCCGCGCACGACACCAAGAAGGTGGAAACCCAGGCAGATCTCAGTGCTGAGATCCAGGCCATCGGCAACCGCTACGCCCAGGCCGTCAAGGACGGCAAGGGGCCCGAAACCATGCCCCGGCTGGACTACGCGCCGTACCGCAGCTCCATCCTGCGCCACCCCACCAAGAGCCTGCACCACGCGGACCCGGAGACCATCGAGCTCTACTCGCCGGCGTTCGGCCACCAGGACGTTCACGCGCTGGAATCGGACCTGACCATCCAGCACAACGGTGAACCCCAGGGTGAGCGCATCATCGTTGCAGGCCGTGTCCTCGATGGCGACGGACGCCCGGTTGCCGGCCAGCTCGTGGAAATCTGGCAGGCCAATGCCTCAGGCCGCTACATCCACAAGCGCGACCAGCACCCCGCCCCTCTGGACCCGAACTTCACCGGCGTCGGGCGCTGCATCACGGGTGCGGACGGTTCCTACAGCTTCACCACCATCAAGCCCGGCGCGTACCCGTGGAAGAACCACCTGAACGCCTGGCGCCCGGCCCACATCCACTTCTCCATGTTCGGCTCGGAGTTCACCCAGCGCATCGTTACCCAGATGTACTTCCCGGGTGACCAGCTCTTCCCATTGGACCCCATCTACCAGTCGATCGTGGACCAGGACGCCCGCGACCGCCTCGTGGCCCAGTACGACCACGAACTGACCAGCCCCGAGTGGGCCCTCGGCTACAAGTGGGACATCATCCTGACCGGGTCCAAGCGGACCTGGACGGAAAACGAAGCATACGGCGACGCCGGGGACGAGGAGTAAGCGCATGAGCAAGCTGGCACCCACACCGGGCCAAACCGTAGGCCCGTTCTACGGCTACGCCCTCCCCTTTAATAAGGACAACGAACTCCTGGCACCGGGCAGCCCGGGCAGCATCCGGCTCCAAGGAACTGTCTATGACGGCGCGGGGAACACCATCCCGGACGCCATCCTGGAAATCTGGCAGCCCGACTCCGAGGGCAACATTGTCCAGCGCACGGGCTCCCTGGTCCGCGACGGCTACACGTTCACCGGCTGGGGCCGCGGGGCCGTGGGCAACTCCGGCGTGTACACGTTCACCACGGTCAACCCTGGGCCGCTTAAGGCTGGAGCTGCACCGTTCATCTCCGTAGCGGTCTTTGCCCGCGGCCTCATGAACCGCCTCTTCACCCGCGTGTACCTGCCGGAAAATGAGGAAGCGCTGGCCAACGATCCGCTGCTGAGCTCCCTGGATCCCGAACGCCGCAAGACCCTGATCGCGCGCCGCGACCCCGACGGCGGCCTCACCTGGGACATCCGCCTGCAGGGCGGCGACGAAACCGTGTTCCTGGACTTCCAGCAGGACGGCTCGCTGGATCTGGCTTCCGGGGATCAGGCAACCCCATGACCGACGGCGACTTCGGCCTCCTCAGCCCCGTTTCGGCGTCGTCCGCTGTCACGGCCTTGACGGGTGACCGTGCCGTGATCGCGGCAATCCTCGACGTCGAAGCGGCTTGGACGGCTGTCCTCGAGGACGCCGGGCTGGCCCCGCAAGGGTCCGCCGCTGTGGTGGCCGAAGCCGCCGACGCCAGTCACTTCGACCTCGCCCTCATCGCCCAACGCGCGCAGGGTGGTGGAAACCCGGTCATTCCATTACTCGGAGAACTCCGTGCCCGCGTCAAAGCCCTGGACATCACGGGTGGTGGCGCCGCCAAAGCCGTCCACACCTCGCTGACCAGCCAGGACGTCCTGGACACCGCCCTCATGGTGCTCGCCAGCCGCACCGTCTCTGCGTTGCTGGCTGATGTCAGAGCAACGACGACGGTGCTCGCCACCTTGGCTGAACGGCATGCGGACACGCTGTGCGTCGGGAGGAGCCTGACGCAGCATGCCCTCCCGTACACGTTCGGGCTCAAGGCAGCACAGTGGTTCCAAGGGGTTGCCGCAGCTTCCCGGCGGTTGGAATCGCTGGAGTTGCCGGTCCAGTTCGGCGGTGCCGGCGGAACGCTTGCTTCCGGGGCAAAGCTGACAGCGGGTTCGGGCACAACGGCCTTCGCTCTCGCGGATGCGCTGGCTGCCCGGCTCGCCCTGACGTCCGCCCCGGCTCCGTGGCACACCAACCGTCTGTCGGTCACGTCGCTGGGAGACGGGCTCGCCGCCCTGATCGACTCCTTCGGCAAGATCGCCGCGGACCTGTTGTTCCTCAGCCGCCCCGAAGTAGCCGAACTCGGCGAACCTCTGGCTGCCGGGCGCGGCGTTTCCTCGGCCATGCCGCAGAAGCAGAACCCTGTGCTGTCAGTGCTGGTACGCAGTGCGGCGCTGCAGGCTCCCGGCCTTGCCTCGCAGCTGCACCTCGCAGCGGCCACCTTCAACGACGAACGCCCGGACGGCGCCTGGCACAGTGAATGGCCGGCCTTGCGGCAGCTGCTGGCACTGGCTGCCGGTGCGGCCGGCCACGTCCGCGAACTCACGGAAGGCCTGCGCGTTTTCCCTGAAGCCATGCGCCGGAACTTGGGGATTTCGGGTCCGCTGCTGCTCAGCGAAGGTGTGGCGGCCGCCGTCGCCCCTCTCCTGGGCGAGGACGGGAAGCAAAAGCTGCAGGCCGTCGTCGACGAAACCCTCACCGTACCTGCCGCAGAGCAGGCGGACACCTACCGCAAGCTGCTTCGTGAGGCCGTACCGTCGGACAAGCTCTCCGACGCTGAGCTGGAGGCGCTCCTGGACCCCGCGAGCTACCTCGGCGAGGCACGCGAGATCAGCCGCCGGATCCTCGCCGCCTACTCCCATGACACTTCCACGAAAGGAGCCACCCGTGGCTAAGCCGACAGTCAAGGCAGTGCTGCTGTCTCCGCAGCGGGAACTGGGAGCCAAACCGCTCCTGGTTGTTGGCCCGTCGCTGGGCACATCCACCGTGCTCTGGACGGAAACCGCAGCCCTTCTCGGCGATGAGTACGACGTCATCGGCTGGGATCTCCCCGGCCACGGCATCTCGCCGACCACCACCGAAGGGTTTGATGTCGCGGAACTCGCGGACGCCGTCGTCGATCTTGTCGATTCGGTGGCCCCGGGCGCGAGGTTCCATTACGCAGGGGTCTCCCTGGGCGGCGCCACTGGGCTGCAGCTCGCCATCAAGCACGGCCACCGGCTCCGCAGCCTGTCCGTTCAGTGCTCCGGACCCAAGCTCGGCACGCCCGAGGGTTGGCTGGAACGCGCGGAAACTGTCCGCAAACTTGGCACGCCGGTGATGATCCAGGGTTCTGCTGAGCGTTGGTTCGGCCCTGGATTCATGGACCGCCAGCCGGAGATCAGCAGCCGGCTCCTGCACGCCCTCCGCGATGCCGACCGCTTCAGCTACTCATTCTGCTGCGAAGCCCTGGCTGCTTTCGATGTCCGCGAGCAGCTCGGGAGCATCACGGTCCCCACGCAGGCGATCGCCGGCGTCGAGGATACTGTGGCGCCGCCGTCCATGGCGGAAGAGACCGTTGCCGGGATCCGGGCGGGTGGCGGCTTCGCCGTGACGGAAGCGCTCGACGGCGTGGGGCACCTGGCGCCGGCAGAGGCACCGGCCGTGGTGGCCGGGCTGATGCGGACCTTCATGAAGGAGAACGGACTGTGAATTCTGTAAACCCCGAGGGCGTCGGTGCGGCCCGGAACGGTGCCGTCCAACCGGATGCCACCGCCCAGGACATTTACGACGCCGGCATGGTTGTCCGGCGCGAAGTGCTGGGCGATACGCACGTGGACCGGGCGAACGCCAACAAGGACTCCTTCACCGAGGACTACCAGGACATGATCACCAGGATCGCGTGGGGTGGCATCTGGACGCGGCCCGGCCTGAGCCGGCAGATGCGCTCCGCGGTCACCCTCACGGCCTTGGTGGCGCACGGTCACTGGGAGGAGCTCGCCATGCATGTCCGGGCGGCCCTCAACAACGGACTCAGCAGGGACGAGATCAAGGAAATCCTGCTGCAGACGGCGATTTATTGCAGTGTGCCGTCGGCCAATTCAGCGTTCAAGACGGCCCAAAAGGTGTTCGCCGAGATCGACGCGTCCTCTGCCGACAGCCCCACCCCCAACTAACCCTTTAGTTGGGCAAGCAGAAAGAGAAACCCATGAACCAGGCATTTGTGTACGACGCCGTGCGCACGCCCTTCGGTAAGTTCGGTTCCGGCCTTGCCGCTGTCCGTCCCGACGACCTTGCCGCCCACGTGGTCCGCGAGTCCGTGAAGCGGGCGCCCGGGCTGGATGTTGAGCGGATCGACGAGGTGGTGTTCGGCAACGCCAACGGTGCCGGCGAGGAGAACCGCAACGTGGCCCGCATGGCCACGCTGCTCGCTGGCCTGCCGGTCTCGATTCCCGGGACCACCGTCAACCGCCTGTGTGGTTCGTCGTTGGACGCTGCAATCATCGCGTCCCGGCAGATCAACGCCGGCGACGCCGAGCTGATGCTGGTGGGCGGCGCCGAATCCATGTCCCGCGCGCCGTGGGTGCTGCCCAAGACGTCCAAGCCCTACCCCGCCGGCGACATGACCCTGGCGTCCACCACGCTGGGATGGCGGCTGGTGAACTCGGCCATGAACAAGGACTGGACCATTTCCCTGGGCGAGGCCACCGAGCGGCTCAGGGAGAAGTACGGGATCACCCGGGAACGCCAGGATGCTTTTGCGGCTGACTCGCACAACCTGGCCGATGCTGCGTGGAACGAAGGGTTCTACGACAACCTTGTGTCTGCCGTTCCGGGCACGGATCTTGTACGCGACGAAGGCATCCGCGCAGGTTCCTCCGCGGAGAAGCTGGCCGGCTTGAAGACAGTATTCCGGCCTGAGTCTGACGGGCCCGACGGCGGCACGGTCACCGCCGGGAACGCCTCACCTTTGTCCGACGGTGCTTCTGCGGCGTGGATCGGTTCCGAGGCTGCCTCCTCGATCCTCGGCCTGGAACCGTTGGCCCGCATCGCAGGCCGCGCTGCGCATGGCAACGATCCCCAGTTCTTCGGGTACGCCCCGGTGGAGGCAGCCAACAAGGCGCTCGCGAAGGCGGGCATCGGCTGGGACCAGGTTGGCGCCGTCGAACTTAATGAAGCGTTTGCCGCGCAGTCGCTGGCGTGCGTTGATGCGTGGGGGATCGACCCCTCAATCGTGAACCGGCATGGTGGTGCGATCGCCATGGGCCACCCGCTCGGTGCTTCCGGTACCCGCATCCTGGGCACGCTCGCGCGGTCCCTGCAGGCCTCCGGGCAGCGCTGGGGTGTGGCGGCGATCTGCATCGGTGTGGGTCAAGGCCTGGCCGTGGTGCTGGAAAACGTAACCTCTGGTGTTTCGGAAGGAGTCTAAGGGCGATGTTGAATTTCATTGACACTGTTGGCGAGGCTGTGGCCGGGATCAAGGACGGTTCCACGGTGATGATCGGCGGGTTCGGCAATGCCGGGCAGCCGTTCGAGCTGATCGATGCGCTCATGGATTGTGGCGCGAAGGACCTGACCGTGGTGAACAACAACGCCGGCCAGGGTGACCAAGGCCTGGCGCTGCTGATCAAGGAAGGGCGGGTCCGGAAAATGATTTGCTCGTTCCCGCGGCAGTCCGATTCCTGGCACTTCGACGCGAAATACCACGCCGGGGAGATTGAGCTGGAGCTCGTCCCGCAGGGAAACCTGGCCGAACGCATCCGTGCGGCCGGGGCCGGAATTGGCGGGTTTTTCACGCCCACCGGGTACGGCACCACCTTGGCTGAGGGCAAGGAGACCCGGTTCCTGGACGGCAAGTGGCAGGTCTTCGAGACCCCGATCCACGCAGACGTCGCACTGATCAAGGCGCTCAAGGCAGACGGCAAGGGCAACCTCGTGTACCGCAAGACCGCCCGTAACTTCGGGCCCATCATGGCCGCCGCCGCAAAGCACACGATTGTTCAGGTTTCGGAGATCGTGCCCACGGGTTCCTTGGATCCGGAGAACGTAGTGACCCCGGGGATTTACGTGAATTCGGTTGTTCGCGTTGGTGCCGTTTCTGAAGGAAAGGTGGCCTGATCGTGGGCACGCAGACAAGCATCCAGACGTCCGAGAAGCCCTTGGGACGCGATGAACTCGCCCAGCTGGTTGCCCGTGACATCGCCCCGGGTTCCTTCGTGAACCTTGGCATCGGCCAGCCGACCCTGGTGTCGAACTACCTCACCGAGGAACAGAACATCACCCTCCACACGGAGAACGGGATGCTCGGCATGGGCCCGGCTGCTGAGGGGGACGAGATCGACGGTGACCTGATCAACGCCGGAAAGATCCCCGTCACCGAACTCCCTGGCGCCTCTTACTTCCACCACGCCGACTCGTTCGCGATCATGCGTGGAGGGCACCTGGACATCTGTGTCCTCGGCGCTTTCCAGGTCTCGGCCACGGGGGATCTGGCGAACTGGCACACCGGCGCGCCGGACGCGATCCCCGCCGTCGGAGGTGCCATGGACCTGGCCACCGGCGCCAAGGACGTATTCGTGATGATGACCTTGCTGACCCGCGAAGGCGTATCCAAGCTCGTAGAACAGTGCACCTACCCCCTGACCGGCGTCGGCTGTGTCACGCGCGTGTACACCGACAAGGCAGTGTTCCTCACTGGCCCCGAGGGCGTCACCGTCCGTGAAACCTTCGGCTGCACGTTCGAGGAAATCCAGGAACTGGTTCCCCTGCCGCTGAAGGCTGCATAGTAGGCCCCGCAAGTCGCACCGCTCCCGTTGTGGGGCCCGCTCTGCAGGGTATTTCGCGCGTGAACCCCGCAGAGCAGGCCCCGCAACGCACCCTAGGATTGGTAACCATGACCGATTCCGCAGTAACCCCGCAGGCCAGCGACCAGTATGTCCAGTCACTGGCCCGCGGGCTCGCCGTGATCCGGGCCTTTGACGCGAACAACCCGGTGATGACACTGAGCGAAGTCGCTGCCCGGACGGACCTGACCCGCGCCACGGCCCGCAGGTTCCTGCACACCCTGGTTGAACTGGGCTACGTCCGCACCGACGGCAAGACCTTCGCGCTCACGGCCAAGGTGCTCCAGCTGGGCTACTCGTACCTGTCGGCCCTGTCGCTGCCGCAACTCGTCCAGCCGCACCTTGAGGAACTGAGCCTGAAGCTGGGGGAGTCCACCTCGGCCGCGGTTCTGGACGGTCCGGATATCTTCTACGTGGCCCGCGTTGCTACCCGGCGGATCATGAACGTCGGGATTACTGTGGGCACCCGCTTCCCCGCCTACGCCACCTCCATGGGTCGCGTCCTGCTCGCCGGATTGCCGCCAGCCAAGCTTGAGGCCTACCTTTCGACGGCGGAACTCACCCCGCTCACGCCGCGAACCGTCGCCAGCGTGCCCGACTTGAGGGCCGCCGTCGAGCGTGTCCGTGCGCAAGGCTGGTGCCTGCTCGACCAGGAGCTCGAACTCGGGCTGATGTCCATCGCGGCGCCCGTGTTTAACCACAACAACGGGGACAACGTCGCGGCCATCAACGTGTCATTGCAAGCCCAGGCGGTAGCAGCGCAGCCAGACCCTGAGAAGTACCTCGAATCCGTGCGGCAGGAAGTGGTGGCCGCGGCCAACGCCATCTCGCAGGACGTTTCCGCGAAGCACTGAGGCTACTTCCGGATCGCCGCCAGCCGCGTTTCCAGGATCCGCCGGATCATCGAGTCGGGCACAGGATTGTCCGCGGAAAACCGCAGCGTCCCCGGCGACCAGGAGTATCCACCCAGCTCCTCTGACATCTCCGGCAGGATCTGCCCGCTGAACGGGTACAGGGCCAGGTGCTTCCTGGTTTCCATGACACTCACAAAGCCTTTGCCGTCCACCAGCAGCGCGGGCATGCCGTAGCTGACTCCTTCTTCGGCGTCGGGGGCCAACTCGCGGGCGATCCCAACGATCCGTTCCAGGATGGCGCGGTTGTCGGCGTTAACACTCTCCAGGTATTCAGTGACGGTTCCCATAGGGACATGGTTCACCCAAGAAGACCTGGATGCCACACTTGGGGCATGAGCCCACTCGTCAGTGGTACGTGGAGTCCAGTCGACCAAGACCGCGCCAGGGGTAAAGCCGCCCGGGAGGCCTTGCCGCGGAGTGCCCAGGGAAAGTTCTCGACGCCGGACCGCAGCCCGGTATCGATTCTTGAGGAGCAGCACGCCTCCCGATTGCCGCACCTTGTTCCCGTGCGGGTTGGGCGAATGCTGCAGACACCCTTCGCCTTCTTCAGGGGAGCCGCTGCCGTGATGGCCGGTGACCTGTCCACGGAGGCGACTTCCGGGCATCAGGTGGTGGCTTGCGGCGACGCCCATTTGGCCAACTTCGGTTTGTACGCGTCTCCTGAGCGGCGCTTGGTGTTCGACCTCAACGACTTCGACGAGGTCTTCCCGGCGCCATGGGAATGGGACGTCAAGAGGCTCACCGCGAGTATCTGGCTGAGCGGACGCAACAGCGGCCACTCTGAGGAACAATGCCAAACGGCTGCTGAAGCTTCGGCGAGGGGGTACCGGGTGGCGATGCGGAGGTTGTTCGAGGGTACGGCAGCAGAGAGGTACTACTTCCACGTCGATATGGACGTGCTCATGGCAACCATGTCGTCCGGGAGGCTTTTTAGGAAAAACATCCTGGAGAAGGACGTCGAGAAGGCCAAGAGGCGGACCTCCGAACAGGTTCTGGCCAAGATGACTACGGAGACAGTCCAGGGGGAGCGGAGGATCGTCGACCAGTGGCCGTTGGTCTACCACCCTGAAACTACGACGCTGGATCGAGTGAGCGCACTCTTTGACCAGTATCGGGATTCGTTGCGCGCCGATACTGCAGTGCTGGTAAGCCAATACCGGCTGGTGGACGTAGCGTTGCGGGTGGTCGGAGTGGGTAGCGTCGGAACCCGTTGCTGGGTGATCCTGATGCTGGGCCCATCGGAGGAGCCCTTGTTCCTGCAAGCAAAAGAGGTGCAGCGCTCCGTGCTGGAGAGTCACGGAGGCTCCCGACCAACCTCAGATGTTGTCCGGTTGCTGACCAGCTTCGGCCAAGGCTACCGAACCGTGGCCGGCCAGAGGATCATGCAGGCACAATCCGATCCGTTCCTCGGATGGGTGGGCAACGCGGTGGAGGCCGATGGTCAGCCTCGGGACTACTTCGTCCGTCAATTCCGCGACATGAAGGGGTCCTTCGCCGTGGATCAGTTGGGCCCCGGGGCGCTGGCCGACTATTCCCAGCTGTGCGGGGGAGTGCTCGCCCGCGCCCACTCCCAGACTCCCGGCACCGCATTCATCGCGGGCTACCTCGGCCGCTCAGAGCTGTTCGAAAAAGCAATGGCGGGATGGGCGAGACACTACGCTGACCAGACCGAGAAGGACCATGCAGAGTTGGCGCGCGCAGTCCGCGCGGGCCGCCTCGATGCCGAAAATGGCATCTGAACCCGCGCGTCCCACAGACTTGGCCTACCGGGCTTAGCGCTCCGGGATCACCGCGATGCCCTGAATTTCGATCAAGGCCTCTTTCTGCCACAGCCGCGTGACGCCGATGCCGGCCATGGCCGGGTACTGGGATCCCGCCATCTCACGCCAGATGCGCCCGATTTCGCGGCCGTTCGCCATGTAATCATCCACGTCCGTGAGGTAGATGGTCACGTTGACCAGGTCCTCGGGTTCTCCGCCGGCCTCGCGCAGGGTAGTCAGCACGTTGGTGAATGCCTGCGTGAACTGTTCCACGATGCCGCCGGGAACGATGTTCATGTTCTTGTCCAGGGCGGTTTGCCCACCCAGGAAGACGGTGTTGCCGGCCAGAATGCCGTGCGCAAAGCCCGATGGCTTGGGCAGGGACTCCGGGTTGATCGTCTGGTGGCTCATGCTGTTCCTCCTCGTTATGGCAACTGCAAAAACTTTTGGAAAGCCTCTGTGCAGATCATTTCTGCCGTGCTACGTTGAGCATATGTGACGATCGTAAAAAAGTCGACACATCGAAAATTCTCGAAGGGAACCAGTAATGAAACTTGCCACCTTGCGCACGGCAAACGGAGGTACGACGGCGGCACTCGCCACGGGCGCCGACTCTTACCTGGCGCTTCCGGCCAGCGACGTGGGCGCACTCCTGGGCCAGGCCAACTGGCGGGCCGTGGTGGAAGCTGCGGACGGAGAGGCCATCAGCAACCCTGACTTCGCACCGCTGCTGCCCAACGCCGGCAAAGTCATCTGCTGCGGCCTCAACTACGGGGACCACATCCAGGAGATGGGCCGTGAACTCCCCGAGTTCCCCACCCTGTTCGCCAAGTACGCGGACACCCTGGTGGGTGCTACCGACGCTGTAGAAGTCCAAGGCAGCGGCCGCGTCGACTGGGAAGCCGAGCTCGCCGTCGTCGTTGGCTCTGAACTGTTCCACGCCGATGAGGACCAAGCCCGGCAGGGCATCGCCGGATATACGGTGGCGAACGACGTCTCCATGCGCGACTGGCAGAACCGGACGCTGCAGTGGTTCCAGGGCAAGGCGTGGGACCGTACGACTCCCGTCGGTCCGGTCATGGTCACCACGGACGAAGCCGGAGAGCATTTCCAGGTCCGCGGCTACGTCAACGGGGAACTGGTGCAGGACGGGAACACCAGAACGCTGGTCTTTGGCCCCGCGCAGTTGCTCTCCTACATTTCACAGTTCACCATCCTGCGTCCCGGCGACCTGGTGCTCACGGGAACGCCCGGGGGAGTGGGTATGGGGATGACCCCGCCGCGCTTCCTGGCGGACGGCGACACCCTGATGACCGAAATCGATGGAATCGGCCGGTTGGAGAACCAGTTCCGGATCCACGCACACGCTGAAGCAACCGTCTAACAACAAAGGAGAAATCCCATGAGCCAGACCACCACCGAATACCGCCTCGAAGGCGACAACTCCATCTACGCCCAGCCTGACGGCAAGGTAGTACCGGTCGTTACCCGCGCCGGTGCCGAGGACACCAACACCGCACAGTCAGGCGACTGCATCCGGGTTTCCGGCGTCAGCATCCAGCACACCCCGGCAACCAAGATCTGGTTCGGCCAGGTATCCAACACCCCCGGATACCGCTCCCTCCCGCACCACCACGGCGAGGCCGAGACCGGCGGCTACGTCCTCCGGGGCCACGGCCGCATCTACTTCGGCGAGAACTACTCCGAGTTCATCGACATGAAGGCCGGCGACTGGGTGTTCGTGCCGCCGTTCATGCCCCACGTCGAAGCCAACATGTCCATCACCGAAGAACTCGTCTGGTTGACGGCTCGCACGCCGGAAAACCTCGTGGTCAACCTCGAGGACGTCCCGGACGAGACCCTCGCTGACTACCGCCGGGCATAAGCAATGATCACTGGAACCCTGACGTCGGAAACCTTCCTTAAGGCCGTGGAGCTCACGCCCGTGGCCGCAGAGGTCTTCGACGAAGCGTATGAAGCAACCACCCAGTACGTGCCGTGGCCAAAAGCCTATGGTGGAGACATGGCGGCGCAGGCTGCGGCTGCGATGATGCGCTCGGTGGATGCTGACAGGCAACTCCACTCGATGCACAGCTACTTCATGCGCCCGGTGGATATCGGCTCCAGCGTCCGGTACGAGGTGGAGCGCTTGCGCGATGGGCGCGGGTACTCCACCAGGACAGTCCGCGGCTTCCAGAACGGCAAACCCGTCTACGCCGCCATGGGTTCCTTCCAGGTTCCCGAGGACGGTCCGGACTTCCAGCCCCAGGCTCCAGCCGCCGTCGAGCCTGAATCGCTGCGGACAGCAGCGGAGGCGCTGGACGGCGTGGACGGCAAGGCAGCTAAGTACTGGTCCACGGGCCGCAGCTTCGATATGAGGCATATTCCCGGCCCGGTATATATCGATCTGGAAGGCGGCTCCGTACCGCAGCAGGCCATTTGGGTGAAAGCCTTCGATGCCCTGCCTGACGACGCCGACCTGCACCGCACGGCTCTTGCCTACGTGTGCGATTACACCATCCTGGAGCCCCTGCTCCGGGTCAACGGGCTCAACTGGTCCAGCCCCGGACTCGCTACGGCGTCCCTGGACCACTCCATGTGGTTCCATCGGGACGGCCGCGCCGACGACTGGGTTCTCTACGCCCAGGACGCCATCTCCGGCCAGAGCAACAGGGGCCTCGCCATGGGCCGCTTCTTCGACCGGGAAGGAAGGCTCCTTGCCACGGTTGCCCAAGAAGGCATGATCCGGGCCGGCGCCTAACCAACTTCCCACTCCCCAACCATCGCTTCAACGACGCACCACTGAAAGGAACGGCCATGAGCATGACGCCATCGGCCCACGTGGACACGTTCACCCGCGACCACCTGCCGCCCGCCGACACCTGGCCGGCGCTTGAATTCACCCTCCCCGAACTTCAATACCCCGAGCGGCTCAACGCTGCGGCCGTGCTGATCGACGACGCTGTCGAACAGTACGGCCCGGACCGTCCCGCCCTGTGGACCCCGGAAGGAACAGTCTGGACCTATGGTCAGCTCCAGACCCGCTCCAACCAGGTCGCGCAGGTCCTCACGGAAGACCTTGGTGTCCTTCCCGGCAACCGTGTGCTGCTGCGTGGCCCCAACAACCCCTGGATCGTGGCGGCCTGGCTGGGTGTCCTGAAAGCCGGCGCGGTAGTGGTCACCACTATGCCCATGCTGCGCTCCACCGAGGTCTCCACGCTGATCCAGCTCACCAAGCCGGTGGTGGCTATTTCCGACTACCGGTTCGTGGACGAGCTCGCGATCGCCGCCGGGGATGACGTCACCGTCCTGACCTACGGAGCAGGCAACGGATTCGACGACGACGGCGACCTCGCCTCC
Source organism: Paenarthrobacter sp. CAP02 (assembly GCF_040137855.1). Taxonomy (NCBI): domain Bacteria; kingdom Bacillati; phylum Actinomycetota; class Actinomycetes; order Micrococcales; family Micrococcaceae; genus Paenarthrobacter; species Paenarthrobacter sp. CAP02. Next base: position 296,180 of record NZ_JBEEII010000001.1, on the reverse strand, counting down.
CGTTGCGGGCATAAGAGTGGGAAGTTCACGGCTGTGGACACTGCTGCCGACGACGTTGCCCTGTTGGGTCCGACGTCGGGCACCACGGGTGTGCCGAAGGTGACCATGCACTTCCACCGGGACATCCTGGCCAATGCGGACACCTTCGCCCGCTACATCCTGCAGCCCACTGCCGAGGACGTGTTCGCGGGTTCGCCGCCGTTAGCCTTCACCTTTGGGCTGGGCGGACTGGTGGTGTTCCCGCTTCGGTTTGGTGCATCGTCGCTCCTGACCGAGAAGGCAGGGCCAGTGGAATTGGCTGAGCATGCCTCAAAGGCCGGTGCCACCATCCTGTTCACCGCCCCCACCGCCTATCGGGCCATCCTCAAGGAGAAGCGCGGGGACCTCCTGCGCAGCCTGCGCATTGCCGTTTCGGCCGGTGAGCACCTGTCCAAGGAAACCTGGGAAGCCGTACACCAGGCCACCGGGTTGCGTTTGGTCAATGGAATTGGTGCAACTGAAATGCTGCACGTTTTCATTTCCGCTGCCGGTGACGACATCCGCCCCGGGACCACGGGCCGTGCAGTACCGGGGTTCCGGGCGACCATCCTGGACAACGACGGCAACGAGGTTGGCCCGGGCAGCATCGGACGGCTGGCAGTGATTGGTCCCACGGGATGCCGCTACCTGGACGATCCCCGGCAGGCGAACTATGTGGTGAACGGCTGGAACGTCACAGGTGACACATTCGCCATGGACGCCGACGGGTACTTCACCTACCAGGCCCGCTCGGACAACATGATTGTGTCCTCCGGCTACAACATCGGAGCTCCGGAAGTCGAAACCGCCATCGACCAGCACCCGGACGTGGTGGAAAACGCGGTCATCGGGATTCCGGATGAGGAGCGCGGCAGCATCGTCTGCGCGTTTGTGGTCCTCCGCGACGGCGTCGAAGGAGACGCCGCCAAGCGCAAGGAAATCCAGGATTTCGTCAAGCAGACCATCGCCCCGTACAAGTACCCGCGCGATGTCCGTTTCGTCACCGAACTCCCGCGCAATCCCAGCGGAAAACTTCAGCACTTCAAGCTCCGCGACGGCTTCCTGAAGCCTGCGGCAAACGCGGACAAGAACGTACAACTTACCCCTGCCGGCCAGAGCCAGGCCTGAGAAGGAGCAACACCATGAAAATCGCAATCGTTGGAGGCGGCCCGGGCGGCCTGTACTTCGCAGCACTGATGAAGCAGCTGGATCCGTCCCACGACATCACCCTTTGGGAGCGCAACGCTGCCAGCGACACCTTCGGGTTCGGCGTCGTGTTTTCCGATGAGACACTGGGCGGCATCGGCAACGCCGATCCCGTGGTGGCTGAATACATGAGCCGTCGTTTTGCCCGCTGGTCGGACATCGACATCCACTTCGGCGGCGAGACGATCACCGTTGGCGGCCAGGGCTTCGCTGCCATGAGCCGCAAGGAACTCCTGGAGCTGCTGCAGCGCCGCTGCATCGAACTCAACGTGGACGTTCGGTTCAGCACGGTGGCTCCGCCGGTGGAAGAGCTCGAAGCCAACTACGATCTGGTCCTTGCGGCCGACGGCATCAACTCGCAGATCCGCGCCAAGTACGCCGACGCGTTCCAGCCGGATCTGGACCCCCGCAGCAACAAGTTCATGTGGCTCGGCACCAACCAGGTCTTTGAAGCCTTCAAGTTCTTCGTGAAGGAAACCGAGTGGGGCGTCATGCAGATCCATGGCTACCCGTACTCGGATGAGGGCTCCACCTTCATCGTGGAGATGCACCAGGATGTTTGGCACGCCGCCGGCTTTGACGAGACCGCCAACGAGGTCTTCCCTCCCGGTGTTTCCGACGAAAAGTCGATTGCCAAGATCCGCGAAATCTTCGCCGAAGAGCTGGACGGGTACGACGTCCTGACCAACAACTCCAAGTGGATCAACTTCACTACGGTCCGGAACCAGAGCTGGCGCAAAGACAACGTGGTGCTCCTGGGCGATGCCGCCCACACGGCACACTTCTCCATCGGCTCCGGCACCAAGCTGGCCATGGAAGATTCCCTCGCGTTGGCGGCCTGCCTGCACGAGCACGCGGATATCGAGGCCGCGCTGGAAGCCTACGAAACCGAACGCCGGCCCGTGGTGGCATCCACGCAGCGCGCAGCCCAAGCATCCCTGGAGTGGTTCGAGCGCATCGGCCAGTACAAGGACCAGGATCCCACCCAGTTCGCTTTCAACCTGCTCACCCGCAGCCGCCGCATCACCCAGGAAAACCTGCGTCTCCGCGACCCCGAATTCGCCGACGCCGTGGATCGGGACTTTGCCGAGTCCCAGGGACTCGCTGAGGTGGCTCCGGCCATGTTCCAGCCCTTCCGCATCGGGGAACTGGAGCTGAAGAACCGCATTGTGGTCTCCCCGATGGACATGTATTCAGCCACGGACGGCGTTCCCGGTGACTTCCACAAGGTCCACCTGGGCTCCAAGGCCCTGGGTGGTGCCGGGCTGGTCATGACCGAGATGGTCTGCGTCTCGGAAACCGGCCGGATCACCCCCGGCTGCACCGGCCTCTACACGGATGCCCAGCGCGATAGCTGGAAGGAGATCGTGGACTTCGTCCACGGTCGTTCCACCGCAAAGATCGGCGCGCAGTTGGGCCACTCCGGCCGCAAGGGCTCCACCAAGCTCATGTGGGAAGGCATCGACCAGCCGCTTGAGTCCGGCAACTGGACCGCCGTCGGCCCTTCTGCCTTGCCGTACAGCGCCGAAAACCAGACCCCCGTTGAACTGGATCGTACCGGGATGGACGCCATTAAGGCCGAGTTCGTCGCTTCTGCCGTCCGTGCCGAGGAAGCCGGCTTCGACCTCCTTGAAATCCACGCAGCCCACGGCTACCTGCTCTCTTCGTTCCTTTCGCCGGTGTCCAACAAGCGGACCGACGAATACGGCGGCAGCCTGGAGAACCGGCTGCGGTTCCCGCTGGAAGTGTTCGACGCCGTTCGCGCGGTGTGGCCTGCCGGCAAGCCGGTGACGGTACGCATCTCCGCGACCGACTGGATCGACGGCGGCAACACCTCCGATGATTCCGTGGCGATCGCGAAGGCCTTCGTTGAGCACGGTGCCGCCGGCCTGGATGTCTCCACCGGCCAGGTCGCCAAGGAAGAGAAGCCTGCCTTCGGGCGCAGCTACCAGACCCCGTTCGCCGACCGCATCCGTCAGGAAGTCGCCGCTCCGGCAGGCGTGGCAGTGATCGCCGTCGGCGCCATCTCCAGCTACGACGACGTCAACTCCATCCTCCTGGCCGGCCGTGCGGACCTCATCGCGCTCGGCCGTACGCATCTCTACGATCCCCAGTGGACCCTGCACGCTGCGGCTGAACAGGAATACCAGGGCCCGGGCGCCCAGTGGATCCCGCAGTTCCGCGCCGGACGCCGCAAACCGCCGAGCTCACGCACCGACGCCGTCCGTCCGCGCCTGTCGCTGCTCAAGGAAGTAGACATTGAAGAGTCCTCCACACACCTTCGTTGGACTCCCCGGTCCGACGCAGCATCGGTCCTGGTGAAGTAGTCATGGCAACCGCACCCGTCAATGACTGGAATGTACCCACCAAAACAACCGGCCTGGTGTTGTTCTGCTGCTGGATCGCGATCCTCGCCGAGGGATACGACGTCGGTGTCCTGGGCGCGGTGCTCCCGGCCCTGGCTGAGTACAAGGAATGGAACCTCTCGCCGTTGGCACTGGGTGGATTAGGGTCATATGCCTTGATCGGCATGCTTATTGGAGCGCTCTTCATCGGCACCCTGAGTGACCTGGTGGGCCGCAAGAGGATGCTGTTGGCTTCCATGGTCATCTTCACGCTCACCCAGGCGGGCGCAGCGTGGGCACCTACGCCGGAACTGTTCGGCCTGTTCCGCCTGATCGGCGGGCTGGGCATGGGCGGCGTGATCCCCGTGGCTGCGGCCCTGACCATTGAGTACTCGGCCCCGAACAAGCGCTCCTTCAACTACGGGCTCATGTACTCCGGTTATTCACTGGGGATCGTAGTGGCGGCCCTTGCTGCCTTGTTCGTGCTGCCGATCGGTGGGTGGCGTGCAGTAATCGCCATCGGGGCCGCGCCCGTGGTGCTGCTCCCGATCATCTGGAAGTTCCTCCCCGAGTCCCTCGAATACCTTGAGTCCAAGGGGCGATCGCCTGAGGCCAAGGCTTTGGCCGCCAAACTGCAGATCTCCGACTACCGGCCGGTGGTTCCTGCCGCTCCTGTGGCCGGCGCCCAGGCGGACCCGTGGTGGAAGACGATCACCACGATGTTCTCCCGGAAGTACCTGCGTTCCACCGTCTTCTTCTGGATCTCCCTGTTCCTGGGCCTGCTGCTGGTTTACGGCCTGAACACGTGGCTGCCCAGCATCATGAAGAAGGCCGGTTACGACCTCGGCTCGTCGCTGACATTCCTGCTGGTCTTCAGTCTGGCTTCCGCGATCGGTGGCCTGCTTCTGGGCCGGGCCGCGGACAAGTACGGCAAGAAGCTCATCCTGGTGGTGTTCTACATTCTGGGCGGCCTGGGCATCATGCTGTTGGTCTTCCCCAACACCATGGTGGTCAACCTGCTCTTCGTGGCCTTCGCTGGTATTGGATCAATCTCAACCTCACTGGTTCTGACCGGCTACATCGCCGATTACTACCCGGCGAAGGTCCGTGGAACGGCTACCGGCTGGGCGTTGAGCTTCGCCCGCCTTGGTGCCATCTCGGGACCGTTGATCGGTGGCTGGATTGCCGGCTCAAAGCTGCCTTTCGAGGCTAACTTCGCGATCTTCGCCGGTATCGCGGTGCTGGCGGCCGGTGCGGTGGCGTTGATTCCCAAGCCACAACCTGAGGTGCCGGTATCCGCCGTCGACGTCGATCCTGACGACGCAGCAGTAAGCGCCCGGTAGGAGCATCGTGGACAGGTTTCCGGAGGCGTGCATCGAGCGAACGGTGGAATGGGTGGACACCGACGCCTCCGGACACCAGCACAACTCGGCCATCCTGCGCTGGGTGGAAGCCGCCGAAGCTGAACTCTTCCGGTCCCTGGACCTGCCGGACTATTTCCCCAGCGCGCCCAGGGTCCAGCAAGTCATCAACTACAAAGCCAAGCTGTGGTTCGGCCAGCGCATCACCGCAACGGTGAAGATCAGCGCGCTGGGGCGCACCTCGCTCACCATGGCATTCGAGGTGACGTCCGACGGCGGTGACGTGGCGGCTTTCGGTACGGTCACCACCGTCCACGTACCCAGCGGAGCCACCTCAGCGGAGCCGTGGCCGGAGCACTTCGTCCGCAGGATCACCGCGCGAGATGGCACCTAATGACAATGCCAGGGCCTGGGATTGTCATTAAGTGCCGTCTCGGCGGGGGATTTGGGAGCCCTTAGCGGAGACCCTTCAGGATGTTCTTGGGCCGCTGCATCTCACCATGCTTGGCGCCAAGGATGATCACCCAGGCAGCGAATGCGGGGATGGCCCACTGCAGTGCCTTCAGCTGGGTCTGGGCTGACTTGAGTTCATCGGAAGCGCCTGCGCGGGGCTCGGTGGCTCCTTCTGCGCCCTCTTCGGAGAGCTCATCGACCTTCTTGCCAACAACGCCCGCGTAGAGGGTGACGGCAGCTCCGGCCAATGTCACCACGGTCTTGTAGATGGTGTTGGAGGCGACGCTGTCCTGCTTCGCGATCCTGCCCTTGTTCTCCCATGCGATTGCCAGGTCTGAGGCGAGGTGTCCGGCGAAGGCTGCTGTCTGCACAGGAGCCCACTTGCCCCAGCCCTTGCTCGACAACCGGGTACGCTCCGTGGGATCTTTGGCTTCCGCAGCGGCCCCATTCAGCCCAATGGCCCCCATCAATGAGCCGCCGAACCAGGCCGCGGCCGTAAGGTCGTGAATGGAGCGTGCTACCAGGTTTCCTGCCATGATGTGCTTCCTATCGTTTGAACGGAAAGGTCGCTCCGGGGCAGTAACAGCCCTGGAACAGCGTCCGTCCATAGTAAGCATGCTTAGTATGGCTCGGCTAGTCTCGGGCGAGGTGCGGCGCGGACCTATGATGAACTGGACTGGCGCCCAATGCGGGGCGCGGAAATGAGGATCCTTCCGATGTTCGCCGTCCCGGCACCCCCGGTGCGCCACCAACAGCTGCTCGTTACCATTTTTGGGCTCTATGGTCGGAACGCAGGTGATGCCCTGCCGGTGTCCGCTCTGATTTCCATGTTGGGCTCGCTCGGTTACGACGCTCCGGGCGTGAGGTCCTCCGTCTCCAGGCTCAAGGCAAAAGGCGTGCTGAAGAGCGTTCGCGAAGGAGGGATTGCCAAATACAAAATCTCGGAGTCGGTCAGCGACGTGTTCCGCGAAGGTGACCGCCGGATCTTTGCCCCCGAGCAGCCTGCGCCCGTGGATACCTGGGTGCTGGCCGTGTTCTCGGTGCCTGAGTCCATGCGGAACCGGCGGCATCAACTGCGTTCAGCATTGTCTGGCTTGGGCTTCGGCTCCGTAGCCAACGGCGTGTGGATTGCGCCGGCCCACAAGCTCGAGCAGGCCAAGGAGCGTCTCACTGCCAGTGGTTTGATCGAGTTTGTGGACCTGTTCCGGAGCGATTACGTCTTTGACGGACCCATGCGTCCCAAAATCTCGGAGTGGTGGGACCTCAAGGAACTCGATGAACAGTTCACCGAGTTCCTTGGACTCTATGGGGACGCGGAGCAGCAATGGATTGAGCGCGTGGGCGAGGACCCGAACGTTGCCCTGGCCCACTCCACAGAGGAGTTGCGGCGTGACGCGTTCCGCTACTACATCCCCATGCTGACCATGTGGCGCCGGTTTCCGTACCGGGACCCGAACCTGCCGACGGACTACCTGCCGCCCGAATGGCACGGCCCGGCCGTCCGCAGGACCTTCCAGGCCGTGCATCGCCTGGCCGCGCCCTTGGCTGCCGCCCACGCGCACGAGATCATCGCCGAAGCGCTGGACCCGGCAGCGGCCTGACTATTCGCTGGTTCCTATTCGCTGGTTCGCGGTGCGTCGATGAGGCCGAACACCTCTCCCTGTGGACCCCGCACCACGGCCATGCGTCCCAGCGGGCTGTCCGTGACCGGTTCCAGGAGTGTCGCACCCAGTTCCACAGCCCGGGTGGCAGAGCCCTCCACAAAGTCGCTGGCGAACCAGGTCATCCAAAGGTTGGGTGTGGTCCCGGAGAGCCCGGTGTCATGGTGGACCCCTGCTACTTCGCGGCCATCCAGCGGCCTGCGCATAGTGGAGTAGACCAAGCCATCCTCCGTGACGTCCTGGTAGCTGACGTCGAAGACTCCGGAGTAGAAAGCGCGGGCCGCTGCGTAGTCGCGGGTATGGAGCTCGTTCCAGCACAGTGCGCCGTGCTCGTTGACCCGCTCCGCGCCGATGTGGTTGCCTGCCTGCCAGACTCCGAACACTGCGCCGGCGCTGTCCACGGCCAAGGCCATGCGGCCGGAGTCCATGACGTCGAACGGCTGCGCAATCAGCTGTCCACCCGCGGCACTGATCTTCTTCGCGGTGACGTCAACATCATCCGATGCGAGGAACGTTGTCCACGTGGTGGGCATGGACGGATCCTGCTTGGGGCCCAGTCCTGCCACGGCACGCCCGCCAACACAGGCCAGGACATAGCCGCCCGCGTCCTGGCCGCCGGAGATGAAATCCCAGCCAAAAAGGCCCGAATAGAAGGACTTCGCCGCTTTGGGATCATTTGCGCCGAGGTCCACCCACATGGGGGTTGCTGCAGGCCAGCTCGAGATTCGTGTGGACATGGGACTCCTCGCGTAGGGGCTTTCAGGGCGAAGCTGCCTCCCCGTAAGCCCATGCGCCGGGCCTGACGGAGAGGCAGCCACCCATAATGTGCGCGCCGACGCCGGTTCGTGACACCGTTTCGCCGTCCTTTTTTTCGGCCTCCAGGGACGAATTTGCCGGAACCAAAAGCACCCATGACAAAGGCGGCGGGCAAGCATCAGCCGCTTGCCCGCCGTCGTGCGTAAACCGGATTTAGACGGTGCGGGTTGCCTTGGCGAGGTTCTCGCGGAGTTCGTCCGCATTCTGCCGTATGACGTAGGCGGGGCGGTCGCGCTCGACGCGCCAGCTGTCTTCCAGCCGGCCGATGTTGACGGTGTCGAAGCCGAATTCGTCGTAGAGCTTGGTGACAAGTTCTGCGGCTTCGGGGAAGTCGCTGGCGGTGGCCAGGGCGCGGCGGTTCGGCGTCCCGGCGGGGGTGCCGTCAGTGGTGATGTCCTTGGCAAAGATGTGGTTGAAGCCCTTGGCTACCTTGGAGGTGGGGAGGTGCTTCTGGAGAAGGCCTGATGTGGTTGCTTCGCCGTTGTCCAGCTCGGGGATACGGCCGTCGCGCTCCCAGTAGTAGTTGTTCGTGTCGATGACGACCTTGCCCTCAAGCGGCTCCGTGGGGATGCTCTGGTAGTTCTTCAAGGGAACGGTCACGACGGCGAAATCGCCTGCCGCTGCTGCTTCGGCTGCCGTGGCGGCCCGGGCCCTCGGCCCAAGTTCCGCGACCAGATCGCCCAGCGTCTCGGGACCCCGCGAGTTGCTGATCACGACGTCGTAGCCCAGTTCCACGGCCTTGCGTGCAACCTGGCTGCCAATGTGTCCTGCACCGATGATTCCAATTGTTGTCATGTCGGTGCCAACAAGATGTTGCAGGCGCGTATTTCCCGCGTTACGCCACATTTCTTAGGTGGCCTATACTAAGTAGTCTTACTATGCATTTCATCGATGGCGAGGAGGTTGGCGTGGCCGGGCACTTGGAGATGGTTGAAACGCCCGATGGGGGATATCGGATTCTGATGGTGGACGGCAGTGACGTCCTCATGGGCCTCTCAAAGCGGTTCTCTTCGATGGATGAGGCGGTGGAAGGCGTGGAGGCCATCCGGGAAGTGGCCGGCACTGGCCTGCTGCGGCAAGCCTCATCTGAGAGGTACGCGGTACTGATGTTGGAAGAGCCTGTCATTGATTCGGCACTCGCTGCGCAAGGTACCCACACGGCGTCGGAAGTGGTGGGTTGTGGCAGCTAAGGTGAAGTCCCAAAAGAAGCGCGCAGTCCTCTTTGATGTGGACGGTACGCTGATCGATTCCAGCTACTTCCATGCAATGGCCTGGTGGCAGGCGTTCAGGCGCGAAGGGCTGGACATCGAAGTGTCGGCCATCCACCGCCGCGTAGGCATGGGAGGCGACAAGCTGATCCAGAGCCTGGTCCCGGATTGCACCGACGAAATGCAGGAAGACTTGAAGTCGGCCCACGGTGCCGTGTTCTCGACGTTCTGGCCGACGCTCCGGCCCTTCGATTCCGCGCGTGACCTTCTGGCGGCATGCTCCGACGCCGGTCTTGCGGTCGGATTGGCATCATCGGCGCAGCAACGCGACCTCGACGTAAGCCGCCACCTCCTCGACGCAGGCTCATCCATCGACGCATGGACCAGCTCCAACGACGCCGAGGAAAGCAAGCCCGCCCCGGACATCCTGGTGGCCTGCCTGGAGAAGCTCGGCGTGGACCCGGAGGACGCCGTCTTTGTTGGCGACGCCGTGTGGGACGTGAAGGCCGGCGCTGCGATCGGGGTGCCGGTGGTTGCCCTGACCTGCGGTGGAATCAGCGAAGCGGAACTGCGGGACGCAGGAGCCGCGGAAGTCTATGACAATCCGCAGCACCTGCTGGAGCACTTGGAGACGAGCCTTATTGGCAAGTTGAGCGGCCGGGCCAGCTGATCGACGGGCCAGCTGACCGCTAGGGTCACCTGACCGTCACGGGGCGCCTGGCTCCTTGGGCGAGGCGCCCCGCCCGGTTACCGGCCGTCGTCGTGCTGGATGCCTTTGTCCCGACCGCGGCGGTTCCGCAGCGTCCAGATGATGAGCGCGATGATGATGACGGCGGCTACCCCAGCGAGGACCCACGGAACGACGTCTGTCCGGGTTTGCTGTTGCTGGCCGGTTTCGCTGGTGCCGGGGTTGGCCGGGCCTGTGCCCGCTGGGTTTGGAGCGTCGGATGTTGGCTCCGCCGTGGGGGTTGCGGTGGAAGGGCCGGAGGGGTTGCTCGGCTCGGGCGATGGGCTCTGTGTGGTTGCGGCAACGCTGCCCTGAAGGCTTGTGGCCGCGCCAGCGGCTCCGGCAGTGGAGGCGGCGGTGCCGACGAAAAGGGTCACTGCCAAGGCGGTCATAGCTACTCTACGAAGCATCTTCTTCTCCTGGGGTAGGCCTGTTCCTAAATCCTCGTAGTAGTAAGCATACTGACTAAATCGCAGACCGAGGGTACCGGGTGTCGCCCGTTCAGATCCGGGCGACACCCAACCCGCGGTCCTAGCGGTTCAATTTGTCGGTATCCGGTTCCGGGTCGCCGATGTGGCCCGGTGCGTTGGCGGCAAGGACACGCTGCACGAACGCGCTGTACTCCTCCATGTAGTGCCGCAGGAGGCCTGCGGTGCCTTCGTCCTTAACGGAACCGTCGTCGTCGTAAGCGTCTGCGACAAAACGGATGTACGCCTCCGGTGCGTTCAACTGCGGTGCATCCAGGAAGCTCAGCACGCTCCGCATGGACGACTGCATCACCGCAGTGCCGATGCCGCCCGGCGACGCTCCGATGATTCCGGTGGGCTTCCGGGCGAAGGAATTGGTGCCCCACGGGCGCGAGCCCCAGTCGATGGCGTTCTTCAGCGCGCCCGGAATGGAGCGGTTGTACTCCGGCGAGACGAACAGGATGCCGTCCGAGGCCGCGATGGCATCCTTCAACGCCTTGCCGGCGGGCGGAAAGTCGGCGTCGTAGTCGGAGCTGTAGAGGGGGAGGTCCTTGATTTCGATCTCATGGAATTCCAGCTCGGGCGGCGCCACGCTGATCAGCGCCTTGGAGAGGGTTCGGTTGATGGAGGTGCTTGAAAGACTTCCTACGAAATAGCCGATTTTGAACGTGTCCATAGCGGCGTTCCTTCCCGACGGCACGGCCGGAACCGGCTCGTCGACGGTGTGGTGGCTGGTTGCCACCAGCTTCCACCGACCCTAGTGGACTTGTGCACATAGCGCAGCCCCCTACTCCCGCCCGGACCCTTGCGGTCATAGACTCATGCCAACTGGTTTCTGGCGAGTTCCGGAGAGGGGTGGCGTTGAAAGCAGGGATTGGGCGCGAGAGGCTCGACGGTGAGCGGCGGGTGGCCGCTACGCCGGAAACGGTCAAGCAGTTGGCGGGCCTTGGACTCGACCTTGAGATCGAGTCAGGCGCCGGCGCTGCCTCCGGCCACAGCGACGACGACTACCGGGCCGCCGGAGCGGCCGTCGTCCAGGCCCTGGACCTTGGGACACTCGACATCTACTGCCACGTGCGCCCCATGGACCCGACGACGGCGGGCTCCCTCCAGCGTGGTGCGGTCACCGTGGGACTGGGGTCGCCGTCGTCGGAGTTGCCAACCGTAAGGGCCCTCGCCGCCGGCGGCATCACATCGTTCGCCCTCGAGCTGGTGCCCCGGATTTCGCGGGCCCAGTCTATGGATGCACTGACTTCCCAGGCCCTCGTGGCCGGGTACCGGTGCGTGCTCGAGGCAGCAATGCGTTTGCCCCGGTTCTTCCCGCTCTACATGACGGCGGCCGGAACCATTCCGCCGGCCCGGGTGCTGGTCCTTGGAGCTGGCGTGGCTGGACTGCAGGCAATCGGGACAGCCAAAAGGCTTGGCGCCCGCGTCTCAGCAAACGACATCCGGCCCGCGTCAGCAGACGAAGTAGCGTCCATGGGCGGAACGTTCATCAAGCTGGACCTTGAAACGGCGGAAGCCTCGGGTGGCTACGCCCGGGAACTGAGCGCCGACAGGGGAGCCCTGCAACGCGCGCTCCTTGCTCCACACGTTGCCCAGGCCGACGTCCTGATTACTACTGCAGCTGTTCCCGGAAGGCGGGCTCCACTTTTGGTGAGCCGCGAGATGGTCCAGGGCATGCGGCCCGGGTCGGTCGTGATTGACCTGGCGGCAGAGTCCGGAGGCAACGTGGAAGGGAGTATTCCGGGGCAGGATATCCCCGTCCCCACTGGCGACGGGCAGGGCACGGTAACCCTGGTGGGAATCAAGGATCCAGCCTCCGCCATGCCCGCGGACGCCTCGCGCTTGTACGCCAAGAACGTGGCCAACCTTTTGGCGCTCATGACGAGTGAGGGCGTGGTTTCACCCGACTTCTCCGACGAAGTGGTGGCGGGGGCGTGCCTGACCCACGACGGCACCATCCGGCACGGCCCCACCGCGGAAGCTCTTGCAGCACTTTCCCCCGGATCTGAAGGAGCCCTTTGATGGACGGCATGAGCCTGTTGACGATCACGGTCCTGGCTGTCTTTGTGGGCTTCGAGGTTGTTTCCAAAGTTTCCAGCACCCTTCACACGCCCCTCATGTCCGGGGCGAACGCCATTCACGGCATCATTCTGGTGGGTGCCATCATCGTCGCCGGGCAGGCTTCTGATCCGTGGATCCTGGCGGTCGGCCTGCTGGCTGTCGTCCTTGCCACGGCCAACCTGGTGGGTGGGTTCGTGGTGACCGACCGCATGCTGGAGATGTTCCGGGGAAGGCAGCGGCCGCCGTCGAGCGTTGATGCCGGGCAAGCCACGGGCAGGGAGGGGCATCGGTGACCCTCCTCAGCCCCACTTGGACTGCGCTGCTGTATCTCGCAGCGGCCGCCTGCTTCATCCTTGCCCTGAAGGGGCTGAGCTCGCCGAAGAGCGCACGAAGGGGCAACCTGATCGGTGCGTTCGGAGCCGTTGTGGCCGTGGTGGCGGTGTTCTTGTCCGTGAAGCTGGACAACATTCCCTGGATCCTGGGCGCGATAGTGGTGGGTGCCGGTGTTGCTGCCCCCGTGGCGCGCAGGGTGCAGATGACCCAAATGCCGCAACTCGTGGCCCTGTTCAACGGTGTAGGTGGTGGTGCGGCGGCCCTGGTTGCCCTGCTGGAACTGCCGCATACGGAGGATGCCTGGGTTCGCTTGGCCATCGTGTTCACCCTGTTGGTGGGTGCTGTGTCTTTCGCGGGTTCGGCGATCACCTTCGCCAAGCTGCAAGGGCTCATGACCACACGGCCCGTGACGTTTCCCGGGCTGCCGGTCCTCATGGCTGTGGTGCTCCTGGCCGCCGTCGCGGCCGGTGCGGTGGTCATCGCCAGCGGCGCGCCGGGTTGGGCCCTGGTGCTGCTGGTCCTCGGGCTCGGAGCCGGCGTCCTCCTGGTGCTGCCGGTGGGTGGCGCTGACGTGCCGATTGTCATCTCGCTCCTGAATGCCTTTACTGGCCTGGCTGTCGCGGCGTCGGGCCTGGTGCTGGGGAACGTCCTCCTGGTCGTTGCCGGAACACTGGTGGGAGCGTCCGGCACCATCCTTACCCGCGCCATGGCATCGGCCATGGGACGCAGTGTTGCCGGCATCATGTTCGGTGCCTTCAAAGGTGGCTCCACCGCCGGTTCCACCGCACTCAGCGAACGGCCGGTCCGCTCCTCCAGCGCGGAGGACATCGCAGTGCTGCTCGGCTACGCGCAGCGTGTGATCATTGTTCCCGGGTACGGACTCGCCGTCGCGCAGGGGCAGCACACCGCGGCGGAACTTGCCTTGGCTTTGGAGGCCCGGGGGATCGACGTCGACTTCGCGATCCACCCTGTTGCCGGGCGCATGCCCGGACACATGAATGTGCTCCTCGCCGAGGCCAACGTTCCCTATGAGTCGCTGAAGGAAATGTCGGACATCAACTCCGAGTTCAAAACCACGGACGTCGCGCTGGTGGTGGGTGCCAACGACGTCGTGAACCCCGCGGCTAAGACCACGTCCGGATCGCCTATTTATGGAATGCCCATCCTGGAGGTGGCCGACGCCCGGCAGGTGGTGTTCCTGAAACGCTCCATGAGGCCGGGGTTCGCAGGCGTCGAAAATGAGTTGCTCTATGAACCGCAGACCACGTTGCTGTTCGGGGACGCGAAAGACTCGCTGACCAAGGTGTTGGGCGCCGTAAAAGCACTCTGATGAATGCGGACAGCATAAACGCGTCATTTATGCGCCGTTGATGGCACACGTCATGTACAGGAACTGTGTACACCAGGCTAGGAGTCATCGAGTGAAAGACCGTGGGAACGAATCGTTGTTTGGATCACGCCTCGAAACGGCGCGGGGAAAGCGGGTGTCCAACTGGAAACTGCTGGTGGGCCAGGCCGTCCAGATCTGGCGTGGGAACGAGATCGTTGACCAGGGCCAGGTGGAGGCCGTCACGGCTGACGGCAACGTCCTGTGGCTGACCCAACGGGGAGCGATCGGACGCCGGATGGTCACGAAGGAGCGGGGCGCGGGCCTCTGGGTCCAGCTCATGAACTGACCCCAGAGGCTCGCCCCGTGCGCTCGCCGTCGGGTATTCCGGGCCGTCCGTCCTCGCCCTAAGCTGGGCGTACCAGCCCAAAGCCTTAACTGAGAGGTTGCGACATGACCGTGAAACTCAACAAGAAGGCCTTCGAGCACGCCAAGGCCCTGATCCGTGATGGCAAGGTGGCCAAGGACACCCGGGACGACTGGAGTGAGCATGCCCCCTCAACCAAGGACGAGAATGCGTTCCTGGACAAGCATGGCCATGCCGAGTACTCCAAGTGGTTCCTCGGTGTCGACGACGAACACCCGGATGACCAAAAGGGCCACTACAAGTTCCCCATCGGAGACTTCACAAAGATCCACCGCTGCGGTGTCATCGCCGCCGAAAGCCGCGCCGGCCAGAACGATTACGATGACATCCGCGATGCCCTGGGAAAGTTGCTGGACCGGATCGACAAGGACTAGCCGGCAAGCAACCTGCCCCATGCGGGGTCAAGCAGCGGCGCGCCGGCCAGCCTCAGGGCGTGCCAGAGGGTGACCGCCACGGAATCGAGAACGGGTACTCCGGTGCGGGCCTCCACCTCCGCCGTGATGTTTGCGCCGTAGAGGTTGGTGACCGTCGTTAGCGGCTGTAGCTGCGGGTGCCCTGCTCGCGTGAGTGATTCTTGAGGTGGCTGGCGAGAGCGTCGCCGTGGGTCAACTGCGGGTGGTGCCCGGCGCCCGGCACCACAATCAGCTCGACGTTGGGAAGGGACTTGAGCTGCCCGGACGCATCGGCGGCGAGCGGGTCCTCGCTTCCCGTGATGATCCGGACCTGGCCGCTGAACCGCCCCAGGGCGTCCTGGAGTTCGCTGCGCCACTGCTTGGATCCCGTCAGGGCGAGATGCTGGGCCACCCTCGTGGCACTGCTTCGCTTGAGGTCGGCCATGCTGGATCGGAGGGCATCCGAGCTCGCATCCGTGCCGGTGAGTTGCTGTGACAACCTTGCCGGTCCGACGCGTCGCAGGAAGAAGCTGACCAGCGGCCGAAGTCTGGACAACGCGGGTGTCGCCCTCTGGAGGAAGAACGGCGCGATCAACGTGAGGGACCGGACCTTCTCAGGCGCCAGGTCTGCTGCGACCACTGCTGCAGCGGCACCGATCGAATGGCCGATAAGGTCCACGGGTTCCCCTTCCAGCAGGGCGGGCAGCCACCCTTGCCAGTCCTGAACGCCCGCTCCTCCGCTGAGTCCGAGTCCGGGAAGGTCCACGACGCGTGCCCCGATGTCAGCTGCCACTCCGGCCCACGTGTCTGCGTTGACCGGCAGGCCGGGAAGGATCAGCCTGGTGGACCCGGCGACGCCCAGTTCGAATGTCCGTATGCCGCCGACGTCCACGAACCTACGGTCCTTGGCCATGATGGCCCCAAACCGATGCGCGGCCAGGTAATCGGCCCACCGTTCCACGGACAGCAGCACGTCCGGCATCCGGATTCCGTGTTTGTCGGCGAAATCGATTGCCGACTGCGTTGGATAGCGGTCGGAGGACATGAAGGTAAGCGTCTCGGGATCTGCCTTGGTGATCCGCTCGGGGAGCCGCCTGATGACCCCAACCGGCAGCCTTAGCCGTGGGACCTTCGCGCCAAGATGCCGGCCGACATGCGTGAGCAGGTCCGCCAGTGGCGGGGTGGCGTCGTCGAGAATCCAATAGGCGTTGCCCGCAGCAGCCGGGTCGACCGCGGCAGCCGTCATGAAAGCCGCAAGATAGTCGACCGTAACGACCGGGAGGAACGTCGTTTCGCCTCCTGGCAACGCCGCAACGCTGCCTTCCCAGATCTGTTCGATGGTGGTGGGCAGCCCGATGAGTTGGTCGGATTCCCCGGTCACGCTGTCGCCGATCAGGCTGGACGGGTTGACGACTGTCCAGGGGATTCCGCGTTCCATGGCCAGGGCCTGGAAGATCGCGTCGGATTCCACCTTTGAGGCTTCGTAGGCTCCAAGTTCCTTGTAGGCCGCAGCGCGGTAATCCTCTGACCATGGAATGGTGGTTGGGTCCTGTCCGCCGACGCGGTAGCCCGACACATGGACGACGCGCTGCACTTTGGGGAGATCCGCGGCGAAGTCCATCAGCTTCTCGACGATGCCGACGTTCGCGCTGCGTGCCTCGTGGGCGGTCATTCCGAACCGGTAGGTCCCGGCGCAGTTGTGGATCTCGGTGACGTCCGGGAATGCCGAGGGGCCTCCAGTGACGATCCCGGGGGACTCGAAATCGACGATCGTCGTGTTGATGCTCCGTGTCAGGCCGTGCTCCCGCACCCATCGCTCGACACGGGCGCCGGACTCGGCGGTCCGTACAGCCGCCGTGACGTTCGCGCCAGCCAGGGCCAGGGCCAGGACGAGATGCCTGCCAACCAATCCGGAGGCCCCGAAGACCAGGGCGTGGCGGGGGTCTTCAAGTGTTGTCATCGGGTCCTCCCAGTGGTCCCGAGGCGGTGGTTGATGAGCTCTGCTACGACATCAGCGGCCGAAGCCAGGGGTTGGGTGTCCTGCATGGCGCGGGAGACGATCACCGCACCTTCGATCGTCGACACAATGACCGTCGCCAAGGACCGCGCCTCCTTTGCGTCAATGCCGCTTGCTTCGAGCAGCGCGGACGTCGGTACGATCCACGACTCGAAGGCAGTGGCACATGCCTGCCGCAGCCGCTCGCTCTCAGCGCCCATCTCCAAGGTGACGACGGAGACAGGGCAGCCCAGTTGGAAGTTGCTCCCGCTGACGATCGTCGCCAAAGCCTCAATGGCGGCGCGGGCAGCTTCAGCCGGGCCGCCCGCGGAAGATGCCGCCTCCGCGATCAGGGCTTGGAATTGCGTCGCGGCGAGGTCGACCGCTGCGACTCCCAGGTCCTCCTTCCCGCCGGGGAAGTGGAAGTAGACAGACCCCTTGGGTGCGGCGGCGTGTTCGATCACAGCGTTCAGGCCGGTGCCGCTGTAGCCGCTGGTCTGGATGAGCTGCAGCATGGACTCTGTAAGCCGTGCCTTCGTCAGGTTTCCTTTGATAGCCATAGGGAAATAATAGACCGGTCTATATATTTTTGTAAATCCGCGAAGCCCCACGCAAAAACCCGGCCCCCTCGTGTGAGGGAGCCGGGTTTTGGGTGGAGCTACTTTTAAAGGCTGTGCTGGCCCTAACGGACGGGGTCGGAGCCGAGCCCGGGGTCGAGCGCGGAAGCGGTACCTGCGTTGCGGGCAGCGGCTGCGTCCTTGAGGAGGTCGCGGATTTCGGCGAGGAGTGCCGTATCTGCGGGGAGCGGCTCTTCCTCGGGTTCCTCGGTGGAGAGGCGGTCCTTGACCAGGGAGTTGATCTTGTTCATGGGCGCCACGAAGATGAAGTAGACCACGGCAGCCGTGATGACGAACGTGACCAGGGCGGTCAGGACGGCCCCGAAATCGACGAACGTGGCGGGGTTGTTTTCCCAGATCTTGAAGCCCAGGCCTTCGGCGTTCATGCCACCGGCCGCGGCGATGACCGGGTTGATGATGTGGGTGGTGAAGGCCCCGACGAGTGCGGTGAAAGCACTGCCGATCACCACGGCGATGGCCAGTTCGATCACGTTGCCGCGAAGGATGAAGTCTTTGAAACCCTTAAACATGGAGTGTCCTCAGCTCGGGTGCGGATGTCTGCCTCAGCAGTGAACAAACTACCATCCCCATGTTTCAACCCGGTGTAACGGGGTAGGGGAGTGCATCACGCGCGCTCCCCTGCCCCGTCACGACCTCAGCCAAACAGCGACCGGGTGTGGTCGTTCAGGAACATTCCGCGGGGATCGAATTCGCGGCGGACCTGGAGGAAAGTGTCGAGCTCCGGGTAGAGGCGCTCCAGCCGGCTGCGGGTCATGAAGTGGATCTTCCCCCAGTGTGCCCGGGGCTCGAATTCCTGGAGCACGCGGCGTTGGTGCGCCGCTTGCTGGGCCCGGTTTTTGATTATGAGCAGAGCCAGGACGGCGATCTGATCCTGACCCTGCGGACATATTTGGACTCCCAGCGTTCCTGGCAAAAGACGGCTGCGACGTTGTTCGCGCACCGGCAGACCATCATCTACCGGATCCGGAAAATCGGTGAGTTGACGGGGCTGGACATGGGCGAAACGTCCACGGTTGCGCAGTTGTGGTTCGCGCTCCAAATCCATGAGGCCATGCATCAGTAGTCACAGCTTGCTTGCGCTTTTTCAAAATAACCCGCTATGGTGTGAAGCGTGTCACTCACGTGATGCAACGCTTTTGATCTGCGGCGGGAGAGTCCTGCCGGTACATCCAGTCAGGCGCCGTAGGAGCAAATCCTCCCCAGGAATCTCTCAGGCCCATGTACCGCCGCGGTTAGGCAACTCTGGAAAGCAGTCCGGGAAACCGGGCTCACCGACGGTGCAAGCAGGCAACCATTCCTGCGGAATCTCTCAGGTCCAATACAGAGCGGGGAGGAACCCACATCATCGTGGCGCTCAACGGGCGCCTGAATCATGGAGTTCCTCTTGACTGTACAATCAACCCCCACCGCGTTCGCGGACCGGCATATCGGCGCCCGCCGCCAGGTCGATGTTGACACCATGCTCAAGGCCATCGGCTATGACTCTGTCGATGGCCTGGTGGACGTTGCTGTCCCAGATTCCATCCGCCAGGACACTGCGCTGAAGTTGCAGGACGCCCTCACCGAGGTGCAGGTCCTCACTGAGCTGCGCAAGCTGGCTTCCAAGAACAAAACTGCCGTGCAGATGATCGGCCAGGGCTACTACGACACCGTGACCCCGCCCGTCATCCGCCGCAACATCCTCGAATCCCCGGCTTGGTACACGGCCTACACCCCGTACCAGCCGGAAATTTCCCAGGGCCGCCTCGAAGCGCTGCTCAACTTCCAGACCATGGTCCAAGACCTCACGGGACTTCCCGTGGCCAACGCCTCGCTGCTGGACGAAGCTACCGCCGTTGCCGAGGCAGTGCTGCTCATGCGCAGGGCGAACAAGGCTGTGAAGGACGGCAAGACAGTCCTGGACGCCGACCTCCTCCCGCAGACCATCGCAATCGTGAAGGGCCGCGCCGAGGCGCTGGGTTTTGAGGTCGAGATCGCGGACCTCTCGGCTGGCCTGCCCGACGGCGACATCAACGGTATCGTCCTGCAGCAGCCGGGCGTTTCGGGCCGCGTTTTCAACCACGCCCCGGTGATCGCCGAAGCCAAGGAACGTGGCGCCTTGGTCACTGTCGCGGCAGATCTGCTGGCGCTCACCCTCATCACGCCCCCGGGCGAACAAGGTGCCGATGTCGCCGTCGGAACTGCGCAGCGCTTCGGCGTCCCGCTGTTCTTCGGCGGCCCGCACGCCGCGTACATGGCCGTCCGCGAAGGCATGGAGCGCACGCTTCCAGGCCGCATCGTCGGCGTCTCCAAAGACAACGCGGGCGTTCCGGCCTACCGCTTGGCCCTCCAGACCCGCGAGCAGCACATCCGGCGCGAAAAGGCCACGTCCAACATCTGTACAGCCCAGGCATTGCTGGCCATCGTGGCCTCGATGTACGCCGTCTACCACGGCCCGGAAGGCCTGAAGTCGATCGCCGAAACCGTTCACGGTCACGCACGCACGCTGGCGACGGCTCTGCAGGCGGCCGGCCGCGAGCTCGTGACCGAGGCGTTCTTCGACACACTCACCGTCCGCGTCCCCGGCAAGGCTGACAAAGTCATCGCCGCCGCCGAAGCCCGCGGCATCAACCTGCGGTTCATCGACGCCGACACCGTGGGCGTCTCCATTGATGAAACCACGACGCCGGAGGTCCTCTCCGCCGTTGCCGTCGCCTTTGGTGCCGGTCCGGTGAAGGACGCGGCCGGATTCGAGCTGCCTTCTGACGTGGTCCGGACAAGCGACTTCCTGCAGCACCCGGTGTTCAACACGCACCGTTCCGAGACGCAGCTGTTGCGCTATATCCGCAAGCTGTCCGACCGGGACCTCGCGCTGGACCGCACCATGATCCCGCTGGGTTCGTGCACCATGAAGCTGAACGCGACCGCTGAGATGGAAGCCATCTCCTGGCCGGAGTTCGCCTCCATCCACCCCTTCGCGCCGGACCACCAGACGGCCGGCTGGCGCGAACTGATCGAGGACCTGGAAGCGGACCTGACCGAGATCACCGGCTACGACCAGGTCTCCATCCAGCCGAACGCCGGTTCCCAGGGAGAGCTCGCCGGGCTCCTGGCAATCCGCGGCTACCACCTCTCCCGGGGTGACGAGCAGCGCACTGTCTGCCTGATTCCCGCTTCCGCGCACGGCACCAACGCTGCCTCCGCAGTGCTGGCCGGCATGAAAGTGGTTGTGGTGGCGACGGCTGCTGACGGGACCATCGACCACGCGGACCTGACCGCCAAGATCGAAGCCAACAAGGACGTGCTGTCCTGCATCATGATCACCTACCCGTCCACGCACGGTGTGTACGACGCCGACGTCGTTGAGGTGTGCGACGCCGTCCACCATGCTGGCGGCCAGGTGTACGTCGATGGCGCGAACTTGAACGCGCTGGTTGGTTTGGCGCAGCCGGGCAAGTTCGGTGGCGACGTGTCCCACCTGAACCTGCACAAGACGTTCTGCATCCCGCACGGCGGCGGCGGTCCCGGTGTTGGACCCGTTGCAGCAAAAGCCCACTTGGCTCCGTTCATGCCGGGCGATGCCAACAAGGCAGCCCACGAACCGGGTCATGGCGTGGCGATTTCCGCTTCGCGCTACGGATCCGCTGGTGTGCTGCCGATCTCCTGGGCTTACGTGAAGCTCATGGGTGGGCAGGGCCTCACTGAAGCCACCAAGTCGGCGCTGCTGGCCGCGAACTACGTTGCTTCCCGGCTGGATGAGCACTTCCCGGTCCTCTACACCGGAGAGGGCGGGCTGGTGGCGCACGAGTGCATCCTGGACCTGCGCGAGCTGACGGCCCGCACCGGAGTCACGGCTGAAGATGTGGCCAAGCGCCTCATCGACTTCGGCTTCCACGCCCCCACCCTCGCCTTCCCGGTTGCTGGGACGCTGATGGTGGAGCCCACCGAATCCGAAGACCTTGCCGAAATCGATCGTTTCATCGAAGCCATGATCACCATCCGTGCCGAGATCGAGCAGGTGGCCAGCGGTGATTTCACTGTCGAGGAGTCGCCGCTGCGCAACGCGCCGCACACCGCTGCCGCCGTCGTAAATTCCGACTGGGACCGCCAGTATCCGCGCGAGCAGGCCGCCTTCCCCGTCCACCACCTCAAGCAGGACAAGTACTTCCCGCCAGTGGGCCGCATCGACGGCGCAGCCGGCGACCGCAATCTGGTGTGCTCCTGCCCTCCGATCGAATCATTCGAGAACTAAAGGATCCCGATCATGACTGAGAACTACACGGCTCTGTACGAGCAACACAAAAAGGCGGGTGCCTCCTTCACGGACTTCGGTGGCTGGCAGATGCCGCTGAAATACGAGTCCGAGCTCGCCGAGCACCACGCAGTCCGCAACGCCGCTGGCCTGTTCGACCTCTCTCACATGGGCGAAGTCTGGGTCACCGGGCCGGAGGCTGCAGCGTTCCTGGACTACGCGCTGGTGGGCAAGCTGTCCGCGATCGCAGTGGGAAAGGCCAAGTATTCGCTCATCTGCGACACCGACGGCGGCATCATCGACGACCTCATCACGTACCGGCGCCCCTCGCCCGAAGAAGGCGTGGACCGGTACCTGGTGGTTCCCAATGCGGGCAACGCCAAGATCGTCGCGCAGGCACTTCGCGAACGTGCAGCCGGATTTGACGTTTCCGTGGAGGATGCGTCTGCCGAAACCTCACTGATCGCCGTGCAGGGACCCAACTCCGAGGGCATTCTGCTGGAGCTGGTCCCCGCCGAACAGCACGCGCTGGTCACCGAGCTGAAGTACTACGCAGCCGTTGACGTGAGCATCAACGGGCAGGACCTGCTGCTGGCACGCACCGGGTACACCGGCGAAGACGGCTTCGAGATCTATGTCCCGAACGTCGACGCTTCCGTACTGTGGGAAGCCCTTCTTGAAGCCGGTGAAGGCCAGGGACTCATCCCGGCAGGGCTCGCCGCCCGCGACTCCCTGCGCCTCGAAGCCGGAATGCCCCTCTACGGGAACGAGCTCTCCCGTCACATGAATCCCTACGCCGCCGGACTGGGACCCGTGGTTTCCCTGGCCAAGGAGGGTGATTTCGTGGGCAAGGAAGCGCTCGCCGCGATCAAGGCTGCGGGTGTCGGAGCCACTCTCGGCCAGAAGCTCGTGGGGCTCAAGGGAGCCGGCCGTCGTGCCGCCCGTGGGCACTACTCGGTGCTCAAGGACGGTTCCCTGATCGGTGAGGTGACCTCCGGGCAGCCCAGCCCGACGCTCGGTTACCCGGTCGCGTTGGCGTATGTCGACGTCGAACATTCCGTCGTTGGCACTGTGGTGGACGTCGACCTGCGCGGTAAGGCCGAGCCGTTTGAAGTCGTGCAGCTGCCGTTCTACAAGCGCACCAAGTAGCCCGGATCTTCGGGACCGCCGACCTCTGCATGCTCGGTCGCACGGGCGCCCGCTGGGCGGACGCGACGCTCCCTTGGACGCATGCTGCCGGTCGCCGGACCCGAACCGTTGTGGATGGTGGCACTGTTTGAACCCCTAAGCGCTGGTTGATGTGTCAACCTGCCGCGAGTGATCTTGAAAGTTTCAGTTAGTGAGAGAAGGAATCTTATGAGCAAGGTAGTTGCTGAATTGAAATACTCGGCTGAGCACGAGTGGGTTGCCGCCGATGGTGGCGGGCCGGTAGGCATTGGGATCTCCGCCGTTGCTGCGGACGCCCTGGGCGACATTGTCTACGTTGACCTGCCCGAGGTCGGTTCCACCGTGACCGCGGGGGAGACCTGCGGCGAGGTGGAGTCCACCAAGTCGGTGTCCGATCTGTACTCGCCCGTCACCGGCGAGGTCACCGAAATCAACGACGCCGTTGTTTCCGACCCCGCACTGATCAACAACGATCCCTACGGTGCAGGTTGGCTGTTCAAGGTGGCCGCCACCGAGGAAGGGCCGCTTATGTCGGCCGAGGAATACGCTGCAACGAACGGTGGAGAACTGTGAACCTTGTAACTGTCACTGAATACCAGCAGGTTGTATCGGCGTCGTTGGATGCCCAGCTGTCCGAGCTGGACCCTGAGGTCGCGGCAAAGATCGACGACGAACTGGGTCGCCAGCGCGACGGCCTGGAAATGATCGCCTCCGAGAACCACACGGCTGTGGCCGTGATGCAGGCGCAAGGCTCGGTGCTGACCAACAAATACGCCGAGGGCTACCCGGGCAAGCGCTACTACGGTGGCTGCGAGCACGTCGACGTGATCGAGCAGCTCGCGATCGACCGCATCAAGTCCCTGTTCGGCGCCGAGTACGCGAACGTTCAGCCCCACTCCGGCGCGCAGGCCAACGCTTCGGTGATGCACGCGCTCATCAAGCCGGGCGACACGATCATGGGCCTGAACCTCGCTCACGGTGGCCACCTGACGCACGGCATGCGCATCAACTTCTCCGGCAAGCTCTACAACGTGGTCCCCTACGGCGTCCGCGAGGACACCCACACGGTGGACATGGCCGAGGTGGAACGCCTGGCCCAGGAGCACAAGCCGGCACTGATCGTAGCTGGCTGGTCCGCATATGCGCGGCAGCTGGACTTCGCTGAATTCCGCCGGATCGCTGATTCCGTCGGGGCGTACCTGATGGTGGACATGGCCCACTTCGCTGGCCTGGTAGCCGCGGGGCTGCACCCCTCGCCCGTTCCGCACGCCCACGTCACCACCTCCACCACGCACAAGACCCTCGCCGGTCCGCGCGGCGGAATCATCCTGTCCAACGACGCCGACATCGCCAAGAAGATCAACTCTGCCGTGTTCCCGGGCCAGCAGGGCGGGCCGCTGGAGCACGTCATCGCGGGCAAGGCTGTTGCGTTCAAGATCGCTGCCTCGGAGGAATTCCGTGAGCGCCAGGAACGCGTTCTGGCTGGTTCCCGGATCCTCGCCGAGCGCCTGGTCCAGGACGACGTTGCCGCCAAGGGCATCTCCGTGGTGTCCAGCGGAACCGATGTGCACCTGGTGTTGGTGGACCTGCGCAACTGCGAGCTCGATGGCCAGCAGGCCGAAGACCGCCTCGCCGCGATCGACATCACCGTCAACCGCAACGCAGTTCCCTTCGACCCGCGCCCGCCCATGGTCACCTCCGGACTGCGGATCGGCACCCCTGCGCTGGCAACGCGCGGATTCGGGGAAGCAGCGTTCCGGGAAGTTGCGGACATCATCGCCGAAGCCCTTATGGCCGACGCCGACACCGACCTTTCGGGGTTGCGTCACCGCGTCGATGTCCTCGCGAAGGCGCACCCGCTGTACCCGGGCACGGCGAACCTGGGCTAGCGCCCATTTCGTGGTCTCGCTGCGTTGGCCATTGGGGCGCCAGCATCCTCCGCGTGCTCGGTCGCGAAAACGCCCGCTGGGCGGACGTGACGCTCCCTTAGACGCACGCTTCCGGACGCCGGCGCCCCAAAGGGCCAGGTTCAGGGCGCGAGTGTTGGGCAGGGCTAACGCACATTGATCTCCCGGGTGTGGCATTTGCTGGGAACGAATGCCACACATCACTACCGGGTTTGGGGGTTCGCACTGGGACCTCCACGGGGGCCGGGCCGGCCTTGGCTCGGGATTTGGTCCGGCCCCCACCTTGTTGTTTGTTTTCTTCTCCTCCCTGAAAGGGATCACGGCTATGGCTGTTGGTGTTTTCGATTTGTTCTCCGTGGGCATTGGTCCGTCGAGTTCGCATACGGTGGGCCCGATGCGTGCCGGGGCGGTGTTTGCCCGGGAACTTCGTGAGTCCGGCGTGCTGTCTTCTGTTGCAGGGTTGCGCGTTGATCTCTACGGTTCGTTGGCGGCGACGGGTCGTGGGCATGGGACGTTCACTGCGACCCTGCTTGGCTTGGAGGGCTACGAGCCGGAGTTGATCCTTCCCGATGAGGTGGAGGAGCGGTTGGCGTCGATTGCGGAGACGGGGAAGCTGAACCTGGCCGGCGAAGTGCTGCTGGATTATGCGGTGGAGGACATGGTTTTGCATCCGTTGACGGTGTTGCCGCGGCATACGAACGGGATGAAGTTCGCTGTCTCCGATGCCGAGGGGAATGTTCTCAAAGAGGCGACGTTCTTCTCGGTCGGTGGCGGGTTCATTGTCCGGGAGGGTGAGGAGTCCGCGGCGCAGGCGGAGTTGGAGGAGTCGAAGAAGGAGTTGCCGTTGCCGTTCCGGACGGCGGCGGAGTTGTTGGGCCGGTGCGCGTCCAAGGGTTTGGGGATCAGCGACATCATGTTCATCAATGAGCGGGCGTCCCGGTCCGAGGAGGAGATCCGGGAGGGTCTGCTGCATATTTGGGCTGTGATGGAGGCTTGTGTTGAAACCAGTTTGCAGCGTGAGGGTGTGTTGCCGGGTGGGTTGAAGGTCCGTCGTCGTGCGCCGGATTGGTTGGAGCGGCTCCTGAAGGAGGACAAGGACCGGAACGATCCGAAGTACTGGCAGGAGTGGGTGAACCTGATCGCGTTGGCGGTGAATGAGGAGAACGCCTCTGGTGGGCGGGTGGTGACGGCTCCGACCAATGGTGCTGCGGGGATCATTCCGGCGGTGTTGTATTACGCGTTGAATTACGCCCCGGGCATGGATAAAGCGACCCAGGCTGATAAGGACGATGTGGTGGTGAAGTTCCTGCTCGCTGCCGGTGCGGTGGGTGTGTTGTACAAGGAGCAGGCGTCCATTTCGGGTGCTGAGGTGGGTTGTCAGGGTGAGGTCGGGTCGGCGTCGTCGATGGCGGCTGCGGGGTTGGCTGAGGTGATGGGTGGTTCCCCGGGTCAGGTGGAGAATGCTGCGGAGATCGCGATGGAACATAACCTGGGGTTGACGTGTGATCCGATTGGCGGGTTGGTGCAGATTCCGTGTATCGAGCGGAATGCGATTGCTGCGGCGAAGGCGATCAACGCGGCGAAGATGGCGTTGTGGGGTGACGGGACGCACCGGGTCTCGTTGGACGAGGTGATCGTGACCATGCGTGAAACGGGTAAGGACATGTCCCACAAATACAAAGAAACAGCGATGGGCGGCCTCGCCGTCAACGTCGTCGAATGCTGAAAAACGCCCGTTGTGAGGCCCGCTTTGCCGCCTAAAACCCAGGCAAAGCACGCAGAGCAGACCCCGCAACGCACTGCCGCAAGAAGATTGAAACCCAAGAACGAAGGAACGTCATGACACTCGCACCTGAAGGCCGTAAGTTGCTGCGCGTTGAGCAGCGTAACTCGGCGGTACCGGTTGAACGTAAGCCTGAGTGGATCAAGGCCAAGGTCCAGATGGGTCCTGAGTTCGTCCAGCTCAAGAACCTGGTGAAGAAGGAAGGGTTGCACACGGTCTGTGAAGAGGCCGGTTGCCCGAACATTTTCGAGTGCTGGGAAGATAAGGAAGCGACGTTCCTGATCGGCGGGTCCGAGTGCACCCGGCGCTGTGATTTCTGCCAGATCGATACCGGCAAACCCTCCCCGGTGGACATGTTCGAACCCACGAAGGTGGCCCGCTCGGTGCAGGCCATGCAGTTGCGGTACGCGACGGTGACCGGGGTGGCCCGGGATGACCTGGCCGATGAGGGTGTGTGGTTGTACGCCGAAACGGTGCGGAAGATCCACGAACTGAACCCGGGAACCGGGGTGGAGTTGCTGATCCCGGACTTCTCCGGCAAGCCCGAGCACATCGCGGCGATCTGCGATTCCAAGCCCGAGGTGTTCGCGCACAACGTCGAGACCGTGCCGAGGATTTTCAAGCGGATCCGGCCGGCGTTCCGGTATGAGCGGTCCCTGGATGTCATCACCCAGGGCCGGGACCTGGGCATGGTGACCAAGTCCAACCTGATCCTGGGCATGGGCGAGACCCGTGAGGAGATTTCCGAGGCCCTGCGTGACCTGCACGCGGCCGGGTGTGACCTGATCACGATCACCCAGTACCTGCGCCCCTCCGAACGGCACCTTCCGGTGGACCGGTGGGTCAAGC
Source organism: Paenarthrobacter sp. CAP02 (assembly GCF_040137855.1). Classification (NCBI taxonomy): domain Bacteria; kingdom Bacillati; phylum Actinomycetota; class Actinomycetes; order Micrococcales; family Micrococcaceae; genus Paenarthrobacter; species Paenarthrobacter sp. CAP02. Next base: position 268,801 of record NZ_JBEEII010000001.1, on the reverse strand, counting down.
CGCAGGAGTTCGTGGACCTGCAGCACGAGGCCGAGGAGATCGGATTCCTCGGCGTCATGTCCGGCCCGCTGGTCCGCTCCTCCTACCGTGCCGGACGTCTGTGGGCCACCGCGATGCGCAAGAAAGGCTGGGAAATCCCCGCCGCCCTGGCCCACATCGAGTCCTCCGGCACCACCCGCCAGGAAGCCTCCACCATCCTCGCAGCCCACAGCTAACCCCCCGGACGCGCTCCCTTGCCGGCACCCGTCGTGGCTATTTAAGGCCGATGTGTTCCGGGACATAGGGGAGTAGTGCCGCGCCAGCGCAGAAAAAAGGTTCGAACGCCAGCGCAGTTTTTGCTCAAGGCAGACACAAAGTTTGCGCACCCACGCTTAGGCGGCTTCCCAAAGAGGGGTCAGGGCACCTGTCCGCACTGTGGACAGCGGCCCCCGGAAGCAGGTACCTGCCCCGCGCCCTGCCAGCGATCGGGCGAGGGGCAGCAAGTAGCCCACCACTGAAAACTGAGTACCTGCATGGTGCGTGTGGGTATTCCGGGGCCGATGTTCGGATGAAAAAGAGGCGTACACCGGATCGTAGCCGCGGGGCGTGTGCGGCATGAAGCATGGGTGACATCGCTTCATCCGCCACCCTCGGCCGGATGGTGGGGGTTGCCCAGCGGCTCCCGAAACCGATCAACCAAGGAGCTACATCATGCGCAAACTTTCCAAGAAGAGCCGGGTCACCGCCGCAGTCGCAGGCGTCGCGTTGGTGGCGGTGGGTGGCGGAGCTGCCTACGCCTACTGGACCACCACAGGTTCGGGCAGCGGCGCGGCAACCAACTCGGCCGGTGGCGGTACCGTCACACTTCACGCGACCTTTGCAGGCGGACTCGCTCCGGGCAACTCCGTCCCGGTTTCCTACACCGCGGACAACTCGACGACGTCCAGCACCGTGGTGGGTGCCCTCAGCGCGAATGTGACCACCAACGTGGCGGGCTGCCTTCCCGCATGGTTCGAGGTCACCGCTGTAACGAGCAACAGCCCCGTCGCAGCAGGCGCCACCGGAACTTCCGTAGGCAGCGGCGTCCTGAAGTTCAATGACAATGCCGTCAACCAGGACGCCTGCAAGTCCGCGATCGTCACGGTCAACGTCGGCAGCCTCTAGGCCGTCACGCGCCGGGGGCCACGTTTCACACGTCGGCCCCCGGCTCACCCTTGCACCTCACTGCCTTTTAACGTCCCAAGCTATCGTCCGAAAAGAGCCTCCATGGACCACCGGCCAGAGCGCACCGCACCGATCCAGCGAGCAGGAATCCCACTCCGTGCCCTGCTGCTTGCACTGGTGGTGGCCGTGGTACCCGTTGCGGCCCTGGCAGCGGGCAACGGGCAGGGCAATAACCAAGGCAACGGGCAGGGCAACGCAGCAGCCAGCGTCAAGGGGATCACCGTCACGCTGTCCCCCTCAAGCCGCACCGTGGACCAAGGGCAGTCCGCAACCTTTACGGTGTCCGCTACCTCAACAGGAGGCTTCACTGGTCCGGTGGCGTTCACCGTGACCGGGCTGCCGGCTGGAGCGGCAGCCAGCGCCGCGCCATCGTCGGTTAACCTCACGTCAGGAAGCACCGCCCAGACGACCCTGACCGTATCCACGTCCACCACCACTCCGGCGAACAAGACGGATTTCACTGTCAAGGGCAGCAGCGGAGCAACGGTGTCGAACGCGGCGCCGGGCCAGTTGCAGGTACTGGAAGTCAAGCGCACTTTCGGGGTGACGGGGACGGTGAACGGGCTTCTGGCCCCGGGCGTTTCCCGCGCCGTGGACCTCCAGATCTCCAACCCGCAGAACAAGAGCATCGCGGTGACGAACCTGTCGATGGAAATCAGCCAGGTAGTCCGGACATCTGCAGCGGTGGCGGCGAACTTGCCGTGCACAGCGGCGGACTACCAAGTCACCCAGTACTCGGGGGCGTACTCATTGACCGTGGAACCGGGCACCCGCTCCCTGTCAGGCCTTGGCGTGGCCCAAGCGAAGTGGCCCCAGATCAAGATGCTCGATACCAACAAACTGCAGGACGGTTGCAAAGGCGCGACCCTCCAGCTCACCTACACAGGCACGGGACAGGCGAACTGACATGAAGACGACAGTCCGAATCCCCCGCACCCCCAGCACGGGGCGCCTTGCACGAACGGCAGCGGCCACCGTAGCGCTTTGCCTCCTGGGCGGTGCCGGCTCCGCCTACGCCTACTGGGCGACTACCGGGGCCGGATCCGGCGCCGCAACCAACGGCACCATGCAGACCGTCACGGTAAGCGCACTCGTCCCGGGCGATACCCTGCAAACCAGCTTGGTGCCAGGTGGAACCGCCGACGTCATCCTGAGGGCCAGCAACCCCAACCCCCACCCAGTGACCATCTACGGAGTCTCCGGCAACGGTCCCGTGACCGCCGATTCAAATCACTCCGGCTGCACCACCACGGGCGTCACCTTTACGCCACCCGCGGCACCGCTGACGCCAACGGTCACTATTCCCGCGAGCAGCTCAATCCTGCTCACGCTGCAAGGCGCCGCAAAGATGGACGCCACCTCCATGTCGGCCTGCCAAGGAGCCCAATTCGGCGTTCCCGTCACGTTGGAGGTACGGAAGTGAACCCGAAACGCACTATCCCTGCCACTGCATTCGGCAAGTGGAACCGCCTTGCCCTGGTGGTGGCGGGAATCCTCCTCGTCTCGTGGGGCGGCCCGGCAGCCAGTGCATTCTGGGGTTCCGTAGGCACTGGTTCCGGCGCATCAGTAGCCGACGCCGTTGCCCAAGGCGCCAAGCCCACCACCGCCGTTTCAGGCGCCAACGTCACCGTCTCCTGGGCGGCCACTACGACGGCGGCAGGCCGGCCCGTGGGCGGCTACAGCATCGCCCGGTATGGAACAGCAACCGGGGGAACCAAGGTGCCAGCGACCGGTGGCTGCAGCTCCAGCGTCGCAGGACTAAGTTGCATTGAAAGCAATGTTCCTGCGGGGACCTGGTACTACTCTGTGACGCCAATGCTCTCCCTCTGGCAGGGCACTGAAAGCACACGAAGCGTTGGTACCACCCCGGTCACCGACACCACACCGCCCCTTGCTCCCGTGGTGACGGCTCCGACCTACGTTCATCAGGGCAACGTCACCAACGTTCCTGTCGGTGGCACCGCGGAAGCCAATTCAACAGTGGTCCTCACCGTCACTGGCGGCGGGGCCGCAGCAATCACCCAAAACATCACCACCTCCGGGGCCGGTAACTGGAACGCTGCGCCGTTGAACCTCAGTGCTTACAACCCGGGCACCATCACCTTCTCCGCGAAGGCAACTGACGCGGCGGGCAATACGGGACCGGCGGGCACGGCGACATCAACCAAGGACGTTTCGTCTCCCACGGTCACGGGAGTGCAGCTGATCAACGGCGGCGGTACCTCCGGCAGTGGCATCGTGGGCTCCGGCGACAAAGTCATCCTGACGTTCTCCGAACCTCTCGCCGCCAGTTCCATCTGCACGGCGTGGACCACCAACACGTCTCAGACGCTCAGTGGCAATGGAGTGGTGTCGGTGGCAGTCTCCACGGCCAGCGAACTTACAGTCACCAGCAACGGATGCACTGTGGGAAAGGTGGCGCTTGGGGCGGTCTACACTTCGACGCCATTGACATTCGCCGGAAACGGAAGCAACGCCTCCAGCCTGGCGTGGACTCCCACCCAGACATCCGGGACACTGACCATCACCCTCGGAGGTGTGAACATCGCCGGAGACAAGACAGTTACTTCAACCTCGGTGTTCCCCACTTACACCCCGGCAACGGGCATCACAGACATCGCAACCAACCCGATTGTCCCCGGTGGGGTGAACGGCGCACCCTCCCGTTTCTGATCCCTCCATCGTTCCAACGCAGTACGTCACAGATAGTGCCCCTCAGCGTGATGAGGGGCACTATCTGTGCCTGATCCCCGAGTAGGCCAGCGCTCGGAGCGTAACCTTGAAGCGGACGCCAGCGCCGCCGTCGTACGTTTGATCCTGCGACGAAAGGCGAGCCGCCCTTTGAAGGCTGTAGCGGAAATGTTCACGATGGGTCCGGGGAACAAGGACCACCATCCCGCCCTACGCTGCGCCGTAGGGGTGTTCGTGCCGCTGATCGTTTTGACGCTGCTGGGGCGGCTGGATCTGGCGGTGTTTGCGTCGTTTGGGGCTTTCACCGGAATCTATGGGCGCAATGAACCGCACAGCGTCCGTTTCCGCAGCCAGCTTCGGGCTGGCGGCTTCATGCTTTTCATCATCCTCTGCGCCACATTGCTGGCCCGTGGGGAGCATGCGTGGGGCCTGGACGCTACCTCTTACTCCTGGATCCTGATCGTTGCGACGACCATCGTGGCCGGTGCCTGCTCCGTGGTGGTGGCTGCCTGGCGACTCCGCCCCGGCGGCTCCCTCTTTCACATTTTTGCTTTTGCCGCGATCGCTTCGATACCCACGCAGCCGCCCCTGTGGGAGGCAATGCTTGTGGCAGTCCTGACTAGCGGTTTCTGCCTGTTGGTCGGCATGTCGTCACGTGTGGTCAAAAGTCATCGAACGCCATGGAAAAAGCCGCCGCCCATCCGGCACACGCCGGCCAAACTCCGGGCGATCTGGCTTGAAGGGGGTGGCTACCTGATAGCGGCCGGGCTCGCCGGGACGTTGGCGACGCTGGTGGGCCAACAGCTTGGCTTTGGCCACACGTACTGGGCCATGGTGGCAGCGGTGGTGCCCCTGGTGGGCCATTCCACCCGGCACCGGGTGAGCCGGGGTATCCAAAGGATCGCGGGAACGGTGCTTGGCCTGGTGCTCCTGGCAGGCATCCTGTGGCTCAATCCAGCGCCGTGGGCCATGGTCCTGGTCATAGCGGCGTGCCAGTTCGGGGCCGAGATGTTCATTGCCCGGCAGTATTTCATCGCACAGCTCTTCGTCACCCCGCTTGCCCTGATTGCCACGCTCCTCGCCGCGCCGGTGGACCCGAGTCTGCTCCTCCGGGACCGGATCATCGAGACCGTCATAGGTGCCGCCGTCGGTGTTGCAGTCGTGGTGGCCCCGGCAGTGTGGCGACGTGTCCGGCTGCGCCAAGTCTCGTTCAGCGAACGGTAGTCCGGGATCTTCGCTTCATGGACTAGTATCAATTGGTTAGACAATCAAGATACATGTCTACCAAAGGACTGGTGTGAGCGACAGGGATGAACGCAAGGGATATTGGTACGGGCTGGAGAGCCGTAAGCAGATGGGCGCCGTGGACGTCCTGAACGCACTCAGGGACTACCGGACGGCCGAAGCTGACATGCGGCGGCGAACGCGCGCCTCGATGGGCATGGGGGAGACCGACCTGATGGCGTTGCGGTACCTGCTTGAAGCCGAGCGTGCCGGCCGGGAGGTGGGCCCCAAGGAGTTGGCGGTACGGCTTGGGGTGACCTCGGCCTCCATGACGTCCTTGGTGGACCGCCTGGTGAGGTCCGGCTACGTTACCCGAGAGCCCCACCCGACTGATCGTCGAGCCCTCATTCTCCGCCCGACGCCGGGGTCGGAACAGGAGGTCCGCAGCACCTTGGGCGACATGCATTCGCGCATGATGGAGGCCGCCGAAACGCTGAGCAGCAAAGACTCCGCGGTGGTGGTTGAGTTCCTTCGGCGTATGCGCAAGGCGATCGACAGCGTCTCCTCCTGAAGCTGAGTTGGACATTATTGATAAGTACACATATAACTAGATAGCCAAGCTACTTACTAGGGAATGTGTGGGCAAGCGATGACAATCGTGCTGCGTGAACCGAGTTCCACCCCCGTCGTCCACGAAGACGTTGACGTCATCACTGACCAGGTCATCCCGGCAGGCCCCGTACATTGCGGTTCACGCATGGCGATTTCCGCTGGCCCGGCCCACGATGCCATGCAGTGGGTTTCCGTCGAACCGATCTGCCCCGAGTGGGCCTGCGGTTGCGGCTTCCGGATGGACATCGACGCCATAGATCCGGTGAGCGGCGTCTGGATCGCCGCCCTTCGGCGCCAGAGCCTGCAACATGAGCTGGCAATCTCCCAGAACACCCTGGCGCTCGCCTTCAAGAGGGCAGTCGATGCAGGAGTGGACCCCGTCGCCCTCGCCGAGGTGGCAGGTGTGCCTGCTGCCGAGATTGAATCACTGCTCCAATGACGCTCATGGAGACGGCGGCCGACCGCGCTGATCGCGGGGCCGCCCCTTCCGACGTGGTCCTTGGAGGACGATATCGGCTGGGCAAGCAGCTGGGCGGGGGATCCGAAGCCTACGTCAAGGAAGCCCGGGACCTGGAGTCAGGCACCACTGTGGCCGTCAAGATCTTCAGGACCACAGCCAAGGACGCTCCTTTTCGACGCGAACTGGACATCCATGGCCCTTTGCGCCACAAGAACATCGCCAGGGTGGTGTCCTCCGGAAGCACCGAGGGCGACGACGTTCAAGGCGCCCACAACTACCTGGTGATGGAACTGGTCCAGGGCCAGGACTTGCGGACCCTTCTTGAGGAAGGGCCAGCCTCACCGCATCAGACCGTTGAGTGGATGACCGGGATTGCCAGGGCCTTGACGTTCCTGCACAGGCGCGGGATTGTCCACAACGACATCAAGCCCGGCAATATCCTGGTGGATTTCGCCGGCGACCCAGGCGGCGTAGGAGTGGCCAAGCTGACCGATTTTGGCATCGCACTCAACGGACGGCACCCTGCGCCGAGCTCCTCCTCCGGGACGCCGCACTATCTGAGTCCGGAAGAAGTCTGTGGGGGCACCTCAACTGCTGCCAGTGACATTTATTCGTTGGGCCTGGTTGCCCTCGAATGCCTCACCGGAACAAAAGCCTTTCCCGGTCCTCCCCTTGAGTCCATGGTTGCGAGGACCCTGGGCGAACCACGAATTCCCGGAACGGTCCGGCGGCGCTGGTCCATGGTGCTTCATGCCATGACAGACCCCGACCCGGCGGGTAGACCGTCTGCCAGCCACGTTGTCGGTATGCTCCGACGGCTCGGCTGGTAGCCAACAATCAGGTCGATAGCGGCGTGCGCTCTCATGCCGAACTGGGACCTCATCACGAAAGAGAGATAAATAATGGGAATCATTGGTTGGATTATTCTGGGTCTGATCGCCGGCGCCATCGCCAAGGCCATCATGCCGGGCCGTCAGGGTGGCGGCTGGATCGCTACGCTGCTCCTGGGCATCGTTGGCGCCATCCTGGGTGGATGGATCGGCAGCGCGCTCTTCAACGTTGGCATCAACGAGTTCTGGTCGCTGTCCACCTGGTTGCTGGCCATCGTGGGCGCACTGATCGTCCTGGCTATCTGGGGCCTGCTCACGCGCAAGAAGGCGTAACTGGCTGACAGCAAGGGAGGCCCCGACGCCGCGTTTCACGACGCAGGCGCCGGGGCTCTCTGGTTTTAAGGGGCCCTTTGAGGGGGCCCTTTTTCTTAACGCCCCCTTTTTGGCGTCACTCTTGAGGGGCCGTGCACGGCGTTTTCTGACCGCGGCCGGTCATATATTCCCCAGTCGGGCCCCGGCTGGGTGTGGCCCCGGACCCTCCGCTACGCTGCTCGACGTCACCACCCACCGCACGCTAAGGGCCAACGATGTACTCTTCAGCCGCCGCCGCCATCAAAGGTCCGCCGGGACAGAGCCTCAAACCAGGCACCCTCGGGACAGCCTTGGGCGCCTTCGGAGTCGCCGGCATCATGGGCATCGTCGCTGTGGTCCTGCATGGCTTGGGGCAGCAATCCCCGTATGTTGGCCCCGGTTACTCCGGCTGGGCCCAAGCGGCCGCGGATTCCCCGGCGGCTGCTGCAAGGTGGTTCCTGGGGGACATGACGGAGCCGCTCTTCTACAAGTCCGACCTCGCAGCCCTGGGGCTGTTGGCGGGAGCAGGGTTGGCCCGGTGGGTCGGCCGCCGACAGGGCCGCGTCGGGCGGCGGGAGAGCCTGGGTCCCTGGATTCTTGCGTCGGCTTCGCTGAGTTTGCTGCTGTCCAACGTGGCGTTCGGATGGTTGCTCGACGACGGGTGGCAGCCAACGTTCGTGCCTTTCGTTTGCGTGGCTCCGGCCGTGGTGATCCTCTACGGGGCCGGGTGGCAAACGTGCCTCACGGGCGCCGTGCTCGGTGCGGCCACCGTCACGCCCTTGGCGTTGATATTCATCCCCATCCTCGCCAACCCCCTTGGCCTGCCGCCCGTGGTGGCAAACGTCCTGGCGATGTCCGGGGGGTCCATTCTCTCTTTCCTGGTCGCACGACGGTTGCCCTGGCTTGTCCTGCGCGAGCGCGAGCCGGACCTCGGCGCGGAACGGAACCTGCCGGCGTCGGGCTTTAACCAGTCGCTCCTCGGGGAAGCCCTGTGGGCTGCGCGACGGGTCATCAGGGACTTCACGGAGACGCACTTCATCGCCAAGGGGTTCGCCAGCGTCGGCATGCTTTCCGGGGCTGTGGTGGCGTATGTCCTTAATCCTGGGTTGCCGTCCTACGGGTCCGGACTGCTTCCGCACATCCTCTTTGCGCAAGCACTTACCTCCGCGATCGGTGTGGTCCTTTGGCGGGCCTGGTACCTGGATGGCGGTTGGGCTGCGACGTATGCGTCCGTGGTGTCCGTCGCCCCGGCGGCCGTCCTCGCCACCGGTGGTTCCTTTTTCGGCGTCGTGGGCGGGGCGATCCTGGGCGCTGTACTGGCCCCGCCGCTGGCCCGGGTTTTCTCCGCAAAGCTGCCCGCGGACTTCCACCCTGTCATAGGCAACACTGCAGCCATGGCGGTATCGACGGCGGTCGCCGTACCGTTGCTTGGACTGCTGCCTGCCTGAGGCCGGGAGGCGGACGGGTTGCGTCCGGAGGTCAGCCTCCGATGTGGTGGATCGTGAAGGCGCTAAGGAACCCGACGGCGGCCGTCAGTCCGGTCATGTTGTGGTGCTCCTCGAACGCTTCGGGAATCATCGTGTCTGCCAGCATCGCCAGGATTCCGCCGGCCGCAATGGCTGTAATGAAGGCGATCACCGACTCAGGCGCGTCCTCCAGGGCGGCGTACCCCACCAGGGCGGCAAGTCCGCTGAAGACTGCGATGCCAACCCAGGTTCCAAACACGTAAGCGGGGCTGCGGCCGGACTTCTTCATGCCGGCTGTGCTGGACAGGCCTTCGGGGACATTGGAGATGAAGACGGCGGCAAGCATCGCCGGACTGACGGCTCCACCGGCCAACAGCCCCACGCCAAGGACCACGGACTCGGGGATGCCGTCGATGAGCGCGCCCACGGCAATGGCGGTACCGCTGCCCGGGGAATCCTTCTCGGTGGGTTGGGGCTCACTGGAGCGCTTCCTGTGCTTCGCCCCCGCCCGGGCCAGGAGAACGTTGGACCCAACAAAGATCAGTGCCCCCAGAAGGAAGCCGAGGACCGTGGGGAGCAACCCTCCGCCGTTCACGGCCTCGTCCACCAGTTCGAAGGCGAGTGCGGAAATCAGGACGCCGGCGCCGAAGGCCATGACAGTGGAAACCACCTTGGCGGGCACTTTCCACATCCACGCCACACCAGCGCCAAGAACCAACGCCCCGCCTGCCAGCGTCCCCCACAGCAGGGCCTGTAACCACATCGGCATTGACTTGCCCTTTCATCGCCGGTCCATATGCATCAAGCAGTTTTTCATAAGGAACCTTAGAAACTGTAAAAAGTCTTGAGGTTTTCCTGAGGGACTGTTGCGGGTTTGCAGGATTGGTTCTTGAGGGTGGCCCTGCAGAGTAGTTCTTGTCAGCCAGAGAGGCTGGAACGAAGAACGGCCGGCCGGTCTCACGGTGGCCTACCGAAAGGACATTGATTCCCATGGCCATCAGCCTCAAGACCACCTCCGGCAAGATCCTCGCTTCCGTCGCACTGGTCGGCACCGCGGCCGCCGTCGCCGGCATGGGAACCTACGGCGCGTTCACCTCCTCGACCTCCGCCTCACAGGCCGTCACCGCAGGAACCGTCACCATCGCCCTGGGCACCGGCGCCAACAACACCCTCAACGTCCCCGTCGCGGGCCTGCTGCCCGGCGACAAAGTCGAAAAGCTCGTCACCCTGGCCAACACCGGCAACTCCGACCTGAACAACGTCACCCTCACCACCTCCGCCGGCGCCACCGGATCCCTGCTCACCACCGACACCACCAACGGCCTGCAGCTGACCATCGAAAACTGCTCCGTTGCCTGGACCGGCACCGCCGCTCCCTACACCTGCGCCGGCACCAAAACCACCGTCCTGGCCTCAGGCCCGGTCATCGCCGCGAACAGTGTCCTGAACAACCTGACGTCCCTGACGAGCACCAAGACCGACAACCTCAAAGTCACCACCGCTTTGCCCGCCACCGCGGACAACACCTTCCAAGGCGCCACCTCCACCGTCGGGTTCTCCTTCACCGGCACCCAGCGCACGCAAACCACCAAGTAGTCACCACGGTCCCGCGGAGGCCCTCCGACGGCCCCGAGAGGGGGCCGGAAGGGGGCCGCACCAGACTCCGCCGGGCCTGATCGGCCACCCCCCTGCCTGATCAGGCCCGCCGGGTTTTCCTGAGCCAGACTTGAGGAATTTCCGCAGTAAGCCTGAGCCACGCCCTGCAGACTAAGAAGCAGAACAACAACCCCTCCCGGAAGGAACGCCAGGACAATGAGCGCACTGAGCACCATCACTACCCCCGCCCTTCGCGGCCGGCGTTCCGCCGCTTCAAAGCCTGCACCATCCCCAAAGACCGCCGCTGTGAAGCAGCCCGCAGCGGCCACAACCGTCCCCGCCGGTGAACGGAGCACGTTCCGTCGGATCACAAGCCTGGCTGTTAAGTCCGTCGGCGTTGGCACGCTGGTCCTGGCGGCGCTGGTTTTCCTGTTCCTGGCCATCGGCCCGCGGGTCCTGGGGTACCAGACCTCCACCATGCTGACCGGGTCCATGGCCCCGCTGATCAACCCGGGCGACGTCGTCGTGACCGTTCCGACCCCCATCTCGGACGTCAAGGTAGGCGACATCATCACGTACCACATCCCAGTCGAAGACCAGCGGGTGGAAACCCACCGCATCACCGAAATCACCCCCACAGCCGATGGCGGCGTAGCTGTGCAGACCAAGGGCGACGCCAACAACGGCATCGATCCGTGGATCGCCACCTTGCAGGGCAAGACCGTGGACAAGCAGGTCGCAACCATCCCGTACGTCGGCAACGCAATCCGTGCACTCCGCGAACCGATGGTCCGGAACATCCTGATGTACGGCGCACCGGCGATCCTGGTCATCGGTATGCTCGCCTCCATCTGGACCAAGGACGGCAACAAGACGACGCCGAAGGGCGCCGCGGTGCCGCAGGCGGCCAGCGGTAAGTGAGGGACGGGGTGCTCCTGCCCTGGAACGGTGCAAGACGCAGGCGCCGGCCGAGGAGTTGGGCGACTCCCGGCCGGCGCTCCGTTTTCTCTCGACCTATCTCTCCATGCTGCTGGGAAGGATCCTGAGGAACTCCACCGCGCTCCCCGAACGCCGTCGCGGGGTTAGCGTCCGGCGAGCACGTTTGCGACGGCGGTTTTGACTTCGCGGGGCACCAGGACCAAGGCGGCAACGGCCAGCAGGCCGGCGATCGCGAAGACATAGAAGCCGGCAGGGTAGGCGATGTTGGCGGCAACCAATGTTCCCGTCACTGCCGGGCCGACGATTGCGCCGAGCCTGCCGACGCCGGCGGCGAAGCCCAGCGCAGTTCCCCTGAGCCGTGGCGGGAACAACTGGCTGACCCACGCATAAACCAGGACCTGGGAGCTGAAAACGAAAATGCCGGTTACGAAGACGGCGGCATTGAGCAGGAATTCGTTCGGGATCTTGACGCTGAGGATCGCAAGGAGCACCGCGGACAGTCCAAACCACAGCAAAACAATCTTCTTGGTACCGTGCTTGTCGGCGAGGAATCCGGCCAGGAACAGGCCTGCGACGGCGCCCAAGTTAAGGACCAGCAGCAGCGTCAAGCCGGTGCTGACCGGGTACCCGGCGGCAGCCATCAGCTGCGGAAGCCAGGTGTTCAGCCCGTAAACCAACAACAAGCCCATGAACGACGCGATGCCGATGCCAACCGCAACCAAGGGGTACGGCTTCTGCAACAGGTCGCGGAAACCGGTCTTGGGTGCAGCTTGGCTGCTTTCAGCGGAAGGCACGACGGCGGCAGGCGCCTTGGTGGGCTGGCTGGACGCACCGGGGGCGGCTTCGGGCAGTGACTCGGGCAGCTTGGCCCAAAGGAACGGCAGGAGAACCAGCCCGGCAGCGCCGCCGATGATGAACATGAGCCGCCAGTTCGGAACGATCAGGATTGCCAGCAAAGCGGTGGCGACGGCACCAACGTGGTAGCCAGTCATGGTCCGGGTGGTGGACTTTCCTGCTGAACCCGCTGGCGCGTAGTCGTTCATGTAGGCCAAGGCTGCGGGAAGGCATGCGCCCAGTCCCAGCCCGGCAAGAAGGCGCAACACCGAGAACACTGCAACGTTCGGTGCGAACGCGACCCCAATGGTGAAGATTGAGAAACCGGCAACGCACGCGATCAGCAGCTTGCGGCGGCCGAACGTGTCGGAGAGGGGTGCAATGAACAGTGCGCCAAGTCCTACGCCCACCAAGGAGATGGTGGCGGCGAAGGTGGCTCCTACTGCATCGAATCCCAACTCCCCGGTCTTGATGAGTGTGGGTATGACGGTTCCCAGGACCACCAGGTCGAAGCCGTCCAGCACCATGGCTAGCCAGCACAGCCACACGGGCCATTGAGATCGGTGGGCAGATGGCATCGTTGGCATAGCGTCCTCGGTACGTCTTGGCAGTGCGTCTTGGTGCTGGTCCCGGGCCAGCGGCGCGGCCTTTCGGGTATGAGAGTTGTATCACCGTCGCATGTTGCCTGGCACACGTTCTACCATTGAATGGAAGGCACCTCCGTGCTTTTCTCAAGGACGCTCCAAATGAGGATGGCATCGTGGCTAACTCCGCATCCGGCGATTCCGTGGTGGACCGGGTCGTGCGGGTCATCGAGGCATTCCCTGAGGGTGTCACCACGCTTCAGCTGACGGAGTTGGCCGACCGGGCTGAGCTCCCTTTGTCATCTGCCCACCGGCTGATCCGTCAGCTTTCCCACCACGGGCTCCTCGACCTGGGGCCGGGCGGAACCGTCCGCCTGGGCTTGCGGCTCTGGGAACTCGTCAATCGAAATTCACCCACGCTGGCCCTCCGCCAGGCGGCAATGCCGTTCATGGAGGATATTCAGCAGGTCCTCAATCAGAACGTGAACCTTGCTGTGCTCGATGGCTGGGACGCGCTTTTTGTTGAACGGCTCTCCCGTCGCGGATCGGTGGCCAACCGCGCACAAATCGCAGGTCGCATGCCCGTACACATTTCCTCAGCTGGCCTGGCCCTGATGTCCCACCAGTCGCGGGAGCTGCACGCCGAGTACCTCCGGCAGTTCCACGACCCGGCCGGGAAGGTGAGTGCCGACGTCGTACGCCACCTGCTGGCCGAGGCCGCCCAGCAGGGGTATGCGCAGCTGGCTGGCGTCGTGGATCCGGATACTTGGGGGATCGCCGTTCCGGTGATGAACGGTAAGCGGAAGACGGTTGCCGCGTTGGGGGTCGTAGTGCCCCTTGCCGAGATGCGGCTCCAAGCGCTGGTTCCGGCCCTTCAGACTGCGGCCCGCGGAATCGGACGCCAGCTCGCCTAGCTGTCGGCTTCCGTTGAACGGAATTGCTGTAACGGTCATCACGCCGATGGGGACAGACTGAGGCCAGACCAATACAGCCCTGGCCGAAGCGCCGGGATCCGCAACGAAGCGAGGAACAACCATGGCACGCACGCCCATCAAGACCCAAGTGGCCATTATGGGGGCCGGCCCCGCGGGCCTCATGCTCTCCCACCTTCTGGCCAAGCAGGGCATCGAGTCCGTGGTGGTGGAAATCCGCAGCCGCAAGGACATCCAGGAAACCGTACGGGCCGGCATCCTGGAGCACGGCACGGTGAACCTGCTGGTCGACTCGGGGGTGTCGGACCGAGTGCTCCGCGAAGGCGACCGGCACGACGGCATCGAACTGCGCTTCAACGGTGAAAGCCACCGCATCAACTTCAAGGAACTGGTCGGCGAATCCGTGTGGCTCTACCCGCAGACGGACGTTTTCATGGACCTGGCCGCCCGACGCGAAGCCGACGGCGGCGCCGTCCACTACAGCGTCACGGACACTACTGTGCACGACCTCGAAGGCAAGCCGAAGGTCTGGTTCACCAATGCCGACGGGCAGGAATTCGAGATTCAGGCAGACTTCCTCGTCGGCGCCGACGGATCCCGCAGCCACTGCCGCTTCCAGATTCCTGAAGCGAACCGCAAGTGGTACTTTCACGAATATCCATTCGCGTGGTTCGGCATCCTCGCCGAAGCCCCGCGCAGCTCAGACGAGCTGATCTACGCGAACTCGAACAACGGTTTCGCCCTGATCAGCCAGCGCACCGAGACTGTTCAGCGCATGTACTTCCAGTGCGACCCCAAAGAGAACGTTGCCGACTGGGATGACGAACGCATCTGGTCCGAGTTCCGCAAACGAGTCAATGGCAACGGATTCGAGCTCAAGGAAGGACCGGTCCTCGAAAAGATGGTCCTGCCCTTCCGCAGTTTCGTCCATACGCCCATGCGTCACGGAAACCTGTTCCTTGCCGGCGATGCGGCCCACACCGTGCCGCCGACGGGTGCCAAGGGCCTCAACCTGGCTATCCACGACGTCAAGGTGCTCTTTGAAGGTCTCGACTCGTTCTACTCCAACGGCTCAACCACGCTGCTGGACTCCTACAGCGACCGGGCGTTGGAGCGGGTATGGAAGGCGCAGCACTTCTCCTACTGGATGACATCCATGCTGCACACCGTGCCCGGCGCCGGCGAGTTCGACCGCGCCCGCCAGCTTGGCGAACTCCACTCCGTGGTGACCTCGGAGCACGCCAAGGCGTACCTCGCGGAGTCGTACACAGGATGGCCGACCTCACGCTGACGCTGCACCTGGCAAACTACCTCCAGCGCCCGACGGCGGGAAGTCCTCTTTGGGGCTCCCCGACAGTCGGGCGCTTGTTGCGTTAACTGCGCTCGACCTGAAGGTGGCCCAAAGGGTTTGCCTGGCTGGTCGCCGACCCCACCGACCTCATGTTCTGAGTGGTGTGTGGTGGTGGTTGCGTCGGGGTGTTTGGTGGGGGTCGATGTGGGGTGGGGGGATGAACCAGGGGGTGCCGTTGGTGTTGGTGATGGTCCATTGTTCTTTGTGGATGAGGTGGTGGTGGTGGGAGCAGAGGAGGGTTCCGTTTTCTGTTCCTGTGGTTCCGCCGTGGGACCAGTAGGTGATGTGGTGGGCTTCGCACCAGGGTGCGGGCATGGTGCAGTCGGGGAAGGCGCAGCCGCCGTCGCGGGCGGTGATGGCTTTGCGGATGTGGGGTGGGAAGATCCGGGTGGTGCGGCCGATGTCCAGGACGCGGGAGTCGGTGCCGAGCAGGACGGGGATGATGTCGGCGTCGCAGGCGATTTTGCGGATGGTGTTGGGGTGGAGGGGGCCGGTGAACGTCGCGGTGCCCGTGCCAGTGCCGGCGCCAGTGCCGGCGCCAGTGCCGGCGCCAGTACCGGTGCCGGTGCCGGTGCTGGGGTTTGTGCAGGTGCTGGTGGTGGTCTTGGTGTCTGGGTTGGTGGGTGTGTTGGTGTGGGTGAGTTGGTTCAGGAGGTCTTGGTGGCTGATGGTGACGGTGAGTTGGGGTCGGTGTCCGCCGTTGGTGGGGAGTTTGCCGGTCGTCATCGCGAGGTTGCAGGCGCCGACGAGGCCGTCGAGGAGTTTTTGTGGCCGGGAGCGCCGGTCCAGGTCCGGGCTGGTGGGTTGGGTGGTGTGTCGGGGGTTGGTGGCGGTGTTCATGACGGTGGTAAGGGTTTCGTATTGTTCGGTGGTGGCGAAGATTTCGAGGTGGTGCAGTCCGTAGCGGCGTCGGCGGCGGAGGAAGGTGCCTTGGTGTTGGCGGAGGGTTTCTTCGGAGGGTTCGGTTCCGTCTTGGTCGATCCTGTCGGTCCAGCGTTGGGCCATTTTGGTCAGGAAGTCCGGGTCGCTTTCGGTTGCGGTTCTGGTCAGGGCGTGTTCCATGCGGGTGAGGGTTTCGGCGTCGGTGAGGTGCCGGACTTTATCCAGGGCGGTGCTGATGATCGTGGCTGTCCGGGAGGGTATTTGGGCTGATCCGATCGCGTCGGCGAGCGTTTCCCGTCGGGCGGGGAGGGATTGTCCGGCTATTCCGGGCCGGGGGAGGACCTCGGCGGCGAGGGCGAGTCTGCGGCGGGCTTCGCTGATACTGATCCGCAATCGGGCGCGGAGGAACTGTGCCGTGTTCGGGTACCCGTCATCGAGCAGGGCCGCGTCCCCGGTCCGGGCGACCGCAGGAGCGTCGCTGCCCTGAGCGGCCTGAGCGGCCTGAGCGGCCTGACCGGCCTTACTGGTGACAGCGTGCTCCTGAATGCCCGGGGCGTCAGTCCATCCCGTGCGCCAGCCGGGTTCGGCTGAGGACTGGGCGCCTCGAGCTTCATTCCGGGTCCGTTCCACCGCATGGGCCGCTACGACCTGCAAATACTCCAACGACCGCGACAGCTCCTCCACCCGACCAGCAAAATCCGCAGCCGCCTGGAAACCCAGCAGCCCGGCCTCGGCCATGGCTGTGGTGCGCAGCTCTTCCACCGCCGAGGCACTGTCCTCCAACGCATGTGAAAGGTCGCCCGGCCGGGCGGTGGTGTCTGGTCCATCAGGCGTCCATGGGAGAGGGGAGGCCGTCGCTGGGGAGGCCGTCGCTGGTAAGGCCGGACCGTCGAAACTCGTCGTTGCGGGACCCTGACTCGTTGCAGGACCCTGACCGGAGGCAACAAGCAGCGTCCCGGCGCCCGACGAATCGTCCGCCGCTCCATCACCTGCCCGTCGCTGTCCATAGGAAAACCCTGTCACCCCGAACCCCCTACAGATCAGCCCCCAACCGGCCTATGTGGAAAAACTCCCTGCAACGAGCCCGAGCCGCCACCCGCGGAGGCGGCAGGTCGCCGTCGAGCGTTACGGCCGTCGAGCGTTACGGCAGTCGAGCGTTACGGCAGTCGAGCGTTAGAGGGATCCAACCCGCACCGGATTACGGCGTTTGCGAAGCCGCTGCCGACGGTTCAAGATCCGCGAGCGTGAGAAGACGGACCGGGTCGACGCCAAATGGCACCGTGGAGGTCGGTGTAAGGTCCGCCCCAACATGGACCAGTTCGCCGGACGCCAGGGGGTGCCACCCGGGATTGTTGTCCATGGGCTCGGTGGCGAAGAGGACGTGGGGTGCCCGGGCAAGATCTGTGCTGCGGGAACTGATCCGCTTGCTCCTGGCATCGAGCGGGGCTCCGCGGTCCGGCGCTGTCGCGGGATTCCGTTTCAACATATAGAGAGGGTGGGTTGCTGGATACCGGAGGGCCCACATGTCGGTCGCCGTGGACAGGATGAAGTTGAGGCTGAAGACGGGCAGTTCGTGCGCAATCCAGTGGACAGCCTGCACAATGCCCGCACTAACATCGCCGCCGGCCAGACGGGTTTCTGCAGTGATCAGCGCGAAGAACCGCTCACTGTCGGATTGCCCCTGCACCAGTCCCATGACGCCGAGCGAGGTCAGCCGCCGGTCGAGTTCGTCCAGACCGTGAAGCACTCCGTTGTGGGCAAACAGCCGGTTGTCCTGCTCGAAGGGGTGGGTGTTGACCATAGTGAGCGCACCAGTGCTTGCATACCGGACGTGTGCCAGGAAGGTGGTGCTCTTCAGGTCGCGCGCCTCGCGGGCGAAAGCATGATCCTCCCAGGCCGCCAATGGTTGCTTGGCCACGCGGGCCTCGCCCTCGGCGTCGTACGTGCCTATCCCGGCCCCGTCCGGCTCTCGGTGGCTTTGCACCGAGAGGCTGTCCGGGGCGTCCAGCAACCAGAAGGTGGCTCTTACCGGTCGGGCTCCGGCATGGAGTCCAAAGAGACGGCACATGTGTGCCTCCTGTTCACGGGGTCAGTGATGGAATCCTTCTGCTTGTTTGTCGCCGGGCATTGGCGCGGTGAGGCTGTCCAGGTAGTCGACCTCTTTCTTCAGGTCGGCGAGGAAACTTGAGGCGAGGTCGCGCGTGAAACCGTTCCGAACCACGATCCTTTGAACCGTGATGTCACTGAGGCCGTCGGGCAGGGGATAGGCCGGCACAAGCCATCCATTCATCCGCAATCGCTCCGACAAGTGGTGCAGGTTCCAGTGCTCGGTGTGGCCGTCCTTGAGCTGCCAGGCGAAGACGGGAATGTCTGAACCATCGCTCCACAGGGTGAAGGCGTCCATGGCGCCGATTTCGTTGGACAGGTAGAGCGCGACGTCCCGGGAGGTCGCCTGAACCGACCGGTACCCTGCAAAGCCGAGCCGCAGAAAGAGGTAGTACTGCAACAGGACCTGGGCGCCGGGCCTTGAGAAGTTCAGCGCAAAGGTGGGCATATCACCACCGAGATAGCTGACGTGGAAGATCAGGTCTTCGGGCAGTGCCGCTGCGTCCCGCCAGACAACCCAGCCGAGGCCGGGGTAGACCAACCCGTATTTGTGGCCTGAGGTGTTGATGGAAGCAACCCGCGGGAGCCGGAAGTCCCAGACCGTTTGTGGCTGCAGGAAAGGTGCCACCATGGCTCCGGAGGCGCCGTCGACGTGAATGGGAATGTCCAGGCCGCGGCGTTCTTGAATGTCGTCGAGGGCCTCGGAAATCAGGCGGACGGGTTCGTAGACGCCGGTGTATGTGACACCCATGATGGCTACGACGCCGATGGTGTTTTCGTCGACGTACTGGTCCAGGTCATGCCCGTCGAGCATCGGGTGTTCAGCGGAGACAGGAACGAACCTGGGCTCCACCTCCCAATAGTTGCAGAACTTTTCCCAGCACACCTGGACGGCGGAGCTGAGGACGAGATTGGGCTTGTCGGTTGGCTTCCCTGCCTCGCGCCGGGCGTGCTGCCAACGGCGTTTCAACGCCAGGCCGCCCAGCATGCAGGCTTCGGAGGAGCCGATGGTGGATGTTCCGATGCTCTTTTCCGGGTCCGGCGCATTCCACAGGTCCGCGAGCATCCGCCAGCATCGAGTTTCGATGAGTGCCGTTTGAGGGTACTCGTCCTTGTCGATCATGTTCTTGTCGAACGTTTCGGCATACAGCTGGGACGCTTCGGGTTCCATCCATGTCCCCACGAACGTCGCGAGGTTCAGTCGCGAGTTTCCATCGAGCATCGCTTCGTCGTGGACAACCTGGTAAGCCGTGGAGGGCAGGGCCTCGCCCTCGGGCATGGTGAAGCGCGGAAAGATGGTTGATTCTCCGGGCCTGCTGAACAGGGGATTGAGTTCGACGGCGTTGTTCGGCTCGCGCTGTGACGTTCGATGGGATCTGCTCATGGGCTGGCTCCTAGGGGCTCGTCCTCGGGAATGGTCCGCGCGCTGCGGAGCAATACCTGTCTGTGGCTCACGCTACCTGCGGAAGCTGGCAAGCCCAAACACTGGCGGACGACTGAAGCGTCCGACGGCGGTGCTCACCGGCGGACGCTTCATGGCGCGGTAATGCGCGGTCATCCGCGATGTTTAGTGGTGCTGCGCGACTGGCTAGTCCGGAATTTCCATCTGGAAGCCACACCCGTCGCAGTGCAGGACCCGGGTGTTGAGGTAGACCTCAAGCTCCGGATCGACGATGCGCCCTGTGGTGGCGGACAGCCGGGTCAGCTTCCCCGGGCCGGTGTGCATGGGGAGCCCGCAATGCAGGAAGTGCTTACCAAACTGCAGCAGCCCGGCGGATGGCTTTGCGGTGTTGAGGACCTCGGCCACGTCCGCGACGGTTGCTGCGTGGGCGCGGAAGGAACCGCAGTTTCTGCAGTTGTAACCGACGCGAACAAGGCCCATCGAGAGTTCGGAATGGGCATCGATGGTGTCGACCATGAGGTGTTGGTTGGTGCGGCACTTTTCGCAACTGGGTTGGCGTGCCTGGTGGGAGGAAGAAACAGGTTGCTGTGCTGACTGAGCAGTCATTG
The DNA here is from genome assembly GCF_040137855.1 of Paenarthrobacter sp. CAP02. NCBI lineage: Bacteria > Bacillati > Actinomycetota > Actinomycetes > Micrococcales > Micrococcaceae > Paenarthrobacter > Paenarthrobacter sp. CAP02. The sequence continues at coordinate 248,730 of NZ_JBEEII010000001.1, read as the reverse complement.
TGGACCCTGACGGGTTAAAGAGAGGTGGATACCTTTGGCACAAGTACGGTGTCTCCTCCCTGAGCGTAAGCTCCTCCCGCCCTGAATGGCAAGCGCCGGAATTCCAGTGAGACATCATGCTCGTGAGGGAAAACATTGACCGCCTGATTGGCCTGGACGGAAACGTCCGCACTGGTTGACGGCGATGTATCACCGCAAGTGCCGCTACCGCAAAGGCGCTGGCGATGGGACGATCTTCGTATGGGTGAACAGGAGCGAGACCAGCCCGACGCGTCGTCGGGTGCAGCGTCAGAGGACCGGGGAGACCCGACAACCCAGCAGATGAGGACCGTAGGGCAGCGCCGTCGGGAAGCCGAACGCAAGCTGGACCTGCACCTCGAAGAAGCCAGCCACAAGGGTGAACCGTCCGCTAGCGAAGGCGAGGATCATTCCGAAGCATAGATCCGCTGGCCGAGGCCGGATGCTTGGGATGGCCCATCGGCTGGTCGCTGCTGTGGGCCTCTCCGTGGTGCAGCTGCATGGCACTATGGATGAGCGGGAAGTGGCTGAAAGCCTGCGGCGTATTGCCCAACTGCCGTTGGGTGCGCGGGTCCCATTCTTCGCTGAGCAAGCCAACATCGTTGCGCAATGTCAGGAGCCGTTCAAAGAGTTCCGTAGCCTCATCCTTGCGGCCTATGCCCAACAAGGCGTCGACCAGCCAGAATGAGCAAGCCAGGAAAACGCCTTCATCGCCGGGCAGTCCGTCGTGGCCGGAATCGGTGCGGTAGCGCAGCACGAAGCCGTCCTCGGTGAGCTCCTTTTGGATGGCATCCACCATCCCGACCACTCCGGGGTGCCTGTGCGGCAGGAAGCCAACACGGGGTATCAGGAGCAGGCTCGCGTCGAGTTCCTTGCTGCCGTAGGCCTGGACGAAGGTGTTGCGGGTTGTGTCGAAGCCTTTGGCCATGACGTCGGCGTGTATTTCGCTCCGCAGGGCGGCCCAGCGGTCGTGGGGTCCCGGCAACCCGGACGTGCGCACGGCCTTGACCATGCGGTCGGCGGCAACCCATGCCATCACCTTTGAGTGGGTGAAGTGCTGCCGCGGGCCACGCATTTCCCACAGGCCGTTATCTGGCTTGTCCCAGGCTCCTTCGAGGTACTCCATCAGTGCCACCTGGATGTCCCAGGAATTGTCCACGGTGCCCGCGGGAGAAGCGGCACGCGTGAGGGAGAGGCCGTCCAGCACCTCACCCCAGACGTCCAGCTGCAGTTGCGGCGCGGCGGCGTTGCCGGTGCGGACCGGCTGTGAACCTTCGTAACCGGAAAGCCACGGTACGTCTGCCTCGGGGAGTCTCCTGGCGCCGTCGAGCCCGTAAACAATCTGAAGTTCGGAAGGGTCTCCGGCGATGGCGCGGAGCAGCCAATCACGCCAGGCGGCGGCCTCTTCCGTGTACCCGGCCGCGAGGAGGGATTGCAGGGTCAAGGTGGCGTCACGCAGCCAGCAATAACGGTAATCCCAATTGCGGGGACCGCCGATCTGCTCCGGCAACGACGTGGTCGCTGCTGCGACGATCCCGCCGGTGGGCGCGTAGGTCAGGGCCTTGAGCGTGATCAGGGACCTCTCGACGGGTTCCTTGTATTTGCCCGCCATTTCACTGCGGCCGATCCACTCAAGCCAGAAAGACCCGGTGGCCCCAAGGGCGCGGTAGGGGTCGATCCGCCGTGGTTCTTTCTCGTGGCTCGGGGCCCAGCGGAGCACGAAAGGGACCTTGTCGCCGGCGCGGACGGTGAAGTCGCTGTAGGTCCGGCGATCCCGGCCTTCGAGCGGGGCGTGTGTTGTGAGGTAGGCGGAATCAGGGCCGGCCACCGCGCTGATGCCGTGCTTTCCGTGCCGTACCCACGGCACTACCCGGCCATAATCGAAGCGCAGGACCAGCTCCATGTGCATGTCCACCTCGCCGGAGAGCCCTTCGACGATCCGCACCACGTCCACTGCGTCATCGCGGACCGGCATGAAGTCGATGACCCGCACGGAGCCGCCGTCGACGTCCCATTCGGTTTCCAGGATCAGTGTGTCTTCGCGGTACTGGCGGCGGGTGCAGACTCCCTCGCTTGGTGTCCCGGCGGGTGCGATCAACCAGCGGCCCGCTTCGGGGGAGTCCAACAATGCCGCGAAGCACGCGGGCGAATCAAACCGGGGAAGGCACATCCAATCAATGGACCCGCTCCGCCCCACGAGGGCGGCAGTGTTCAGGTCCCCGATCATCGCATAGTCCTCAATCCTGGCCATGGAAACGATCCTAGTCCGCGCCACCCCGGCAATGACCACCACGGTGATGCGCGGGAGGGTCTGGCCTCGCGTGGGTGGTCGTGCTACCAATGACCCAGGAACTACTTCCGGGAGAATCCATGGCTGACGATCTGCCTGTCCTTGTAGTTGGCGCCACCGGTTTCCTGGGTGGCCAGGTTGTTGATGAGCTGCTCAAGCGCGGCAAGAAGGTCCGGGCCCTGGTCCGGCCGCAGTCCAGCGCGGCGAAGCTCGAGGCGAAGGGCGTGGAAGTAGTCCGGGGCGATATGCTCGACGCCGGTTCCCTGATCACCGCGATGACGGGCGTGTCCGCGGTCGTCTCGACGGCTGCCGGATATACGCGGAACGACAAGAACGCCAAAGCCATCGATACCTATGGCAACAGCAACCTCGCGGTTGCGGCCAAATACGCCGGCGTGCCGCGGTTCGTTCTCATCAGCATCGTCACCAGCGACCAAACACCACAAATCCCGCACTTCTGGAACAAGAAGCTGGCAGAGGACAAGCTGGAGGAACTCGGAGTGCCTTTCGTTGCCCTCCGTCCCGGGGCTTTCTTCGACCAGGTGGCCACCATGGGTGGCGGGAACCCCTTCGATAGGGGGCGGCTCACGTGGCTGGGTTCCAAGGATGTGCCGCTCACGTTCGTGCTCGCCAGCGACCTTGCCGGGTATTTGGCGGAGGCGGTGGACGCCGACGTGGGTGACGGGGAGAGGATCGATATCGGCTGGACCCGCCCGGTCAGCATCCTCGAGGTGGCATCCCTGGTTGAGAAGCACTCCGATAAGCCGGTCAAGGTCATGGCCATGCCCGAGCCCTTGCTCATTGGCCTCGGCAGGGTCACCTCAAAGGTCGTCCCGCTGGTCAGTGACATGGCCAGCATGGTGGCATGGTGGGATACCGGGAAATACGTGGCCGACACCCGCCGCCAGGAGCAGGTCTTCGGCCCGGTTCCCACCCCGGAGGAAGCAATCGCGAGGCTGGCGGCCCGCTTCGGGCGCTGAACACAGCGTTGCGCAAATGCTGGTGGCAGAGGCGAAAGATAAGTATCCTGATGACACGAATCCGGCGGAGGTCGCTACCTCGCGCTGGACAAACATGAGGAGCACTTTATGAGAATCGGTTCTTCCATTGCCCTGATCGCCATCGGTGCCATCCTGGCCTTCGCGCTCGCCCCCGGACTCATCCCCTTCCTGGACCAGGTCCTGGTTGGGTACATCCTGATCGTGGTAGGCATCATCGGCCTGATCATCTCCATTGCCATGTCCAACAGGACCCGCCGCACAGTCGTCGAGCGGCGCACGGCGCCGACGACAGTCGTTGAGCATCGTCCCGAGGTCTGAGCGGCTACAGGTTCAGCAGCCGACCTTAAGGCAAGAAAGGCACGACGGCGACCTTCCGCCGTCGTGCCTTTCCTCATGTCCCGCGGTGGACAGCAGGACACTGCGCACAGCGTAGGCTGCTTCCATGGAGAAGACATTCGACATCGAGCCCGTGAACCAGAACGAATACCTGGTGCGCTGGCGATCTGAAGGGCAAACCGGGGAATCCCTGGTCCACACCAACCCGGAATTCCTCGCCGAAGCCGGCCTGGACGGCTTCGACGAGCAGCTGGTGGTTGAGGAAACCACCACCTATCTGGCGGAGCACCAGCCCGTGATCGACTTTCCCCAAACTGTGGACCTGGAAGAGATCGCGGCAGCCTACGGGGACTATGCGGAGCAGCTCAAAGCGCGGCTCGGGGCCAGGTAGTTGGCGGGGCCAAGGCGGTCATCTCAGGCGTCGACGTCGGCCGTCACCCGTTCGCCGTTGAAGTACTCCAACTCCCAACCGTCCGTGACGTGGTGGTGGGCAAGGTTCAGGACGGCGTTATGGACGCTGTCCAGCGTTCGGCCGATGGCGCGATTGAGCGTCAAACGGATCAGGGTGCCGTGCGCAACCACCAGGACGCGCTTGCCGGCGAACTCACTGGCCAGTGACTCAAGTGCCGCCAGTCCGCGCGTGGCAGCGTCGTCGTCGCTCTCGCCTCCGCGGAAGCCGCCGGGGATACGCAGTGCCTCCAGCTCGGGGCCCGCCTGCAAGCCTTCCGCAGGCCCAAAGCTGCGTTCGATGAGGTCGGGAACGTGCCGCGAAACAGTGAGTCCCAGGCCCTCGGCGATGATCTCCGCGGTCTCGGCAGCACGGCCCAACGGCGAAGACACCACCACATCCCACTGCCGGTCCGACAATGCGGCCACCGCGTCGCGCGCCTGGCCACGACCGACGTCGTTGAGCGGGATATCGGTGGAACCCTGCAACCGGCGCTCTGCGTTCCAGTCGGTCTGGCCGTGGCGGACGAGGGCGAAAGTTGTTCGGGTCATGCTTTCCATTGTGCCTTGCGCCCAGGCGGGTGGTCGAAGTCAGCTCTCCTGGACGGCGGTCTCTGTCGTCTCGCGCTGGGTGGCTGCCCAGCTGGCGAGCATTTTCAGTGCGTCATCTGAAGGTGTGCCCGGATCGGCGGTGTACACGTTGATTCGCAGTCCGGGGTCGGCGGGGAGCTCCATCGCTTCGTAGCTCAGGTCCAGGTCACCCACGATGGGGTGGTGCAGCCGCTTGCGGCCAGTGCGGTGGTACTTCACGTCGTGCCGGGCCCACCGTGTGCGGAACTCTTCGCTGCGGGTTGAGAGTTCACCCACCAAGTCCGTGAGGTCCCTGTCGTAAGGGTTTTTCCCTGCCGCTGAGCGAAGAACCGCAACGACGTCGTCCGCGCTGCGTTCCCAATCGGCGAAGAAGTCCTGCGCTTTCGGGTTCAGGAAGGTGAACCGTGCGCTGTTCGGCGGGGTGACCTTTTCGGCCATCATGTCCAAGTACAGGGCCCGGCCGAGTTCGTTGGCAGCAAGCACATCGCCACGGTCATTGCGCACCCAGGCGGGCGCGGTGGTGATCGCATCGATGACGCGCTGCACGCTGGGACGCACCGTCTGGGGGCTGCGCTTGCGGCGCACCCGCGGGGAAGCGGTGGCAGCGCGGGCGAGATCAAAAAGGTGGGCCGTTTCGGCGTCGTCGAGTTTGAGTGCACGGGCGAGGGCTTCGAGGACGCTGTCGGAGGCACCGGAGAGGTTTCCGCGCTCAAGCCGGATGTAGTAGTCGATGCTCATCCCGGCGAGCATCGCGACTTCCTCGCGGCGCAGCCCGGTAACGCGCCGGTTACCGCCATAGGCAGGCAGGCCGGCTTCCTCCGGCGTGATCCTGGCACGGCGGGAACTCAGGAACTTCCGCACGTCATCACTCTGTGTCATGGCATCCACGCTACGCGCTGCAATGGGGTCGAAGGAGGGACTGGCGGTACCCGGATCGACAGTGACTCCCGGAGCCTAAGGAATCACTGTTGCATTGAAAGCACGAAACCTGCCACGGCCTTAACCCGGCCCACCTGCATACCGTGAAAGGCATGATCATGGAACTTACCCTCAACAACGGCGTAACGATGCCGGCCCTTGGTCTTGGCGTCTTCCAAAGCGCCCCCGAGCAGACAACGGCGGCCGTTGAGGCTGCGCTCGCTGCCGGGTACCGGCACATCGACACCGCCGCAGCGTACGGCAACGAACGCGAGGTAGGCGAAGGCGTCAGGAACTCAGGTCTTGACCGTTCCGAGGTGTTCATCGAGACCAAGGTCTGGGTCAGCGACTACGGCTACGACCAGACGCTGCACGCCTACGAGAAGGCTGCCGGCAAGCTCGCCACGGATTACCTTGACCTGCTCATCCTGCATCAGCCGGCCCCCGACCGCTTTGACAAGACCGTCGCGGCCTATAAGGCACTTGAATCCCTTTTGGCCGACGGCCGGGTGCGGGCTATCGGCGTCAGCAACTTCATGCCACACCACATGGAGCAGCTGCTCGACTCCACGACCATCGTCCCTGCAGTGAACCAGATTGAGCTGCACCCGTACTTTGCCCAACTGTCCGTCCAGGCAAAGGATGCCGAACACGGCATTCTCACCCAGGCGTGGTCACCGATCGGCGGCATCACTTTCTACCCCGGCTGGGGCGGTGAGGACCGCCGCAACGTCATGCAGGACCCGGAGATTGCCGTCATCGCTCAGGCCCACGGGAAAACCCCGGCGCAGGTCATGCTTCGCTGGCACCTGCAGCAGGGCCGTTCGGCTATCCCCAAGTCAACCAATCCGGCGCGCATCGCCGGGAACTTCGACGTGTTCGGCTTCGAACTCTCTACCGCGGAGCTCGCGGCCATCGACGCCCTCGACACCGGCGTCCGCAGTGGACCGGACCCCGACGTGGCGCGCGAAGAACGTTTCGCCATGGTCATCCCCGAAGCCTGAGAGCCACCACCCACAACGAGTATCTCGGACGATGACGCCGCATTGCCCTTCCCCCCTCTTAATAAGTATCCTGATTACTAATCTGGTGAACCGGATGATGCTGTTTGGGCTGGGGGTCGCTCAAGCCGTGGTTGTTGAAGCAGTCGGCGACGCGCGGCTACCGTGAAAGTTTGATTGACGGCATTGCTTGGTAACGGCGGACCCCACGGGGTTACGTGGAGCCGGGTGGGGCCTGAAGGGCGTGACAATTCGTGGGCAACAATGAAGAGGCCGTGGACTCCCGCGTCCCCGATTCCATCGACGACACACTGGATGGCCGATACCAGCTGGGTCCGGTTTTGGGCCGTGGGGCCATGTCGACCGTGTACCGGGCCACTGACCTGCTTCTTGGCCGTGACGTGGCCATCAAGATCTTCCTCCCGGGCTCCGGCGACGATTCGTTCCGTGCCCGGCAGGAAACTGAGATGCGTCTCCTGGCCAGTTTTGACCACCCCGGGCTGGTGGCTGCCTTCGACGTGGGCGTCGATACCCGCAACGACGAAGAGCGGGCGTACCTGGTCATGGAACTCGCTGAGGGCCGTGACCTCCGGGCCCTCCTGGCCGACGGTCCGCTCACCGTCCCCGAGGTAGCCCGCATCGGGGTACAGATCGCGGGCGCACTCTCCCAGGTGCATGGCCACGGCGTCATCCACCGGGACATCAAGCCGGCCAATATCCTGGTATCCGACGACGCCGGGCTCGCCCAAAAGGTTAAGCTGGCGGACTTTGGCGTCGCCCTGGTGGTGAACGACAGCCGCCTGACGGCAACGGGCTTTACCGTGGGCACCGCCCAGTACCTCAGCCCCGAGCAGGCGCAGGGCCTGGGCCTCACTCCCGCGAGCGACATCTACTCATTGGGGCTGGTGCTCCTGGAGTGCCTCACCGGCAGGGCTGAATACCCCGGCACCCCTATCGAGACCGCTTCGGCGCGCCTGCACCGCGCGCCCGAAATTCCGGCCGGGTTGCCTGCCCCGCTGCGTTCGCTGCTGGAGTCCATGACCGACATGGATCCCGGAAAACGTCCCGCCGCAGCCGGCGTAGAGCAGGCCCTTGCTGATGACGGAATCCAGGCCGGGCGCAGGACGGCGGTGCTGCCGCCTTTGCCCTCCCGGCCGCCGGTGCGCGCTGCCGAAACCAAGGTTTCGATGGCCACGGTCATGACCCTTCACAAGCGGCGGCCCAAGACTGTCTGGGGTGTCGGAGCAGCTGCGGTGACCGTGCCTTTGGCGCTGGTGCTGTTCACTCAAGGCCTGGCTCCCTCAGGTTCCACGGCAGACAACTCCCTGCCCGCAGAATCGGAAGTGTCGCAAGCGGATCCTCAGCCTGCCGCGCCGGTTGTTCCGGTTGTGCCGACGCCCGCCGGTGTCACGCCCGTCGAGGCCGACCCCGCGGCCGCCGTTCCTGCTGAAGTGGTCAACCTGCCGGAACCTGCGCCGGTCCCTGCCGTCCAGGCGCCTGCTCCCGTCCCGGCCGCAGTGCCAGGGGCAGCGACGGCGGATGAGAAGGGCAAGGATCGTGGCGGCAACAAGCCGGACAAACAAAAAGGAAACGGCCCCGCCAAGCAGCCCAAGGACCGGTAAGAAAGGCACGACGGCGGGTGTCCGCCGTCGTGCCTTTCATCGCCAGGTGCGTGGCTAGGGTTCGGCGGGAAAGCTGACCGCCACCGTGGTGCCGCCGCCCGGTGTTTCTGCGAGGTTGAGATCCCCACCGTGTGCTTTGGCGATGTTGCTGCACGTAGCCAGGCCGAGGCCGGAGCCTGGTCCATCACCATTGCGTCGCAGGCGCACCAGGGGTTCCAGGACTTTGGCGCGGTCCTCCGGCGCGATGCCCTTGCCGTTATCGGCCACGAACACGGTGGTGCCGTGGTAGTTGGACACGCCGCTGATGCGGATCCTGAGTTCCCGCTCGGGGCTGCTGTAGTTCATGGCGTTGGACACCAGGTTCTGGAGCAGGATGCGGAGCTGGCCCCGGTCCGCACGCAAGCTGATGTCTTCAACTTCCACGATTCCGGCGTGCTCCACCCCGAGGTCGCCGATGACCTCCTCCGTGACTTCCCGCAAGGAGATCTGTTCCGGCTGGATTCCGCCACCCACGCGGGAGTAGCTGAGGACGTCTTCGAGCATGCCCAGCATTCGCCGCCCGCTGGCACCGATCCGGTCCAGGTATCGTGCGGCAGTGCTGTTTGGTTCGACGTCGGGGTCGTCCTCCACCAGCTCCACATAGCCAAGGATGGTGGTCAGCGGGATGCGGAGGTCGTGGCTGACCCTGCCAGCGAAACCGGCAAGCTTGGCGTTGCTGTCCTTGAGTTCGCTGTAGGTCCTGTCCAGCTGGACGGTGCGGTGCTGCAGCTCAAGCAGCTCCACCACCTGCTTGGCGAGGACCTCCAGCATGCCCACCTGTTCAGGCCGCAGTTCCTTGGTCTTGTCGGAGAAAACGCAGAGTGTGCCCGGGACAAAACCCGACTCGGTCTGCAGGGGCACGGAGGCATAGAAGCGTACTTTGCCGATTTCCCCGGTGACGAACGGGTTGTCGGCGAAACGCGGATCCTTGGAAGCGTCGGCCACGACGGTCCGTTCACGCGACAGGAAGACTTTTGCGCACATCGAATCTTCGCGGGAGCACACGCCCGGGTCAACGCCCCAGGCGCCGATCTGGTGCTGGTACTCGGCACTGATGATGTTCACCACTCCGAAGGGAGCGCCGCACAACTCGGTGGCGAGACGCACGAGGTTCTGCAGGGCGCTCATCACCGCTGCGTTGGGAAGCAAGGTGGAGCCTGCCTCGGGGTCCAATCCGTACTCCTGAAGTTGCAGGTCACGGCCGAGGTCGTCGGTGAAGGACAGCTGCCCCCGAACTTCCGTCATTAGAACATTTCCCCCAAGCTTCTTCAGGATTCCCTGCCGATACTACCGGGGAAATAGCCCGGATGGTTTACTAAGGGGCATGAGCGAGCAGGTCCCGGCCCAGTCCGGCGATTCCGACGCCATCGACCTCTCCCTACGGACGCCGGCAGAGCGGTCCCGTACCTTTACCGGGATCCTGGTGAACACTGCCCTGGCGAATATCACCACCAGCTATCTGTGGTTTGCGTTGACCTTCTGGGTGTACCTGGAAACCCGCAACGTCATTGCCACAGGGGTGATCGGCGGCGCTTACATGCTGTTGATCGCCCTTTCCAGCATCAGTTTCGGCACGTTCGTGGACCGTTACCGGAAGCTTGCCGTGATGCGGTTCGCCGGAGCCTTCACCATGGTGATGTTTGTGCTCTCGGGCCTCATGTTCCTGGTGACGCCGGAACCGGCGCTCCTGGACCTTGCCCAGCCGTGGTTCTGGATCTTCACGGTTATCATCCTCGTCGGTGCGGTGGTGGAGAACCTGCGCAACATTGCCCTCTCCACCACGGTGACCATCCTGATCGAACCCGATCGGCGGGCCAACGCCAACGGCCTGGTCGGGATGGTGCAGGGGCTGATGTTCATTGTCACTTCCGTGCTCTCGGGCCTGTCCGTGGGCCTGTTGGGGATGGGCTGGACGGTGGTGGTGGCCATCGTCATGACCGTTCTCGCCTTCGCTCATCTGCTGAGTCTCCGGCTGCCCGAAGAAGTGCGTGCTGCTGCGTCCGATGCCCAAGGCGGCTTTGACCTGCGCGGATCATGGGCGGCCGTCATGGCGATCTCCGGGCTGTTCGCGCTGATCCTGTTCTCAACGTTCAACAACTTCATCGGCGGCGTCTACATGGCGCTGATGGACCCCTACGGCCTGGAGATGTTCTCCGTGGAAATGTGGGGAACTGTCTTCGCCATCGGAGCCACGGGCTTTATCCTGGGCGGCGCGCTGATCGGCAAATTCGGTCTTGGGCAGAACCCGTTGCGGACCTTGCTCCTTGCCGTGGCAGTCATGGGCTTAGTGGGTGCCGTGTTCACGTTGCGCGAATGGGCCTGGCTCTACATTGTGGGGATCTGGCTCTACATGGCCTTGGTTCCCGTGGTGGAAGCGGCTGAACAGACCGTCATTCAGAAGGTGGTGCCGCTCCACCGCCAAGGCAGGGTCTTTGGCTTTGCCATGGCTTTCGAATCCGCAGCGGCACCTGTTACTGCTTTCCTCATTGCCCCGATCGCCCAGTTCTGGCTCATCCCCTATGCCCGCTCTGCGGAAGGTGCAGCCCGGTTGGAGCCGTTGTTGGGTGAGGGGACGTCCCGCGGCATCGCGCTGGTGTTCCTTGCGGCCGGCACCATCATGATCGTGGTGGCCGGGATCGCGTTCCTTACGCCGGTCTACCGGAGGGTCTCCGCTTCATACGCCGGGTCCGGGGCGAAGGAGACGGAGAGTGAGAACGCGGCGACCAATTGAAAGCCCACGCCGTAGGCGACAGCCCGCTGGGCCGGACACCAAAGGCAAGAGACGCACGACGGCGGGAGGTCGCCGTCGTGCGTTTGCGTCGGTCCGCGCTCGGGTCACCTACGCCATGAAGGCGAGGTCCTCACGCCTGACCCTGAACCGCAGGGGTTCGCCGCGTGCCAGCCGCAGTGCCTCGTCGACGGCACTCGCCGCCATACGCTCAAGCTCACTGCCCAGGGAACCCGCCACATGCGGGGTCAGGAGCACATTGGGATGGGTGTAAAAAGGGGAGTCGGAAGGCAGCACCCAGGGCGTCGTGACGTCCAGGATGGCGTACAGGTCACCCTGTTGGACCCTGGCGAGCAGCGCATCCTGGTCCACCAGCTCGCCTCGGGAGGTGTTGATGAACGTTGCGCCCGGCCGCATCCGCTGCACCATCGCCGCGTCCATGAGGTTCCTGGTGGAGGGCAACGACGGCGCGTGGAGGCTCACGACGTCCGAGGTCGCCACCAGTTCGTCCAGGCTGACGCTGACGACACCGAGGGCCGCCGCCGCTGCATCGTCCAGGTAGGGATCCGAAACCACGACCTCAAGATCGTAGGGGGCGAGCAGCCGGATGACGTGCCGGCCGATCTTTGAAGCCCCAATGATCCCTACTCTTTTGCGGTAATTTCCCATGTCCGGAAAGAGCTGCTCGGGCAGCACCTCGGTCCGGGTGGAGTGCAGGGCCCGGGCAATCTGGAGGACCCGCTTGTTGGCGAGGATGATCATGGCCACGGTGTATTCGGCCACGGGGATGGCGTTGGCGTCGGCCGCGGAGCTGACCTGGATGCCACGTTCCCAGCAGGCTTCACCAACGTGGTGTTTCACGCTTCCGGCGGCATGCAGGACGTAACGCAAACGCGGCGCGGCATCCAGGACAGTTTCGTCGATCAGGGGGCAACCCCAGCCGGTGATGAGGACATCGGCGTCAGCCAGCAAGGAACGGCCGGCCGATGAATGGAAGTCCTGGATGGGCGCGCGGCCCAGCAGGTTGACGGAAGGTTCCAGTGGGTCCAGGCTTCGCGGCGGAAACACGGCCCGGGCTGTGTGGGCCGGCATGGCCAAGGCAACGTTCAAGTTCACTTGACGCTCCCTGCAGTGAGGCCGGATTTCCAGAAGCGCTGGAGCAGGATGAACGCCACCAGCAGCGGAATGATGGACAGCAATGAGCCGGTGATGACCATCGGTGTGAACTCGGGTTGGGGCAGCGCGTAGCCCTGCCAGATGGAGATGCCGACGCTGACGGGGAGCAGTTGCTGGTCCTGGAGCATCACCAGGGGCAGCATGAAGTTGTTCCACACGCCCACGAACTGGAACAAGGCGATGGTGACATAGCCGGGCATCATCATGGGCAGGCCCAGGGAGAAGAAGCTGCGGATCGGTCCCGCGCCGTCAACGCGGGCTGCTTCCAGGGTCTCAGCAGGGACATACGCCGCCGAGTAGACCCTGGCCAGGTACACGCCGAACGGATTGCACAGCACCGGGATGAGAATGGCCCAGACGGTGTTGGTGATACCAAAGACCGAGGCCAGCAGGTACATGGGCAGGACGGTCGCGGTGTTGGGAATCAGCACGCCCACCAGGACGATGCCAAAGAATGAGTCCTTGCCACGGAACTGGAATTTGTCGAAAGCGTAGCCGGCCAGGACAGAGATCAGCCCACCGAAGACCGCGCCGAAGGCGGCATAGAACATCGAGTTCGCCATCCAGCGAAGGAAGACTCCGCCGTCCTGGTTCAGCACGGCGGCGACGTTGTCGAAGAATGCCGGCTGGCCGAATGCGTAAGCGGCGGTGCCGTAGAGGTCTGCCGTGTTCTTGGTGGATGCAAAGAGCAACCACACCACGGGAAGGACCATGTAGGCGCAGCCCAGGATCAGGAGCGCATTAACGGTGAACGAACTGGCAAAACCGCCGCTGCGGGCTGAACGCCGCCGTTTCAGTGGCGAAGCCGGGGCGGAAATCCCCGGGTGCGACATCGTTGAGGTGCTCATGCTTTGTTCGTCCTTGAGCTGAAGCGGGTGACGGCCCAGGACAGCACGGCGGCCATGAGCGCGATGATGATGGAAGCGGCGGCGGCCTGGTTCAGGTTGTGCCGGTTGAACGCGGCGTCGTAGGCCCACATGTTGGGAACCCAGGTGCTGGTGACGGACGCCGTGGCCTTGGAGATAATCGACGGTTCCGTGAACAACTGAAGCGTTCCGATCACCGTGAACAGCATGATCACGCTCAGGGCCGGGAGGACCAACGGCAACTTGATGCTCAGGGCACTCCTGATTTCACCGGCCCCGTCAACGCGGGCTGCTTCCAGGATTTCCCGCGGAACAGCCTGCAACGCGGTGAAGAGGATGATCACGTTGTACCCGGTCCATTCCCACACCGCGATATTCACGATGGAGGGCAGGATCATTTGGTGGTCCAGGAAGTTCACCGCAACCCCACCCGATTCCAGGGCGGAGACGATCGGGCTGACACCGGGTGTGTACAGGTACGCCCAGATCAGTGCGGCGATGACGCCTGGGACCGCATGCGGGAGGAAGACCAGCAACTGAAAGAGCTTCCTGGCCCGTGCCACGGCAGCATCCAGCAGGAGCGCGAAAGCGAGCGCCCCGCCCACCATGCACGGGATGTAGATGGCACAGTACAGGGCGAGCCTGCCGATTCCTCCCACAAAGCTTTCCGACTGGAGGACCTGCAGGTAGTTTTCCAGGCCCACGAACGATGTTTTGGCCTCGCTGAAGCCAAGACCGGATTTCTGCTGGGCAAAGAAGCTCAGCACCACCGCGTAGATAACAGGTGCCACCATCGCGACGGCGAATACTGCGAAGAAGGGGGTGAGGAACAGTGCCGCCGTCCGTCCTCCCGTTCCGGACATGGGGCGTTGTTTGCGGGATCCCGGGCGTTTGGTGCCTCGGACGGAAGGTACTTGGGTGACCATGGTTAATCTCCTCGCCGGCTGGTCGGCCCGGTACTCCCGGGCCGACCAGCCTCGCGGGCCTACTCCTTGACGGAGAGGCCGTTCTGCTTGAGTCCGTCAACGGTGGCCTTCTGGGCCGCGTCCACGGCATCCCGGACTTGGCCCCCCGTGCTCAACGTGCCGTAGGCGTCCTTGAGGGCAGTGTTGGTGATGTCCCAGTTGGGACCCCACTGCCAGCCCGGTGTGATGGTGGAGTAGGCCTTGTTGAAGACTTCGTAGATGTCGTTACCGAAGTAGCTGGCATCGAAAGCGCTTTGCGCAACGGGGGTCAGCCCAGGCGAAGCGAGGAAAGCGGAGCCGGTGTTGCCGCGGGCCTTGATGGCGGCCGGGCTGGTGGTCAGGTATTCGATGAACTTCGCCGCCGCAGCAGGGTTCTTGCTGCTCTTGGTGACGTTGAAGCTGGAGCCACCGTAAAAGGCGTCCGACGGCGACCCCCAGTTGGGTACCTCCGCTGCGATCCACTGGCCCTTCTGTCCGCTGGCTTCGGTGCGCTTCTGGATGCCGGTTGCGCTCCAGTTGGCCCCGAGGACACCCACGACGGCGCCGCTGGCCAGGTCCGCGGACCATTCGTCGCTGAAGGACTGCTGGACTTTGACGATTTTCTGGTCGATCAGCTTCTGCCAGTAGTCCGCTACCTTCTGCGTGGACTGGTCATTGATCCCGACCTTCCAGCTGTCCGCGTCGGTACCGAACCATTTGGCCCCGGCCTGCCAGGAGAGGGCTGCGGTCAGGGCAGCTTCGTTGGGGTTGAAGCTGGCCAGGTGGGCTTCGGGCGCCACGGCCTTGATCTTTTGGCCTGCGGCCTCGAACTCTTCCCAGGTCTTGGGCACCCCGACGCCGGCCTTCTCCAGCATGTCTTTGCGGTACCACATGATCATCGGGGCTGCGTCGTAGGGGAGCGCGTAGGTCTTTTCGTCGAACTGCACCAGGGCTTTGGTCTCATCAGTCAGTTTGTCGAGGGTTGCGGCCTTATCGATCAAGCCGTCCAGGGGCTGGAGTTGGCCGTTGCTGACGAACTGCGGCAGCTGGGGGTATTCGATGGTGGCAACATCGGGGCCGTTGCCGGCCGTGATGGCGGTGGACAGCTTTGCGTACCCTCCGCTCGCGCCGTTGGGTACTGTCTCGAAGGTGACCTTGATCTTGTCCTGGCTGGCGTTGAACGCGGCAGCCACTTTGTCCATTCCGGCCAGCGATGACCAGAAAGTGACGGTGCCGGTGGGGTCCCCGGTAGGGGCGGGCGCGGATGTTGCGGCCGGGGAACTGCCGCAGCCGGTGATGAGGGCGGCGCTGGCCATGAGGCTGACCGTTCCGAGCAGAAGCTGGCGACGCTTCATTCTGTTCTCCTTTGAAGTTCACGATGCGAAGTTGCGGAGTGCTCAGGGGCACTATCGAACTAACCACCATTGAATCCACAAAAGTGAACATTGACCACGAAGTGAACAGAAATAAACAGAGCGGGGTGCCGAAGCTACCTTCGCGTCGAGTCCCGGACCACCAACGCGGGCGAAAGGTTGACCCGCTGGAGCGCCGACGTGCCTCCACGTCCGGCTCCGATGCGGTCCAGGCACATCCGCAAGGCCTGGTGGCCGACGTCGTACTTGGGTGGTGCCACAGCAGTCAGAGGGACTGCCCCCAAAGCCGCAATCTCGTCGTCGTACGCGATAATCGCGAAGTCCTTCGGAATCCGGATTCCCTTTTCCTGGCAGACGCTGGCGAACTGGAGGGCGTCCTCGTCGGTGTGGACTATGGCCGCCGTGACCTGCGACCCGGCACACCAGGACAGGATTCCGTCCACCATGACCCGGTGCGCCTGGGGATCGTTTTGCGCGCGTGGCATGGTGCGCACCAGGGAATCGTCCCGGGCATGGCCTGCCCGTTGCAGGGCCACGTGGAAGCCACTGATGAGCTGTGGGGCGGTGGGGCTGTCCTCGCGCAGGCAGATGGCGATGCGTTGGTGGCCCAGCTCGAGGAGGTGGTTCACGGCGATTTCCGCGCCGCGGACGTGGTCGCTGCGGACCGATTCGAGGCGGCCGTGGTCCAGGGCGTCATCGATGGATCGCTCCACCACCACCACGGGAACCTCCGCTTCCGCGAGCAGCCCCAGTGTTTCCGTGCCCGCGAGCGACTGCCCTCCGGGCGTGACAAGGATCCCGTCCACGCCGTGCTCGTAAAGCCGCTTCAGCTGGCGCCGTTCCTCCGGCCCCGAGTAGTTCGAGACCCCCAGCACCAGCCGGACGCCCGCTTCCTGCGCCGCCGCTTCCGCACCCCGGATCACGCCCGGAAAGTAGTACGACGCCGACGGCACGATCATGCCGACCGTCGCCAGCGGCCGCCTGCCGCCGGGACGCCAGGTGGTGGATCCGGCGGTACCAGGGCCAGGCTTTCCGCCGCTTGAGATGGCACCCCCGTGGACCCGCTCCAGGAGGCCCCGCTCGGCGAGGACCGCCAGGTCCCGCCTGATGGTCATCCCGGAAGTGCCGATCTTGGCGGCGAATTCCCCGGCGTTGAGGGATCCGTGAAGGGCGAGTTCCTTCAGGATGAGCTGTTGGCGATCCTCGGACAGCATACGGGACTCCGTCCATCAAGTTCACTTGTGTTCAGTTTGTTCATTATGAACCAGAAAACCTCATCGGCGGGAGCGCGAATGCCCTAACTGCCAACTTTCACAACGGAAACCTCGACGGCGGCGGCGCGGGGGAGGAGGTGCCTACGGATCGCGTCGGCTACGTCACGGGCTACGGCCGGGGCCGGACGGGGAGTGCTGACACCGATCCGCGCTTTGACCGCCAGAGTGCCGGCCGTGTCCGTCAGGCCAATCACGGGGAGTGGCTCGCCTGTCACCGCGGACAGCGCTGAGCCGGCTATGGACTGCCACAGCGGCTGCGCGGGGTAGACCGCGCTGACACCAGGAACGGATTGGACCACGTCCAGCAGTTCCTCGGCCAGGCCGGTGGGAGGGGTGGACGCGGATGAGCCCGCGGCGTCCAGGGGCTCGGTCATGGCTGCTCCTCCAGGACATCGGTGACGGTGATGTTGATGGCTTCGATGGCGAGTTCGGTGTGGGTGGCCAAGGTCCTGGCCAGTTCCTCCCGCAACTGGTCGGCCCGCTCCTCCATGGAGTGCCCGTAGACAACCGCTATCTCTACCTCCACGGTGATCAGCGCCCCGGGGATGGTGACGTCGCCATGTAGTCGGCATTTGCCGGCGGCCGTGCCTGGATGTGCATCAACAACGGACCGGATCAGTGCCGAGATGGATCCTTCGGTTTCCCAGAGGGTGTCATCAGGATGGTCCGACTGCAGGGGGATGCTCCGACCCGGCCGCAGTTCCAGCCGAAGGTTGTCGAGAATGGACTGCATCCAGTCATCACTGCCTGAACCGGCGTCGGCCACGTCCGAGCTGAGGAGCTCGCTGCCCAAAGCAGAGAGGTTTCGCAGGGATGCGAGGCCCGCTTGGCATTCGGGGCATGAGTCCAGGTGGGCAGGGTCAGCGATCTTCCCCGTGTCCAGGTAGGCACTCAATTCCGCCAGGCTATGCCCGCATTCGAGGGTGTCGCGGGGGTTGCTCATCGCCATTCCTCCATCATGCGCGCCAGGGTAATCCGGGCCCGGGCCAGACGGCCCCGGACACTGTCGGGGCTGATGTTCAACGTCAGCGCAATCTCCTCGTAGCTCTGGTCATTGAATTCCTTGAGCACCCAGCAGCGCCGCTGTTCCTCGGGAAGGGCTGCCAGAGCGGCCTTCAGCGCCTCCACCCGCGAGCTGCTGAGGGCATTCCCCTCGGGGTCTTCGGGCCGTGGCCGCGTGTGTTGGTCCACGTGGTTCTCCGCATCGACAAGGTCCGCGTGGTTACGGCGTTTGCGCAGGTAATCGATACTCCGGCTGCCAACGATCCTCAACAGCCAGCCCTTGACCGCAGCGGGGTCGCGAAGGCTGTCCAGCTGCTTCCATGCCTGCACCAGGGTTTCCTGGACGACGTCGTCGGCGTCTGCCAGCGAGCCGGTCAGTCGTCGCGCAGTCGCCCGCATCAACGGACCGTGCCGGCGGGCAAGCGCTTCGAAGGCAGCGGTGTCGCCGTCGGCCGCGCGGCCCGCCAGCAGGGCGTCGGGTACGAGGTCCAGTTGATGCTGAGCTGCGGGTGAACCAGTCACGTTCCCGCCTTCCTGTCCTCGTTGGTCTTCCCGGATTCCCGTTGGCTCATTTCGCGCGCTGGGCCCCGGAAGTCCGGGTGCGGGCGCCGCTGGTGATTCGCACCAGTACGGGCACCGGATGGCCCAGCCACGAATCGATCTGCCTGACCAGCTGTTCGGCGGTATCCGCCAACTCCCGCGGCGAGCTTCCGTGACGGGCTTCCATGCGGAGCCGCAGCGCTGTTCCCTGCCGGGATTGCCACGCGGAGACCGATGTGGCCAGGACGTTCCGGTTCCCGCTGAGGGCATCCTGCACCGCCGCGGAAATGAGTCCGACGTCCACCACGGTCCGCCCGTCGGCTCCCTCGGATCGTTCGGCCAGGCGAGGCGTCCGGCCCCCGCCTTGGGAAGCCAGCCATGCGGCGCTGAGTCCAGCACCGAGCAGGAGGACGCCGATTCCGGCTACCAGCCACCAGCTCCGTGCCGGTCCCGGGATGGGTGCGGTGCTTGCCAGCTGCCGGGCATGGTCCGTGAGGTTCGAGCCGATGGTCGTCCACGTCCCGGCAACTCCCGGCAGGGTACCGGCCGCGATGACTGCGGCTCCGGCGCCCAGCAGGATGATCCCCAGGATCGCCAGCAGGATGCGGTTAAGCGGCCGATTGGTTCGTCTCATTGTCCTACCGCTCCTTCGTTCGCGACCCGGACTTTGCCCGTGACCTGCCGGTCGAGCGCGTAGGCGGCCAGTTCGCCGTCGAGCGCTGTTTTGATGGACGCAAGGTCCAATGGAACGCCCGACGTCGGACGCACCTGGACGCGCACGGAGCGTCCGCCGACGGTTGTGGTCACTTGGCCCGGTGCCAGGCCCGCAGCGAGGCGCGACGTGCTGGACACTGCGGCGGCGATGACGTTGTCGTCCACGACTGTGGCGATGCGGTCGCTGGCCAGCGCGCGCCGGGCGCGGCGGCCTTTGCCTACGGCCACGCCAAGCAGCAGGAGCCCCAGGATTCCCAAGCCGACACCGGCCGCGGTCAGCCCTGCCGGCACGGTGGAGCCGGGGAGCCCGACGAGCCACTGACGGATGTGGGCCGGGCTGGCCAGCAGCGGCCGGTCATTGAGCAGCCACAGGACGCTTTCTGCAGCCAGCCAAAGGAAAACGAGGAGCAGGATACTTGCCACAATGATCGACGGGAGGGCCCGCGAGGAATGGGTTTCGCGTCGGACCAAGCGCCGAAGGGTTCGATCCTGGGTCATTCCACTCTCCTTTCCTTGGATTGCTGGGGCTTGGCTCCCATGAGCCTGATGTCCACGCGGCCAAGTTCCAACCCGGTCAGCTCCAGCCCCCGGGCCACCAGTTCGGTGCGCACTGCGTGGGCTTGGTCGAAAACGGTGCCGCCCCCGTCCCTACGTGGTGCCAGAAGCGGGGGAAGAGCCATCTTCACCGTGAGGTTGACGCCCAGCTTTCCGGCGTCGTCCTCCAATTCAGCCCGCACTTGGTGCGGGTCCACCCGGAATGCGCGGGCGGTGATTGCTTCCACAGTCTTTTGCAGTGCCGAACGGGCGATTCGGGTGTGTCCTGCCCTGGCCGGCGTGGTCGTGGCAGGCATGGTCCCGGCTTCCCCGCTCATGTGGAGGAGCGCTTGCCCGACAAGGCATCCAGCACCCCGCGGAGGTCAAGCTTTCCTTCGGCGGAGCGGCCCAGCACCGCCCCGATCGCCATGAACAGGGCTGTCAGCAGCAGGCCCCAGAACCCGAAAGCCAACGAAACGACAGCCAGGACCGCGCCCACGGCCAGGCCGGTGATGGTGGGGCTCATGCGACCCTCGGCTCACGCCCGGCATCATCGGCGTCTGCATCTTCAGAAGGGACATGGATGTCCGTGATCGTGATGTTGACTTCCGTTACTTCCATGCCCACCAGGTCCTCGATTGCCGTATAAACGGCGTCGCGGGCGTTATCAGCCACTTCCTGGAGCGGGTGCGGGTACTCGACGACCAGGGTGACGTCGACTGCCACTTGGGTCTGGCCAACTTCAACGCTGACACCTTGCGTGAGGTCTTTCTGGCCGACCTTTTCACGGAGTGTTCCGATAGCCCTGGCTGCGCCGCCGCCGAGGGCGTGGACACCGGGGATTTCCTGGATGGCGATACCGGCGATCTTGGCAACGACGCCGTCGGCGACGGTCGTGGCTCCGCGCCCGTCCTTACCCTTATCCAGTGCCCCTGCCGGGGTGGTGGCGGCGGTGTTCTTGGCCGGTACGTCTGCCGGGGTGTGCGTCTGAACGGTCATGGCATTGACTCCTATGCGTTGGGTTTGCGGTGGGTTTGCGTTGGGTGCGGCGCCTGGTGCGCCGTCATGAACTAGACGTTCCGGCGCAGCGATTCCTCACGCCCCGTTTTGTGTGACGTGCATCACTGGTGTTTCCTTGCAGTGGAATCATGTAGTTAGATTGCCATATAACTAGCCAATCAAGTTACATCTGTCCTTGGAGGAAGCGCTATGACTGTTGCATTGACGACGGGAACGACGGCCCAAGCTCTTCCCGGGCCTGTGCAGGAGGGTGCCCCCTCCCTGTCTGCACCATCGCGGCGAACCATGTTGCTGGACGACGTCTGGGCGGCCTCGGCGCGGATCGAGAGCCTGCAGTGGGAAATGGACGGAGCAGAGGATTCTTTGTTGCGGGCCATGAGAAGCGCGGCCGCGGCAGGAGCGCAGCTCCCCGATCTTGCGATCGCTTCAGGGCTGGGCTTCGCCGACATTGAGCGCCTGCTAAACAGCGGCCCCGCTCAGGCGGGTCCGGCGGAGATCGGAAATTCTTGAGCCAATCTTGAGATGACCCGGCGGGGTTCTTGAGGGCCCGGTCCGATGGTTGAAACATCAGCCAACAGAGTTGATGGAACTTCCAGGAAGGACCACCGAGATGCCTGACCAGATCACCGCCCTGTCCGTCAGTGCCGGCCCGGCGCCTGTCACGTCCAGCCCGCTCGCCGGAACGGCCGAGACTTCCCGGCACGCAGCCGAGGTCCCGGGCCAGACCCGGGCCGTGGTGAGCGTACGCGAGCAGTTCAACCCGCTCGGCGTGGGCCTGAGGAGTATCTGGCCTCAGTCGGTGGTCGGGTTCTAAAGCCCGCAAACGAGTTGTGGCGGGCAGGCACCCAAGGTGCCTGCCCGCCGTCGTTAATGCGGTGGCTTGGACAACGATCGAATGGCACCATGGAGTGCAGGCGATAGCTAAGGAGGCTTGTCATCAAAGAGGAGATGAAGAAGGCGGCTGATGTGGCCGAGGACGCCTCGAACTCCCGTGCCTTCGAAATCGTTGCCAGAACCGGCTTTGCCGTGAGTGGGTTGTTGCATCTGCTCATCGGTGTCATCGCCTTGCAACTGGCGTTCGGGCGTACGGGTGAAGCCGATGTGTCCGGGGCTGTGGCATCCCTGGCTAACCAACCTGCCGGTCCGTTCCTGCTCTGGGCCTGCTTCGCTGCTTGTACAGCGTTGGCGCTGTGGCAGTTGGGCAACGCCGTCCTGGGTTACCGCAGGAAGTCGGACAATAAGCCTGGCAAGCGGTTCTCCGCAGCTGGCCAGGCCCTGGTATTCGCCGCGCTCGCCGCCACGATCATTTCCTTCATCATGGGCAAAGGCCGGAACAGCCGGGAATCCACCAGCGACTGGACCCTAACGCTCCTGAAAGCTCCTTTCGGGGTTTTCCTGCTGGTCGCAGTGGGCGCGGGCATTGCCATCACGGGCATAGTTTTCGCAGTGCGTGGCTTCAAGCAAACGTTCACCCGGGACTTGTCCCTGTCGTCCAACCAGAGTGTGCGGAAGTTCCAAACCGGTGTTGGCGTGGTGGGCTACATTGCCAAAGGAATAGCCCTCTTCCTTGTGGGGCTCTTGGTGGTCATTGCAGCTTTGCGGGCCCAGCCCGAGCAATCCACGGGCCTGGACGGCGGCCTCAAGGCCCTCAAGGAGCAGCCGTACGGGCCATACCTTCTGGCGGCGGTTGCCGTTGGCCTTATTGCGTATGGGTTGTTCATGATGGTCAAGGCCAGGACTTTGCGGACGTAGATCCTGACAGAACGCGGCCCTGCCGCATCGGGGGCCTACGGAAGAACGACCAACGTAAAGAACCCGGAGGCTGCAGTGCAGTCCTCCGGGTTCTTTGCTGTATTCAGGTGTTACGGACGGCTGGAGCCCGAGGCTTCGTCGTCCGGCTCGGATGAGAACGGACGATCCTTCGGGGTGTCCTCCGTGTTGCGCTCATCAAGCTCGGCGTCAGCTGAAGGGACCGTCTTCTCGGCGTAGTCACCTTCGGTGTAGTCTCCGCCGGCGTCGTCCTTCAGCGTTTCCGGTGAAGCGCCTGCGTCACCGTAGTCGCCCTCAACATACTGGCCGTCCAGTTCCTCGCCGTTGGCGTCCCGATTCTGGTTGTTAGCCATGGTGTGCCCTGCGGTTGGTGAGGAGTCCCCAGATCAGCAGGACGATGATGGAGCCGCCGATGGCCAGCAGCCATGTGGTCAGCGAGAAGAATTCCTGCAGGCCCGTGCCAAAGATGAGGCCGCCGATCCAGCCACCCAGGAGGGCGCCTACGACGCCCAGCAGGAGGGTTACCAGCCAGCCGCCACCCTGGCGGCCGGGAAGAATAAGCTTTGCGATAGCGCCGGCCAAAAGACCGAGCAGTAGAAAACCAAAGAAACCCATTTTTGTTCCTTCTTTCTTGTTGATGGAAATTCCATGAACATTATGAAGAGGTTCAGTTCATCGGGCGCCTGTTCCAGTGTTCAGGCACCTTAATGGGGCCCTTGAAGGCCCTTTTCAATGCGGGGATTGGAACGGTTACAAAACCCCGATGAATTTGTTAACGACGGCCAATAAAGCACTCCTGCCGATTGGGTCGGTCTTGCTGCTACACCAGTAACGCTAGCCGCTCCGCGGACTAGTAGCAAGTAACCTGTCTAATTGTCGGCCTGCGGCCCCGCCACTGGGATCCAAGGATTTGCGGGCGGGTGGCTATGAACGGAGCCTTCAACACCCTCGGCTACCCCTTGGGGTTTCCCGCCGAACCGCTTCAGCTTGGCTTGGCCGAGGTTGCCTTGGTCTCCACCTGGAGCACCCTGTTGGTGGTCGATTAATAGGTCTTCTGATCCATCTTGTCCGGCCTTGGCATAACGGCTGGATGGTTGCTTCAAATTCAGCAAATGTTCACGGATCGGCACATTAGTAATGTGCGCGTGACAGCAGGTGCGCTACCCGGCTAGTGTCGAAGGATAAACACCTCGGAAGGAGTGATTGCTGTGAAAGGGAAGGCATTGTTCGCCGTTGGCGTGGCCGTCGGCTACGTGTGGGGATCAAAATCCTGGCCGGAGGTGTATCGCCGGCTTCGCGGGGGCACCGAGAAGGTCCTGAACAACCCCGACGTCCAGCAGAACGTCCACCAGGCTACTGAGGCTGTCCAGGAGTCTGTACCGGACATCCTGGACAACCTCTATGACGCGGGAAAGAAGCTGCTCGAGAAGGTCGAAACCCTGTTCCCGGGTATCAGCGCCCCAAAGTCAGGCCAGGATTCCAACTCCAAGCCCACTGTCACGACGGTGCCCACGGTCACGTCGGACGTCATCTCGGATCCCGCGTTGGATGACAGCACGGGCGCCGACTGGACGGACGAGGGCGGCGCCGCGCCGGAGGGACCTGCAACGAATACACGACCCCGCTCCTAGTTGGAGCGGTCAATGGACCGCAGGATCGCCTCGCCCAACTCCTTGGGCTTGGTGAACTGCGGCCAGTGGCCTGTTGGCAGGTCGATGTAGTCCACGTCCCGGATCCTCGCGAGCTCAGCCGTGAACGGATGCCCGGCGTCCATCCACTCCTTGAGGAGCGAGGACGGGAATTCGCAGGCGATGATCGTGGCGGGGACCTCGTAGCGCCGCACATCCTGTAGGTGTTGTTGGTCGAACGCGACACCCTTGGGCTGGGGAATCGCGCGGGCGCGGAAAGATTCGCGCAGTTCGTCGGTGAGGTCAACGAGGTCTTCCTCTTCGAAGGCTTCCCACGGCGGCAGCGGAATCTCGTCGCCGTCGTCGGGCAGTTCGTCATTGATGACACCGCCCTCGCCCAAGGGGCCGCTGTCCACGTAGATGGCGCGGGCTACGCGGTCCGGGCGGGCATCCGCCACGCCATGAATGATGGCCCCGCCGCCTGAGTGCCCTACCAGGATGACCTTGCCTTCGAGGGAGTCCACGGTGGAGGCAACGGCGTCGATGTGTGTCTGCAGGCCGATTCCCGCACGGCTTGCACCGGCCGACTCCAGTCCGGGCAGTGTGAGCGGATGAACTGTGTGCCCTGCTGCCACCAGTGGAGGCGTTACCTCCGCCCAGGATGAGGCGTCCAACCAGAAACCGGGTACAAGGATGATGTCCATGCCGGTACCCTACGGGAGCCCACCGACAGTATGTAAGGCCTCCCCGCCCTGCAGCCCCTCGGCCTGCATCGGATGCTAGTTGGATAGGGGTTGACGTGCCGTGGATCACGAGCCATAGTTATCGTATACGATTTCGTACCTGATAACGCTTGATGAAGCGTGCTCGCCGAAGAGGAGGACCCGTGACGCTGGAGTTCCGGACCCAGGAAGTCAACCAGGACATGCTGGCGCGGACGCGCAAAGTCATTGCCGTCCACATCAACTACCCCAGCCGCGCAGCCCAGCGGGGCCGCACGCCGCTGCAGCCCTCCTACTTCCTGAAGCCAGCAACGTCCCTGGCGCTTGGTACGGCCGACGCTCCGGGAACTGTTGAACGGCCCGCCGGTTGCGAGCTGCTCGGCTACGAAGGGGAGATCGCCTTGGTCATGGGCAAGGCCGCCCGCCGGGTAGGGCTGGAGGACGCGTGGAGCCATGTCCAGTGGGTTACAGCGTCCAACGACCTCGGCGTCTACGACCTCCGTTACGCGGACAAGGGCTCCAATGTCCGGTCCAAGGGCGGCGACGGCTTCACGCCTGTCGGTCCTGCACTGATCCCGGCAGACGCTGTGGATCCCGCTGCGCTGCGGATCCGGACCTGGCACAACAACGATCTCGTCCAGGACGACACCACGGAGGACCTGCTCTTCCCGTTCGCGCAGCTCGTCGCGGACCTCTCCCAGCTGCTCACCCTGGAAGAAGGCGACATCATCCTCACCGGCACCCCGGCCGGCGCGTCGGTCGCCCAGCCGGGAGACGTCGTCGAAATTGAGGTCACCGGCGGTGATTTCAGCAGCGGACGCCTGGTTACCAAGGTGACGGAAGGTACGACGCCGTTCGCGGACTTTGGTGCCCAGCCCAAGAGCGATGACACCCAGCGGGAAGAGGCATACGGTTCGCGGGAAGCTGCGGGTCTTGAGGCTTCGGAACCGGCGGCTGCCGCAAGTGTGCTGACGCCGGAGTTGAAAGCCAAGCTCGAATCCGTCGCGACGGCCACGTTGTCTTCGCAGCTGCGCAAGCGCGGCCTCAACAACGTCAGTATCGATGGGCTGCAGGCCACCCGCCCGGACCGCAAAGTTGTGGGCCTCGCTCGGACGCTGCGCTACGTTCCCAATCGGGAGGATCTCTTCAAGACCCACGGTGGCGGGTTCAATGCCCAGAAGCGCGCCATCGATTCCGTCAACGAAGGCGAAATCCTGGTCATGGAAGCCAGGGGAGAAAAGGGTACCGGCACGGTGGGGGACATCCTCGCGCTGCGGGCCCAGGTTCGCGGGGCAGCTGCGATCATCACCGACGGCGGCGTCCGCGACTACTCCGCCGTGGCCGATCTGGAGATGCCCACCTACTTCGCCAACCCGCACCCGGCCGTGCTGGGACGCAGGCATATCCCGTGGGATACGGACATCACCATCGCCTGCGGCGGGGCCACCGTGCAGCCCGGCGACATCATCGTGGCCGACTCCGACGGCATTCTGGTGATCCCGCCGGCCATCGCCGATGAACTCGTGGATGACTGCATTCAGCAGGAAAAGGAAGAGACGTTCATTTTCCAGATGGTCCAGGAAGGCAACAGCGTGGACGGGCTCTACCCGATGAACAAAGAATGGCAGGCGCGGTACGCGAAGTGGGTCACAGCCGAGTGGAACGCCACGCAAAGCCCGGAAGGAGCATCCGGTGACTGAAACCGCCGTCGGAAGTAAGTCCCAGCAGGCCTATGACGCCGTCAAGGCCAGGATCGTCGAGGGTACCTACACCCCGGGCTACCGGCTGGTGCTGGCGAAGATCGCCGAGGATCTGGGCTTCAGCGTGGTTCCCGTGCGCGAAGCAATCCGCCGTCTGGAGGCCGAAGGGCTGGTGAAGTTCGAACGCAACGTCGGTGCGACGGTGTCCGGAATCGACCCCACCGAGTACCTGTACACGATGCAGACCCTCAGCATCGTCGAGGGTGCGGCTACTGCGCTGTCCGCACCTCTGATCGATGCCGTTGCCATAGAACGCGCACGGGCGGTAAACGCAGAAATGCGTGAATGCCTGGACCACTTTGATCCCGTCCGCTTCACAACACTGAACCAGGATTTCCACAGTGTCCTCTTTGAACACTGCCCCAATCCACACATCCTTGACCTCGTCCATCGGGGCTGGAACAGGCTGGCGTCCCTGCGCTCGTCCACGTTCCGCTTCGTGCCCGGCCGGGCCCAGGAATCCGTGCGCGAACACGAGGCACTGCTGCAGCTCATCGAGGGCGGAGCAGATGCCGACACCATCGAAAAAGCAGCCCGACAACACCGCGCCGCCACCCTGGACGCTTACCTCTCCACAGCAAAGAACCAGTAAAGGACTTCAACGATGACGACCTCAGTAGAAACCAGCAAGCATTACATCCCCGAGAACCTCCCCACGCACATCCAGCACTTCATCAACGGCGAGTTCGTTGACTCTCTTTCAGGCAAGACCTTCGACGTCCTGGACCCCGTATCCAACGGCAATTACGCCACGGCCGCCGCCGGCCAGAAGGAAGACATCGACCTCGCCGTCGCCGCAGCCCGCGAAGCATTTGTGAACGGTCCCTGGCCGAAGATGAAGCCCCGCGAACGTGCCCGTGTGCTGAACAAGATCGCCGATGCTGTCGAGGCCCAGGAAGCCCGCCTCGCCGAACTCGAAACCTTTGATACCGGCCTGCCGATCACCCAGGCCAAGGGCCAGGCCCTCCGCGCCGCCGAGAACTTCCGCTTCTTCGCGGACCTGATCGTTGCCCAGTTCGACGACGCCATGAAGGTCCCGGGCTCACAGATCAACTACGTCAACCGCAAGCCGATCGGCGTCGCTGGCTTGATTACGCCGTGGAATACCCCGTTCATGCTCGAGTCCTGGAAGCTCGCACCGGCCCTGGCAACCGGCAACACCGTGGTCCTCAAGCCGGCCGAGTTCACGCCGCTATCTGCCTCCCTGTGGGCGCAGATCTTCAAGGATGCAGGCCTGCCCGACGGCGTGTTCAACCTGGTCAACGGCCTGGGCGAGGAAGCCGGGGACGCCTTGGTCAAGCACCCTGACGTACCGCTGATTTCCTTCACGGGCGAGACCACCACCGGACAGACGATCTTCCGGAACGCCGCCGAAAACCTCAAAGGCCTGTCCATGGAGCTCGGCGGCAAGTCGCCCTGTGTGGTGTTCGCCGACGCTGATCTGGACGCAGCCATTGATTCGGCCCTTTTCGGGGTGTTCTCCCTCAACGGCGAACGTTGCACCGCCGGTTCCCGCATCCTGGTTGAGCGGGCCATCTACGACGAGTTCTGTGAAAAGTACGCCGCCCGCGCCAAGAACATCGTGGTGGGCGATCCCCACGATCCCAAGACCCAAGTGGGTGCGCTCGTCCACCCTGAGCACTACGAGAAGGTCGCATCGTACGTGGAGATCGGCAAGTCCGAAGGCCGCCTCCTGGCCGGTGGCGGCAGGCCCGACCACCTGCCCGAAGGCAACTACATCGCACCCACGGTGTTTGCCGACGTTGCGCCTGACGCCCGGATCTTCCAGGAAGAAATCTTCGGTCCGGTCGTGGCCATCACGCCGTTCGAGAACGACGACGAAGCCCTCGCCTTGGCGAACAATACCAAGTACGGCCTGGCGGCCTACATCTGGACCCAGAACCTGACCCGTGCGCACAACTTCTCCCAGAACGTCGAAGCCGGCATGGTGTGGCTCAACAGCCACAACGTCCGTGACCTCCGCACCCCGTTCGGCGGTGTGAAAGCCTCCGGCCTGGGCCACGAGGGCGGTTACCGTTCCATCGACTTCTACACCGACCAGCAGGCCGTGCACATCACCCTCGGCTCAGTCCACACCCCCAAATTCGGCGCCTAAGACCTTTCAACGAAGAGAGACCATCATGAGCAACCCCTTCACCGGCCCCATCCCCGCTCCCACGGTTCCTGCTCCGGACATTGTCCGCTGCGCGTACCTGGAACTCGTGGTCACGGACCTCGCCAAGTCCCGTGCTTTCTACGTGGACCTCCTGGGCCTGCACGTGACCGAGGAAGACGAGAACACCATCTACCTGCGCTCCTTCGAGGAGTTCATCCACCACAACCTGGTCCTCCGCAAGGGCCCGGTCGCCGCAGCCGCTGCCTTCGCCTACCGCGTGAAGTCCCCGGCCGAGGTCGACGCCGCCGAGGCCTACTACCGCGAACTCGGCTGCCGGGTGGAGCGCCGCAAGGAAGGCTTCACCAAGGGTGTGGGCGACTCCGTCCGCGTGGAAGATCCCCTGGGCTTCCCGTACGAGTTCTTCTACGACGTTGAGCACGTCGAGCGCCTCACCCAGCGCTATGACCTCTACTCCGCCGGAGAACTGGTCCGCCTGGACCATTTCAACCAGGTCACCCCCGACGTTCCCCGCGGCCGGAAGTACCTGGAGGACCTCGGCTTCCGCGTCTCTGAGGACATCAAGGACTCCGACGGCGTCACGTACGCTGCGTGGATGCACCGCAAGCAGACCGTGCACGACACCGCCCTGACCGGCGGCAACGGGCCGCGCCTGCACCACATCGCGTTCTCCACCCACGAGAAGCACAACATCATCCAGATCTGCGACAAGATGGGCGCCCTGCGCATCTCCGACAGGATCGAACGCGGCCCCGGACGCCACGGTGTGTCCAACGCGTTCTACCTCTACATTTTGGACCCGGACGGGCACCGCGTGGAGATCTACACCCAGGATTACTACACCGGCGACCCGGACAACCCCACCGTCACCTGGGACGTCCACGACAACCAGCGCCGCGACTGGTGGGGCAACCCCGTGGTCCCGTCCTGGTACACCGAGGCCTCCCTGGTCCTGGACCTCGATGGCAACCCGCAACCGGTCATCGAGCGGACTGATGCTTCTGAGATGGCTGTCACCGTGGGCGCCGACGGCTTCTCCTACACCCGCCCCGACGCGGCCTCCGGCGAGGCTGCAGAGGGCTTCAAGCTCGGGGCGCAGGTCTAAACCATGATGGACGCGAAGACGATCGAAGCCATTGCCGACGAACTCCTTGAGGCGAACCGCAACCGCAAGCCGGTGCCGCGCCTGACCGCACGCTACCCGGAGATGACGGTGGAGGATTCCTACGCCGTACAGCAGTTGTGGCGGCAACGGAACGAGGAAGCCGGGCGGACGCTGGTAGGGCGCAAGATCGGCCTCACGTCCAAAGCCATGCAGGCCGCCACGGGCATCACCGAACCGGACTACGGCGCGATTTTCGATGACATGGTCCTCGAAACCGGGTGCTCCGTGGAATGGGACCGGTACACGCATCCGCGGGTGGAGGTGGAGCTGGCCTTCGTCCTCAAGTCCGCCTTGAAGGGGCCGGGCTGCACCATCTTCGACGTCCTCAACGCCACCGACTACGTGGTTCCGGCCCTCGAAATCCTGGACTCCAGGATCGAAATGGAGGGCCGGACCATAGTGGACACCATCTCTGACAACGCCGCCATGGGTGCGATGGTGATCGGTGGGCGGCCGGTGCGTCCCGACGCCGTCGACCTCCGCTGGGTGTCGGCGATCCTCTACAAAAACCAGACCGTGGAAGAGACCGGGGTCGCTGCCGGAGTGCTCGATCACCCGGCCAACGGGGTGCACTGGTTGGCCAACAAGATCGCCGCGCACGGTGATTCGATGAAGGCCGGAGATATCATCCTGGCGGGCTCGTTTACCAGGCCGTTGTGGGTGTACAAAGGGGATACCGTTCACGCGGACTATGGACCGTTGGGAGTTGTGACATGTCACTTCAGCTGAGCCCTACCTTTTATTCGGCCCTTGCTTCCGCTGGCCGTCCACTCGCCGGCATGTGGGTGTGCTCCGGCAGTCCATTGGTAGCGGAAATCTGCGCCGGGTCCGGACTGGATTGGGTGCTGATCGACGCCGAGCACAGCCCCAACGGCCTCGAATCGATCCTCGCCCAGCTGCATGCCGTCAGCGGATACCCCGTCCAGGCCATGGTCCGGCCGCCGGTGAACGACACCGTGGTCATCAAGCAATACCTGGACCTCGGCGTGCAGAACCTCATGGTGCCCATGGTGAACTCGGCGTTCGAGGCGTCTGCCGCCGTTGCTGCGGTGAGGTATCCGCCGCATGGGGTCCGCGGCGTGGGATCCGCCTTGGCCCGTTCCTCGCGCTGGAACCGTGTTCCCGACTACCTTGGCTCCGCGTCGAATTCCATCAGCCTCACGGTCCAGATCGAATCCGAGGCTGCGGCATCGGCTGTGGAGGAGATCCTGGCCGTCGACGGCGTCGACGGCATCTTCCTGGGGCCCTCGGATCTCGCCGCCTCCATGGGGTTGCTGGGACAGCAGGAAAACCCGTTGGTGAGGGCCGTCGTCGAGCATTGCCTTGAAGCCGCCAAAGCGGCCGGTAAGCCTGCCGGCGTGAACGCCTTCAACCCCGATACCGCCCACGCCTACCTCGACGCCGGTGCCTCCTTTGTGCTGGTCGGCGCCGACGTTGCGGTGCTGGCGAGGGCGTCCGAAGGGTTCGCTTCAACGTTCATCCCGGTTCCCGAAACGGCCGAGCGCGAGAGCTACTGACGGGACTACTTCCGGGCCATGTACCACTCGGTGAATTCGCGGGCACGGCCGTCGTCGGCGAAGCGGATGACCCAGAGGTTGTCGTACGTGGGGTCGCCGTTGAGGTACGTGGTGAGGCCCTGGACGAACGCTGTGTCTCCGTCCTGGCCCAGGAGAGTCCATTCAAACGTCCAGTCCTCCGGCTGATCGGCCGAATCGCCGGACCAGTGCTGAACGATCTCATCATGCCCGTGCCACGGTTTCTCGGTGTTTGGCCGGTCGTAGTAGACGGCGTCCTCGGTGAACATGGCCCGGATATCGTCGGGCTCATTCGAGGTCCACGCTTGCAGGTACAGATCCATCCATGCGTTTACGTCGCTCATCCCACCGTTCTACCGTCTGCGGCCGTCGGGTTCAACGGGTTCTCCCCCCGCAGTGGACGACGCCGGCCCGTCAGTCTTCGTCGAGCGTCTCCGTCAGGTGGTGGGTTGGGATGCGGTCCCGGTCGTAGGTGATTTCGGTGTAACCGTGCGGCTGGGGACGGCCATCGGCGCCAAGGTTCACGAAGACAATTTCCTCGATGGTCAAGATGGCCTGACGGGTGATCATGTTGCGGACTTCCGCGCGCATGGTCAGCGAGGTACGGCCGAAACGCTTCGCCGTCAGACCCATCTCGATGAGGTCACCCTGGACCGCGGAGCTCACAAAGTTGATCTCCGAAATGTACTTCGTGACCGCCCGGCCGTTGCCCAGCTGGAGGATGGCATAGATCGCTGCCTCTTCATCGATCCACTTCAGCAGGCTGCCACCGAAGAGAGTGCCGTTGGCGTTGAGGTCCTCGGGCCGCACCCATTTGCGGGTGCGAAAGGTGATGTCTGCTTTTTCCATATCCCGAGATTATCGAACTGCCGCCGACTCCGCTTGATGTTGCTTGGCTACGCGGCTCCGCTCAGGCCATCGCCGTGTGCGAGGCACTGTGCGAATCAAGCCGCTTGGAGTAGCAGTAGGACTCGTCGACGCCCACATACGGACCAAAATTGGGCACGGCCGCGAACCCGGCGCTTTCATAGAAGCTCCGACCATCCGATTGGGCCGAGCCCGCCTCCGCCGCGATCACGGTGAATCCGTGGGAGTGCGCCTGGGCTTCGAGAGCTGCCAGGATGGAGCTCGCCACTCCCGAACCCCGGGCGTAGGGGACCACGTACAACCTCTTGATTTCGGCCGTGTTCTCGTCCAGCATCCTGAGCCCACCGCAGCCCAAGGGCTGGCCTGAGCATTTCTCATAAGCCACGACGAACACCGCAGTGTCCGCTTCCGACGGCGGTGGTCCTGGCTCATGGTCGGTGCTACCGAAACGGGAGTCCAATTCGGCTTGCTGTGCGGCCCGGAGGTCGGCGCCCACGGGGTTGGCCCACGTGACCTGCCGGATGTTGAGCCGTGGGTTGGTCTGCATTTCTGCCTCAATTCGCCGGGTTTCGTCGGAGGTGTCTATGCGTCTCAAGCCTAAGGAGCGGTGGTTACCACGGTGTTTCCTGCGCGTAAGCGTCGGGAGAAATGCTGGCTGCCGCGTTGCGGGGCCCGGTCTGCACCTTTCGGAGTGGTTTTAGGGTGAAGAGCAGGCCTCGCAGTTTCAGATCAGGGTTGGAGGGCCTCGCCCGTGGGGTCCTCGGCGGTTTGGTCCGAGAGGGCCATACCGCCCACCGGCATCTGGTCCCAGTGAAGGACTTTCCAGCCGTTCTCCGGGTCGCCTTCAAGCGCGACGATTCCCGTGTTTGGGAGCTGGTGCGTTTCGGCGAACACGGTGTCGATGTCCGTTGCCCGTCGTCCCGCCCAGCAGCGGATCGCGGCACCGTGGCTGACGATCACAGCTGTCGAATGCCCTGCGGCGGCAACTTTTTCAACCGAAGCATCGAAGCGGGCGAAGAAGTCATGGCCGTTGAAAGCTCCCGGCATGCGCACGTCCAGGTCGCCGTCCGTCCAGGCAAAGACTGTGCCCATGTAGCGCATGTGCGATTCATGGTCGCTCTTCTTCTCGAGGGCGCCGGCTTCGATTTCGTGGACGCCCTCCAGGATCTCCGGTTCCAAGCCTGTAGCCTTCGCCAAGGGTGCCACGGTCCGCTGGGTCCGCAGCAGGGTGGAGGTGTAAAGGGCCTCAATGCCTTCGCCCGCCAACGCAGCCGGCAACGCAGCCGCCTGTCGCTCCCCAAGTTCGGTCAGGCCAGGTCCAGGAAAAGCCGTGTCCAACTGGCCAGCAACATTTCCGGGGGTCTGTCCGTGCCTGATCAACAGGAGCTTCATGGCCGCTCCGCTCCTCTACGTCTAGCTGTTCGGGTGTGGACTGGCTGCGCTCCTGCCCGGTTGCTTCAAGCCAATCAGCTGCATGAGCCCGGCCAAAGCCCGACACGCCGTGTCTCGAACCCTGGGACGGGATGCTGAGGAAAACAACTGGGAAGGAGCGCTCTTCCGCCTGCCCACTGATACGCCCACGACGCGTTAAACGCCGACGGCGGGACGAGGCACCCAGCCCCGGCCCGCCGTCGTCGTGCGTTCCGCTTTACCGCAAGTGATCCACTTACTGCAGGTGGTCCACGAGTTTGTCGGCGATGCCGGTGTACTTACCCGGGGTCAGTGCCAGCAGGCGTGCTTCGGCGTCGGCTGAGAGGCCCAGGCCTTGCACGAATTCCTGCATGCGGGCACCGTCCACGCGCTGGCCGCGGGTGAGGTCCTTGAGGCGTTCATACGGGTTTTCCATGCCTTCAACACCGGCAATGGCCTCTGCGCGCATGACCATCTGGATGGCTTCGCCGAGCACTTCCCAGTTGGTGTCGAGGTCGCCTGCGAGGACTTCCTCGGCCACGTCGAGTGCCTTGAGGCCCTTGGCCACGTTGGAGATCGCAAGCAGCGAGTGCCCGAAGGCCACCCCGATGTTGCGCTGGGAGGAGGAATCCGTGAGGTCGCGCTGCCAGCGGGAAGTAACCAGCGTTGCTGCCAGGGTGTCCAAAAGGCCGTTGGAGATCTCAAGGTTGGCTTCGGCGTTCTCGAAGCGGATCGGGTTGACCTTGTGCGGCATGGTCGAGGAACCTGTGGCGCCCGCAACTGGGATCTGGCGGAAGTAGCCGATGGAGATGTAGCTCCAGATATCCGTGCAGACGTTGTGCAGGATGCGGTTGAACCGTGCCATGTCTGCGTAGAGCTCAGCCTGCCAGTCGTGGCTTTCGATCTGGGTGGTCAGCGGGTTCCAGGTGAGCCCGAGGCCTTCCACGAACGACTTGGCGACGCCTTCCCAGTCCGCACCCGGGACGGAGGCGACGTGGGCGGCGTAGGTGCCGGTAGCGCCGTTGATCTTGCCCAGGTATTCGGTCTTGGAGATACGTGCCAGCTGGCGGTTCAGGCGGTGCGCAATGACGGCCAGTTCCTTGCCGAGCGTGGTGGGCGTAGCTGGCTGGCCGTGGGTGCGCGACAGCATGGGAACAGAGCGGTTCGCTTCCGCCATGGCTTCGATCTGCTGGACGAGCGCCGTGGCATTGGGCAGCCACACGTTCTCCACTGCACCCTTGATGCCGACGGCGTAGGAGAGATTGTTGACGTCCTCGGACGTGCAGCCGAAGTGCACCATGGCCGTCAGGTGCTCAATGCCGATGGCGGGCAGGCGGCGGGCGATGTAGTACTCGACAGCCTTGACGTCGTGGACAGTGACGGCCTCGATTTCGGCAAGCTCGTTGACCGAGGCGGCGTCGAATTCGCTAACGATGGCGCGCAGCTTGGCGTTCTGCTCGTCCGACAGGGGACCGGCGCCCGGCAATACCGACTGGCTGGTCAGGTGGATCAGCCACTCGACTTCGACGTGAACGCGATCGCGGTTCAGGGCCGCCTCGGACAGGTAGTCGACGAGGGGCGCGACGGCGGCACGGTAGCGGCCGTCAAGGGGGCCAAGGGCGAGGGGTTCGGAAGCGAGGGACACGCGAGGGGATTCAGCCATGATGCCTATTCTTTCATGCCCGGCACGGAGGCCGGGAGTTGGTGACGGGGCTATGTGGACAGCCCTTCGGGTTATCCACATACACGACGGCGGCGCTTCCGCCAGGTGGTGCCGCTCCGTAGCGTCGTACCAACCGATCAGCCCAACCAATCAAGGGAGAACAAGGACATGAGCGTCGGCTTGATGCCTGCAGCCAACCCGCCGGTTTTCGATTCCCTGGAATGCGCGTCCCGTAGCCATGAAGTCCAGAGGCTCGCATGGCGAATCAAGGCTTGCGTTGACCAAGCAGATGCTGTCCTGGCAACACTGCGACGCGCGCAGCTGGACCACTGGCTGTCCCCGGCCGGACGCGCCTACCGGACCACTATTGCGGTGCACGCGTCTGCGCTCATGCGCGCCCGGGAGTCGTTGGATTCCGCGGCGGCCCTGGTTCTCCGGCACTCGCAGAACGTGTCCGTCTCGGGCGAAAGGGGTCCTTGATGTCCGACGCAGCTCCGGTGGGTGCCGATGAAGCTCCGAGGCCCGTGCCGCCTGCTCCCGACGGACCCCTCGCCATCAGGGGCGGTGTAGGTGGGGTGTCGTTCCAACTGGAGGAACTGCTGAGGGGCGCCAGCCAGCTTGATGATTTGGTACAACAACTTCTTCGGATCGAGGAGGAGACGCGTCGTGTCCAGGATGATTTGGAGCCCTTCCTCTACGACTCCTATGGTTCCGGCTGCGAGGCCATCAATGCGGTGGCCGATAGCCGAAAGGACGTGGGGCGAGTGCGCCAGGAACTGGTGGACGTCAGTTCCGATGTGCGGGCGAGCCACCGGGACTATGTCGAGGCGGAAGCCAAGGCCGCGCTTCCGCGGATCCTCAGCATTGAGGAGATGCGTTTGTCCAGCCCGCCCTGGCCCCCGGGCCGGGAAATGACGAGCGATCTCGCATCAGCCATTGTGCCGTTTTGGCTTGGAACGCGTGGGGCTGTGCGGAATGTCCTTGAGTCGCCGTTCGGTCCTGACATGCGCCCGAGGCCTGTGAGCGTGGAAAGAACCACCGAAACTGTGGAGAACGTGGAGCCGACCATGGGGGCGAGCCTCCGCCGGCTGGAGCAGCTCCATGCCCGGGGAGACGGCGAGATCGAGATCATCCGCCTTGGGAACAATGGCCAGACAACATGGATGGTCCTGATTCCCGGCACCCAACCCGATTCCGCGGCCACCAACCCTTTCGATATGCAGGGAATCGGGGAAGGGCTGGGTTACGACTCTGAAGCGATCATCCCGGCCGTAAGCCAAGCACTCCACGAAGCTGGTGCCGGGACTGGAGACCAGGTCGTCGCCGTGGGGCATAGCCAAGGAGGGATCCATGCCATGAACCTCGGCCAGAACAAGGCGTTCCTCAGTGAATTCGACCTCAAGTACGTGCTGACGGCCGGAGCACCCGTCGGGGGGATCACAACTGAACCTGGAATCAGTTCTCTGCATTTGGAACATGCCCAGGACTGGGTTCCCGGCACTGACGGCCGGATGAATCCGGACACGAAGGACAGGGTCACTGTAACGCTCAACAACGAGGTCAGGACGCCCGAGGGGGAAGGGCTAGGACTCGGGCCAGGGCACAACCAGGAGTACTACGCGGAAGGTGCGGACTTGGTGGGTGCAAGCCATGACGCATCCCTGATGGCGTCCACCGCGGTATTCGCCAGCGTCGTAGGGGCCGGCGGAGCAGCCAAGGTCACCCGCTACAAACTGACAAGGGCGCCCCTGCCGTTACCGTCATCGGACACAAACCCGGACGCGCCACCAACGGTCCGGGAGGCGAAAACGGCGGCCGGGGCACGGTAGGTCGGCCTGTATTTAGCGTTTCCGGGCTCCAGGGATGAGCCCGGCCACCATGGAAATGATGCTGATGATGATTGAGGCCAGAATGGCGGTCCAGAAGAAGGAGTCAAGGGTGAGGTGTACTGGGGTGAAGCTGCTAAGCCAAGCCGTCAGGTACAGCATCGCGGCATTGATGACGATGGTGAACAGGCCAAGTGTCAGGATGGTCACCGGGAGGGACAGCAGCCTCACCAGGGGCCGGACAAAGGCGTTCACCACACCGAAAATCAGTCCGATGAACAAATACGCCAGGACGATGCCTGCTGTGTCTGCCCCTTGGGTCAGTCCCGCGTTCGTGGCAGCCTTCTCGGTGGCGTTGGTGGTGATGTCCATGCCATCCAACAACCACGTGGCTACCCAGAGGGCGAGCCCGTTGATCAGGACGCGAATAATGAATGAACCCATGGCCCCATGCTTTCACACGGACCTGTTAAAGGGCTCGGCATCTCCCGCGGTTGGGCAAGTAGGCTTGAGGCCATGACTACTACTGACAACGCACCGGAGGGCGTAATCCCTCGTCCGGTCGTAGACAGGCTCCCTAAATACGCGGCAGGTAAACCACCAGCCCCGATTGAGGGCCTCACCAGCTACAAATTGTCGTCCAACGAAAACCCGCTGCCGCCGATTCCTGCAGTGTTGCAGGCCATCGCCGACCAGTCCGATATTAACCGCTACCCGGATCCGCTGGCCACAAAGCTCCGTAACGCCCTGGCCGGATTCCTTGACGTCCCCGCTGACGATGTTGTTACGGGTGCGGGCAGCCTTGGCGCGCTGAACCAGATCCTCGCCACCTTTGCCGGACAAAACGACGACGGGAAGCCGGATGAAGTCATCTACGCGTGGCGTTCCTTTGAGGCCTACCCCATTTGCGTAGGTCTCGCCGGCGCCGCCAGTGTCCAGATACCGTTGCTGGCAGATGGTCGGCACGATCTCGACACCATGGCTTCGGCGGTTACAGTGCGCACAAAAGTCATCCTGCTTTGCACTCCGAACAACCCCACTGGGCCGATCCTCACCGCAGCGGAAACGGAGCGCTTCATCCAATCCGTTCCCTCAAACGTGGTGGTGGTGATCGATGAGGCCTACCAGGAGTTCGTCCGCAACGGTGATGCGGTGGACGGAATCAAGCTGTACCGGAAATACCCGAACGTCGTAGTGCTGAGGACCTTCTCCAAAGCGCACGGTTTAGCTGGATTGCGTGTGGGATACAGCGTTTCAGGTCCGTCGCTGACCCAGCACCTCAGGGTTACCGCGACTCCCTTCGCTGTTTCGCAAATTGCGGAGCGCGCAGCCGTGACGTCGATCGAGCATTTCGACCAGGTTGTGGAAAGGGTACAAAGCCTTGTGGAGGAGCGCGACCGCGTTTCTGCCGGGCTGAAGGAATTGGGCTGGTTCGTCCCTGAAGCCCAAGGCAACTTCGTTTGGTTGAATCTCGGCGAAAATAGTGCTGATTTTGCGGCGTTGGCGGCGGAACAGGCACTGTCGGTCCGAGCCTTCGCCAATGAAGGAGTCCGGGTAAGCATTGGCGAGGTTGAGGCCAATACCCGATTCCTGAATCTCTGTGCGAGTTATACAAAGGCGCCGCACGGTTCCTAGCGGTTAACAAATGCGCCTCCGTTACTTACTGCGGATAAAGTAAGGGACGAAAGCCAAAAGTATGCCCGTTCCGGAATGCATTCCGGAACGGGCATATATCCCAGCGACAGACATTGCCTGGCGCCCCGCCAACGGCAAGCAAGGAGACGGAATGGGCTCGACACAACTGCCCCCCGGGACGGAAGAAACTCTCGCGGCAACCACCGCGGCAGCGGCCGCGCCAGGCGAACCAGTCGAAATGGTTCAGTTGCTCGGGCCCGACGGAAAGCTCGGCACTGATCCGGTTTTCTCCGACTACGCCAAGCGAATTGATCCTGAGAAACTTCGCGTTTTCTACACGGACATGGCCAGAATCCGGCGTTTCGACCAGGAAGCCACCGCACTTCAGCGCCAGGGCGAACTTGCCCTGTGGGTTCCACTGACGGGGCAGGAAGCCGCGCAGATTGGGTCCGGCCACGCAAGCCAGTCGCAGGATTACATCTTCCCGACCTACCGCGAGCACGGCGTTGCGCTGGTCCGAAACGTGGATCTTGCCGAACTGCTTAAGCAATTCCGGGGTGTTTCGAACGGTGGCTGGGATCCGCGAGAGAACAACTTCCACCTCTATACCCTGGTCTTGGCCGCGCAAACCCTCCATGCAGTGGGGTACGCCATGGGTATCCAGCGGGACCAGAAGCTTGCAGCTAAGCAGGACTCCACCGATTCCAAGGCTGCCGTGATTGCCTACTTTGGAGACGGTGCCAGTTCCGAGGGCGATGTCCACGAGTCCATGGTCTTTGCTGCGTCCTACAACGCTCCCGTGGTCTTCTTCTGTCAGAACAACCACTGGGCCATCTCCGTGCCCACTGAGGTCCAGACCAAGGTGCCCCTGGCCAACCGCGCCAAGGGATACGGCTTCCCTGGCATCCGTGTGGACGGCAACGACGTCATCGCAGTCCATGCCGTCACCGAATGGGCGCTCGAGCACGCCCGCGAAGGACGCGGCCCCGTGCTGATCGAGGCCTACACCTACCGGGTGGGAGCGCACACCACCGCCGACGACCCCACCAAGTACCGGGAATCCGCGGAAGAAGCGGCCTGGCGCGAGAAGGATCCGCTGGAGCGCCTGGAGAAGTACCTGCGTGCCGAGGGCCTCGCGGACGAAGCATTCTTTGACCAAGTGGACGCCGACGGCGACGAGCTGGCCAAGTACGTCCGCAGCACCACCCACGGCCTGGAAGTACCGGACATCCGTGAAGCCTTTGCCAACGTCTATGCGGAGCAGCACCCGCTGATTGCGGAAGAACTTGCCTGGTTCGAGGAATACTCGGCAGGCTTCGAAAGCGATGAGGAGACAGCTAACTGATGGCTACCATGACCATTGCGAAGGCCATCAACGAGGGCCTCCGTGCGTCGCTGACGAAGAATCCGAAATCGCTTCTGATGGGCGAGGACATCGGGCACTTGGGCGGCGTCTACCGAGTGACCGACGGTCTCATCAAGGAATTCGGCGATGATCGTGTCCTGGATACCCCCCTGGCCGAGTCCGGCATCGTCGGCACCGCCATCGGCTTGGCGCTCCGCGGCTACTCCCCGGTCTGCGAGATCCAGTTTGACGGGTTCGTTTATCCGGCCTTCAACCAGATCACCACCCAGCTGGCCAAGATCCATTCCCGCAGCTTGGGCAAGCTCACCGTTCCCGTCGTTATCCGCATTCCGTACGGCGGCGGCATCGGCTCGATTGAACACCACTCCGAGTCTCCGGAGGCACTGTTCGCCCACACCGCCGGTCTGCGGATCATTTCGCCTTCCAACGCCCACGACGCTTACTGGATGATCCAAAAAGCCATCGAATGCCAGGACCCGGTGATCTTCTTCGAACCCAAGCGCCGCTACTGGCTCAAGGGCGAGGTGGACGTGGAGAACGCCGGCCTGTCCGAGGATCCCTTCAAAGCGCACGTGGTTCGCGAGGGAACCGACGCCACGATCGTGGCCTACGGACCGTTGGTTCCCGTTGCCCTCGCAGCTGCCAACGCTGCCTTGGAGGACAGTCGAAGCGTGGAAGTTATCGATCTGCGTTCCATTTCGCCCCTGGACTTTGACACTGTGGAAGCTTCGGTCAAGAAGACCGGGCGCCTGATTGTTGCCCACGAAGCGCCCACCTTCGGAGGCATCGGCGGGGAGATCGCTGCGCGGATCGGCGAACGGGCCTTCCTGCACCTCGAAGCGCCGGTGATCCGGGTCGGCGGATTCCACATGCCGTATCCCGTTGCCAAGGTGGAAGAGGATTACTTGCCGGACATCGACAAGATCCTCGAAGCGCTCGACCGCTCCCTGGCTTACTAAACCGCCCTGATCCAGCCCGGCTCGCCGCTGGGTAACCGGAAATCGAGGACCACTGTGACTGTAAAGAAATTCAACCTGCCGGACGTCGGTGAAGGCCTGACCGAGGCCGAGGTCGTGGCTTGGAAGGTCAAGCCCGGCGACACCGTTGCGATCAACGATGTCCTGTGCGAGATCGAAACCGCCAAGTCCTTGGTGGAACTCCCTTCGCCCTTCGCCGGTACCGTCACTGAGTTGCTGGTGGAGGAAGGCGTCACGGTGGAGGTCGGGACTGCGATCATCGCTGTCTCGGAAGGCGGTGCAACGGATGACGCCACCCCTGACGGAGCTGCGCCCCAGGGGCAGCCGACCGATGCGGTAGCAGTTGCCCAGGCCCCGGCCGCCGAGGAAGTTTTCACGCCCACGTACGGAAAGCTTGTTGCGGACGACAGTTCTGACTCAGGGCTGGCGAGCGGTCCGTTGGTAGGGTCCGGGCCCAAGGCCGACGCCGTCAAACGTCGTGCGCGCAAACGCCCGGCAGGGTCCGTGGTTCCGACCGTAACGGTTGCCGAGAACGCGGAAGGCACCGTCCAGGACAACCAGGCGCTGCTGGCCGCCAAAGCAGCCGAAGCACCGGTCGCGCACCGCACGACGCCGGTACGCGCCGTCGTCGAACCTGTCACCCAGGTGCCGGCAGCTTCGGCGCCGCAGACGCCTGCCTCCCAACCGGCCGTTTCCCAGCCCGCCGCCTCACGGGGTGCGGCCATCGGCGGAACCATCAGCGGCTTGGTCAGCAGGGTTCTGGCGAAGCCGCCTGTCCGTAAGTTCGCCCGTGACCTGGGCATTGACCTCGCTGATGTCGTCGCAACCGGACAACGTGGAGAAGTGACCCGCGAGGACCTGGTGAGCTACCAGGCGCAACGCGATGCCGAGCACGATCAGGCCGATTCCTTCTGGGGCGCATCGAAGAAACCGCAGGACCAGCGCATAGAACGTGTGGCGGTCAAGGGCGTGCGCAAGGCCACCGCCAAAGCCATGGTGGATTCAGCGTTCTCGGCACCCCACGTGAGCATTTTCGTGGATGTGGATGCCAGCCGCACCATGGAGTTCGTCAAGAGGCTCAAGGTTTCGCGCGACTTTGAAGGCATCAAGGTGTCTCCGCTGCTCATCCTGGCCAAGGCTGTCATCTGGGCCGCCGCGCGCAATCCCAGCGTGAATGCCACGTGGGTGGAGAACGCTGACGGCAAGGGCGGTGCTGAGATCCATGTCAAGCACTTCATGAACCTCGGCATCGCTGCTGCGACGCCGCGTGGGCTCATGGTTCCCAACATCAAGGATGCACAGGACCTCTCCCTCAAGGAGCTGGCGCTGGCGCTGAACGAGTTGGCCACCAAGGCGCGTGCGGGAAAGACGCAACCGGCGGAGATGCAGGGCGGAAGCCTGACGGTCACCAACATCGGCGCCCTGGGCATTGATACCGGCACTCCGATCATCAATCCGGGCGAAGTGGCAATCATCGCGTTCGGAACCATCAAGCAGAAGCCATGGGTCCTGGACGGCGAAGTGATTCCGCGCTGGATCACGACGCTTGGCGGTTCCTTCGACCACCGGGTGGTGGACGGCGATCTGTCGGCCCGTTTCATGGCAGATGTCGCCGCCATCCTGGAAGAACCGGCGCTGCTGCTTGACTGATCGGAACAGTGTGCCTGAAACGGCTACCCGCACGGCCACGACCACTGGCGGCGAGCCCGACCACGTTCATCCCCAGCTGGTGGCGGGACCGTGGCGGACCGTGGCACGGGTGCTGACGGAGGTCTTCCAGCCCCCGGTCGTTGTCCTGGTACTTCTGCTGATCAGTCCAGCGGTGGAGCCCGGCTTCCCCGGGACCATATGGTTTGGCCTGCTCGGGGCTTTCTTCGTGTGTGTCCTGCCGCTGGCCTATGTTCTGGTGATGGTCAAGCTGGGCCGGATTACTGATCACCACGTCAGCGACCGGCGACAACGGCCTGCCCTGCTGCTGATGGCCCTGGTATCGGTCGTTGCGGGACTGGTAGTGCTCCAGCTCCTGAACGGTCCGGCCAGTGTTTCCGTGATGATCATTTCACTGATCGGCGGCATCGCAGTTTTGGCGGTGGTCAGCGCTTTTTGGAAGATGAGCGGGCACGCCTCAGCCTTGTCGGCCGCGGTCGTTATCGCCATCCTGATGTTCGGACCAGCGTGGCTGCCGCTTCTCCTGCTGGTACCGGCAGTGGGATGGTCCCGTTTGGTATTGCGTGCGCACACGTTGGCGCAGGTCGTTGTGGGTTCTCTGTTTGGTGCCGTTGTTATTGCCGGCCTGTGGTGGCTGTTGCGTGGGTTGATGCTCTAGTCGACCGACTCCCGGGTCACCGCCTTGCCGTTCCTGATGACGGCCAGCGGAGAAGGCCGGTCAACAACCAATTCGGGGATGGATTCTGCAGGGAACTCGAGTCGGTCTGCGGATCCGGTTCCGGCAAATTCCTTGATGGCAGGCGTATCCAACAGCTCCGCCCCGGACGTGGTGGCAATCCGGAAGCACCGCTCCAAATCGGAGTCGGTCAAGGCTCCTGTCCGGTAGCCCAGCAGATGCATCCGGTCCACCATGCTGCCCGTGCCAAACGGTGACCACGCATCCCGTACTCCGTCCGACCCGAGCGCAACCCTGACGCCATGGTGCTCCAGCACATCAAGGACAGGCACGGGGTCGGCCCCGAGGGCGCACGTCGCCATCCACATCCCGGCCTCAGCCATCACATCCAAGGTAGCCCCGAGCTCCGGCTGGTTGCTGTCGCAGAGGGCAAAGGCGTGCCCCACCGTTACTCGACCCTGCATGCCCTCCGTCATGGTCCGCTGTGCAATGAGCCGCAGCTGGGCCAAACCTTCAGCTCCTGTGTCGTGCAGGTGGATGTCCACGTCCCTGCTGTGCCTTCCCGCCAGGCCGAAGACAGCATCCAGATGACCGTGGACGTCGCCGTCCAGTGATTCCGGGTCGATGCCGCCTACTACGTCGGCCCCTTCTCCCAGCGAAGCCTCCATGAGTTCCACAGTGCCGGGATTGCTCAGCAAACCGAACTGAGGGAACGCGACGATCTGTACATCCAGGACTGACGACAGCCGGTCCGCTGCTGCCCTGACGCCATGGATGTTCTTCAGGCCAATCTGCGAACCGACGTCAACGTGAGCCCGCATGGCCATTGTCCCGTTGAGGACAGCTTGCCGCATCAAGGCGAAG
The DNA here is from genome assembly GCF_040137855.1 of Paenarthrobacter sp. CAP02. Classification (NCBI taxonomy): domain Bacteria; kingdom Bacillati; phylum Actinomycetota; class Actinomycetes; order Micrococcales; family Micrococcaceae; genus Paenarthrobacter; species Paenarthrobacter sp. CAP02. The sequence goes on along the minus strand of NZ_JBEEII010000001.1, from coordinate 204,630 downwards.
GCGCGTTCCTCCACGCTGTCCCCGGCAGCAAGCTGTGCTTGCAGGTCATTGCGGATCAGGGTTGCCAGATCGTTCGCCGGTTGACGGGATAACCAGCCCGAGCCCCAGGTCGTTTTGTCGGGGTGAATGTGTGCGTCGACAAAGCCCGGCGTGGTCAGGAGGGCGCCGCCGGCGGGATGGGTATGGAACTCCGGCTCGGGGGAAGGTGTGCGCATGGGTCTCCTATCGTTGAATCCATTATGGTATACCGAAAGTTTGCCAATGGAACATGTTGGCAATCAACAATAGCGACGTTCCGCGCCGGATAGCTTCGGCTGCTCGTATCTTCGCTCTCTCTGCAATATTTGGCATACCAAAATCTGTACAAGTTGAGACTGGGCGCCTACTCTAATGAACAACATTCATTTATGTGACGCGGATCGCATCGAGGAGAGCGCCATGAACACCAAACCTAAGCCTGCAGCGGGAGGGTCCTCCGGGGGACCGACGCTCAAGCGTGTCCTTGGGCTGCCATCGTTGGTGGCCTTTGGCCTGACGTCCATGGGGATACTGTCGGTCGTGGCGGTTTACGGGGCCGGAACCGAGATCAGCGACGGGCACTTGCCCGCAGCGTACCTCGCGGCGTTGGTTGCCATGTTGTTCACTGCCCATAGTTACGGCCAGATGGCCCGTCACGTCCCCGTCACCGGAGGGGCGTACGCGTACGCTTCGCGGGCGTTTGGCCACCCTGTGGGGTTCTTGGTGGGTTGGGCGATGATGCTGGATTACCTGTTCCTGCCCATGGTGAATTTCCTGCTCTTCGGCCTCTACCTCAACAGCCTTTTGCCCGGCATCCCCCCTCAGCTCGCCGTTCTGCTCTGCCTTCTGGCGGTGGGCGTCTTCAGCGTGATCGGAGTCGGCTGGATCAAGAGGATGAACTTCGTGGTGGTGTCCGCGTCCGTTGCGGTGATCCTGGTCTTCGTTGTCCTGGCGATCCTGAACGCGCCGAAGCTATCGCTGGAAAGCGTGGTTCGCCCCCTTAGCCTTGGCGACGGCGGGATAGCGCCGGTTATGGCGGCAGCCGCAATTGTGGCTTTTGCCTTCCTCGGCTTCGATGGCGTGTCCACTTTGTCTGAGGAAGCCCGGAACCCCAAAAGGGATATTCCTCGGGGCATCATCCTCTCCACGCTCTTCGCTGGCCTGGGCTACACCCTGTTTTCCGTGGCCGGCAGCCTTATCGCACCGGAGTGGCGGACGATTCAGAACCTGGATGCCGCGGGGACGGAACTCATGCAGGCTGCCGGCGGAGATGTGCTGATGGTGGTGTTCGTGGTGGTGAATCTCGGCGGCCTGGTCCTGTGTGGAACTGCGGCCCAGATGAGCGTCAGCAGGGTCATCTATGCCATGGGAAGGGACGGGATCCTGCCCTCCGTCCTTGCCCGGCTCCAGCCGCGTTTCCGCACTCCGTATGTTGCTGCTTTGGCGGTTTCGGCCGTCTCGCTGGTTGCCCTCTTCATCACGTTGGAGCAGGCCGTGTTCATGATCAACTTCGGGGCACTGATTGCTTTCGCAGTGGTGAACCTGGCAACCATCAAGGTGCTGTTCTTTGACCTGCGGAAGCGGGGAGGCGTGGGGATCCTGCGGAATTTGGTGCTGCCGCTGCTGGGGTTCGCCTCCATTGCCTGGCTGTGGACATCGCTTGCCTGGTTCACTTATCTGCTGGGCGCGGCCTGGCTTGCCGTGGGAGTGGTTGTGCTGGTGCTTCGCCGCAGCAAGGCCGGGAATCAGCTGGCGCTGGACTTCGACGACGCCGTCACCAGTCACGCCGTCACGAGCCACGCCGCCACCGGCGGCGACGCGACTCCCGGCAGCGACGAAACAAGCGGCAGCACGCCGTCGCAGTCGGCCGAGGGCGCGGGAATCCGCTAGAACGCCGGGTAGTTGACCAGCAGGGCCTGGAGTTCCGTAGTGGACATGTGGTTCGCCATTTCCACGCTGATGCCCATGGCGACGGCGGCGACGGTGAGCATAGCCACGCATGCCACAGACAGGAAGCGCCAGTCCTTGCGGAAAACGCTGCGAATGGTCTCCGGCATTTCCAGGCTCGGGGAGATCATGTTGGGCGCGCTGTCCCAGGAGCCGTCGTCCAGCATCGCGATGATGCGGTCGTTGGCGCGGTCGAAGCGCATTGTGCTGATGTTGTTGCCGTGGCGGGCAAGCAGGATGTCATGTCCCACGCGTTGGCGCGGCTGCAAGGTAAGCAAGAAAAATCCCCTGAAAATCGAGAAGTGAAGGTGGCACGCGCCATTGGGGGCATCTCGATTTTATAACGGTTCAGTCAGCAGCCAGGCCGAAAAGACGCCAAACGCCGGGTGAGGCTCCCCACCCGGCGGCGTGATCCAGCTCGCTTACGGCTGGTCAGTCTTGGCGATGTAGACATCGCAGGGCGCCGTGTGGGCGACAGTGTTGGCGACGCTGCCCAGCACCCGGCCCAAGCCCTGCATGCGACGGTTTCCGACGACGATCAGCCGGGCGTCCTGCATCTCGGCTTCCTTGACGAGTGCCTCGCCCGGCTTGCCGCGCGCGGCTGAATAGGTCACTTCAAGGCGTTCGTCCTTGAGCCGCTCTGCTACGTCGCGGGCTACAGCCTCAGCTTCGGCGGCGTCGGAAACGATCCACCTGTCGGTGCCGATCTCCACAACTTCTGTCCGGTTGCTGTCGAAGGCGCTCACGACGCGCAGGCTCGCCCCCAAGCCGATGGCCAATTGCTGGGCTGCCTGGGCCGCCCTCATTGCCGTTTCGCTGCCGTCTACTCCTACAATCACAACTCCGGTCATTGTGCTGCTCCTTCAGTGGTGGCTTCGATGGCTTCCGCCAGGACGGGGGCCAGGCGGCGGACGCCTTCGGCTATCGTATCCGGGGGCACGGCACTAAAGGCGAGCCGAAGCTTGTTGGAGGGTCCGTCGGCGGGTGAGAAGGCTGCGCCGGGGATGAAGACAACGCCGGCGTCGATCGCTTTGCCCAGCAGTGGGTAGGTGTCCACGCCTTCGGGCAGGGTGACCCAAACGAAGAACCCGCCGTCGGGCCGCGTCCATGAGAGTCCGGACGGCATGTAGGTGTCCAGCGCCGACAGCAGGGCCTCGCAGCGTTCTGCGTACAACGACCGGTACGTGTCGATTTGGCCTTTCCAGTCGTAGTCCCGGAGGTAGGCCGAGACGAGCATCTGGTTCAACGGCGGTGGGCAGAGTGTTACAGCCTCGGAGGCAAGGTAGAAGCGGCGTTGGAGGTGCGCGGGTACCAGCGCCCAACCGATACGCAGGCCCGGGGCGAAGATCTTGGAGAATGAGCCCAAATAGATGACGTCGTCGGGGTTGGATGCACGCATCGGCGCAATCGGATGGCCGTCGAACCGCAGCAGTCCATAGGGGTTGTCCTCAAGAACGATAATATTCGAACTGCGGCATATATCGACGATGCGCTGCCTGCGTGCTTCTGCCAGCGTGATCCCGGAGGGGTTGTTGAAGTTGGGGATCGTGTAGAGGAACTTGATGTTCTTGCCCTCTGCCTGGAGCGCCGCGATCCTGGCCTCCAGAAGCTCCGGCACCAGGCCGTCGTCGTCCATTTCGATCGGTTCCACCTGCACCTGGTACGCCTCGAACGTGTTCAGCGCGCCAACGTAGGTGGGGTTCTCAACCAGGACGACATCGCCGGGGTTGCAGAAGACCTTGGTGGCGACGTCCTGTGCGGACTGGGAGCCCGCGGTGATTACCACATTCTCGGGTAGTGCATCAGTGATGCCTTCAGCTGCCATGATCTCGCAGATTTGCGCGCGCAGTTCCTCGGTACCCTGGCCGCCACCGTACTGCAGGGCGGTCATGCCTTCTTCTGCGATGATGCGGGCTGCGGTCTGTCCAAGCTGCTCCAAGGGCAGCGACTGCAGGTACGGGTTGCCGCCTGCTAGGGACACAAGCCCGGGCCTCATCGATATGTCGAAGACATCGCGGACTGCGGACTGCTTAATGTTGGCGGCCCGCGCGGAGAACAGTTCCTCGTGCGGGTGGGCGGCCGTGGCGGCCCGCTCAATGGCGTCGATGGCTTCAGCGGGCAGTGTTGCGCCGGCATCCAATGTTTCGTGGGTCACAGTGAAAGGATACTCCTCGAGGTTGCTAATTAGGCAACATTTGTTTCGCTTACCATCCATTTTGACGGTCGCGCTTTACGCCGCGGACGCGAGGGGCTGGAATGTAGTTATGACAGCACATCGGGCATCCGTGACTAAGGCCGAACACTTCCACAAGCTCCACGACGCAGGCCGTGCGCCCTTGGTGTTGGTGAATGTGTGGGACGCGGCTTCCGCCCGCGTGGTCCAGGAAGCCGGTGCCGCGGCCATTGCTACCTCAAGCTCGGCAGTCTCCTGGAGTTTGGGATATCGGGACGGCGACCATGTGCCGTGGGGGCTGGCGATGGCAGCCCTCGGCCGCGTGGTTGCAGCCACCACGCTGCCCGTGACGGCGGATATAGAGACAGGCTATGGACGTACCGATGACGAGCTCCGGGCAACGGTCCACGCTGTTTTGGATGCCGGTGCCGTGGGCATCAATATCGAAGACTCCGGTGACGAGCCCCTGACCGATATCAACGAGCAGTCCCGCCGCATCGCCTTGATCCGCGCAACGGCGGACGACCGCGCCATCCCTTTGTTCATCAATGCCCGCACTGACACGTACCTTTCGGGGCGTTTCAACGAGGCCGCCTACGAGGAAACCCTGCGCCGCGCCGAGACCTACCTGACCGCCGGGGCGGACGGAATTTTCGTCCCCGGCGTCGTGGATCTGCACGTCCTCCACCAGCTGTCCAGCCGGATTCCGGCGCCACTCAACGCGCTGGCAGGGGTTGGGGCGCCGTCGCCTTTGGAATTGCACGACGCCGGCGTCCGCCGCGTCAGTATTGGCGGTAACACCGCCAAGGCTGCGTACGCCAAGGTGGCCAGGGTCGCCACGGAAATTCTGGGCGACGGAAACTGGGCCGGCCTGGCAGGGACGCGCAGCCACGAGCAAATGGACGCGTTGTTCGCGGAGGGCCCCAAGTACAGCCTGTAATTCCGGTATGGCAGTTGGGGCACGACGGCGGCCCCTGGCTTTAATGTCGGTCCTCGCCGGTAGCTTTGGTTCCGTAGAGGACGAGGGGAGGGTCCATGGCGCGACGCAGCGTGCAGTTCTGGCGGATCGAGCAACTTAATGGTGACGAGCTCAACCGGCCGTTTCCCGCCCGGCGGGTTGCCGAGGTCTTGAAGAATGCCCAGGATGCCGGGACGGACAGGCACTTCACCAGCGTGGATGGCACGGTGTTGCTTGCCCAGACGGCGTCGATGGCACCCCATCCCGTCATGCTCCTGGACCGGGTCCGCGACACCAACCTGCCAAGCGTGGGTGACTTCCTGGGGCGCCGCAAACCGCTTCCCCTGGCACCTGGCGACCACCTTTTGGAGACCACATATTTCGCATTCCTCAAACGGAATGTCATCGCGGTCCTGACCAGTGGCAACGGTCCAAGGGCGTCCCGGATGGCCGAGTACCTGGAGGGCATGCTGGGGCTGGAACCCGGCCTTGTTCCGGTGGTCAGGGAGGATATCGAGGAAATCCTTGCCCGGCTGGAGGTGAGCCGGTTCGAGTTCGCGCTTCCCGCTGAGCGGTTGTCCGGAAGGCTCATGGAAGGTGAATGGGCTGACGTGCTGGACAGTGCCTCGCGCCTCATGAATGAGGGCACGTTCCGGATTTCCCTGAGCGTTGGCAGGTCAGGCAAGGCCGAGGACAAGCAGAGGATCCGCGACCGCATTCAGCAACTAATTGACCTCTTCCGCAGGGCTGGATCAGTGGAGCACTTCGATTATGTGGTGGCTGAGGGCAAGGATTCGCTGACAGGAGACCGGGAAGTGGTGGACCTCTTGAAGGAAAGGTTCATCTCGCATGTCGAGGTGGACCCGGATGTCTTCAACGATCCCCAAAAGTCGGTGGCGGAAGCCATTGCCATCCTCAACAAGCAGGCACGGGACAACGAAGCGTTTTTCGCAAGGACGTTGCCTGACCTCAAAGGGCCGCCAGATGCGGGCATCGTGCCTGACCTTGTCAGTGGGGGCATGTCCGCGATGCGCGCTGCCCTCGCCGACGCCGAAAGCCCGGACGTCGAGGAAGAGGCGGGCGGTGCCGGCCATGAGCTTGTTCGGGGTTGAGGTGGAGTCATCCGGCCCTCGACGAACCGCTTGGCGATGGTTTCTCTTGCATCCCATGGCCGACTATCTCTGGGCGGCCGTGGCGGTGTCACTGTGGTTGGGCGTAGCCCTGATCGCGGCTCACCCGCTGATGCTGGAAGATGTCGACGCCGGTGCGCGCCGGGCGCTGTTCCAAACCCTGGCCACCTTGGCGGGTGCGACGGCGGGCCTGACGCTCACCAGTGTTTCCATGCTGATCAACGTACTCGGCAAGAAGTCCGCCCCGGGGCAACGGGAGCTGCCCCTCGAGAGGCTCTCACCCCTTCATCGTCGCCAGATTGGCGAAGTGTTCCTTTTTGCCATTCCCGGACTGGGCCTGTTGGTGGTTGGTGCGCTGGTCACCGTCGTCCTTGAGGGTGATGGGCCCACCGGGCTGTGGATTCCGGAAGCGGTGGTGTTCGTCCTGGCGTTTGCCTCGGTCCTGGCCCTTCTGCGGGTGGCATGGGCACTCCGCCGGGTGTTGGCAATCGCCACTGCTTAGCGGGCCCACCTAGTCGGCCCGCGAATCCGTCGCCAGTCCGCGAATCCGTCGCCGGGCAGCGACGTGATAGCGGTCCAGGAACGGCTCAGCGCAGATTCTGGCTAGCGCACGCTCAGCGCCTCCGTGAGTGTCCTGCCGTTCACATAGATCTCAGCCCGCGAAGCCCCGCTGGCCGCGACGGCGGTGTGTGTCAGCTGCGCCTGGATGCGGGGCACGTCGCAGACACCTCCGGGCCGCAGAGATCCGCTGAGGTTCACCACGACGGTTGAGCCGCTCATATAGCCGGACAGGAAATGCAGCGATGAGCCAGCGAGTGCGTCGTACAAGGCTGCGTCACCGTCCACAGGCAGGCCCCCTTCAAGCAGCCGTCCCAGCGTCACGGACAGCGGGTCGCCGGGGGTGGTTGCTCCACGCACCGGAACCAGGCTGTCGTTGCAGCCGAACCGCACGCCGCGGGCGCCGCCGTCGTTTATTGCAACGTAGTAGACCGCGGGACCCGCAGCGTCGACGTCGTCCGGCACCCGGGCGGCGCGGTTCGAGGGGAGGGGGACCGGCATCGGTGTGGCTGGGTCGGTCGAAGGCGCGACGGCGGAGCCCGGTCCGGACGCGGCCGCCGCGGGAGTGCTGACGGCGGGAGTGGGTGATGGGGGAGTGGCGGTGACCGGGCGGGCCGGAGCTAGCGAGGCTGATGGGATGGCAACTGACGGCATGGCGGGCACCGACGAAAATGACGGGCCCGGCGAGGCAGGGGCCACAGGACTGGCTGGCCGGGGAGGCGGCGTCACGGAAACTGTGGGCAGCGGCTCGGCGCTTTGCCGAGGGAGGGTGCCAGGACCCGTCGTGCAGCCAGCCACCCACAGGGCCAACGCCACGCAGGCAGCGGCGATCGTCGTCGTACCTTTGAGTCCCCGTCCGGCATGCATGACAGCCCCGCGCTCCTGTCCGTCCACCTGTACATCCAACGTTAGGGCCGTAGGCCGCACCGCAACATGCCGTAACGGTGACGGTTCGGACAAGAGTTGATCACGCCTGCCGGGTCGTGGGCAGGTGGCCAGGTACGCAAATGCCCCCACGCCACAGGCTGCGGCACGGGGGCATTGAAAGCGGAAAGACTAGGCGGCTGCTTCTTCGTCCTGGGCAGCTGTCAGGGGCTCGAAGATGCCCTTGATCTGCTCAACGATCTCGGCGTCGTCCTTGGGGTGGAGTTCGGCGAAGCGGATCATGGAACCCGGCACGGCGAGCTTGACGTCTTCGAGGACCTTGGCGCCGGCGATGCCGACAGCCTTGCGGGCCTCGTCCTGCGCCCACACGCCACCGTACTGGCCAAAAGCGGTTCCGACGACGGCGGTCGGCTTGCCGGAGAGGGCACCGGCGCCGAACGGGCGGGACAGCCAGTCAATGGCGTTCTTCAGGGAAGCGGGAACGGTGCCGTTGTGCTCGGGGGTGACCAGCAGGATGGTGTCGGCGTCGGCTGCTGCTGCGCGCAGGGCGGCGGCCTCGGCCGGGACCTGGCCTTCGACGTCGATGTCTTCGTTGTAGAAGGGGATGTTGCCCAGGGAGTCGTGGATCTGGACGTCCACGTTCTCCGGTGCGTTCAGCTGGATGGCCTCCGCGAGCTTCTTGTTGTGGGAATCGGCGCGGAGGCTGCCGACGAGGGTAAGAACGGTGCTCTTGGACATGGTGTCTCCTTTGGGAAGCGATGTAAGCGTTGGTGCCTTCATCGATACTAAACGGACCGCAGTCCGCTTTCTATTCCCGGGTCTAGAATATTTCTTGTGAGCTTCGTCCCCCTGCAGCCGGACCTGCCTCTCGGTTCACCGCATGAGCGCAGCGATGCCGCGCGGAACCGTGAGCGGCTTCTCTGTGCTGCACGCGAGTTGGTGGACGAGTTCGGAGCTGAGGCATTAACCATGGATGCCCTGGCGTGCAAGGCGAAGGTGGGCAAGGGGACGGTCTTCCGCCGCTTCGGCAGTCGTGCGGGCCTCATGATGACCCTGCTGAGCGATGCGGAGTCCGACTTCCAGCGCGCTTTCATGTTCGGGCCGCCCCCTTTGGGCCCCGGTGCCTCGCCAGCGGAGCGACTGACGGCATTCGGTGAGGGCCGCATCTACTTCGTTCTCGAAAACGGCGAACTTCTGAAGGCGGCTGGTGCTGCCACCCGGAACAGGTTCGACGTCCCCGCGACGAAGCTCTCGCATCGGCATATGGAGGTCCTGCTGCGCGAGGCCGGTATCGCCGACCCCTGGGTCATGGCCATGTCCCTGACCTACGCCTTGGATCCTGAGCGGATTGTCGACGACGTACGGGTGCGTGGCATTTCCCCCAAGCGGCTCACCGATTCGTGGCGCGATGTCGTGGCCCGCTTGATGCGACCTGCCTAAGCGCCCTGCCTAAGCGCCCCGCCTAAAGCGCCCTGCCTTGTAGCCGGCATCGCGGCGCCGCAAAGAAACACTAACGGTCCAATTCGTGACGCAGCCTGTACATAACAATCTGGCAGCAGGCGGGAAACTGGCCCCGCCGAAGCAAAACGTGAAGCAGTTATTGTGGTAGTTTCCTCTTGAATGTGACGCATGCCATACATGGCTGGTGATCACTGAAGGGGTGTGGGGGCTCAACAAACCACTACGCCAATTCGTAGCTGACGCCGGCCACAGCCGGGAACCGCGGAAGGACGAGCTTTGAGTTTTGCCACGATTCGGGGCAGCAACCCGACATGCTGAAATATCTGATGAAGCGGTCGGGAATCTACCTGATCATGATCTTCCTGACCACAAGCGCCGGCTACTTCCTGGCCGTCTCGTCGCTCAAACCGGCGGTCCTTGAGCAGGAAAAGATTCCGCGGCCCACCCCCGAACAGGTGGCAGCATCCTTCAGGGGCCTCGGCCTTGACCCCGACAAGAATGCGTGGGAACGCTACGTCGAATGGCTTGGCGGCATCGTCACCAAGTGGGACTGGGGACGCAGCCCGAACGGCGCATATGTCAACGCCGAATTCGCGGATCGCGTGCTGGTTTCCACCCGGCTCTTCATTGCCTCGATCATCCTGACGCTGATCATCGGCGTCGCACTTGGCGTCTACTCCGCAGCACGCCAGTACAAGTTCCAGGACCGCGTCATCACGTCCTACAGCTACCTGGTCCACATTCTTCCGGCGCCCATCGCCTACTTCCTGGTCCAGCTCGGCGCCATCAGCATCAATGAGTCCGTCGGGCAGCGCATCTTCTTCGTGACGGGAATTTCGACGCCGGGAATCGACCCCGGTTGGCCCGCTTTCGTTGACCTTGTGGCCCACTACGCCGTGCCCACCTTCGCGATGACCATCTTCGGTTGGGCCGGCTACCAGATCGCCCAGCGGCAATACCTGCTGGACAACGTCAACGCCGACTTCGTCCGCACCGCCCGCGCCAAAGGCCTCACCCGTAACCAGGCCATCACCCGCCACGCCCTGCGTGTCTCCTTCATTCCCGTGGCGCAGAGCATCGCGTTCACCATCCCGGCGATCTTCACCGGAGGCTTCTTCGCCGAAGCCATCTTCGCCTGGCCCGGCATTGGTTTATGGAGCATCCAGTCGATCGGTCTGCAGGACGTGAACGTAGCCACAGCCACGTTGGCTTACGGCTCGGTGATCTTCGCGATCGGGGCTATCCTGGCCGACTTCGCCACAACGCTGGTTGATCCACGAGTGAGGGTCCAGTAATGACGAACATCATCGATCCCATCGCGGAAATCGACGAGTCCCGGGTTGCCGACCAGGACGTCGTCATTGGGAAATCCCGCATCATCTTCCGCCGGTTCATGCGGAACCGGACCGCCGTCGCAGGTTTGTTCATCTTCCTGGCACTGTTCCTGTTTTCCATTTTTGGCGGGTTCCTGACCCCGTGGGACAAGGAAACCCTGGATCCGTTCAACATCGGGATGCCGCCGTCCCCGGACCACCTGCTCGGCACGACGCAGGCCGGCATCGACCTCATGGCGCTGATCGTTGATGGCACCAGGACCTCCATCCTCATTGGCCTGATTGTTGGCGGCCTTTCCGTCCTGATCTCCGCCGTGTACGGATGCACCATGGCGTTCTTCGGCGGCAAGGTCGATGCCACCATGCTGTTCATCCTGGAAGCGCTCATCATGATGCCCGCCATCCTGGTGGTTGCCGTGGCGACCAGTGGCAGCGGAGGACTCAAGAACCTCCCCAGCTGGCTCCTGCTGGTCATCGTCCTGCTCTTCTTCAGCTGGATGGGCACAGCCCGCCTGGTGCGCTCGCTGTCCATGTCGCTCATGCAACGCGACTACGTCAAGGCCGCCAAGTACATGGGCGTCCCCTCCCGCCGCATCGTGTGGCGCCACCTGGTTCCGAACATCGGCTCGCTGCTGGTGCTCGACTTCACCCGCGGCATCACGGGTGCGATCCTGGCCGAAGTGGCGTTTTCGTTCATCGGTATCGGCATCAAGCTTCCTGACGTCAGCCTCGGTGTCCTGATCGGCCAGGCCACGGGCCAGGTCTCGTCGTTCCCCTGGATGTTCTGGGTTCCGTTGACCGTCATGTTCCTGCTGACAGGCTCGCTGGCCATGATGAACGACGGACTCCGTGACGCTTTCGATCCCAGCTCCAGTTCCGTCGGCCGGGCGAAGCGGACCAAGCCCCAGACTGCGAAGAAGATCACCAAATGAGCACCAACACCACTCCCGCCGAACGCCTCCGCGATGCCGGACTGTACGCTCCGGGTGACGCCGTCCTCAGCGTCCGCGACCTCAACGTCCGCTTCAACTCGGAGAACGGGGTGGTCCACGCGGTACGCGGCGTGGACTTCGACCTCATGCCCGGCAAAACCCTTGGCATCGTGGGTGAGTCCGGCTCCGGCAAGTCCGTCACGTCCATGGCCATCATGGGGCTCCTCCCCGAAACCGCGGACATCACCGGTTCCGTCCGTTACAAGGGCAAGGAACTGCTGGGCCTGAGCGATAAGGCCATGTGCAAGCACCGCGGCAGCGACATCGCCATGGTCTTCCAGGACCCGCTGTCCTCGCTGACCCCCGTCTACACGGTGGGCCACCAGATCATCGAGGCGCTCACGGTCCACAACCCCACCATGAGCAAGCAGGCAAAAGAAGCCCGCGCCGTCGACCTCTTGCGGATGGTGGGCATCCCCAGCCCGAAGGACCGGCTAAAGGCGTTCCCGCACGAGTTTTCCGGCGGCATGCGCCAGCGCGTCATGATTGCCATCGCGATTGCCAACGACCCCCGCGTCCTCATCGCCGATGAACCCACGACGGCGTTGGACGTCACCATCCAGGCGCAGGTGCTCGAAGTCCTGCACACCGCGCAAGAGGAGACCGGCGCCGCCGTCGTCATGATCACGCACGACCTCGGCGTCGTAGCGGGCATGGCCGACGACATCATGGTGATGTACGCGGGCAAGCCCGTGGAAACCGGCACCGTGGAGGACATCTACTACAACCCGCGAATGCCCTACACCTTGGGCCTGCTGGGAGCCGTTCCACGCGTGGACTCCTCGGACAAGCAATCGCTGGTACCCATCGAAGGGACGCCGCCCAACCTGGCGCAGCCCGTCATCGGATGCTCTTTCGCGGCCCGCTGCCCGATGGTCAGCGACGCCTGCCTGCACGGCGAACCGGAGCTGCTCGCGGTACCGGGTGTGCAGGGGCAGACACTTGGACACAAGGCAGCCTGCATTAAGGCCGATGAACTTTCCGGCGACGCCGATGCGCACAAGATCTTCCAGGCACCGCCCAAGCCCGTTTCAAAGTTCGACGGCGTCGCGCGCCTTGAGCGCGCAAAGGTCCTGGAACTCAAGGACGTGAAGAAGCACTTCCCGCTGCTCAAGGGTGCACTCATCAAGAAGCGCATTGGCACGGTCAAGGCCGTGGACGGGCTGAGCTTTGACATCCGCGAGGGCGAGTGCGTCTCGATCGTGGGCGAGTCCGGCTGCGGTAAGACCACCACTTTGCTTGAAATCATGGAGTTCCACCCGGACCAGGTGGGCGAGGTGGTCATTGGAGGCGTCAGCAACAAGGTAGCCACCGACCACAAAACCAAGATGGCCATGCGCAAGGAAATGCAGATGGTGTTCCAGGACCCCACGGGCGCCCTGGATCCGCGCTTCACTGTTTACGAAGTCCTGGCCGAGCCCCTGGAAAACCTGGGGATGCCCAAGGCCGCCATCAGGAAACGCATCATGGAGCTCATGAAGCTGGTGGGCCTGCAGCCGGATCACGTGAACCGCTTCCCCAACCAGTTCTCCGGCGGCCAGCGCCAACGCATCGGCATTGCCCGGGCGCTCGCCGTCAATCCCAAGTTGGTGGTCCTGGACGAGCCGGTCTCTGCTTTGGACGTTTCAGTTCAGGCTGGCGTGATCAACCTGCTGGACAAGCTCCGTGCCGAACTGGGCCTGAGCTACCTCATGGTGGCACACGACCTCTCTGTGGTCCGGCACATCTCGGACCGTGTGGCCGTGATGTACCTGGGCAAGATCGTGGAGACCGGGGACGTGGACGACGTCTTCGACAACCCTCGCCACCCGTACACACGGGCGCTCCTGTCCGCTATCCCTGTTCCGGACCCGAACCTGGAACGTACCCGCGAGCGCATCATCCTGCAAGGCGACCTGCCCAGTCCGCTTGACGCACCCAAGGGATGTAACTTCGCTACACGTTGCCCGGTGTTCGCCGCGCTTCCCGCAGGGAAGCAGGAGAAGTGCCTTACTCTGGAGCCGCCACTGGCTTCAGAAGGTGCACAGGACTTCGCATGCTTCTACCCGGACGGAGAAATAGATGCCGACATGCTGGTGGTGCATGCCTGACAACACATGACGCATTGACATATATCCCTGGTCTCAACTCGCAAAAATATTCCAAGTCGTAAACATGAAGGGCAAACCATGAAGAAGTACACGACGATCGGTGGCGTAGCACTCGCAGCAGCGCTCATGCTCACCGCTTGCGGCGGGGGAACGCCGTCGGGTCCTGCCTCCCAGAAGGCAGAAGAAAGTGGCGGTGACATCAGTAAGCTGATCAGCGTCAACGCCAAGGAAACGAAGGACCTGGACCAGGGCGGCACGGTCACCCTGGCGACAGGCAGCATCGGCCCAGACTTCAATAACAACTCCAATGTGGGCAACAGCGCAGACACGTCGGCCCTGCTGACTCCGGTCAATCCGGTAGGCATGAGCAGCGGCGGAATCGGTGGTTGCTGGAAGCTGGACTTTGACGGCAAGGCTTCGCCCAACAAGGACTTCTGCGAGGACGTCAAGAGCGAAGTCAAGGACGGCAAGCAGACCATCACCATCAAGGTCAATGACAAGGCAACCTGGAACGACGGTACGCCGATCGACGTCAAGACCTTCCAGAACACCTGGAACATGCTCAAAGGCGAGGACAAGTCCATCGACATCGTCACCGCCGGCGCTTACGCCTTCGTTGATTCCGTCAAGGCTGGTGCCAACGACAAGGAAGTCATCGTCACCACCACTCAGCCCGTCTACCCCCTGGAAAGCCTGTTCTTCGGCCTGATCCACCCCGCGATCAACACCGCCGACATCTTCAACAAGGGCTTCGCCGGCGAGATGCACCCGGAGTGGATGGCCGGTCCGTTCAAGGTGGAGAAGTACGACTCGACGGCGAAGACCGTCACCATGGTTCCCAATGACAAGTGGTGGGGCCAGAAGCCGGTCCTGGACAAGATCATCTGGCGCCAGATGGAACCGAGTGCAACCATCGCGGCGTTCAAGAACGGCGAAATCGACGCAACCAGCGGCCGTACCCTGGGCCGCTACAAGCAGCTCGAAGGCACCAAGGACTCCGACGTCCGCCGCGGCCAGCGCCTCTTCGCCGGCGGCTTGAACCTCAACGCCAAGAAGCCCGCGCTGACTGACGTGGCCGTGCGCAAGGCGATCTTCACCGCCGTCGACCGCAAAGCCATCCGCGACGTCCGTTTCAACGGCTTGAACTGGTCGGAAGAGAGCTCGGGCTCCATGATGCTCATGCCGTTCTCCCAGTACTACCAGGACAACTACCCGGTGAAGGACACCGGCGCCGACGCCGCCAAGAAGGTCCTGACCGATGCTGGCTACACGGCCAACGACAAGGGCATCATGGCGAAGGATGGTGTTCCTGTTGCTTTCAAGATCACCAACTTCGGCGATGACCCCACTACCGCTGCAACTTCACAAACCCTGCAGAAGCAGCTCCAGGCTGCCGGCATGGACGTGACCATTGACCAGCGCGGCGACGCCGACTTCGGCAAGGTCATTGGTACCCGCGACTTCGATGTCACCATTTCCGGGTACACCGTTGGTTCGGATGCCACTGATGGTGTGAAGCAGTTCTACGATTCCTCCACGAACGAGAACGGTCTGGGCGACGCCGAGCTGGATGCTGAAATCAAGCGCCTGGCCTCCATTGCCGACGATAAAGAGCGCAACAAGGCAGCCATGGACGTGGAAAAGAAGCACATGGAGAAGTACTTCTCCATGGGTACGGTGCTGAATGGCCCGGAGATCCAGTTCGTGCACAAGGGCCTGGCCAACTACGGCCCGGCCCTGTTCAAGAGCAACTCCAACGTTCCGGACTGGACCACCATCGGTTGGGAAAAGGGCACCAAGAAGTAGCCCGCCCGCTGTAGTTTCCTGAAGGCCGGGAACCACCCCCAACCTGTTGATCGGTTTATCCGGTTCGATCGGTTCGGGGTTGGTTCCCGGCCTTCGCCATACCTCCAACCCTCTTTCACTTCCCTCCCCCTTGGGCCGATCCCTCTCTCACCCGGTGAGAGAGGGATCGCGGGAAGGGGCTGTTACGTGAGCGAGGATCGGTAGCCTAGGGGCATGACTTCCACGCCTATCCGCACAGCCGTTGCCGGTTTCGGGCTCTCCGGCAGTGTTTTCCATGCTCCGTTCATCGCCGCCAACCCCGCGTATGAGCTCACCGTCATTGCAACATCGGACGCGGCACGCCAAGCCAAAGCGAAGGACCGGTACCCGCAGGCAAAGATCGTCGACACTCCCGATGACATTCTGGCCCTCGCGGACCACTTGGACCTCCTTGTCATTGGCACACCGCCCGCAACCCACTACCCGCTCGCGAAAGCGGCGCTGGAAGCCGGCCTGGACGTCGTCGTGGATAAACCGTTCGTGGTCCACAGCAACCAAGGCGAGGAACTGATCCGGCTCGCGGCGAAGCTGGGTCGGGTGCTCACTGTCTACCAAAACCGGCGCTGGGACGCCGACGCCCTTACCGTGCAGAAACTGCTCGACGCCGGCATGCTGGGGACGGTGACCCGTTTCGAAGCGGGGATGGAGCGGTGGGCGCCGGCGATCGCGAAGGAATGGAAAGCCAGTGCCACGGCGGAGGACGGGGGCGGGGTGCTGTTCGACCTCGGCACCCATGTGCTGGACCTGGCTTTACGGTTCTTCGGGCCGGCGGAAGTGACTCACGCGGAGATCCGGGCCCGCCGCCCCCAGGAGAGCGCCGATGACGACGTATTCCTGGTCCTCGACCACAGATCGGGAGTGGTCAGCCACGTGACCCTCAACCTCAACAGCCAGCTTCCCGGTCCACGCTTCCGGATTCTGGGTACCCGCGGCGGTTTCGTGAAGTTCGGGGCGGACCCGCAGGAACCCTACTTGTCCGAAGGCGGGCTGCCCACCGACCCGGAGTACGGCGTCGAGCCCGCGCAAAACCATGGCACGTTGGCGGTAGACGGCGAGCGCACCACGGTCCCCACCGAACGTGGAGCGTATCCGGAGTTCTACCGGTTGCTGGCGGACAAGATCGACGACGGCGGTACGGCGTCGTCGCGTTCGTTGCCTGTTGATCCGGCTGATTCGGTGGCCGTGCTCAAGCTGATTGAGCAGGCCCGGGGGCTGGTGTGATGTCGGCGCTCGCAACCACCGAGTAGATCGCTTTCAGGTCCGCATCGCCCTGGCGCGGCTGGCAGCTTCCCGTCAGCTGGATGACATCCGCGGCAGCGTTTTGCTCAACCACGGTGACCGCGGTGAACTGCGCCAGGGATCCAGCCTGGGGGTGGGTGTAACGGGCTTCCCGCACGTGCCAATCCCGGCCGTTGATGGTCACCGGCTCTGTACCCAGAAGGACAGCTTCGGGCAAGGAACCCAGGAACTGGTCTACCGATGCGGCAATGTCCTGCAGCCCGTACCCGGGGCGGCGGCGCGAGACGGAGATGACGACGTTCGCGGTGTAATTTCCTTCCACGGCCGGTGCCATCAGCGCTCCGACTGCTTCGGGCACAACGTGCTGGGTCCAACCGGCCGGTGGGTTGAGTTTGATGGTGGGGTACGCGGGGAATGCTTCGGACGGGAAAACCTGCTGCGATGTCACGGAGAGCCCTTTCGGAGGCTAGTTGTTGACGAAGTCGATGAAACCGGTGACAGAGTCCATGAACCCTTTGGGGCTGAGCGTGATCTGGCCGCCTGCGCCCAGGCCCAGCTCTGCGGTGATCTTGGCACCTGCGCCGAGCGTAAGCCCGTCCTCGTCCAAGGAGACGGTGTAGTAGTGACTCTCACCTGCGCCCGCAGCAACTGTGCCGTTGAGCGTTATTTTCTGCCCCAGCACTTCCACGTATTGGCTCCCGGTCAGCTCAGCACCCGCTCCGGCGCTGAACGCGCTGCCTGTGACGTCCTTGTTCTTGACGCTGACTTCTCCTTCACCTGCGCTGGCCCAGGCGCCTGCCCGCAGCTCCCCGCCCTGGCCCACACTGAACAGGCCCCCGGCAAACTCGGTCTCATTGTCCGTGGTGATCTTTTGACCGGCGAACCCCTCACCGCCGCCGGAGAAGAGGAAGGGGCTGCTTGCGTTGGCATGGGCGCTGGCCTCTACCCCGGTCATGGCCCGGGTTGTGGAGGTGTTGGTGATCCAGCCGTCAAAGAACTCGGAACGAACCGTGGTGGTGTTCTCGGCCCCCGCAAACGCTTCACCGTTGGCGCTGGCGTGGGGGAGTCCCAGCCCGAACGGCACGCTGGCCTCAAACTCGCCGTTGGCGCGGGCTCCCACGAACGTTTCGTTGGTGACAGTGGTGTCCATGGGCCCGTATCCGCCCTTGGCCGTCCACGTCATCTGCCCGCCGGTGGATGCTTCGCCGGAGCCGCCCACTGCGATCCCGCCCGGTCCCATGGAGCCATGCGTTTCACCCGTTGCCTGGCTGTCGAAAGAACCCTCACCTTCAACTGTGACGGGGCCGTAGGTTGTGGGATCAAACGTGAAACCCAGTGTCCCTGAGCCGCTCCTGCCCTTTCCATCACCCAGCCCACGCCCCGGCCCGCCCAGGGAGGCTTGCTCCTGCTGTTCGGCATTGAGTTTCAAGGCCCGGGAGTTCTCCTTGAGGCATGCTGCTGCGGCGCCCAGCCGGCCCTGGAGATCACTGTGCCAGGCACTGCGGAAGCGGTCGGCGTCGTTGCCCCGCCAGTAGTTGCCTTGCTGGATCAATGCGTTGAGCTGCTGCCGCAGGTCACTGATCTTTTGGGCCTCAGAGTCCATTACTGCCGAAAGCCGCCGGAGATCTCCGACGTCGGCGCCCACCAATCCCTGTGCCATTACCAAACCAGTCCCATAACGTATCCCCTGAACGTAGCGACATTTGAAAACCTGCAGGCCAGTTTGGCGCCAGGCGTCTCCCGAGCATAACCAGTGCCAGGCAGGGCTGCCATGGGGAGAACTGCCGGTGTGAATAAAGCACGCCAAAAAAACTTTCAGCAGGTGCGTAACCTCGTCGCGGTCTCCAGCGATGTAGGGGGTGTACGGGTCATGCCCGTGCATTGATCATCCGGCAGCGACCCAACAGCTGCCGGGGCAATCCCAAGTTTTTCGGAGGGTTTTATGTCCTTGTTCACTGTCCTTGCCACCAGCAAAGTCGCCGCGGGCGTCCTGGCCGCCGGAGCCGTGGCCGCCGGCGGAACAGGCGTAGCTGCCTTCAACGGCGCGCTTCCCCACGGTTTCCAGCAAACGGCGCATGATTTTGTTGGCGCTCCGGCCCCGGTCGACGGGAACACCGCCAAAGCAGTCACGTCTGAAGCAGCCGCCGCGACCGAAACGGCCAAGTCCAAGGTGACTGACGCCGTCGGGACCGCGCAGTCCAAGGCCGCTGACGCTGCCGATGCGGGTCAGGCAAAGGCCGCCGACGCTGTATCCGACGCGAAGGCCACAGCCCAGCGCGCCCTCGCCACCTCACCGGAGGCCTTCGGCCTCTGCACGTCATTCCTCAATGGCGGACTCAAGTCCGACACCACGGTCCAAGGCTTCAAGTCCCTGGCGATTGCCGCCGGCGGCGATGCAAAGGTTGAGGCGCACTGCCAGGCCGTCGTCGACGCCGGTAAGGCTGCCGGTCTGAAGGTGGACGGCTCCGCGAAGGCAAACGCCGACGTCGATGCTGCCGCCACGTCCGGACTGCCGGCAACGCCTGCGGTCCCTGCCGTCCCCGCGGTTCCGGCTGCACCCGCGGTCCCCGCGGTTCCCGCCACCCCGGCTGCACCCGCAGTCCCGGTGCAGGTTCCCAGCCACGTTCCGGCCGTTCCAGGAGCTTCCCTCGATTCTGTCCGCTAAGCGGGCAGGGGCTACGGTTTAAAGGCGGGGCTCCTTGGCTTAGGACAAGGAGCCCCGCTACGTAACGTGGGATGGAGGCGTCCACGGGTGCTTAACCCTTTGGCTGATGAATATGTGCAGGCGGATCAGGACGACCCCGCGCTGCTCTTCACGGCTGCCTACAACAGCTTCGCGGGGCCGGTCTTCGGCTACCTCCGTGCCCGGGGTGTGGACGACCCCGAAGCCGTCACGCAGGACGTCTTCCTGGCCCTCCATCCGCAGCTCGAAACACTGCAAGGCGGGCTGCAAGGGGCAAAATCCCTGCTGTTCTCCATTGCCCACGCCCGCATGGTGGACCACTACCGCAAACGTGCACGAACACCCGCTTCCACGCCTTACGAGCAGGACCTGGATGGCCGGCGCGCCCCGTCGGCTGAGGACCAGGCGTTCGGGAGGGACGCTGGCCTGGGGGTCTCGGACCTCCTGGAGGGCCTCGCGGACGACTATCGGGAAGTGCTGGCGCTGAGGGTCATTGCCGATCTTTCCGTTGAGGAGACAGCGGCCATCATGGGCAAGTCGCAAGGAGCGGTGAAGCAGTTGCAGCGCAGGGCATTGGGCGCACTGAAGAAACGGGCACAACAAACGAACGGCACATCATGAGCGAACATTTTCCGCCCCGCGGGCGGCACGACGCGGAAGCGATCGACCACTTGTTGGCCGGTTCCGGGTTGGAGGGCGACGCCGGGGTCCGCGCCGAACTGCTCGAACTCCGCTCACTGGCGGCCACGGCGCCTTTGCCGTCTGAAGCCGTGCGGGCGCTGATGGTCCCGGCCCCCGCCGCACGCGCCGAACCTGCCGCACGCGCCGAACCTGCCGCCCACGACGAACCTGCCGCCCACGACGAACTTTCCGCACACGACGAACTTGCCGCGCGGAGACGGAAGAAGCGCCGCGCCGCCATTGCCGGCCTGGCCGTTGTTGTCTCCCTGGCAGGCGGTGCCACGGCTGCGGCCGCGTCCGAGGGTGGCATCCCGGGTGCTTTCCAGCATCTTGGGGCAGCCATCGGTTCGGTGGTTTCACAGCTGGCGCCCGGCGCGGGATCCGCTCCGAAACAGGGTGGCCCGGCGGGTTCGACCACTGAGTCGCCTTCCGGGGACGGCAGGCCCACTCCTGTGCAGAGCCAACCCGGCCAGTCGCCCGCTTTGCCGGAGCCAAGCGCCCATGAACGCGGTTCCCAGGCGCAACCCGGCGGGAGCGCAGCAACAAAAGCACCCAAGGTTCCCTCGCGGGGCGAGCCCGGCAATGGGGTCATTCCCACACCCCCGGCAGTACCCGTGACGCCTCCGGCCGTGGTTCCTCCCACAATCGACCCGGGAAAGCTTCGCCCATCGGACCTCCCGGTACCCGTTCCCATCCGCCTGGAACCCTCACCGCCCGTCATCCCCTCGAAGTGACAGAAAATGCCAATGTTCGTCAGGAACATTGGCATTTTCTGCCATGTCGGCACGCTTAAGCCACGACGGCACGCCTTAAACCACGACGGCGGGGTGCGGCTTCGTGTGGAAGCCGCACCCCGCCGTCGTGCGGTTGTGGTTTTGTCCGTTAGGCGGAAACCAGGCTGTGCCAGTCGTTGACGAGGGGCAGGTTGTGCGCCTCGGAAACGGAGTGGTGTGCCACATGGCCGGCGGCGATGTTGAGGCCGGCAGCCAGGGCGGGGTCGCGGTCGAAGGCGGCCTTGACGCCCAGGTTGGCCAGTGCCACAGCGTAGCGCAGGGTGACGTTGGTCAGTGCGTACGTGGAGGTGTTCGGAACGGCGCCAGGCATGTTGGCAACGCAGTAGAAGATCGAGTTGTGGACCTTGTACGTCGGTTCCTGGTGGGTGGTGGGGTGCGAGTCCTCGAAGCAGCCGCCCTGGTCCACGGCGATGTCCACCAGCACCGAGCCCGGCTTCATGCGGGAGACGAGCTCGTTGGTGACCAGCTTGGGAGCCTTCGCGCCCGGGATCAGGACGGAGCCGATCACGAGATCTGCGTCGATAACTGACTTCTCGATCTCGTAGGCGTTGGAGGCAACGGTCTTCAGGCGGCCCTGGTAGAGGGCGTCGAGTTCGCGCAGCCGGTTGATGTTGATGTCCATGATGGTGACATCGGCACCGAGGCCCAGCGCCATGGCCGCGGCGTTGGTTCCCGCAACACCGGCACCCAGGACAACAACCTTGGCCGGGCGCACACCCGGTACGCCGCCCAGCAGGACGCCCTTGCCGCCGGCCGGAGCCATCAGCGAGGAAGCGCCGACCACGACGGACAGGCGGCCTGCTACCTCGGACATCGGGGCCAGCAGCGGAAGGGTGCGGCCTTCCTGCACGGTTTCGTAGGCGATGGCCGTGACGCCGGAGTTGATGAGCTCTGCAGTGAGTTCGGGCTCTGCGGCGAGGTGCAGGTAGGTGAAGAGGATGAGGCCCTTGCGGAAGCGGTGGTACTCGGCCGCGATGGGTTCCTTGACCTTCATGACCATGTCCGCACGGCCCCAGACGTCATCGGCTTCGTTGACGATTTCGGCGCCGGCGATCGAGTATTCCTCATCGGTGATGCCCGAGCCGAGGCCTGCGCCGCGTTCAACCAGAACGGTGTGTCCGTGCGTGCGGAATTCGTGGACACCTGCGGCCGTGATGGCTACGCGGAATTCGTTGTTCTTGATTTCTTTGGGGACGCCGATGATCATTTGTGGGCTCCATCGTTAGCGGCCTCTTCGGCCGAAAATGTGTTGCGGGCTGTGATTCCAGAATAAATCCGCCTGTGAGGCAGGCGACATGAAAGCCCGGGCGACCAGTGAGGAAAAGCCCGGAAATTCAACGATCTTCTTCCCATGGGCTCGACATTTGTCGAGCACTCAAGCGTCAGGTGTCGCCTCCTGTTGGTACGCTTTCCAAATGCAGCAGGACGTGGAACAGATCGTAGAACGCGTCGCGTTGAAGCTCGGCCGCGGCTTGTCACTGGAGGACCTCGACGGCGTCCTCCTCGCCTACAGCTCCAACCAGTCGCACGCCGACCGCGTCCGTGTGAACTTCCTGCTCAGCAAGCGCGTCCCCACTGACGTCAGCGCCTGGCAACTGTCCCACGGCATCTCCACGGCAGTACGCCCGGTGGTGGTTCCCGCCAACGACGAACTCGGGATGTTAGGCCGGGTCTGCGTCCCGCTCCTGGTCCGCGGATTCCGGGTCGGTTATCTGTGGGTGCAGCTGGACGTTGAAGAGCAAAGCGCGACGGCGATACTCGCCGAACTGCCCGGCGTACGGGACGAGCTGGACCTGCTGGCGGGACTGCTCCTCGACTCAAACACGGCCGAATCAGAGTTTCGGCGCCGCCGCGAGCAGGAGTTCCTTTCGGCCTGCAACGGCGAATCCAACGCGGTGGCTGCCGTAGCCGGGTGGAAGGAAATCCAGGGGCGGGGTCCGTGGCAGCTGGTGACCATCCTCGACCCGGACGGTGCCGGGTCCGCCGTCGACCCCATCGCAGCAACCCTGACCCACCGCTCGGCGGCGCTGCAGTCCACGATCGGTGTCAACGCCGTCTTGTTCAGTGCCGGAACCGAGACGCATTCGGTGGTCCTGTTCCGGGAATCAGGCGGGAGGGCAGACCACGCACAGGTACTGGTGCACTACCAACTGGAACTCGCCAAGCGCGCCGGAAGGACGGTGGACCGCGTCATCCTTGGCATCAGTGAACCATTCCAGGTGATCCGGCAGATCTCCAGCGCCTACCGCCAGTCAAAAGTAGCTGCCCAGGCTGCCGCGGTTGACCTGCCACTGGGCGAGCTCGTGGAAAGCCGGGCCGTAGGGGTTTACCAGCTCTTTGATCGCCTTTTGGCGCCCGGTGGCTGGGATGACACCGGATCGGTCCACTACAGGACGCTGGAGGACCAGGACAGGAACGGCGAGCTCCTCCCGGTCCTGGAGTTGCTCTACGACAATGACAGTTCCGTCCAGGACGTCGCAGCGAAGCTCCATCTCCACAGGAGCAGCATCTACAACCGGCTGGGCCGGATCCGCCAGCTCATCGGGGCTGACCCGTTGAGCGGCGCGATCCGGCTTGAACTGCATGCGGCCCTGAAAGCACACCGCTGGGCACGGCGCCCCAGGATCTAGGTGGCCTGTGCCAGGCGGTGGAGAAGCGGTTCATGACGAATGGTTGGCCCACATCAGACGAGCGAGGGGGCCAAACAGGGAAAAGCCCCTTCATATTGGCCCGAGACCGGCTGGACCATTTCCGGAAGCTGGGCGAAGTGGTACGTTGCGGTTTGTCTGCTGTCCGCGGACGTCGTGTGGGGGACGGACTGCTCCGTCACTGGTAGACGGAAGGTCTGACATTGCTGAGAAAATTTCGAGGGTTGGCGGCAGGAGCGGTTCTGGCTTTGGCGATGGGTGCAACAGGCTTGGCAGCACCCGCAATCGCAGCGGACACGACCGTCACGATAGACCCAACGATTGCCGGGGAAAGCGTTTCTGCGAACGGTGCCCCCGTTACCCTGCCAGGGGGCGCAACGTCGCTCGTCATCAAACTGCCCGCGGATTCGGCCGATATCGTAGCCAAGGGCATCACAAGCCTCAACTACTACTTGTACAACGGCCCAAATAGCCACTTCGCAGATGGGTCGGTGAACATTGACCCTGTGCACCTCACGGTCACGGTACCCATTCCGGCGAACTTCGCTGGACACGCCCCGGCCGACATGACCTACTGCAAGAACTCGTTCAACGTCTGCGGCAACGATCCGACCGCAACCCACTACACGGGGTACGAGGTGATAGTGGAAAGCTACGCGGATAGCGGGACGACATATCTGCCGATCTTCGCCTCAAGCGGCCTGATACAAGGCACGGGGCCTGGTGCAGCCACAGTGCCGATCGATCTGAGCGCACCCTCGGCTGTCACGAACACGTACTACGCCATGAACGCCAAGACAGCCACGTTGGCTGAGGCATCCGACAAGCTCATTATCAAAGCCCCGGCGGGGTACTTCACCACCGGCCCTGCGGGAACCTGGTCCGGGGTATCGACCCGGGCCTTCTTGATCGGAGGTTTCGGTGTCGACGGAGACGTCGCACTTTCGGCCAACGGCGCCACGGCTGTCGTCACCGTCAAATCCTCGCACATGTGGTACTTCTGCCAATCCGGGGATTCGGACCTTGAGCTGACACTCGACGGTAACAAAGGCGGCAAGACGGCGGTCACGAACATTAGCGTGGGGGCGCCGGCCTGCACCCAATCCTTTAGCGATGTCCCGGTGAGCAACCAGTTCTACAAGGAAATCCAGTGGCTCGCGAACAAGAAGATCACAACTGGCTACAGTGGCGGTCTTTTTCTGCCTTTGAACTCTGTAAACCGTGACGCGATGGCGGCGTTCATGTATCGGATGGCAGGCGAGCCTTCCTTCACCGCCCCTGATATCTCACCGTTCGCTGACCTCAAACCCAGCGACCAGTTCTATAAGGAAATAACCTGGCTCGCTCACCAGGGCATCAGCACAGGCTGGGATGAAGGCAGCGGAATCCACACTTACCGACCAGTACAAGCCGTCAACCGTGACGCCATGGCAGCGTTCCTCTACCGCTTCAGCGGCAAACCCGCGTTTGCCCCTCCTGTGTCGTCTCCTTTCCACGATGTCGCCACCGACAACCCCTTCTACAAAGAGATCACCTGGCTCGCGGCGCAGGGAATCTCCACAGGCTATGCCGACGCCACATTCCGGCCTGTCCAGCCCGTCAATCGCGACGCCATGGCAGCGTTCCTCTACCGCGAAGACACCTGGAACCTAACTCGCCGCTAGACGGGGGTTCAGCGTGATGATGGGCTCGCTACGCAACAAACGGCGGTAGAACCTCCCTGGCATGGTGGGCCTGCTGGTGGTGCTTTCCTTGTCCGTCAGGCTGATCCTGAACTTTCCTCGCCGGAAGAAGCGCGCCTAGGAACGCCTCAACCGCTGGCAGCTCCACCGGCCCATCCTTCGCCTGAAGGTGGCGGTCCGGCTGCTGGTGCAGTACCGGCCATGCCATCCGATCGGCGTTGCCGTACGGGGCAGCCGGGTGCTCACTTCACGGCCTTCTTGGCGGCGTCCAGGATTGCGTCGAGGGCGGTCCCACTGGATTGCGGATTCGTTCCGGCGGAGGGGTTCCCGGTGGGGCGCGGCTTGGGAGTGGCCGTCGACGTCGGGGTGGGTGTTGGCGTGGGCGTCGGGGTGGTGGTCGGCGCCGGCGTGGTTGTCGGGGCAGGAGATGGCGCCGTGGTGACTGTATCGGCGGGCACATCGGTGGGGGCCGGGGCAGGCTGCGTCGGGACTGCCGCGGAGGCGCCCGGCGCCGGGTTAGCCGCCGACGGCGCCGCCGAAGGAACCCAAACCGGGGCCGCAAGCGAGACGTGCGGGGCCGGAACCGACGACGGCGACACTTCAGATGGTGCCTCCGGGACGGTCGCCGGCTGACCGGCTGCCGATGAGGATGACGCTGTTGGTGCTGCCGACGAGGCCGACGGGGAGGACGCGGTGGAGTAGGAAGCCCGAGGCCCGGGCGCAGCCGAGCCCGAATCCCTGTCCCCACTGGCGCTCGCATCCTGGGCGGGGGTTTCATGGCCGAAGAACGGCAGCTCAAGGGCCTGGCCGAGGCCTCCGGCCGTGAGAACCAGTCCTACAGCGCCGGCAACAACGGCCATACGCTGGCTCATGTGCTTGACCGATGCGGCCTTTCGAAGCACGGCTTGGGGTTCGCGGTTGAACGACGACGAAGAGCCAAAGCCGGTCCTGGCTGGGACGGGAGTAGGTGCCGGCCCGGCAATGTCCAGGATGGGGATGGCTGCCGTGGCGGGCTCCGAGGGTGCGGCCAGCTGCGTGTCCGGCTTGGGTGCTGCCGACGGAACGATGGGAGTGGCGGCAGTGGGAGGGCCCGGTGTGGTCGACCGCGGTGCCGCGGCCTGGGCGGCCTGCACTGCGGGGATCGCGGCGGTGGCCGGTTCTGCGGGTTCGGCTTCAGCCCGGGCTGCCCTTTCCCGCTCCGCTGCCCGGGCGGCCGCGCGCGTGGTGGGCTGGGCAGCAGCGGCGGGTTCCGGCGTCGTACTTGGTGCCTGAGGCGCTGTTGTTGCTTCGGTGGCGGATCCGCTGGGTTCGGCCCGACGGCGTCCGGTTGGCTTGGTGCGCTCGCGTTCGATGAGGGCGCGGCGCGGCTGATCCATGGTTGGGGACATGGTGGTTGCCTCTCAACGCCTTCGAGGTTAGCTGTCGGGTTCGGACGAGGCCGTCCGGCCGCCAAAGCGGCTTCACCCCGAGGACTTGGAAAGTCCGGGAACTTGTGGGTCCCCCGCCTCTGCCGCGGGTCTGGCGGATCCCGGATTGCGGCAGAGCTCGGCGTCAATCCGGAAGCGGCCCAGCGGAGATACGGGTCGCCCTACGACGGTACATGAGCCGGAAAGTAAAGTCACATTAATGTAACGGACGGTAGGTCGGGCTAAACCGGAGGCTCCGGGCGCCTAGGCTTCGGGGCCGGTGCGGGAGCCGACAGCTCGTACTGGATCTTCGAGCACTGCCGCCAACACGGCCAAGATATCCACCGCCTGAGACTAGCTTCGGCGTCCGACGGCAGGGTAGACATTTCCTATGGACCTGCCAGTGATGCCGCCCGTCTCGCCCATGCTTGCCAAGTCAGTTCCGGACATCCCCGATGTGGGCCACTACGAGCCCAAGTGGGATGGCTTCCGGACCATCGTTTTCAAGGATGGGGACGAGGTCATCCTGGGCAGCCGCAACGAGAAGCCCATGACGCGCTACTTTCCCGAGCTGGTTGAGGCGCTGAGGAAGAACCTCCCGGAGAAGTGTGTGATCGACGGTGAGATCGTCCTGATCGAGGGCAACAGGTTGGAGTTCGAAGTCCTCCAGCAGCGGATCCACCCCGCGGACAGCCGGGTCAGGATGCTCGCCGAGAAAACGCCGGCTTCCATGGTCGCGTTCGACATTCTTGCCTTGGGCGAGGAAGACCTGATGGGCAAGCCGTTCTCTGAGCGCCGGGCCATCCTTGAGTCCGCCTTGGCCAAGGCCGAACCGCCCGTCTATGTGACTCCGGCGGTAACAGACCTTGAGCGGGCCAAGGAATGGTTCGTGCAGTTGGAGGGCGCCGGCTTGGACGGGGTCCTCTCCAAGCCGCTGGATGGAACCTACCAACCCAATAAGCGCGTGATGTTCAAGACCAAGCATGTTCGGACCGCGGACTGTGTGGTGGCCGGGTTCCGTTGGCACAAAACTGCGAAGGTGGTGGGTTCCATGTTGTTGGGGCTCTACGACGACGCCGGTCGGCTGCACCACGTGGGGGTGGTGGCATCGTTCCCCATGGCCAAGCGGGAAGCACTGGTTGCCGAGCTTGAGCCCTACCAGGTGGACCTCGCTGATCACCCGTGGGGCGAGTGGGCCAAGCAGGACGAGGCGGCCGGTGGTTCACGGATGCCTGGTGCCCAAAGCAGGTGGAGCGGGGGCAAGGACTTTTCGTTTGTGCCACTGCGCCCCGAGCTCGTGATCGAAGTGGCGTACGACTACATGGAGGGCGACAGGTTCCGCCACACCACGCAGTTCCGCCGCTGGAGGCCGGACCGGACTCCGGAGAGCTGCACGTACGCGCAACTGGAGGAGCCTGCCGATTACGACCTCGGGGAGATCCTGAGCCTGCCGTAGCGCGTTGCCACCCCGCTGTTACGTTGTTGGCCCGCAACGTAACAGCGGGGTAGCGGCGAAATTACTCTTCGTGTCCTTGGTCGCTGCTCATGCTGCCTTCGGCCGGCGGCGTTTCGCCCGGGGGTACCCCTCCGCCCGGCTCCAATCCCGTGACGTTGCCGTCCAGGGGATCAGGGTTGGCCGAGGCGGCGGGATCGTCGTCCTCGTCCTGGCGCATGTCCGGGTCTTCGTGGATGCTGTCCGCATCGGCGGTGGTGTCGAAGGGGTCGGTCGCGCCGCTCACGCCGAAGGTCTGGGGATCGTCTTCCGGGTCATAGCTGGTCATGGTCAAACCCTTTCGTAAGCAGACTTACTATTCGCTTGCCTGGCCAGCCTAGCGCGATCCCGCCGGAGCCAACAAGGGGCACCCAACCCCGGGCTCCGGCGTCGTGCTCCGGCGCCTAACTGTGCTGTGCGGCCTAACTCCGCTGTGTGGTCGCGGCGACGAAGCTGCGGATGGCGTCCGCCACCGCTTGCGGCCGCATATGCTGCGCTACGTGCCCCACTCCGGGAATCTCCACCAGGCGTCCTCGGTCCACGGTTCGGGAGAGCCGGAGCGACCAGTCGGGGCCTGCCACCTGGTCCCGGCTTCCGCGCAGGACCAGCACGGGCACCTTGATGCCGGCCAGCCGCTTTTCGGTGGGATAGGCCATCATCACCGGGAGTTCGGTGAGGTACCAGCGGAGCCCGCAGCGGAAGTAGTCGGAGACGACGATCCAATTGGACGAGGGACTCTCTCGCAGGACGCCGTCCAAGGTAAGCGCCAGCGATTGCCGGAGGATACTCTTGTGCCTCGAGTCCACCACCGGCCCCATCAACACCAGGCGCTGGACCCGCTCGGGCGCATGCAATGCCGCTTCGATGGCAAACTGCACACCCATGGAATGACCCACCAGGACGTACCGATCGATGCCCCGGGACGCCAAGGCTTCTGCGATGAAGGCGCCGTAATCCTCCACCTGAAGCTGCCTGTCCGGCTTGGCCGTGCCCGCGAAACCGGGCAGGTCGAAAGAGTAGGTTGGCGCGTGGGCAGCGAGGACAGCGTGGAGCCGCGACAAATACCGGTGCGACACCCCGATGCCGTGGATCAGGACGTACGCCGGTTCGTCCCCGGAGCCAGTCGCGGGTGTCCCAGCGGTCCAATGGATCCGACCGGCCAGTCCCGAAACCTCGACCTCGGCAACCTCAAACGTCGGCCGCTGCCTATTCGCTGGTTTCGTCATGGTCCTCGGACTGCTTCTTTCGCTGCGTTTCAAGCCACTCCATGATGGCTGCCTGCCGGATGCGACGATGCGTGCCCCGGTACTCCACGGGAATCTCGCCACGATCGGTCATGTTGCGCAGATACGTGTGCGAGATGCCCGCGAGCTCCGCTGCCTGGGATGTGGTGAGCATTTCCTCCACGCTGCTGACCGTCACCGTATCGCCCCGGCCCAGCCGGGCAAGGAGGTCGACGACGGCGTCCCTCGCCTGATCGGGCAGGCGGTGAACTGTGCCGTCAACGAACACAGTGATGTCGTTGCTGTCCTGGAGGGAACGCGCGAGATTCCGGGCGTCGTCGGCGGGGAGGCCGGCCGTGACGCGGGGAGCTATCAGTGCCATGCCAGAAGCCTAGCCCGGAAGGACCTATTCCGCGTCCAGGTCCGTCTCCAGCAGCTTCACCAGTGCGTCCAGCGCGGCATCGGCGCCATCGCCCTCGGCCCGCAACACCACAACGTCCCCCTTCGCTGCGCCGAGCGTCATGAGCGAAAGGATGCTGGCGGCGTCGAGCGCGTCATCGGCAGGGGCGCCCTGCATGGCAATGGTGACCTCCACGGGCTGTTCGCCGGCTGCCTCTGCGAAGAGTGCGGCCGGGCGGGCGTGCAGGCCGGAGCGGCTGGCGATGGTGGCTGTGCGTTCAGGCATGGTTTTCTCCTGGTATTCCGGACGGATAGGGGCTAGAGCCCGAGCTCTTCAAGCACGGGAAGCTTGGCACGGACCCAGTCGCGCGCTTCGGTGGCGCTGGGAGCTGACAGGGCAAGGCGGGCCAGCTCCTGCGCCTGTTCCAGCGTGACGGTCTTCAACACGGTGCCGACTGCAGCGAGGGAGCGCGCGGTCATGGACAGCGTGGTGACGCCCAGCCCGGTCAGTACGACGGCGAGGGCCGGGTCCGCGGCTGCCTCACCGCAGACACCCACCGGCTTGTTGTTGCCTTCCTGGGCTGAACCTTCCACGGTGAGCTGCACTAGCCGGAGGACTGCGGGCTGCCACGGGGTGTTCAGTTCCGCGAGGGGCCCCAGTTGGCGGTCGGCCGCCATGGCGTACTGCGTGAGGTCGTTGGTGCCGAGGGAGGCGAACCCGACTTCGCGAAGGACGGTGGCGGATGTGAGGGCGGCTGAGGGAACCTCCACCATCACGCCCGGTGTCTTGATCCCGGCCGCGGCGCAGAGCGAAGCGAAGCGTCCGGCTTCGGCGGCCGTGGAGATCATGGGAGCCATGACCCAGACGTCGGCCTCGGATTCGGAAGCTGCCCGGGCGATGGCTTCGAGCTGGCGCTCAAGGACACCTGGAGTGGTGAAGTCCGTGCGGTAACCACGCACACCCAGCGCGGGGTTGGGCTCGGTGGCATCCGTGAGGAACGGGAGGGGCTTGTCGGCGCCGGCGTCCAAGGTTCGCAGGACCACTTTCTTGCCCGGGAACGCATCAAACACGGCCTTGTACGCTGCGGCCTGCTCGTCCACGGAGGGTTCGGTGTCGCGTTCAAGGAAGCAGAATTCGGTGCGGAAAAGACCTACGCCCTGGGCTCCGAGGCCGGCGGCTGCCACGGCATCCTTGGCTCCACCAACGTTGGCGAGGAGCGGTACCAGGTGGCCATCCGCCGTCGTGCCGTTTCCGTCGAATTCGGCGAGGGTGGCGGACGTTTCCGCCCAGGCGGTCGCAGCTGCGCGCTGTTCCTCACCGGGATCCAAGGTGACGGATCCCGCCGCGCCGTCCACGTACACTTCGGAGCCGTCGGCGATCGAGTCGACGCCGTGGGCGGCAACCACTGCCGGCAGGCCGAGTGAGCGCGCGATGATCGCGGTGTGTGACTGCGGTCCGCCTCCGGACGTTACCAAGGCGAGCACCACGGCCGGATTCAGCGTCGCGGTGTCCGCGGGAGCGAGGTCCTCGGCCACAAGGATGAAGGGGGTTTCGGAGGACGGGATGCCGGGAGCGGGCACGCCACGAAGTTCGGCCACAATGCGGGCCCGCACGTCCAGGACGTCTGTGGCGCGTTCTGCCATGTAGCCGCCGAGGTTGTGCAGCATTTCGGAGACGGATGCACCGGCTTCCCAGATGGCGCGTTCAGGGGAGGAGCCTGCATTGATCAGCTTGGCTGCCGATTTCAGGAGCATGGTGTCCTTGGCCATCAGGGCCGTGGCCTCCAGGACAGCTTTGCCATCGCCTGAGGCAGTGTCGGCGCGGCCCTTGAGTTCGTCGTGGACGGATTGGGCGGCCGCCTTCAAGCCGGCGACGGCGTCTTCCGGACTCAATCCCGCGGCCAACCGTTCGCCCGACGGCGGTTCGCTCACCGGCTTGGGCATCTGGCGGACGGAACCAATGATGCGGCCAGGGCTTACCCCTACGCCTTGGAAATTCTGCACTGAATCCTCTGTTCCTGCTTGTTGGTTCAGACCCGCCGGCGACGGCACCGGGAGCCCCATAAATAACTCTTGTGAGCCACTTCATATAGCAACGCTATAGGTGCTAGGGTAGCGGTTATGAGTTTCGATGACCAGCTTCCGCCCAAAATTCGGTTGCTTCGCGCAGCTGCCGAATTGCTGGCGAATTCGGAAGGGTCAGCGGTCTCAACGCGCCAGATCACCAAGCTTGCCGGGGTCACGGCGCCCACGCTCTACCACCACTTTGGCGACAAAGAAGGGCTTTTCGACGCCGTCGTTTCCGCCGGTTTCGAAGAGTATGTGGCGGGGGAGCGGGATTTTGCACCGTCCGGGGAGCCTTTGGAAGATGTTCGGCGGATGTGGGATAACCACGTCCAGTTCGGGCTGACCCAACCCCATCTGTATCTGGTGATGTTCGGCAACATCAGGCCGGAAAGCCGCCCAGCAATCGTGGCCGATGCTGAAGCGCTTCTGGAAGAGATGCTGAACAAGGCCGCTATCTCCGGTCAGATCAACGTGCCGCCCCGCGAAGCGGCACGAAGCATCCTTGCGGCCAACGTGGGCGTCACGCTCATGCTGATCGCAGAACCGGTGGAAGAACGGAACCTCGAGCTCTCAACGATGACCCGGGATTCCATGATTTTCGCCGTCTCCACGGACACCGCCCGTGGCGCCGCAGCGGACGACTCCGGCAAGTCCTCGGTTGTTGTTGCGGCAATCGCCCTGAATGCGGCACTGCAGGCCTCGCATTCGGACCAACTATCCAGCTCTGAACTGAAGCTTTTCCTTGAGTGGCTTCACCGTATTTCCAGCAGCTCCTAAGGCTGTTCTCGCTCGATCTGTATCGACTGACCCCGCGCCGCCGCGGGATACACGTTAGGAATTCACATGGCAACAGAGACAGTTGCGAAGCCCCGCACCAGCGCCCGCGTTGGTGTCCAAAAGTTCGGAACATTCCTGTCCGGCATGATCATGCCCAACATTGGCGCTTTCATCGCCTGGGGCCTCATCACGGCTTTGTTCATCAAAGTAGGCTGGATTCCGGTCCCGGAACTGGGTGGTTTCGGCACCAATGACAAGGGTGCCCCCAACGTCGGCATCGTTGGCCCCATGGTCACGTACCTCCTTCCGCTCCTGATCGCCTACACCGGCGGCCGGATGGTCTACGACGTCCGTGGTGGCGTCGTTGGCGCCATTGCCACCATGGGAGTCATTGCCGGTACGGACTCGCCCATGTTCATCGGTGCCATGATCATGGGCCCGCTGGGCGGCTGGACCATGAAGCAGATCGACCGCCTGTGGGACGGCAAGATCCGTCCGGGCTTCGAGATGCTGGTGAACAACTTCTCCGCCGGCATCTGGGGTGCAGCATTGGCGTTGGGTGGCTTCTACGGCCTCTCCTGGGTCGTCAAGCGTTTCACGGAAGGCGCGGGCAGCGTGGTCGAATTCCTGGTCAACAACGGCCTGCTGCCGTTGACCAGCATCTTCATCGAGCCCGCCAAGGTACTCTTCCTCAACAACGCCATCAACCACGGCGTGCTGACCCCCTTGGGTATCCAGCAGTCGCTTGAACACGGCAAGTCCATCCTGTTCCTGCTCGAAGCCAACCCCGGCCCGGGCCTGGGCATCCTGCTGGCGTACATGTTCTTCGGCCGCGGCGCCGCACGGGCATCTGCTCCTGGCGCTGCCATCATCCAGTTCTTCGGTGGCATCCACGAGATCTACTTCCCGTACGTCCTGATGAAGCCGATCCTCATCCTCGCTGCCATCGGTGGCGGCATGACTGGCATCGCAACCCTGGCCATCACCAACTCCGGCCTCGTTGCTCCGGCAGCACCGGGTTCCATCATTGCTGTCATTGCCCAGACTTCACGCGATAGCTACATTGGCGTCGTCCTCGCAGTTGTCCTTGCAGCGACGGTGTCCTTCCTCATTGCCTCGCTGATCCTGCGTACTTCCAAGAACAAGGGCGAGGACGATCTTTCCGCGGCCACGTCCCGCATGGAGGCCATGAAGGGCAAGAAGAGCTCGGTCTCCTCGGCACTGGTGGGGGACGGCGGCGGCCGCAGCGATGTGGCAGTACTGACCCGTCCCGTACGGAACATCGTCTTCGCGTGCGACGCAGGCATGGGCTCCAGTGCCATGGGCGCTTCGGTCCTGCGCAACAAGATCAAGGCCGCCGGCTTCCCGGACGTGAAGGTCACCAACTCGGCCATCGCCAACCTGAGTGACACTTACGACGTCGTCGTCACCCACCAGGACCTGACCGAACGCGCCCAGCCGAAGACCTCCAGTGCAGTGCACTACTCGGTGGACAACTTCATGAACAGCCCCAAGTATGACGACATCGTCGAACTCGTGAAGACCAGCAACGCCGAAGACGTGGCTTCGGGTACGGGCACGATCACGGAACCAGCCGCTGCCACAACTGAAGCAGCCGCCGCCCATGGTGCGCATGCTGCCGAGCCGGCCGCCGACGTCGAAGGTAAATCAGTGCTGCTGCGCGAAAGCGTGATCCTCAACGGCAAGGCGGGAGACCGCGACTCGGCGATCGACGAAGCCGGACAGCTCCTGCTGGACCGTGGCGCAGTGGACATGAGCTACGTCCACGCCATGCACGAACGCGAAGAATCAGTGTCCACCTACATGGGCAGCTTCCTGGCCATTCCGCACGGCACCAACGATGCCAAAGAGCACATCATGCACTCCGCGGTGTCCATCATCCGCTACCCCGAAGGCATCGATTGGGGCGGCAAGCAGGTGAAGTTCGTGGTCGGCGTGGCCGGCATCAACAATGAACACCTCCACATCCTGTCCTCCATCGCGAAGATCTTCACCAACAAGGCCCAGGTGGCCCAGCTGGAGGAAGCAACAACCGTTGAGGAAGTCCTGGAGCTGTTCGGAAAGGTCAACGCATAGTGAAGGCAGTCCATTTCGGGGCAGGTAATATCGGGCGCGGCTTCGTGGGTTTGCTGCTCCACGAAGCGGGCTATGAGGTGGTGTTCGCCGACGTCGCGGACGCCCTGATCAGCCAGCTCGCCGAGGCCACCAGCTATGACGTCCACGAGGTTGGCGACAACCCTGCGGTGAAGACCGTGGAAGGCTTCCGGGCCTTGAACTCTGCGACGCAGGAAGCCACCGTTGTGGAGGAAATCTCGACGGCGGATGTGGTCACCACCGCGGTGGGGCCCCACATCCTGAAGTTCGTCGCTCCGGTGATCGCCCGCGGGTTGGCCGCCAGCCCCGTGGACCTGCAGCCGCTGCAGGTGATGGCATGCGAGAACGCCATCAATGCCACTGATGTGCTGCAGTCCGAGATCCGGGCCGCTTGGGACGACTCCGCCGGGGACCTGGACGCCGTCGCTGTTTTCGCGAACACGGCGGTGGACCGTATTGTCCCCAACCAGGCACCAGGCCAAGGCCTGGATGTCACGGTGGAGACGTTCTACGAATGGGTCATCGACCGGACGCCCTTCAAGGGCAACGCGCCGGTGATCCCGGGCGCCACGTTCGTGGACGAGTTGGGACCGTACATCGAGCGCAAGCTCTTCACCGTGAACACGGGCCACGCTTCCGCGGCCTACTTTGGCTACGCGGCCGGCATCGAGAAGATCTCGGACGCCATGGCTGATCCTTCGGTGGCCGCCAAAGTACGGGCCGTGCTGGAGGAGACCAAGGAACTCCTGGTGGCCAAGCACGGTTTCGATGAGGCTGCGCAGGAGGCGTACGTGCAGAAGATCCTGCAACGCTTCACCAACCCGCACCTTCCCGACACCGTGAACCGCGTGGGCCGCGCGCCCCTGCGGAAACTCAGCCGGCACGAGCGGTTCGTTGGGCCGGCAGCTGAGCTGGCCGAGCGCGGCGTCACCCCCGTGGCGCTGCTCGAGGCGATGTCCGCAGCCCTTCGGTTCGACGATGCTTCGGATGTCGAAGCCGTGGAGCTCGGAAAGCTGCTGTCCGAGCTGGACGCGGCCGCCGCCGTCGAACGGATCACGGAACTCACGCCTGCGCACCCGCTGTTCCCCGCGCTCCAGAAACTCGTGGAGGACCGCCAAGCGGAGCTCTGACGCTCTCTCACGTTCCACCCGGTTGGGCGTGACGCTCTCTCACGTTCCGCCGTGTTGGGCGTGATGCTCTCTCACGTTCCGCCGTGTTGGGCGTGACGCTCTCTCATGTTCCGCCTAAAGGCCCGGCGTCGAGCACTCACCTGAGTGTCCGACGCCGGGCCTTTCCGCGCCGGTGAGTGAGGGTTGGGGGGAAGCGGTTGGGATGTGAGTGAGGGTTGGAAGCAGAAAAGCACGACGGCGGGCACCCAACCGGGTGGCCGCCGTCGTGCTTTCAGTGTGCGGGTTTAGCGCGCTGCCGCGGTTTCGGCGTCTGCCATCGCCTTCCACTCGGCCACGCGGGCCTGATGCAGGGGCGATTTCCGGACCACCGCGTAAGCGA
Organism: Paenarthrobacter sp. CAP02; assembly: GCF_040137855.1. Lineage (NCBI taxonomy): Bacteria > Bacillati > Actinomycetota > Actinomycetes > Micrococcales > Micrococcaceae > Paenarthrobacter > Paenarthrobacter sp. CAP02. The sequence goes on along the minus strand of NZ_JBEEII010000001.1, from coordinate 168,524 downwards.
CACCCAGGATTGCGAACCAGATGGGCGTCACCAGCAGGGCGGTGAGTGTGTCCGGCTGCGTGGTCAGGGCCCACACCAGGAATGCGAAGAACGCGAACACCACCCACACCATCACAATGCCGCCGGGCATCTTGAACGGTGAAGCGGCGTGCTGCTCGGGGCGGCGTTTGCGGTACACCAGGTAGCTGGCCAGGATGATGGACCAAACGAACATGAAGCAGACGGCGGACACGGTGGTGACCATGTCGAACGCCACGCCAACGTCCTTGCCCGCGTAGAGAAGCGCGACGCCGGCCAGCAGCAGGACGCATGAGAGGAACAGTGCGTTCTGGGGTACTTTGCGGCTGGAGAGCCGGCCGAAGAGCTTGGGTGCGTCGCCGTCGTTGGCCAAGCCGTAGACCATGCGTGACGTCGAGTAGATGCCGGAGTTGGCCGAGGACATGGCAGAGGTAAGGACCACGAGGTTGACCACTGTGGCGGCCATGCCGAGCCCGGCAAGGGAGAACATGGCGATGAACGGGCTTTGGCCTGCCTTGAACTCGGTCCATGGGGTGACGGACATCAGGATGATGAGGGCGCCTACGTAGAAGAGCATGACGCGCAGGGGGATGGCGTTGATGGCGCGGGGGAGGTTGTGTTCCGGGTTCTTGGTTTCGGCGGCGGCTGTGCCCACCAGTTCGATGCCCACGAACGCGAAGACGGCGATCTGGAAGCCGGCCACGAAGCCCATGAATTCCTTGGGGAAGAACCCGCCGTGGCTCCAGAGGTTGGTGAAGCTGGCCGTTCCCGCATTGGACTGGAAGCCGGTGAAGATCATGACCAGGCCCACTACGATCAGCGCAACGATGGCCACGATCTTGATGAGCGCGAACCAGAATTCGGTCTCGCCGAAGGCTTTGACGGTGGGCAGGTTCAGGAGCAGAAGGATGATGATGGTGGCCAGGCCCGGGATCCAGAGCTGGATTCCCGGCCACAGCTCGTTGGCGTAGCCTGCGATCGCGATGACGTCCGCAACGCCAGTGACTACCCAGCAGAACCAGTAGGTCCAACCTGTAAAGAAGCCTGCCCACGGGCCCAGGAGATCGCCCGCGAAGTCGCTGAAGGACTTGTAGTTCAGGTTGGACAGCAGGAGCTGGCCCATGGCCCGCATCACGAAGAAGAGCATGAAGCCGATGATCATGTACACGAAGATCACGGAGGGGCCGGCAACCGAGATGGTCTTGCCGGAGCCCATGAAGAGGCCCGTTCCGATGGCGCCGCCGATGGCCAGGAGCTGGATGTGGCGGTTGCTGAGCGAGCGTGACAGGTGGGGCTCGCTGTCCCTGCTTGAGGAGCGGAGCCGCCCCTGTGTTGTCTGGTCGGACATTAGTTCAAGAACCCTTCGAAGGACCCGCCATAATAGTGACGGCCGTTACAAATGTGTTCGATAAAGCTATAGCTAATGTCTGACCAATTGCGAATCGGTCTGCATGGCGAAAGCTCCCCTGGTGAGAAAGGGAGCTTAGGCCGTTGTTTTGGTTGCTCGGATCAGGCGATTTGGCGCTTGTAGGCCGCGGTGGCAAATACGTAGGCGAGGACCAGGATTCCCAAGCACCAGGCCAAGGCTACCCAGATGTCGCTGCCCACCGGGCGCTGCGCGAACAGATCCTGGATGGTGTTCACAATCGAGGTGACCGGTTGGTTCTCCGCGAACCAGCGAACCGGTCCCGGCATGGTCTCCGTGGGGACGAAGGCCGAGCTGATGAAGGGCAGGAAGATCAGCGGGTAGGAGAAGCCGCCGGCGCCATCCACCGACTTGGCGGACAGGCCTGCGATGATGGCGATCCAGGTGAGCGCCAGGGTGAACAATGCCAGGATTCCTGCCACGGCGAGCCACTCCAGCACGCTGGCTGAGGTGCGGAACCCCATGAGGAGCGCCACCAGCACGATGATCACCAACGAGAGTCCGTTGGCAACGAGTGAGGTCAGGACGTGCGCCCACAACACCGACGAGCGTGCGATCGGCATGGACTGGAATCGCTCGAAGATTCCGCTCTGCATGTCGGTGAACAAGCGCACCGCGGTGTAGGCGATGCCTGAAGCGATGGCGATGAGCATGATTCCGGGGAGCAGGTAGTTGACATAGTTCCCCGTGTCCGTCCTGATGGCGCCGCCGAAGACGTAGACGAACAGCAGCATCAGAGCGACGGGTGTGATCGCGGTGGTGATGATGGTGTCCACGCTGCGGAAAATGTGCCGCATGGACCGCCCCAGCAGGACAGAGGTGTCTGAGAAGAAGTGGGTGTTCATGACCTGTCCTTTACTGAATCGTTGCTGCCTGTGCCCACGAGAGCCAGGAAGATGTCCTCCAGGCTGGGCTGCTTCTCGACGTATTCGATCTTGGCCGGTGGAAGGAGCTGCTTGAGTTCGGCGAGCGTTCCGTTGGCAATGATGCGGCCCTCATGAAGAATGGCAATGCGGTCCGCGAGTTGCTCGGCCTCGTCGAGGTACTGCGTGGTGAGCAGGACGGTGGTTCCCTGGTTGGCTAGCTTCTTCACGATATGCCAGACCTCCAGCCGGGCTTCGGGATCGAGGCCCGTGGTTGGCTCGTCGAGGAAGATCACTTTGGGGTCGCCGATCAAGCTCATGGCGATGTCCAGCCGGCGGCGCATGCCGCCGGAGTAGGCCGCCACTTTCCGGTTTCCGGCGTCGCTGAGGTTGAACTGGGCCAGCAACCCGTCCGCGATCCGGCCCGGGTTCTTCAGGTGGCGTAGCTTCGCCACCAGGACCAGGTTCTCCTTGCCCGTGAGGATCCCGTCCACCGCGGCGAACTGTCCGGTGAGGCTGATGGACTCCCGCACCCGCAGCGGCTCTGCCGCGACGTCAAAACCTTCGACGGCGGCCGTTCCACCATCCGCTGTGAGCAGCGTGGACAGGATCTTCACCATGGTGGTCTTGCCCGCACCATTGGAGCCGAGCAGGGCGAAGATGCTGCCTGACGCTACCTCGAAGTCCACCCCGCGGAGCACGTGGAGGTCCTTGTAGGACTTCTCGATGCCTTGGACGCTGATGGCCGTCATGATTCCGCTTCCTTTGCTTTGTCGATGGCCTTGATGAGGCGATCGCGTTCCTTGTCGATCCAGCGCTTTCCGCCATAGGCCTGTGCGAACGCTTCGGCGAATTCGATGGGGTCCTCGCCGACGATTTCGCTCACGGGCGTGCTGTCAATCGCGGCCCGTTCCCAGAGGTCTGCGAGGTCGGTGAACATCTGCACCATGGTGTCGCCCTCGGTAACACCGCCGTAGTACATGAGGTACCGGTTGAAAGCCGTCGCTGCGGTGAGGTACGGCTCCGGCAGGGCCTCCAGCCGGGCCCTTGCCTGCTTGAACTGCTTCTTCTGCTCGAGTGATCCGGTGACCAGTTCGATCCATTTCGCTGCCATGTTATTTCCCTTCCTTGCGGAGCTGTTCAAGCCGTGCGGACAAGAAGCTCCAGGTGTTCCAAAATTCGTTGAGTTCTTTTTCGCCTTGGGTGTTGAGCGTGTACACCTTGCGGGGTGGGCCTTTTTCGGACGGCCGTTTCTCCACGTCCACCAGCCCCTTCTGTTCGATCCTGACCAGCAGTGCGTACACGGTGCCTTCGGCGATCTCGGTGAATCCCTGCTCCCGGAGGAGCGTGGTGATTTCGTATCCGTAGGCTGCCTTTCCGGTCAGGAGGGCCAGGACGATTCCCTCCAATGTGCCTTTGAGCATCTCGGTCATTTGCTTGCCCATCAGACACCTCCATTCGCTACTCAGTATTACTAGCTACCACTACATAGTAGAACTAGGTACCGGTACTTAGCAATACTGAGTTCTAATGAAGATGGCATGCTGGGCTGGTGACTACAGAATCCGGTTCCGCAACCACTTTGATGACCGCCGCCGTCGAGCCTGGAGTCTTCACCCTCCGCCGCGCCCAAAAGGGCGACCTGCCGCGGATCCTCGCGTTGCTCGTTGACGACCAGCTCGGCGCCGCGCGCGAAAGCCTCGAGGATTTGGGCCCTTATGAGCTGGCTTTTGACGCGATCGACGGCGACCCTTCCCACCTTCTGGTAGTGGGCGAACTCCAAGGCGATGTCGTGGCCACTTTCCAGCTCAGCTTCCTCCCGGGGCTTTCGCGGAAGGGGGCGTGGCGGGCGCAGATCGAAGCGGTCCGGGTGTCTGATGTCCTGCGTGGCCAGGGTGTTGGTGCGTTGATGATCGAGTGGGCCATTGACCAGGCGCGGGAGCGTGGATGCTCGCTGGTCCAGCTCACCACGGACAAGTCACGGGTCGATGCGCACCGTTTCTACGAGCGCCTGGGCTTCGTTGCGAGCCACGAAGGCATGAAGCTCGCGCTCTAGCCACTTGACTATTAGGTACCCTAACTATTAGGCTACCTAAATATGACGAGCACTTCGGATAAAGCCCTTACCAACCTCGCGAAGGAATACCGCGAGGCCCTCCGTTTGGGCGTCTACATGTTCCGCCGTCTGGACCCGGAAGGCGAACTCACTGCCGCGCAGCTGAGCCTGCTCTCCATGATCCAGGACGCCGGCCTCAGGGTGGGCGACATCGCCAAGAACCTGGGGATCAAAGTCCCGAGCGCCACGGAGCAGATCATCAAGCTCGAGCGGGCAGGCCTGGTCACCCGCCAGCCCGATCCCGACGATTCCCGCGCCGTCCAGGTGGCCATTACCCGGGCCGGGACAGCCGCCGTCGAATCCGCCGACCAGCGGCGCAACGCCCTGGTGGCCGAACTGCTCCAGGGCCTCAGCAGCCAAGAGATTGAGCAGCTCGCGGTTGCACTCCCAGTGATGGCCAAGCTCAACAGTTCATTCCAGAACTAACCAGAATCAACGCACCGACAAGGAGCCATTGAATGTCACGCCCGTTGGCTGACGCTTCAGCAAGCGCCGAAACAACCATCGAAAACACCCTCGAGGCTGAGAAAGCATCCCTCCTCAAACAGCCGAAAGCTGTATGGGCCACCGCCCTCGCGGCAGTTTTCGCGTTCATGGGCATCGGGCTCGTGGACCCCATCCTCCCTGCGATCGCCAAGAACCTCGAGGCGTCCACCAGCGAAGTGTCGTTGTTGTTCACCAGCTACTTCCTGGTGACCGCCGTCGCGATGTTGATCAGTGGTTTCGTGTCCTCCCGCATTGGCGGCAAGAAGACCCTGCTCATCGGTTTGGCGATCATCGTGGTGTTCGCGTCGCTCTCCGGCTTGTCCGGCAGCGTTGAACAGCTGGTGGGCTTCCGCGCCGGTTGGGGCCTCGGCAACGCGTTGTTCGTTGCCACGGCGCTGGCTGTCATTGTCGGCGTGGCCAGCGGTGGAACCGGCACGGCCATCATCCTGTACGAAGCCGCCCTTGGCCTGGGTATCTCGCTTGGCCCGCTGCTGGGCGCACTCCTTGGTGGATGGCAGTGGCGTGCACCGTTCTTCGGCACGGCAGTCCTCATGGCCGCCGCCTTCATTGCCCTGCTGGCGCTGCTGCCTAAAACACCAGCCCCGGCCAAAAAATCGCGGCTCCGCGACCCGCTGCTGGCGCTTGGGCACAAGGGCCTCCGCACCACGGCCGCCAGCGCACTGTTCTACAACTACGGCTTCTTCACCATCCTCGCTTTCACGCCGTTCATCCTGGGCATGGACGCTTACGGGATCGGCGGCGTGTTCTTCGGTTGGGGCGTCGCCGTGGCCGTCTTCTCGGTGTTCGTGGCTCCCGTCCTGCAAAGGCGCTTCGGTGCCGTCAAGGTCCTGACCGGCACGCTGGCCGCACTGATGCTCGACCTGCTCGGGCTGGGACTGGCTGCGGGGCACTCGGTGACTGCCGTCGTCGTGCTTGTTATCGTGGCCGGTGCCCTGCTGGGCATCAACAACACGGTTTACACCGAGCTGGCCATGGGCGTCTCGGATTCGCCGCGTCCTGTCGCGTCCGCCGGCTACAACTTTGTCCGCTGGATGGGTGGAGCGCTGGCTCCGTTCGCGGCGGCCCAGTTGGGCGAGCACTTCGGCCCGCAGGTTCCGTTCTTTGCAGGCGCCGTGGCCATGGTGATCGCGATCCTCGTAGCCTTTGGAGGCCGTAGTTACCTGTCGTCCCACGAACCGCACCTGGTCTAACTCCTTACATAAAAAACGAGCCCCGCGGTGATCCGCGGGGCTCGTTGTGCATCTACTTGGTTTCGTCCGAGGTGACCGGCAACGGCGACACCGGCGCTCCCTTGGGAACGAACAGTGTCTCGGCCTGCTCAAGGGACATGCCGTTCGTCTCGGGAACCTTGAACATCACAAAGAAGAACGACGCCGCCGCGAACGCCGCGTACATGGCGTACGTCAGGGGCAGCGAACCCGCCGCCATGATGGGGAAACTGAGCGTGATGGCAAAGTTCGCGATCCATTGCGCGGCCGCAGCCAGGCCCAGGGCGCGGGCCCGGATGCGGGACGGGAAGATCTCGCCCAGCAGGACCCAGACCAGCGGACCCCAGGAAGCCCCAAAGCTGACGACGAAGACGTTGGCAGCGACCAAGGCCACGGGTCCCCAAGCGCCGGGCAGCGAGATCTCGGAACCCGTTCCAGTCGCCGAGGAGAACGCCAACGCCATGACAGCCAGGGAGACGGCCATGCCGATCGAACCGGTCAGCAGGATGGGCCGGCGGCCGATGCGGTCCACCAGCGCGATGGCTACCAGTGTCACCAGGATGTTGGTGACCGAGGTGGCAACGGAGATGGTCAGGGAGTCCTTTTCCTGGAACCCGACTGCCTTCCAGAGCGTCGTTGAGTAGTAGAAGATCACGTTGATGCCCACGAACTGCTGCAGGACCGACAGGATGATGCCGATCCACACCACGGGGAGCAGGCCGAACCGGTTGCCGCGGAGGGAGCCCTTCTTGGTGGAAAGCTTTTCCTGCTGGATGGACTCGCGGATCTCGCGGATGTGCCGTTCGATGTCGTCGCCCGGGATGAGCCTCTGGAAGATGCCGCGGGCCTGGTCTTCCTTGCCGTTAAGCACCAGGAAGTGCGGGGACTCGGGCAGGCGGAACGCGATCAAACCGTACACGGCAGCTGGGATGGCGCACGCGATGAACATCCAGCGCCACGCCTCGATGCCCAGCCACAGCATTCCACCGGCACCGCCGGCTGTGTTGGCAAGGACAGCGTCGGAAAGGAGCGCCGCAAAGATACCGGTGGTGATGGCCAACTGCTGAAGTGAAGCGAGGCGCCCGCGCACGTGGCGCGGGGAGATCTCGGAAATGTATGCGGGAGCAATAACGGAGGCCAGTCCGATGCCCAACCCGCCAACCAGCCGCCAGAAGACGAGGTCCCACACGCTGAACGCCAGGCCGGTTCCCACAGCACTCACCAGGAAGAGGAGCGCACCGATTTTCATGGCGGGGATGCGGCCGTAGCGGTCGGCTACTTTGCCGGCCAGGTATGCACCCGCGGCACAGCCCAACAAGGCAACCGCGACGGCGAAGCCCGTTACTGCCTCGCTCATGACGAACTCGTCCGCCATTGCGTCCACGGCGCCGTTAACAACGGACGAATCGAAGCCGAAGAGGAAGCCGCCCACCGCGCCGGCAACGGCCAGGCCGATCACCTTCCGCGAAACTGGGGGTGCGCCTTCGGTGCTGGAACTGGACATGGGACTCCCTTGGGGAATGGTGGTGTGGGATCGCGGTGCGGGACGTCGTCGGCTGTTCCGACGGGGACGCCGGTGCACTCGCGCTACACAGTGTGGCACGGCCCGTCACGCAAGTTCCAGTCAAGGCCTGCCAGATGACCCGTGTTCACTTTCTTAACCCAGTAGGGGCTGGCTGTGAGCTGAGTGTTCCCTGAATGCTTCACAGGGTGTGTTTTCGGGGCTAAGTAGTCCTTGTTGGGTCAACTAATTGAACACAAAGCGCGACGTCGGCCCTTGGGTCTGGTGCCAAACCCAAGGCCCGCCGCCGTGGAGAGCTGAATCCGGTGCTAGTGCGCCGGAACGGAATCCTTGGCCGCGGCCTTGGGATCCGTGAGCTTCTTGTTGGGCAATGCGAAGCTGATCAGGAACGCGATGATCATGAGCCCGGCCGCAGTCAGCATGACCACATCGATGGCTTGGGCAAAACCTTCGGTGATGGGCCGGGTGAGCGTGCTGTTGGCCGAATGCAACCAGCTGGTGTCGTTCAGCGAGTCGTTATTGGCGCCGTTCTTGAAGAAATCAAAAAGCTTGGCATTCGCAGGGTCTGAGGCCACGGCTGGATCCCGCAGGACGGCTTGGTAGTCAGGGCTGGCCGCGGCCGCCTTCATGCCATCGGCGATCTTGTCAGCTGCCGTGCTGAACAGCATGGAGATGAACACTGCCGTGCCCACTGCGCCACCCATGGAGCGGAAGAACGCAGCCGTGGAAGTACCCACGCCCATATCCTTCGGCGGAACCGAGACCTGCATGGCCAGCGTGAGTGGCTGCATGCAGAAGCCCAAGCCGACACCGAAGAACACCGCAATCAATCCGGGAACCCACAGGCCTGTGTCGACTCCCAGTACGAAGCCCATGACGGTAGCCGCGGCTGCCAGGATCGCGGTTCCCAGGATGGGGAAGATCCGGTAAACGCCGGATGAGGAGATGGTCCGGCCGGCCGAAATGGAACCGAAGAGGATGCCCACGGTGAAAGTGATCATCATCAGGCCGGCCTCAGTGGGGGTGAGGCCCTTCACCAGCTGCAAGTACATGGGCAGCATGGCAATCGCACCGAACATGCCGATGCCGATGATGAAGTTCAACAGCGAGGACAAGCCGAAGGTGGTGTTGCTGAAGAGGCGCAACGGGATCAGCGCGTAGTCGCCGGCACGCTTCTCAACCAGCAGGAATGCCACGATGCCTATGACGCCGAGCCCGTAGCAGAGCCACGACCCGCCCGAAGACCATCCCCACGTGCGCCCTTGTTCAGCAACCAGCAGCAACGGAACGATGGCCAAAGTGATGGCCGCCGCGCCCCAATAGTCGATCTTCTGCTTCACATGACGGGCAGGCAGGTGCAGGTACAGGAAGACCACCACAAGCGCAGCAAGGCCGATAGGCAGGTTGATGAAGAACACCCAGCGCCAGCCATCGAAGCCGAGGATGTTGGCTGAGCCGGCGAAAGCGCCACCAATTACTGGGCCAAGAACGGAGGAAATACCGAAGACGGACATGAAATAGCCCTGGTACTTTGCCCTGTCCTTCAGTGCAACGATGTCGCCGATGATGGTCAGCGCCAATGCCAGCAAGCCGCCGGCACCAAGCCCCTGGATGCCACGGGCAATGGCGAGCTCAGTCATGGAGTGGACCGAGCCCGCGTACAGGGAGCCGGCCAGGAACACCAGGATGGCAGTGAGGTACAGCGGCCGACGGCCAAAGATGTCGCTGAGCTTGCCATAGAGCGGCGTGCTGACGGTCGACGTGATGAGGTAGGCAGTGGTGGCCCATGCCTGGAGGGACAAACCATCCAGGTCGTTGGCGATGGTGTAGATGGACGTGGACACGATGGTTTGGTCCAACGACGACAGGAACATGCCGAGCATGAGTCCCACCATGACGGTGAGCGTCTGACGATGCGTCAGCACCTCACCGGCGGCCCGCACGGGCGTGGATTTGGACATATCTTCTCCAGAGATGGCAGAAAAGGGATTAAGCAGGATAGTTGCTTTCAGTAACTATCCTAATGCCTGTTTGATTCCCGGAGTGAGAATATTTCCTGGGCAGGGTCCGTTGTTGACGGGGCCGGCGGTATCAGCGCTCCACCAGGATGCCGTCCGGGTCGCAGTAGATCATCACGCCGGGCCGAACACGAACGCCATCGATGACAAGCTCGACATCTGCCTCGCCTGCACCGGTTTTGCTGCTCTTTCTGGGGTTGCTGCCGAGGGCCTTGACACCCAGGGGCAAACCGGAGATGGCCACGCGGTCCCGGACAGCGCCGTTGATGACCACACCGGCCCATCCGTTGGCCACGGCGCTCTCAGCGATCATGTCGCCCATGAGCGCCGTCCGCAAGGATCCCTGGCCATCGATCACCAGGACGGCTCCCTCTCCTGGTGACCCGAGCACAGTCTTGACCAAGGCATTGTCCTCGAGGCACCGAATGGTCCGCACGGGCCCACTGAAGTGCGAGTGTCCGCCGAGGTCCTGGAACTGCAGGGATATGGACTCAAGTTCTTCGCCGCGTTCGTCGTAGAGGTCGGCGGTATTGGGGTGCTCGTTCACAATGCTGCTCCTTCGTCGGTTGATGCCACAGTAACCTCCCGAGTTCCCTCCCACCGTGCACTTTTCGGGCATATGTGGATAAAGGTCAGGATGGCGGTCCGGTGTCGTCCCGCCACGCTAGGCTGAATCCAAAGATTGATACGAGGGGGAATCTTCCATGAGCCTGTCCGACCTTCCGGGCCCGGTGCCGGACCCAACCGCCATCCACGGCGGCACCGCCACGGCACTCGCCGAGCCGGTTGATCGGGTCAGGCCGCTTTGGGTCACTGGCGTGGTGCTGGTCAACCTGGGCATCAACGCCGCGTTTTTTGGTCCCCTCCAGGTGCTACTGGGTCAGCAGGCCGCGCACTTTGACGAGGGCCAGAAGGAAGCGATCCTTGCGCTGGTGACGGGGTGCGGCGCCGCCGTTTCGATGGTGGCCAACCCCTTGTTCGGCGCCTTCAGCGACCGGACTACCTCCCGCTTTGGTCGCCGTGTCCCATGGGTCCTCATGGGTGCCATTCTCGGCGCAGTCGCCCTTGTGGCCTTGGCAGGTGCTCCGAACGTTGCCGTGATGGCGTTCCTGTGGTGCCTGGTGCAGGCCGGCGCCAACGCCATGTACGCCGCAATAACGGCCGCTGTCCCTGACCGCGTTCCTGTACCCCAGCGTGGAACGGTGGGCGGCCTGGCTGCCATGGGACAAACGGTGGGCATCCTCGTTGGTGCGGTAATCGCGGCCGTCGTGGCCGGAAACTTTGCCGCCGGTTACTGGGTGTGCGCAGCGGCGCTGTTGGCCGGCGTCGTGCTTTACCTTTTCAAGAGCGACGACCAGCCCTTGCCGCAGCAGGAGCGGCCGCCGTTCAGCCTGTGGCAGTTCATCAAGGGGTTCTGGGTTTCGCCCAAACGCTATCCCGACTTTGCGTGGGCCTGGCTTACACGGCTGCTGGTCAGCACGGGCAACCATATGATCACCCTGTATCTTCTCTTCTTCCTCAGCGACATTGTGCGCCTGAAGGAGACCCAAGGGATTGAGCCTGAGTTCGGTGTGCTGGTCCTGACCGGTCTTTACGCGGTGACCGTCATCATCACCAGTGTTCTGGGCGGACGCTTAAGTGACCGGATGGGAAAGCGGAAGCCCCTGGTCATAGCGTCGTCGGTCATCATTGCCGCGGCATCTCTGATTCTTGCTTTTGCTCCGACGTGGATCGGCGGACTTGCCGGCGCGGCCGTGCTCGGAATAGGTTTTGGGGCCTACCTTGCGGTGGACTTCGCGCTCATTACCCAGGTACTGCCCACTGCTCTGGACCGCGGCCGGGACCTTGGCGTCATCAACATCGCGAATTCGCTGCCCCAAGTCCTCGCCCCGGCGATCGCCTTCGTGTTCGTTCAGTTCTGGGGCGGCTACGTCTCGCTGTACGTAGCCGCCGCAGTCATCGGGCTCCTGGGCGCCGTGTTCGTGGTGAAGATCAAGAGCGTTGACTAGGCCTGGAAGACAGCCGTTGCGCGGCGGCTCTCGGTGCGGGGTCCCACGAAGCGAAAACTAGAAGAGGTCCGTGAACCCGCCCCAGCCCCAACCAACCACTCCGGAGCCGTTCCAGCCGCCCTTGCCGTTTCCGTAATAGGCCTTCAGCTGGCCTGATCCGTCGACGGCGAAGACGTCGAAGTTTCCGTCACCGTTGATGTCTCCGGCACTGCCAATTTTGCTCAAGCCGCTCCAACCCTGACCCACAACACTCATGCCGTTCCAGCCGCCGGCGCCGTTGCCGCGGTATAGCTTCAAGGATCCTGCGGAGTCGCGTGCCAGGACGTCGACGTTGGTGTCGCCGTCGAAATCGCCGGGAGTGATGATGGTATTCAGGGCGTTCCAGCCCTGCCCGGCTACGGAACGCGGCAACCACCCTCCATGCCCGTCGCCGGGGTAGAGATAGAGGACGCCGTTGGCATCGCGTGCGAGGACGTCGTTGGTGCCGTCGCTGTTGAAGTCCCCGGGGGAGACCAGCGCCGTGAAGATGTTCCAGCCGGTGCCCACTTTGCGCGGGCCCGTCCAGCCCCCGGCGCCGTCGCCGCTGTACAAGTAGAGGCCCCCGGCGGAGTCCCGGCCGAGCACGTCGTTGTTGCCGTCGCCGTCGAAGTCACCCGGGGACAGGACCGTGGGGAAGATGTTCCAGCCGACGCCTACCGTTCGTGCGGGCTCCCAGGTGTTGTTGATGCGCGGGTACATCATCAGTGCGCCATCCGAGCGGCGGGCCAGCAGCTCGAAGGCGCTCCGGCTGGTGAAGCCGCTGGGCCGGTGGGACGCGGAGATGGGGGCAGTCTCTTCGCTGGCCACCTCCATGTTTTCGCAGGGGTAGTTTGCGACCAGGTGGGCGGCTATGGTCTTGCCGCGGTCCTCTTCGCCAAGGACGTAGTTGGGCCACGTGGGGTGGTCTGTGGCTACCTCGCCGTCGCGGGTCCAGTAGATGCGTGTGTCGGGACCGGCTCCGGCGCCACAGCCCTTATAGGCGTACGGGTCCCATGAAACTGTGAGTGTCGATCCGACGTAAGGGGCTCCGGTGATAACCGGCGGCTCCGGATCCATGGTTGCCATGGCGGGAGCCGGCGCAAACGTTGCCATGGCAACGACGGCCGCCGCGATCCCAGCCAGTGCCCGGCGCACGCCGAACGCAGGGCGTGATAAAGCACTCATTGTGTCCTCCCCAGACTTTTATGGGGTTAATGGTACCGCGGCTGGGATGTTGCTAGAAGATCGCTGTAAACCATCCGAAGCCTGCGCCGACGGCCTCCGAACCCTTCCAGCCGCTGCGTCCATCGCTGTAGTAGGCAACCAGCCGCCCCTGCTGGTCCACTGCATAAACATCGGGGAAACCGTCGCCGTTGAAGTCCCCCGCAGCTCCGATCGACTTCAACGCATTCCAGCCGACGCCGATCATCCAGGATCGGGTCCATCCTCCGGAGCCGTTTCCTCCATAGAAGTACAGGTACCCGTTGCGGTCCCGCGCCAGGACGTCCACGGTGCCGTCACCGTTGAAATCTCCCGGGGTCACCAGTGCATCCATCACGTTCCAGCCGGTCCCGACGGCGGTACGCGCCAACCAGCCGCCGGCACCGTTGCCGGGGTAGAGGTAGAGGGCTCCGCCGGGCTCGCGGGCGAGGATGTCGTTGTTCCCGTCGCCGTTGAAGTCGCCCGGGCTGACGATGGAATCGAAGACGTTCCACCCGTTGCCGATGCTTCGGGCGGGCTTCCAGCCACCGGCGCCGTCCCCGCTGAACAGGTAAAGCCCTCCAGCTGTGTCGCGGACGATCACATCGCTTTTGCCGTCCCCGTCGAAGTCGCCGGGGGAGAGGGCCAGGTTAAAGATGTTGAACCCCCAACCCACCGTTTTAGCGGGGTCCCAGGCGCCGCCTTTCCGCCCGTACAGCAGCAGTGAGCCATCGTTTGCCCGGGTCAAAAGCTCGAAGCTCCGGCCAGTAAAGCCGGCTGCCCGGTTGACGTCCCCCACTGGCCTTGTCTCCGTGCTGTGCAGGGACTCGCCACCGCACGCGGTTTTGCTGGCAGTGACATGCACCGCCATGCGCGCCCCGGTGTCGTCGGGCCCCAGGTCGTAGCTTCGCGCCGTTTCGCCTGCCACCAGGAAACCGTCCCGGGTCCAATAAACAGTGAAGTCCGGCCCCTTGCCGCCTCCGCACCCGTAAAACGTGTACGGGCCAATATCTGCGGTCAGCTTCTGCCCGACGAACGCTGCACCGTTGAGGATGGGATCGGGACCGCTGGGAGCTGCCGACGCCGGTATTGCGCCAAGTGCCATGGCCGCCACAGTGGCGGCCAGCAGAGCTGCTGCCACCCGACGTCGAAATCCCTGCATGTGTTTCCTCCCGTGTACCAGACCTGTTGAGAAGTGTATGTGGGGGCGGCCACAATACGGGGGATCGGCGTGCATGCCGCGGCCTCGGGCCAACTCTCAGGAAACGGTCATTTAGCTCCCGTATCATTGATGCGATCGGCCAGCCGTGGGTCTCAACCCAGCCGGCCGTTTCCTTGTCAGCCTGCCAAGAGATCGCCGGAAATGCCCGTATCAAATTCACTGGAACCGTACTCCCTTGACCTGACCACGGGGTTGCCCCGTATGGCTGCCGCGCCCACCACACCGCGGCAGCAGCTCCGCTATGCCCGGATCCTCAGGACAGCAGCCGGCTTTGCCCAGCGGCAGTTCGATACCTTGAGCCTTTCTGACGTCGCTGCGCGCGCGGACGTGCCACTGGGCACGCTGTACCGGTACTTTCCCTCGACGGCCCACCTCATGCTTGCTGTCTACCGGCAACAGCTGCGTGAGCTCCGGGAGGGCGTCCGGCGTCGGGAAGGCAAGGGGCACGCGCTCGCTGGTTTGATGATGGAGATTTTCCACTTAAGGGTCATGCAGCCCGGCGTGGAGCACTGCCTGATCCGTCCCGCAGGCAAGGATGAGGATACGGCGCAGCTCTTGCGTGAAATCGACGCCCTGTCCGAGGAAGTCGTTGGTTCGCTCAGCAAGGACACCGGTAAGGACACTGTGCGTGCCCGCATTCTGCTGCACCTGGTGAGTGGCCTCGTCCAGGCTGTCCGGTGCCGCCGGTTGTCCCTTTTTGAGGCAGAAAAGGACCTGAAGAAGGCCTGCACGCTGTTGACCGGCGATTAGCAAAGTCACCCGGTGGTCTAGACCGATCCCCTCCGAGAAGCCGCTTTATGGCATGACGTGGCTCACACTTTCGCCTGGTTGAACGTTTTACTCCTGAATCGTCTCTCTTGGTATTGAATCTTGTACCCTTCGCCGTTCCCTAGGCTGGAAGCACCGAAGCGGCTAGCAGCCCCCTTACCTGCAGAAGCAACGCCGGGCCAGCCACCCTTGGCCCGCACAGCAGTTCTGTTCCTGCCCTGACATCGTGCCGTGGGACCACGGCTAGCCTGAGGAGACAACGACGTGTCCATCGAGACAATTGCTACTGACAACGACGCCCTGGTACTGAGCGAAGAAGAGATCTTTGCAGCCCACGAGGGCGGCAAGCTGACCATCTCCAGCACCGTACCCCTGGACAACAAGCGCGATCTTTCCATCGCCTACACCCCCGGAGTTGCGCAGGTCAGCCGCGCAATCCACGCCAACCCGGAACTCGCCCGCACCCACACCTGGGCAGAGCGCCTTGTTGTGGTTGTCAGCGATGGCACCGCAGTCCTCGGCCTCGGCAACATCGGGCCCAGCGCTTCCCTGCCCGTCATGGAGGGCAAGTCTGCCCTGTTCAAGTCCTTTGGCGATCTCGACTCCATTCCGTTGGTATTGAACACCACCAACGTCGATGAGATCATCGAGACCCTGGTCCGCCTCCGTCCGAGCTTCGGCGCAGTCAACCTCGAGGACATCTCGGCTCCCCGCTGCTTCGAGCTGGAAGAGCGCCTCATCGAAGCTCTGGATTGCCCCGTCATGCACGATGACCAGCACGGCACCGCCGTCGTGGTCCTCGCAGCGTTGACCAACGCCGCCAAGGTGACCCAGCGCGAACTCGCCGGCCTCAAGGTCGTTGTCTCGGGTGCTGGTGCCGCAGGAATCGCCATCGCCGAAATCCTGCTGGCGGTTGGCATCAAGGACGTCATCCTGCTCGACTCCAAGGGTGTGGTGAACGCCGAGCGTGCCGACCTCGTGGCTGATCCCGGCAGTGTCAAAGCCCGCATGGCCGCACGCACCAACCCCCGTGGCGTTACGGGTGGCCCGGGCGAAGGCTTGACCGGCGCCGACGTTTTCGTGGGCGTCTCCTCCTCCAAGCTGGACGAAGAGCACTTGAAGCTCATGAACGATCAGTCGATCGTGTTCGCGCTGTCCAACCCGGATCCGGAAGTTCTGCCCGAGGTCGCCCAGCAGTACGCAGCCGTTGTTGCCACCGGCCGCAGCGACTTCCCCAACCAGATCAACAACGTCCTGGCCTTCCCCGGCATCTTCCGCGGCGCGTTGGATGCCGGCGCCCGCCGGATCACCCCGGCCATGAAGATCGCCGCTGCGAACGCCATCGCCGAACTGGCCGCCGAGGACCTTTCCGCCGACTACATCGTGCCGAGCCCGCTGGATGCACGCGTGGCACCGGCCGTCACCGCGGCAGTTGCTGCCGCTGTAGCTGAGTAGCGTTCACCAACACAAGACCGACGACGGCGACGCCTCCCGTGCTGGGGAGCGTCGCCGTCGTTTCTTTAGGTGGCAGGCGGGGCGGCTGGCCGCACCTAGACTGGGGCCATGAACGCCGAACTCATCGTGACCATCCTGTGCGGCCTGGCCATAGCAGTGGGTGTCGTTGGAACCATCATCCCCGTATTGCCGGGCAGCATCCTGATCGGTGCAAGCCTTTTGGCATGGGCCATCTGGGGCGGCGCCGGTGGCATGGGATGGGTGATCTTTGCTGTGGGCATGCTGTTTGTGGTGTCCGGAATGGCGGCCAGTGCCGTGCTGACCGCCCGCAAAATGAAGCAGCACGGGATCCCCAACAGATCGGTGCTGATTGGCGTGCTGCTGGGTGTGGTGGGCATGTTCGTTATCCCCGTGGTGGGGCTGTTCGTTGGTTTCGCCCTGGGCCTTCTCCTCAGCGAGGTCCAACGCACGCGGAACTTCAAGACCGCGCTGCGTTCCAGTGGTGCTGCGCTGAAAGCCACCGGCATAGGGATGCTGGTGGAATTCGGACTCGCTTGCGCGGCGGCGACCACATGGATCATCGGAGTGTGGGCAGAGGCGGTCTACGGAGGCCCTTAAACACCCCCGCCGAGATGGCAGTTGATGACAATCCCGCGGCGCAGGACTGTCATCAAATGCCATCCCGGCGGAAGAGTCACCGGAAGGCGGGTGCCCCGGCAGGTGAGGTGACCTGCGCCGGGCGGAATGAGGCCCCGGCCCCGGGGAACATGGGAACATCTATCCGGGCGTGCGTATGGATCTGGTGCACCATGGACTTTGTATGTTCCGCTATTTCCGCAAGTGTGGTCACCCACATGCCTTCGAGGTCCTTGACCCGTTCAATCAACTGTTCCAGGGCCGCGGCCCGGGAGGGCCGGCCCGAAATGAACGGGTGGTTCGTCAGCACAAAGCAGCTGCCCTGCGAGTGGTGCGCCTGCGCTTCCAGGGTCCACATTTCCAACGCCTTCGCGGGGCTCTCAATGACCCCGCTGCCAGTGACTCCCGGGTAGAAGCCGTACTGCTCCCAGTCATCCAGCGCCCAGTCCACCGGGATCTCCACGATGTCCCGGGGGTCATCCTGGGCGACGGCCATGCGGTAGGGGGCATCGCCGTCGAGCAGGCTTGAATCGTAAAGGAACCCACGGTCCGCCAGCAGGGCGGGGGACTGCCAGTTCAGCTCCCACCAGGGAGCCCGGTAGCCCACCGGGCGGACGCCGGCCACCGTGGCGAGGGCCTCCAGCCCCCGGTCCAGGTATTGGGCTTCAGTAGCGGCATCGATGCCCTGCATGGGTTCGTGCATGTAGCCGTGGTGGGCGATTTCGTGGCCCCCGTCGACAATCCTGCGGACCACATCCGGGTAGCTTTCGGCCGTGAACCCTGGAATGAAGAACGTGCCCTTGATGTCCTGGCGGTCCAGGATCTGCAGCAAGCGTGGGACAGCGATCTTGGGCCCGTAGGACTGGTGGCTCATCAGGGACATCCGCTTGGTGCTGGTGGGGTCGTGAGCGATGGTGCAGGACTCGGCGTCGACGTCGAAGGTAAAAGACGCTGCTGCCTGGAAGCCCTCAGGCCAGGTGATCGGGTGGACGGAGTCGGCGAACGCGGGCTGGCTCATGCTGTGGTCCTTTCAACAGCCGGGGCGGGTTCAGGGGAAGGCGCCGGTTGGGTGGCGGAGACGTGGTTGGAGTCCGCCAGGAGGTATTTCTTATGCGCACGGGGTCCCAGGACGGCGTACGCTGCGGCGCTGGTGAGTCCGCCGGCCAGCCAAGAGAGATCCCAACCACCCAGGGCCACGGCGATGGGGCCCTGGGTCGCAGGAACAAGCCCGTACATGAACAACCAGGTGCAGAAGATACCGGCCAGGAGGGACACGATGCCTGCCCAGTTGACCACCGGGAGCCGGCGCGTTCCGATGGGGTCGAACAGCCGATCAACTTTTGCCGGCCAGCGCCTTTCCAGCCAGAAATAGTGCACCAGCATCACGCCACCCCAAGCGGCAACCCAGGCGACCAGGCCGATCAGCCAGGCGTCCAGGACCGCGGCGAAGTCTTCCTGGAAGATGAAGAAGACAACAGCGGCCAGTGAGAAGACGCCCACGAAGAGGTTGAGCTTGCGGCGGTTGATGTTGATGTCCAGGGCCTGCGTGGCGACAGAGAACGTGTAGATGTTGAGGATGTTGGTGGCGATGGGGCCGTGCAGCACCATGAGCAGGACGGGCAGGGCCATGACGCCGAAGTTCTGGACGATCAGTTTGCCGGGGTCGATCTCGCCGCTGTTGGTGGCGAGGCTTGCGCCCAGGATTCCCAGCCAGACCACAGGGATGAATTGCCCCAGGACGGAGGCCAGATACACCTTGCGCTTGGGAACGGACGTGCTCACAAACCGGGAGTAGTCCGCAGCGTAGGTGAACCAGGTGATACCCCAGCCGATGCCGATGGCGGTCATCACGGCACTCATGGCTGCGATACGCTCCGAGCCTTCAAGGATATTGCCGGCCGGACCTGCGTAGCCCCAGTCGATCTTCATGCCGAACCATGCCACGGCGGACATGACGGCCAGGATGATGATGGTGGGCGGAACCGTCCACTTCTCGAATGCTGCGATTGCCTTGTAGCCGAACCAGGCGATGGCCACCTGGGCCGCCATGATGGCCGTGGCGACGCCGATCTTCCAGGCGTAGTTCGGAGCTTCGGGGTCCACCCAGCCAAGGGTTCCGAACAATGCCATGACCAGGTCCAGGATGATCCAGGTGTTCACCGCGCACCAGCCGATCACCAGGATTGCCTGGATGGCCGCCGGAAAGTAGTTGCCGCGCCGGCCGAACGCCGCGCGTGCCAGGACCATGCCGGTGGCGCCGGTCTTTTGGCCCAGGAGGACGAAGCAGCCGAACAGGAGCATGCCGATCAGGTTGCCCAGGACCAGGACGGTTACGGTGTCCGCGAAGCCGAGGCCCAGGTGGATGCCCAACGCTCCGAGCACCCAGTTGATCGGGGCAAGATTGGCGCCGGCCCAGATCCAGAACTGTCCGGATACTTTGCGGGTGCGGTCTGATTCGGGGATGGGTTGCAGCCAGGCTTCGCTGTCATGGCCCGGCGCCGTTGCCGGTCCTGACAGCGTTGAGCCCGGCTTGGAAGAGCCTGTTTGCGCTGAACTCGAACGCGAAGAAGAGAGGTTGTCTTGCATGGGGAGAGCCTCCGTGTGTGAAAGGGACCCCTTAAGGCTATGTGCGTCAGATCACAGCAACAAGATACGATGTGTCTGAAGAAGTGCGTCCAGATCTTACGGAGTGTCATGTCCATCCTGCTTGATCAGGCTCTCAAGAGCGAAGTACTCATGAAGGCCGACCCCATCATCCTGACGCGCATGGCCGACGCACCGCAGCGGCCGGTCCGCTGGGTCCACTCCAGCGAGGTCCTGGACATTGCCCCACTGCTTCGGGGCGGGGAGCTGCTCCTCAGCGGTGGCCAGGCTCTGGGAGCCGAGTCAGCGGAACGCCGCGCGGATTACATCCGGGAACTGGCCGCCCGCGGGATCGCGGCGCTCGCGTTGGAAACCGGACCGGCCCTCCCCGCCATCCCCGCGGACATGCTGGAAGCGGCCGAAACAGCGGGCCTTCCCGTCATAGAGCTGCGCCGGGTTGTTCCGTTTGTCGCCGTCATGCAGGAAATCAACTCGCTCCTGGTCAGCGAATCCGTGAAACACCTGCAACGCGGCGACCAGGCCAGCCACGCCATGGCCGCCGAGCTGGCCCACGGCGGCGGACTCGATCAACTCCTGACTGTGTTGGCGGACAGGACCGGGACAGGTGCCAGGCTGGTCTCGCCGTCGGGCGTCACGCTGGGCGCGTCCGCCGGACCCGCCCCGGGCGGTGTGGTCACCACCGTTGACGTTCCGGTTCGGGGCGTGCTGGCGGCCCGCCTTGAGCTGGTTGTGCCCGACGACGGCGACTCCGGACTCGCGCGGGTGGCGGGGGAGAGGTCGGTGGACATCCTGGGCCTTGCCTTGCTGCAGCGGATGCCGCCAGGGCTGAAGGAGTTGGCAGGCATAGAGCTGATGCGCGCCATCAATTCCGGCAGCCAGGCGTGGCAACTGCGGCAACTGGGCCCGGCATCGGGATTTCCAACGGATGGCAGGGTGGCCGCGGTGGTGATCCGATCCACTGGAGCAGGGCATCTGCGGCCGGCCGTGGATACGGTGCTCCGGGAACAGGTGCCGCACAGCGCCAGCTACGCCAACAACGCTGAGTTGATCGCCCTGGCGGCACTCCCGGATGGCCATTCCAGCCGTACCGCCTTGGCTGATGCCTTGGCCGCCGTGGACATGCCGCCCGGATCCGTGGTGTCCGTGGGCCCCTTGGGGAGGGGGATTGACGATGCTCCGTGGTCCTTGGCCGAAGCTCGCCGTGCCCTGGATCTGGTTGCCCAGGAAAGCGGATCAGGGAACGGCGGAGTCGTGGACGCCGAGGCCTTCGCTGTCGAGTTGCTGGCCCAGGAGTCCCTGGACGCCGCAACCCGGGAAGTGTTCGTACAGCGGCAGTTGGGTGCCGTCGTCGGGCATGACCGTTTGAAAAGGTCGGAGCTGCTGCGGACGCTGACCGTGTGGCTGGATACCGGGTGCAACACCGCCCAAGCTGCCCGCGAGCTGCACTTGGAGCGGCAATCCATGCATCACCGGTTGCAGCGGATTTTTGAGCTCTGCGGCGGAGATCCGCGGGGAACGGGCCGGCTGGCCGCCCTGCATCTGGCAACCCGGCTGGCGCGGTTGTAGATCGCGGCGCAACAAGCGCTACTTCAGCACGATTGTCCTGTTCCCATGCAGGATGATCCGGCCCTCGCAGTGCCAGCGAACGGCGTTGCTGAGTGCCTTGCATTCGGTATCCCGGCCGGCGGCCACCAGATCCTCCGGTCCAAACGTGTGGTCCACTTCCACCACCTGCTGGGCGATGATGGGCCCTTCATCCAGCTCCCCGTTCACGTAGTGGGCCGTGGCACCGACGGTTTTCACACCGCGGGCGTAGGCCTGGTGGTACGGCTTGGCACCTTTGAAGCTGGGCAGGAACGAGTGGTGGATGTTGATCGCACGTCCGTCGAGCTTGCGTGCCAGGTCATCGCTGAGCACCTGCATGTAACGGGCCAGGACAATGAGCTCAACGTCCAGCTCATCAATGATCTCCAACAGGCGACCCTCGGCCGCCGGTTTGGTGGCAGCCGTGACAGGGACGTGGAAGAACGGAATTCCGTGCCATTCAGCAAGTCCCTGATGATCGGTGTGGTTGGACACCACGCCCACCACGTCGATGGGCAGCTCACCGATCCTTGCCCGGAACAGGAGGTCGTTCAGGCAGTGCCCGAACTTGGAAACCATGATCAGCACGCGGCGTTTGTAACCCTGGCGTTCCAGCTGCCAGTTCATGGCGTACTTGTCGCCCACCGGCGCAAAAGCTTCCCGCAGGGCATCAACAGTGGAGGCATCGCCGTCGGACGCGAAGTGCACGCGCATGAAGAAGTGACCCTCGGCGCGATCGCCGAACTGTTTGTTGTCGATGATGTCGCAACCGTGTTCCAGTAGGAACCCGGACACGGCGTGCACGATTCCCGGCCCCTCGGGACAATCCAGGGTGAGGACGTGTTCCACGGTGGTCTCCGGGCCGGAAGGAACGGCGGTTTCAGCTTGAATGGCAGTCATGGCTAGCACTCCACTACGTTGACGGCGAGGCCCCCACGGGAGGTCTCTTTGTACTTGGATTTCATATCTGCGCCCGTTTCGCGCATGGTCTTGATGGCTTTGTCCAGCGATACCTTGTGGCTGCCATCGCCATGCAGTGCAAGGCGGGCTGCGTTGATCGCCTTGACGCTGGCAATGGCGTTGCGCTCGATGCAGGGGATCTGCACCAGCCCGCCGACGGGATCGCAGGTCAGGCCCAGATTGTGTTCAATGCCCACCTCAGCGGCATTTTCCACTTGCTCCGGCGTTCCGCCCAGCACTTCGCAGAGCCCGGCAGCGGCCATGGAGCAGGCCGAACCTACCTCGCCCTGGCAGCCAACCTCGGCGCCGGAGATGGAGGCGTTGATCTTGAACAGGATTCCGACGGCGGCCGCCGCCAGCAGGAACCGCACGACGCCGTCGTCGTTGGCTCCCGGAATAAACTTGGTGTAATAGTGCAGCACGGCCGGGACAATTCCGGCGGCACCGTTGGTGGGTGCAGTGACAATCCTGCCGCCCGCCGCGTTTTCCTCGTTCACGGCCAGGGCGAACAGGTTCACCCATTCCATGGCCAGGAGGGGGTCGGCTGAATTCGCGCCGTTCAGGTCGGCGTCGGTCTCGGAGAGCTTCTTGAACAACGACGGCGCCCGTCGCCTGACCTTCAGGCCTCCCGGCAGGATTCCCTCGGCAGAGCAGCCGTTGTCCACGCATTCCTGCATGACGGCCCAAATGCCCAGCAGCCGTTCACGAAGTTCTTCCTCGGAACGCCACACCAGTTCGTTGGCCAGCATGACGTCGGAGATGGACATGCCTTCGCGCTCGCAGATCTCCAGGAGTTGGTCTGCCGTGGTGAACGGGTATGGGAGCACCGTGTTATCTGCCACCACTTTGTCGGCTCCGGAGACGTCGCCGTCCACCACGAAGCCGCCCCCGATGGAGTAGTAGCTGCGCTCCCGAAGGACCGTGCCGGTGTGGTCCAGGGCCCGGAACGTCATGCCGTTGGGGTGGGCGGGGAGGGACTTGCGGCGGTGCAGGACCACGTCCTCGTCCCAATTGAAGTCAACGCGGTGATTCCCGCCCAGACGTAGCTCGGCGTCCAAGGCAGCGGCGGCCACCTGGTCATCCGCTGTGTGGGTATCCACAGTTTCGGGAGAGTGGCCCTGCAGTCCCAGCACCACGGCTTTGTCTGAGCCGTG
The DNA here is from genome assembly GCF_040137855.1 of Paenarthrobacter sp. CAP02. Taxonomy (NCBI): domain Bacteria; kingdom Bacillati; phylum Actinomycetota; class Actinomycetes; order Micrococcales; family Micrococcaceae; genus Paenarthrobacter; species Paenarthrobacter sp. CAP02. Next base: position 145,236 of record NZ_JBEEII010000001.1, on the reverse strand, counting down.
GCCCCGGCCGGTGGCGCCCAGGGAGCCGAAAAGCTCAGCCTGGACGCGCACCGTGGCCGGGAGCTGGCCGGACGATTCAAGACCGTCCGTGAACTGCTTTGCCGCGCGCATCGGGCCGACCGTGTGTGAGGAGGACGGCCCGATGCCAACAGAAAACAGGTCAAGCACACTCAGTGCCATCAGGGGACCTCGGGGGAGGCGTATTCCCTCATGGCATCCAGGAGCCAACGGCCCAGGAAGTCGGCAAACGAGGCCCGGGGAAAGATCCGGTAGGAGTCCTCGGAGGTCTTCCACAGCATCACCGGGATGTGTGCAAGTTCCGTGGAAACAGCCGTGCCCGGCTTGAAGACCCTGGGGTGCAGGTCCAGGGAGCAAGTCTTCTCCAGGACTGCCCGGGCGTGGCTGCCGGAGAGCTCGAACGTGGTGCGGTTGGCGGACAGGTCCACCACCTGGCCGGCGTCGTTGCCCAAGGCAGTGGTCAGATCGCTGCCCAGGGAGCCGCCCAGGGAATCGTGGGCTTCCTCGGGAGCCACCACCAGGAACTCGGTGGGGCCGAGCCACAGGGTGTTGACGGAATCGTTGCCCGTCACCTCGCCACAAGCGGCAGGCAAGCCGCCGACGACGGACGCAACGCGGGCGCCGGCGTCGGACGTCCGGTCAACCCGGATGCCCACCATGGCCTGGTACGGGATCTCGGTGAGCGTCACTGTGCCCGGAACTGAGCCGGACGTGAACGCCTCAGCCAGGTGCTGGGCCGGGCTGCGGCGTGCACGGCTCACGGTTTCTGCGGGGGTTGCTGTTTCAGCCATCTTTGCGGGTCCCTTCAGCATCGAAAAGTACGGTTTCGCCAACAACCACGTCCACCAATTGGTCTCCCAGGGAGGCCTGGAGGGTTTCACCGATGCGGTTGCGGCCGTTTTGGATCAGTGCCAGGCCGAAGGAACGGCCAAGTGCGGCGCTGTGGTAGCTGGAGGTCACGAAGCCTTCCATGGGGACGGGTCCGTTGGCCGGGTTGACCGGGATGCCCTTCTCCACCAGCTGGGTGCCCTCCGGCAACCGCAGCGAGTGGTCCACAGGAAGGACGCTCACCAGGTGTTTACGGTCTTCGCGGCTGGCGTCCTGGCGGAGGTAGGAGCGCTTGCCGATGAAGTCCTTGGCCTTGGAGACGATCCAGTCCATGCCGGCGTCCTGCGGGGTTACCGTTCCATCGGTGTCCTGCCCAACAATTGGGTAGCCCTTTTCGGCGCGGAGCACGTGCATGGTTTCGGTGCCGTACGGGGTGATGTTGAACTCCGCACCCGCGGCAGCAACAGCTTCCCAGGTGTTGAGTCCGTACCAGGCCGGAACGTTGATTTCGTAGGCGAGTTCACCGGAGAAGGAGATACGGCAAACACGTGCCTGTACTCCGGAGGCCAGTGTGGTTTCGCGGAACGTCATGAACGGAAAGGCTTCAGCGTCCAGGCCGCCGTTTTCGGCGAGCTGCGGGGCAACCTTCGCCAGGACTGCGCGGGACTTCGGGCCCACGACGGCGATGGTGGTCCACTGCTCGGTGACAGAGGTGCACACCACGTCCAGCTCCGGCCACTCCGTTTGGTGCCACTCTTCCAGCCAGTCCAGCACCTTCGCGGCGCCGCCTGTCGTGGTGGTCATGAAGTAGCGGTCCTCGTCCAGGCGAAGGGTCACGCCGTCGTCGAAGATCATGCCATCCAGGGTGCACATGACACCGTAGCGGGCGGATCCCGGGGCCAGCTTCTTGAACGCGTTGGTGTACACGCGGTTCAGGAATTCACCGGCGTCCTTTCCGCGGATTTCGATCTTGCCCAGCGTGGTGGCGTCCATGAACCCCACGGAATCGCGGACGGCAGCGCACTCACGCAGGACCGCGGTGTCCATGTCCTCGCTGCCCTGCGGGTAGTACCAGGGGCGCTTCCACTGTCCAACATCTTCAAACAGTGCGCCCTGGGCAACGTGCCACGGGTGGATTGAGGTGACGCGGGCGGGGTCGAACAGCTCGCCGCGCTGGCGGCCTGCCAACGCTGCGAAGGCCACGGGTGTGAACGGTGCACGGTACGCGGTGGTGCCGATCTCGCCCACTCCGGGGATGCTCTCGGCGCCGCCGAACTTCAGCGCAGCGGCGATGACGCCGATCGCGTTGACGCCGGACGTCTTGCCCTGGTCGTTCGCGGTGCTGATGGAGGTGTACCGCTTGACGTGTTCCACCGACCGCATGCCGGCACCGGTGGAGCGAAGCACATCGGCTACTGACTGGTCGCGCTGGAAGTCGACGAAGTGGTGGTGCCATTCGCCCGGCTCACCGGTCTGGCCGGGAACCAGCCAGAGCTGGCGGCTCGGTGCGCTGGCCACGGGTTCCTGCAGTTCCACCGGGGTGGTTGCCGACTCAAAGCCGGCAGCAATGGACGCTGCTGCTCCCGCGGAAATGCCCTCGGCCAGGCAGTCCTCGAGTTCAAAGGTGCCACGGCCTGCACCCACCACTTGCTGGTCGCGGACCGGCTTGGCGGGAATGAAAGCTGCGAGCTCGTCGTCCCAACGCAGCTTGCCTTGGCGCTGGCTGTGGAGGTGGACCACCGGGCTCCAACCACCGGAGACGGCGAGCAGATCGGCAGCCAGCTGTTCGACGCCCGAGGTGAGTTCGCCGTCGTCGTTGATGCTGCGGACGGTGACGCCATTCAGGCGGCCGTTCTCATCCGCGGAGGTGTCCGCCACGGCGCTGCCGATCAGGACCCGGATACCGGACTCGACGGCGGCAGCGGCCTTTGCGCTGATCTGCGGACGGGCGTCCACGACGGCGGCAATCGCCACGCCTGCTGCCTTCAGGTCCGCGGCAAGCGCGTAGGCGGAGTCGTTGGTGGTGCTGATGACCACCCGCGAACCGGCGGCGACGGCGTACCGGTTGAGGTACGTGCGTGCAGCGGAGGCGAGCATGATGCCCGGACGATCGTTGTTCTCGAACACCAGGGGACGTTCGTGGGCGCCGGGGGCCAGGACAACCTGCTTAGCACGGATGTGCCAAATACGCTGGCGGGAGACTCCCGGGGCTGCCGGAACGCTCAGGTGGTCCGTGCGGTTCTGGGCTGCGATGAAGTAGTTGGAATCGTAGGAACCGAAAGCGGTGGTGCGGTTCAGCACCGTGCATTCCGCGGCCGAGACCAGCTCCGCTTCAACGTCCGCAACCCATTCCAGGGCCGGTTTGCCCTCAACGGTGTCGGCCAGGCCTTCAGCGGTGGAACCCGAAAGCAAGGCGCCGCCGAGCTCGGGCTGGTCGTCGATGAGGATGACGCGGGCGCCGGTGCGGACGGCCTCGCGGGCAGCTGCCAGGCCGGCAATGCCGCCGCCAACTACCAAGACATCTGTGTGGACGTACTTCTTGTCGTACTCGGCCTTGTCCTCGTTGGGGTCCAGCTTGCCCAGACCGGACAGGAGCTCAATGTTCATGCCGTCCACCAACGAAACTGCCGTGGCGGGGAGCATGGACTCGGCAACGTGGCCCGGGAAGCGAGGGGCGATCTTGACCAAGGCGTTGGACTCTTCCACGCCGGCGGCCATGATGCCGCGGGGGCGGTCCTCGTAAAGGGAGTTGCCGGCGTTGATGTGGCCGTTGGCCAGCAGCGCCGATGCGATGGTGTCACCCGGGTGGCCAGTGAATTCCTGGCCGTCCACGGTGAAGCGCCAGGAGATGCTGCGATCGATGCGTCCGCCGGTGGCGAGGCGTGCGTTCTTGCTGGTCACTTCTAGACTCCTTCCGAGGAGGTGGGCGCGGTGGTAGCGGCGCCGGTGCTTGTGGTGGCGGCGCCGGGGGCCAAGCCGGGTTCCTGGCCGAACTCGCCGGTCTGGCTGAACTCGCCCGGTTTGTCTGCCTGGAGATCGGGACGTTGCTGGCCCATCGCGTAGATCGAGTGGATGTCGTAGCTCACGGTGTCCCGCAGCATGTTGAACCACTGGCGGCACCCGGTGCTGTGGACCCAGCGCTCGGCGAAAGTGCCCTTGGTGTTCTCGCGGTAGAAGAGGTACTCGGCCCACTCGCGGTCCGTGAGCTCGTTCGGGTTTTCCGGGTAGGCGATGTGCGCCTGTCCGCCGTAGTGGAATTCGGTTTCGTCTCGTGGCCCGCAGTTGGGGCAAGAAATGAGGAGCATGTCTGTCCTGTCCTGGCTAGTGGGCCACGGCTGCGGCGCCGTGTTCGTCGATCAAGGCGCCGGTCTCGAAGCGTTCCAGCGCGAACGGCTTGTTCAGCTTGTGCGGTGCGCCGGTGGCGATGGTGTGCGCGAAGGTCAGGCCGGCTGCAGGGGTCCCCTTGAAGCCGCCGGTTCCCCAACCACAGTTGACGAACATGTTCTCCACGGGGGAGAGGCCCACAATCGGTGAGGCGTCCAGGGTGGTGTCCACAATGCCGCCCCAGGTCCGGAGCACGTGGGCCCGGGCGAAGATCGGGAAGAGCTCCACGGCTGCTGCCATCTGCTCCTCGATCACGTGGAACGAGCCGCGCTGGCCGTAGCCGTTGTAGGAGTCAACGCCGGCGCCCATCACCAGTTCGCCCTTGTGGGCCTGGGACACGTAGACGTGAACGTGGTTGGACATGACCACCGTGGGGTGGACGGGTTCGTGCAGTTCGGACACCAGTGCCTGGAGCGGGTGCGACTGGATCGGCAGGCGGAAACCGGCCATTTCAGCCAGGACCGAGCTGTGGCCGGCGGCGCAGAGGCCCACCTTTTCGGTGTTGATGGTGCCGCGGGTGGTCTTGACGCCGGTGACGCGGTTGCCGTCCTTGATGAAGCCGGTGACTTCACAGTTCTGGATGATGTCCACTCCGAGTTCATCGCACTTGCGGGCAAAGGCCCAGGCCACGTGGTCGTGCTTGGCGATGCCTGCACGCGGCTGGTACGTGGCACCCATGACGGGGTAGCGGATGTTGTCGCTGATGTTCAGGATGGGGCAGAGTTCCTTGACCTGCTGCGGGTCGAGCCACTCGGCATCCACACCGTTTAGCCTGTTGGCACCCACGCGGCGGACACTTTCGCGGACATCGCCCAGAGTGTGGGCCAGGTTCATCACGCCGCGCTGGCTGAACAGGAAGTCGTACTCCAGCTCTTCCGGAAGGATTTCCCACAGCTTGAGCGCGTGCTCATAAATGGCGGCGCTCTCGTCCCAGAGGTAGTTGGAACGGATGATCGTGGTGTTGCGGGCCATGTTGCCACCGGCCAGCCAGCCCTTTTCCAGGATGGCGATGTTGGTCATGCCGTGATTCTTGGCCAGGTAATACGCCGTGGCCAGGCCGTGGCCGCCGCCGCCGACAATGACGGCGTCGTAGCTCTTCTTAGGGTCCGGGTTGCGCCAGAGGAAGTCCGGGTGTTCGGGGAGGTGGTCTGCACTCACTGGGCTGCTCCAATCAGTTCTGCTTCGAGGTTGGCCTTGGCGCCATTGCCGAGGTGTGGGTATAGGGGGAACTTGTCGGCCAGCGCGGTGACGCGGTTGCGGAGTTCGACGGCGGTGGCATCGTCCAGGGCGACGTCACCTTCGGTGCCTGCTTCGGTTCCTGCGGAGGTGCCGCTCTGTGCCGCGGCGATCAACGCCGTCGCAATGATGTCCGAGACTTCAGTGAAGTCTTCGGCGCCGAAGCCGCGAGCGGCGAGGGCCGGGGTACCAATGCGCAGGCCGGAGGAAACCATGGGCGGGCGGGGGTCGAACGGGACGGCGTTGCGGTTGACCGTGATGCCGATCCGGTGCAGGGTGTCTTCGGCCTGCTGGCCGTTCAGTACCGAGTGGCGGAGGTCTGCGAGCACCAGGTGGACGTCAGTTCCGCCGCTGACAACGGAGATGCCGGCGGCCGCAACGTCGTCCTGGAGGAGGCGCTGGGCAAGGATCTTGGAGCCTTCCAATACGCGGACCTGTCGCTCCTGGAACTCGGGCTCGGCGGCCATCTTGAAAGCGACGGCCTTGGCGGCGATGACGTGCTCCAGCGGGCCGCCCTGCTGACCGGGGAACACTGCCGAGTTAACCTTCTTGGCGATGTCGGCGTCGTTGGTCAGAATCACGCCACCGCGGGGTCCGCCCAGGGTCTTGTGGGTGGTGCTGGTGACAATGTGGGCGTGCGGAACGGGGCTGGGGTGCAGTCCCGCTGCCACCAGCCCGGCGAAGTGGGCCATATCAACCATGAGGTAAGCGCCCACCAGATCGGCAATGCGGCGGAATGCAGCGAAATCCAGCTGCCGGGCGTAGGCGGACCAGCCGGCGACGATCAGCTGCGGCTTGTTTTCAAGAGCCAGGCGTTCAACTTCGGCCATGTCCACGGTGTGGGTGTCCTCGCGGACGCCGTAGGGAACAACGTTGTACAACTTGCCGGAGAAGTTGATGCGCATGCCGTGCGTCAGGTGGCCACCGTGGGCCAGGTTCAGGCCCATGATGGTGTCGCCCGGGGTAATGAGTGCGTGCATGGCGGAGGCATTGGCCTGGGCACCGGAGTGCGGCTGGACGTTCGCGTACTCGGCGCCGAACAAGGACTTCAAGCGGTCAATGGCCAGCTGCTCGATCACATCAACGTGCTCGCAGCCGCCGTAGTAGCGCTTGCCCGGGTAGCCCTCGGCGTACTTGTTGGTCAGCACCGATCCCTGCGCCTGCATGACGGCGGTGGGAGCGAAGTTCTCGGAAGCAATCATTTCCAGCGTGGACTGCTGGCGGATGAGTTCCTGGGCGATCGCCTGATCGACCTCCGGGTCCGCCTGGGACAGCGGGCGGATCAAGGGTTCAACCATGGTGTTCTCCTTCAAAGCTTGTCTGGGTGTCGACTGTTAGGCAACTGATATATTAGAACTGGTGCCATAGTATGTTGGAGATCACATAGTCGTCAACAGGTCAGTGGTAATCCATCCGGCAGACTGGGAAAGCGACTAACGGGAGAGAGCAATGAGCGCAGCACTGGAAGCACTGGAATCCGTTCCGCAGGGCACATCCCTCGCGGAGAACGCCTACCTGCTGCTGCGTGATCGACTCATCATGCTGGACATCAAGCCCGGCGACCCCATCAACGACGGGCAAGTCGCCGCCGAGCTCGGCATCGGGCGCACCCCCGTCCGCGAAGCCATCAAGCGCTTGGAAAGCGATCATCTGGTGGTGTCCTACCCCCGGCGCGGCACATTTGCCACCGGCGTGGACATCACCCAGCTCGCCGAGGTTTCCGAGATCCGCGAGCTCTTGGAGCCCCTGGCCTCCCGGAAAGCCGCACGCATGGCTGGTCCCGCGATGCGGGAAGAGCTGCGCGCCGTCGCCGCTGCAATAAGCGCGCTGGACGGCCAGGACAATTCCTCGCAGGAACTCATGCGCTACGACATCCAAGTGCACCGGCTGATCTATAAAGCCTCGGCCAACGCGCACCTGGAAGACGTCCTGATCCGCTACGACAACCTCGCCACCCGCATCTGGTGCCACATGCTGGAAAAGATGCCGTCCGTTTCGGGGCACATCTCCGAGCACGCCGAGCTCCTCACGGCCATTGCCGACGGCGACGAAGAACGCGCCGCCGAGCTCGCCCTGCATCACGTCGTCAGCTTCGAAGAGACCATCCGCAAGGTCCTCTAAGGCTTCTCGCCCTGCCGCCCTCCCGCCTTCCGGCGGCGCCCTCCCGCCTTCCGGCGGCGCCCTCCCGCCTTCCGGCGGTGGGCTCATCCTCTGCGCGCTCGGTCGTTCCTCCCTTAGACGCGCGCTGCCGGATAATCCCACCCCCTCCCGACGCTCTCTCACGTCCCTCCCGTTTGGCCCGGATGCTCTCTCACGTCCCTCCCGTTTGGCCCGGACGCTCTCTCACGTTCCGCCGTTCTCCCCTGCTGCACGGCGTCCCCTGAAGAGCAGGCGCCGACGGCGGGTGGACGGTAGCCGCCGTCGTCGCGCCTTTGGGGCGTCAGCGGTGAGTGAGGGTTGGGCTGAAGGGGGTGGGTTGTGAGTGAGGGTTGGGCTTAGAATTCCGCTGAATGCAACGTGAACTCGCTGAACGCAACTGAAAGAGGAACTCCACCGCGAACTTTCAAAAGCCCACCCAGCGCCCAAGGCACCAGGAATCTCTTCAACAACCACCCTTGACCGTGACCGTCAACACACTTAGTCTGATGCAACAGTGTTGCGTTGAATGCAACCCCAAAGATTTTGGTGGACCATGAGCAATGAATCCTCAGTGGCAGCCGACCAAGGCAGCCCTTCCCCCAGCCTCAACCGGACAACCAATTCCAACCATGGAGTCAGCAAAGACACTCGACGGCGAGTAGTCACCGCAAGCTTCATCGGCAACTTCGTCGAATGGTTCGACTACGCGGTCTACGGTTACCTGGCTGGCATTATTTCTACAGTTTTCTTCCCCGAGTCGGACCGTCAGACGGCCCTGCTCGCAACCTTCGGCGTATTTGCCGTCAGCTTCTTCGTAAGGCCCCTCGGCGGTTTCATCTGGGGCCACATCGGGGACAAGCTGGGCCGCAAGCAAGCGCTGAGCCTGTCAATCGTCCTGATGTCCGTGGCGACGTTCTGCATCGCACTGATCCCCGGCTACGCCACCATCGGCGTGATGGCGCCGATCCTGCTTCTTCTGGTGCGCGTCGTCCAAGGCTTCTCCGCAGCGGGGGAGTACGCCGGGGCGTCAGCTTTCCTGGTGGAGTACGCGCCGGCGAATCGACGCGGACTCTATGCCGCCGTCGTGCCTGCCAGTACCGCAGCGGGCCTGCTGCTGGGATCCTTGCTGGCCGCCCTGCTCAGTTCAGCGATGACCCCGGAGCAGCTCAGCGAGTGGGGTTGGCGGCTGCCGTTCCTGTTGGCTGCGCCGATGGGGTTGATCGGCCGGTATATCCGGACCAAGCTCGAGGACACACCGGCATTTCGGGAGCTCGCGGCCAAGGACAACGCAGTCAAGGCCCCCGCATTCGCCATGTTCAGGACCTACCGGAAGCAACTCATCATTGCCACCGGCGCGGTGTTGCTGAACGCGGTGGGCTTCTACGTGATCCTCAGCTATATGCCCACGTACCTGTCGGAGGAACTGGGCTTTGGCGCAACGGAGTCGTTCCTGGCCACGACCATCGCCCTGGCCAGCTACATCGGCTTCATCTTCCTGACCGGAATGGCGTCGGACAAGTTCGGCCGCAAGCGGATGCTCATCACGGCGTCGGTCCTGTTCGTGCTGCTGACGGTGCCGGCGTTCATGCTCCTGGATACGGGCAATTTCCTGGTGATCGTCCTGGTGCAGATACTGCTGGGCGGCATGCTCACCCTGAACGATGGAACGCTGCCGAGCTTCCTCGCCGAGCTCTTCCCCACGAAGGTCCGCTACACCGGATTCGCCGTCAGCTTCAACCTCTCCAACGCCTTGTTCGGCGGCACCGCGCCGTTCATGGCCACCCTTCTTATCGGCATGACCCACAACCAACTGGCTCCCGGTTGGTACCTCGTGGCTGCCGCCCTGGTTTCCCTCATCGCGGTCCTGTTTGCCGCGGAGTCTTCCAAGAAGCCTCTGCTGCAGGACTAGAACAACCAACCCATTGAAAGGAAAGATCATGACCATCACGCAGAACGAGGCCGTCAACGATGTCGCCAAGCTCGAGCGCACCAAAGTCCTCAACAACGGCGAAAAGGTCTCGCTGACCTTCTCCGACGCGGAATTCGAACGCCGCCTAGCCGGACTCCGGAGCATCATGGCGGAGAAGGAACTCGACGCCGTCATCCTCACCAGCTACCACTCCATCAAGTACTACTCCGATTTCCTCTTCACGTACTTCGGCCGGTCTTACGGGATGGTGGTCACCAAGGATGACACGGTCACCGTTACGGCAAATATCGACGCCGGTATGCCTTGGCGCCGCAGCTACGGCGAGAACCTCGTATACACGGACTGGCGCCGTGACAACTACATCCATGCCATCCAGGAAATCCTCCGGACCCGGGGCATCAACCCGCGGCGCATCGGCGTCGAAGACGATTCCCTGCCGCTGGACAACCGCAACAAGATCCAGGCCGCTTTCTCCGGCGCAACCCTGGTGGACGTGGCACAGGCTGCGATGCGTCAGCGCATGATCAAGTCCGCCGAGGAGATCGCCGTCATCAAACACGGCGCCCGCATTGGTGACCTTGGCGGCGAGGCCATCCGCAACGCCATCACGGCCGGGATCACCGAGTACGAGGTTGCACTGATCGGTACCGAGGCCATGGTCCACGAAATCGCCCGGACGTTCCCGGATTCTGAAATCCGCGACACCTGGGTGTGGTTCCAGTCCGGCATCAACACCGATGGTGCGCATAACTGGGCGACCACCCGCAAGATCCAGGAACACGACATCCTGTCCTTGAACTGCTTCCCCATGACCAGCGGCTACTACACCGCCCTGGAGCGCACCCTGTTCTATGGTGAACCGGACGCCCGCTCGCTGGAACTGTGGAACATCAACGTGGAGGTCCACAAGCGCGGACTGGAACTCATCAAGCCGGGTGCCGTGTGCAAGGACATCGCGGCAGAGCTCAACGAGATCTACATCAGCCACGGACTGTTGGCCAACCGGACGTTCGGCTACGGCCACTCCTTCGGTGTGCTGAGCCACTACTACGGACGCGAGGCCGGTCTTGAACTCCGCGAGGACATTGACACCGTCCTGGAGCCCGGCATGGTGGTGTCCATGGAGCCGATGATCACGGTGATGGACGGCCAGCCAGGTGCGGGCGGCTACCGTGAGCACGACATCCTGGTGGTCGGCGAAGACGGCGCCGAGAACATCACCAAGTTCCCGTTCGGCCCCGAGTACAACATCATCGGAGCCTAGTGACCAACCGGTGGGCGCAGTGCACGGCGCCCACCGGCTTCCCAGTGGAAGACCGGACCAAGACCCGAAATATAGTGAACCCATGACTCCCACGGAATCCACCGAGACTCTTGACACCGGCAACAGCAACGGCGACGGCAAGGGAACCTCTGTCATTGTCAACGCAATCGCTGTGCTGAAAAGCTTCAGCGCGGATGAACCCATGCTTGGAGTCACCGAAATCGCGGGCCGTGTGGGCCTGCACAAGAGCACCGTCTCCCGCATCCTTGCGACGCTTGAACAGGAGAACCTGGTGGAGCGCGACGTCGATTCGCGCAGGTTCCGCTTGGGGCTGGGAATGATCGCCATGGCGGGCCCGCTCCTGGCCGAACTCGAAGAGCGCCGGGTTGCCTACCCCGTACTGCGCGAACTGACCGAGCGCACGGGGGAGACCAGCGCGCTCATGGTGTGGAACGGCGTCGAATCCATGTGTGTGGAGCAGATTCCCAGCAGGCATCAGGTGAAGCACCTTGCCCCTTTGGGTGCACGTTACAACGAGGCCCTGAGCTCTTCCGTGCAGGTGTTCCTGGCGGCCGAAAACAGCGACAGGGTGCGGAACCTGCTGCACAGCAACGCGATCACCTTGCCCGGCCTGGACGACGACTCGGTGGAGGCCTACATGGCCCGGCTGGCGGAAGCGGCGGAACGTGGCTGGTCCGTGAACTTCGGGGAGACGTCCATCGAGGAAGTCGGCGTGGCCTCGCCGGTCTACGACCACCGCGGCGACATCGTGGCAGCCGTTCTGATCCCTGCGCCAAAGTTCCGGGTCTCGCAGGACACTTTGACGAGCCTGGGCGAAGCCTGTGCTGCAGCGGCGGCCAAAGTGACCACCCGGCTGGGTGGGCGCGCCCCGCGCTAGGTGGGTGTGAGTGAGCGTTGGGCGGAAGCCGGTGGGATGTGAGTGAGCGTTGGGGGGGTAGCACAACGGTACGGCGACCGCCCCCTCAAAGGAAGCGGTCGCCGTCGTGGTTCAGGACGTGTGCGGAGGGCTTACATGCTCCTTCGCGCTGTGGTCCTTTCGTCCATGACATCCCGGCCGAGCCAAACGCCCAAACCGATCATGGCAACGCCAAGGATCAGGTGCAGCCAGTTGTCAGCCGTGTTGAACGGGATGAAGTTGGCGCCCGTTTCCTGGTTGATGACCAGGCCGTAGATCCAAAGAACGATGTATACGGCGCCGCCGCCCAGGAGGAACAGGCGGGCCATACGATCGTTCCTTGCCATGGCCAAGCCGGCCGCGCCAAACAGCAGATGGACGATGTTGTGGAGTATGGACACTTGGAAGACTCCAAGCAGCATGGCGCCGGAATCATGTCCCGCAAAGGTCATGGCGCCGTAATTGGTGGTGATTCCCGGGATGAAGCCCAGGACGCCAACCAGCAGAAATACAATGCCAACGCCCATGGCGGTGTTGCGAAGTGTCAACCCCATCATGTGGTGGTGTTCGGCGGGGTGCGAAGCGGTGGTCATCAGTCCTCCCTTTCACGCGGTTACCCGGCTCTTCTCATGGAGAGCCGACCTGCGGCAAGGGTGTGGCAAAACCTTGCCGACGCCGCCATAATACTCCTGAAATGCCTCCGATAGCAGGGGATGTGCCCAGTTCAGCGACGATTAGCATGGTCTTATGAGCCAAGCTCCCCACGGACGCGTGCACACGATCTTCCATGACACGCGGGATTTCACGCCTTTCCGCGATGGCCATGTCCGCACCCCGGTCCGGGGGCTCACGGACGGTGTGGGCGGAGTGCTGTCCGGCGTGCTCACTGGCCGGGACCAGTCGAGGATTTCCGTCGTCGGCAGTGTGCCGCGGCTGAGGATGTTGTCGTCCAAGCTCGCCAAGGCCATGCACGACGCTGTTTTCACCTCCACCGAGCCGGAGCGGCTCCTCGCGCTTGGCCGAATGTACCCGGGGTGGGCCGGGTTGTGCCTTGTGGTGTCGGGTCTGCTGACCTACAAGCATGGGGGCTACCTGCGGGCTTCGGAACTGCTGCAGCGCGGCTTAACAACAAGGATCGACGACGACGCCAGCCAGTTCTCGTCCATCTACCTTGGGCAGGTGGTCACCCGGGTGGAGGTTGCCGAGCGCATTGAAGTTCCGGTTCTGTTCAGCGAGGAGTCGGTGTTCCTGGCGTTGTCCCATTGCCTCCGGGAGATGGGGATGATGGAAGCCGCGCTGGAAGCGGTGGTGGGCCTGCCGCCGTCGTTGCCTTCTGCCTTGGCGCGTTGCACGGCTGCCTATTCGCTGGGCCGCCACCGGGATGTGGTGTTGTGGACCGAAGGCTTGCTCAACACAGACGACCTCTCTGCAGCGTTGCTCCTGATCCGGGCCCGGTCGCAGCGGGCGCGGGGTGACGTGGACTCCGCGCAGGCTGCCCTGAAGGAAGTGCTTCGCCGCCGTAAGACCAGCCTGGTGTTGCGGAACGATGCCATGACCGACAGGGCTTTGTTGGCCTTGGACCAGGGGCGTCGGACGTTGACGCCGTGGGCCAGGAAACCAGCCCCGGCCGAAGAACTGGAAACCCTGGAAGTCATCCGTAAGGATGCCGAGATGCGCCGGCTGTGGGAAAACGACTTCAGGCAGCTGGGCGGCGAGTAAAACCCATTGTGCACCTTCGGGTAGAGGCGTAATGTTGTAATCAACCTTGAGGTTGATAAAGCCATAGGTTGATTACGAAAGGTTGAGTGGGTATGGACCCGGCAGAACTGGGGCCCGACGCGTTGGACAGGGCCTTCATGGCCTTGGCTGACCCCGTGCGGCGGGCAATCGTGGCCCGCCTTTCCCGCAGTGACGCCACCGTCAATGAACTCGCAGAACCTTTCGCCATTACTAAACAAGCGGTTTCCAAGCACATCCAGGTCCTCGAGCATGCGGGGTTGGTGACGCGTTCACGCGACGCTCAGCGCCGCCCCGTTCACCTCGATGCCGCAGCCCTTGAGCGGTTGACGGCCTGGCTGGACCAGTACCGGCTGATCGCCGAGCGTCGGTTCCGGCTGCTCGACGAACTCCTGGCCAGCGATGGTCCCACGGGAGCTGCGGAGAAATAGGGAAGAGGAACTGACATGAGCAATCCAACCACCATCACCGCTGACGACGGTGTCCCGTTCGTTGACACAGTCCGCGAATTCGATGCCCCGGTCAGCGCGGTCTTCAAGGCCCACGTGGACCCCGACCTCCTGGTCAAATGGCTGGGACCGCGCAGCACCACCATGAACGTCACGGAATACAATGCGGTGACAGGCGGCAGTTGGCGGTACGAGAGCGGCGATGGCAACAACCCGTTTTCCTTCCGGGGTGTCTTCCACAAGGTAGACCCTGACGCGCTGATCATCATGACCTTCGAATTCGACGGCGCCCCGGACCAGGTGGGCATCAGCACCACCACGTTCGAGGAAGTGGATGGGCGGACCCGGATAGTCGCCCACGAGGTCTACCCCTCAGTGGAAGCACGGGATATGGCGCTGGCGACCGGCATGAATTACGGCGTGATCGAGGGCTATGAGCGGCTCGACGAGTTGCTTTCTGCCTAGGCTGAAGCGCTGGCCCACGCCTGGACCAGCAGGGGAATGAGCTGTTCGGACAATAGCACTGCCCCCAGCCCGATCATGATGATCCCGCTGACCAGGGTGACCACCTTGGCTGCGCCAGGCCGTGACGCCAGCAGCTTCCGGGAGGTCAAGGCAACCGCTGTGTAGACCACTGCAGCAAGGAACACGAAGGTCAGGCCGAGCAGGCCGGACTGGACGGGGACGGGAAGTGCTGCTTCGGGGCTCACGAACTGCGGCACCAGCGCCACGAAGAACAGCAGGCCTTTGGGGTTGATGCCGCTGGTGCCCATTCCCTGCAGGAACGTCCGGAGCGGGTTGGCGGAATGCACGACGCCGGCTTCCGCACTGAAGCTGGCACCTCGCCACGACCGGATGGTTGCGACGCCAAGCCACAGCAGGTAGGCGGCTCCGGCGACGGTGAGCCAGCCCAGCAGCCCCGGTACACCCGCCAGGAGTGCGGCCAACCCTGCCGCCATCAGCACGGTATGGATGACGTACCCGCTGCACAATCCGGCCACTGCCGGGACAAAGCTGCGCTGGCGCAGGCCGGCGGAAATGGAGTAAGCCCAGTCGACGCCCGGGGTGCAGGCCAGGGTGACCGCAACGAGGATGAAGGCGAGGAACAGCTGCGGATTCACGGTTTTCTCCAAGGGTTGTTGAGCTAGGAAAACTCTAGGCAAATTCAGGCCATAAGTGTTCGCTTATTTAGCTCAGTCGCTCCTGTTCTGAGTAAGATATTTGCGTGATTGACGGAATCGATAGAAGTATTTTGCGCCAGCTTCGTGAAGACGGAAGAATGACTGCGACGGCTCTCGCCTCGAAGGTGGGTTTGACCGTGGCGCCATGCCACCGACGTCTCCGGGACCTGGAGTCCTCGGGGGTGATTCGTGGGTATCGTGCGGACATCGATCCCGCGGCGCTGGGGCTGGGGTTTGAGGCTATTGTCTTCGTCACCCTGCGCCAGGTTGAGCGCACCATCATGGCGGAGTTCGAAGAGCGCGTTGCGGCGAGCCCCAACATCGTTGAGGCCCAGCGCCTGTTCGGCTCCCCGGACTATCTGCTGAAAGTCATTGCAGCCGACCTGCCCGCCTACCAGCGCTTTTACGACGACGAACTTGCGGCACTGCCGGCGGTGGAACGGCTGACGTCAACGCTGGTCATGAAGAACCTGAAGACCAACGTCGGGCCTCCCGTTTAGGACTAGTCCGACAACAAGCCGGTTGTCCTGTACGGAATCACTTCCCTGAGGAACATGCTGGTGGAGGTGCGCACAATCCCCGGACACAGCCGGATTTCCTCGGAAACGCGGTACAGATCGTCGGGGCTTTTGGCGACAACCCGGATGATGAGGTCGGTGTCGCCTGCGGGCGCATGGCATTCCAGGACTTCGGGGATCTTCCGGAGCGCGGCGATGGCTTCGTTCAGGTGGCTTTGGTCGAGTTCGGCACTGACCGCGGCTGCAACTCCGCGACCCAGCGCCGATGGAAGGACGCGGCTGCTGTTGGCTCGCAGGGCTCCGGACGCGCTCATTCGTTCAAGTCGGGACTGAACGGTCCCGCGGGCAAGGTGCAACTTTTGGGCAAGCACCATGATGGGGACCCTCGGGTCTTCGTCCAGTGCGGCGAGGATTCGGCGGTCCGTCGCATCCAGTTCCTGCAAAGTGACCACTTCCTGCCGTCTTATCCTTGGCCCGACTGGTCAAATCGACCAATCAAGTCACTGTCCGTTGCTCCAACTGTATGCCTTCTGCTGAAATGGTGGCAACGAAGCAGGGAGAAGCTACCGCTGATCCCGGCACGGCGCCAAGGCACCCGGAACACCACCCGGAGCCCTGTACAGGTTTCCCGCAAGGAAGCAGCCGCTGATTGACTCTTGTTCACAGCATTGTCATTCACCACTCGCCCGTTCGTTTGGGCAGCAAGTAAGAGCCCCTGAGCCACCGGATCGTTGCGGTAGCTGAGGGGCTCTTGCGTTTCCGGCGCCGCATAGGCTTGGGGTATGACTTCCGCCGGACGCTTCGCCCCGAGCCCTTCGGGCGAACTGCACGTCGGCAACCTTCGTACTGCGGTCCTTGCCTGGCTCTTCGCGAAATCCACTGCCCGGAAGTTCCTGCTGCGCGTCGAGGACCTTGACCGCGCGCGGTCCGGTGCGGAGGCTGAGCAGCTCCGCGATCTGGAGGCTATCGGCGTAAGGTGGGACGCCGCCGTCGTACGCCAGACCGAGCGTACGGCTCTCTACGATGACGCGATCGCCCGGCTGACTGCCGAAGGTCGCACCTATGAGTGCTTCTGCACCCGCCGCGAAATTCAGGAAGCTCCCTCGGCCCCGCATGCTCCGCAGGGTGCTTATCCGGGGACGTGCCGGGAGCTGTCGCACGCTGAACGGGAGATCCGCAGGGCCTCGCGTCCGGCGTCCATACGCCTGCGGTCGGACGTTGCGGAGTGGGCTGTTGAGGACCAGTTGAGCGGGAGATTCGTGGGCATGGTGGACGACTTCGTCCTCCGCCGGAACGATGGCGTCACCGCCTATAACCTGGCCGTTGTGGTGGACGACGCCGAGCAGGGAATCGACCAAGTGGTCCGCGGCGACGACCTCCTCCCGTCCACCCCGCGCCAGGCGTACCTGGCCACGCTGCTTGGCGCACCGGTACCCGAATATGCCCACGTTCCGTTGGTGGTAAACCACGACGGCGTGAGGCTGGCCAAGCGCGACGGCGCGGTGACGCTGGGAGACCTCGCCGCCGTCGGAATTCCTGCCAAACGTGTCCGGAACCTGATCCTCGAATCACTCGGTCTCCCGGCGGGGCCGTTGGAGGACGCGCTCCCGTTTTTCGACCCGGAGCGGCTGCCCCGGGAGCCGTGGGTGTGGAAAACTCCCACAGGCTGAAACGACGTCCCAGTAGGCTGTCTGGATGCACTCACAAGTGATCGCCCCCGGTTTCGAACCAGTTGCCGAGCTCTTCGCTCGTTTCCTCGACCAGGATCCCGAGTATTCCGCGCAGGTGGCGGCCTACCATCGGGGCGTTAAGGTGCTGGACCTCAGCGGCGGTCCGCGCATCCGTCCTGATTCTGTCACCGGAGTCTTCTCCTGTTCAAAAGGCATGGCAGGATTGGTGATCGCGTTGCTGGTGCAGGATGGCGTGCTTGATCTCGACGCGGAGGTGGTCAAGTACTGGCCCGAGTTTGGTGCGCAAGGCAAGGGGTCCATCACCGTCGCGCAGCTGCTGTCCCACCAGGCCGGGCTCCTGGGGGTGGAAGGCGGACTGACTCTGGAGGAGGTTAACAACTCTGAACTCGCCGCGGCCAAGCTGGCAGCGCTTGCTCCGTTATGGAAGCCAGGGGCGGCCTTCGGCTACCACGCTCTCACCATCGGAATCTTCATGGAAGAGCTGTGCCGTCGCATCACCGGTTCCACGCTGCAGCAGGTCTTCGAGCAGCGAATCCGGTCTCTTGCGGGTGCGGACTTCTACTTGGGTCTGCCGGAAGCCGACGACGCCAGGTTTGCGCGTTTCCGATGGGCCGCGGATCCGTCGTGGCCCTGGGTGGATCCCGCCAGCCACTTCGGCCTGGCGGCGAATTCTGCCGTGGGCGACATTCTGGACCTGCCGAACATACCGGAAGTGCGGGCCGCGGGGCTGAGCTCCGCGGCGGGTGTCGCGAGCGCCGATGGTATGGCCAGAATTTATGCTGCCGCGCTGACCGGTTTGGCTGTGGACGGTGACGCCGCAGCGGGTGGCGGCCAGCCCGCCGTCGGACCCTTCCTGACAGAGGAAACCATCCGTACGGTGACAGCTGAGCAGGTGTTCGGCATCGACCGCGTGTTTGGGGAGACTGGTTGCTTTGCCACTGTTTTCATGAAGTCGCACACCCGGATGCCGTTCGGCAGTTACCGCGCTTTCGGGCACGACGGCGCCAGCGCATCTCTGGGGTTCGCGGACCCTGTGTATGAACTCGGCTTTGGATACGTGCCGCAGCAGGCCGAGCCTGGGGGAGTGGGCTGCCGCAACTTCCTGTTGAGTTCAGCCGTGCGCCAGGCGATCGAGGGACGCGCCGCGTAAAGCTACGGAGTGAGCTTCGCTGCGTGCACGCCGGCTGCCATTCCGGCCCACAGTGTGTCCGTGGTGGCATTGACGATGTCATCCACGGTAGTGCCGTCCAGGTGATTCCCCGCGGCAAGAACGGCCGCTCCGTGCAGGCTGACGAAGCACACCATTGCTAACGTCCCGGGGTCGCCTTCGGCCAACTCTCCGGCGTTCTGCCCTTCGACGATCATGGCTTGGGCGACATGGATTCCCTGTTCGGCCGTGCTCCTCAGTTCGGCGCTGGAATCCGGATGGTGCTTGCTGGAGTACATGACGGTCAGGAGGGCGGGGTGGGCAACAGCGAACTCCACGTACGCCTTCCCGACGCCGACGAAACGGCTCCGAAGCCCGGCGCCCGACTCAGAGGCGTTACGGATGAGGCTGTTCATCAATTCAAAGCCGGCCAGGGCCAGGGCATCGATCAGGGCCTGTTTATCGCGGAAATGCTTGGCCGGCGCGCCGTGGCTGACGTTCATCTCCCGCGCCAACTGGCGCAGGGATAGGCCATCCACACCAACGTCCTCGATGGATTCCATGGCGCGCTCCAGCAGGGCCTCGCGGAGCTTTCCGTGATGATAGGGCTGCTGGGTCATGCTTCAAGTCTAAATGAAAGTAGTCATTGACAACAAAGTAGGCACTGCCTACCATGTAGACGCCGACTACTTCAGTTGCCCATCCAATCGATCGGAACCCACCATGACCATGACCTACTCCGGCACCACGGCGCTCATCACGGGCGCAAGCTCAGGACTCGGCGCCGAGTTCGCCCGACAGTTTGCTGCCCGGGGTGCTGGCCTCGTCCTGGTCGCGCGACGTGCGGACCGGATGGAGGAGCTGGCAAAGGAGCTCCGCTCCAAGCACGGCGTCACCGTCACGGTGCTGCCCATGGACCTGGGCCGCCCCGGCGTTGGCAAAGAACTTTTCGAGGAAGTCAGCAGCCGTGGGATCACCGTGGACACGCTCATCAACAACGCAGGCTTCGGAACCCACTCGCCATTCGTCGAGGAAGAGCCGGATGTCATTGCCTCCGAAATAGCCCTCAACGTGGCTGCGCTTGTTGATATCACCCGGTCCTTCCTTCCCGGCTTGCTCACCTCCGGAACCGGGGCCTTGGTCAACGTGGCCAGCACGGCCGCGTTCCAGCCCATCCCCGGCATGGCAGTGTACGGAGCCACCAAAGCGTTCGTGCTCAGTTTCACGGAAGCCGTTGCCCATGAAACCAAGGATTCCGGGCTCAACGTGCTTGCCCTGTGCCCCGGGGCGACCAGCACGGAGTTCTTCGACGTCGTGGGAAGCCAGTCCGCAGCAGCAGGCCGCATGCAGTCCTCCGAACAGGTCGTTGGAACCGCCCTCAAGGCACTTGACCGCAAGGGCACACCCGGAAGCGTGGTTTCCGGCTGGGCCAACCGCATCGCGGCCGGTTTCGCGCAGCGCTTGCCCAGGGCCGTCACCGTTGCCATCGCGGCGCGGGCCGTGCAGGACTGACGCGGGCCCTCCGGTGTTGTCACTGCGGGGAAGCAGATAGCCTGAAGACAGGGCCGAGCCTCATCGGCGCCGCACCCATCCGAAGGCCAACATGACCGAATCACGCTTCACTGTAGAGACCGCCCAAGTCCTGGCAGAGGTGGCCCACAACCGGCAGAAGGACAAGCTCAAGCGCCCGTATCGCGAGCATGTCCTGGCCGTTGGCGACGCGCTCGCGGATTTTGACGAGGACATCCAGATCGCCGGCTACCTTCACGACATCGCCGAGGACACCCCCATCACCAGGCAAGCCCTGCTGGACATGGGGGTGTCCGAGCGTGCCGTGGACATCATCGAACGCGTCACCCGCCGCTTCCACGACAATCCGGACGATTACGACGCCGGCATACGCTTCGTAGCGGAGGACCACGACGCCACGTTGGTGAAAATCGCCGACAACGCCCACAACTCGTTGCCTGAACGGGTCAGGGCGCTCGCGGAAAAGTGGCCCGACAAACCGCCTGCAACCCGGTACGCCGATGCCCGTCCGGTCCTGTACACGGCCGTTCCCCGGGAAGAAGTGGAGTTGATCCTGCAGCGGATCAACCCGCACTTGCTTCAGGAACTGGACGACATCGTTCCGGAATAGGCTTACTTGACGCGTTGCGGGGCCCGCTCTGCACCCTATGAAGGCGATTTTGGGTGCAGAGCAGGCCCCGCAACACGTCAGCCCGCGGCCGCTTCAAGCCGCCGAAGTGCAGCGGCCCGGCCCTTGTGCCCGCGTCGTTCGTCGAACGCGATGGACAGGCCCAGCACCGCCATCATTTCCAGCATGCACAGAGGCACGGAAGCCCCAGCTGCGGCCATGGCAATGCTTCCCGCCAAGGCAAGGACTACTACGGCCGTGCTCACCAGTAGGTCGCGGTCACGGCCGAGCATGATGCTGTAGAGCGTGGTGAGTGAAACCTTGAAAAGGATGATCGGGATGGCAATCGATGCCACGGCTCCGGCCGCCGGGACCTGGGCTTCGTGGTCGATGAAGTAGGCCGCAATATGGAGCCCTGCGCCGGTGGCCGCGATGGCCGCGAAAATGATCATGTGCCCGTAGCCGAAGACCCAGGAGCGGTGCCGCTGCAGATGAAGGGCAGGGCCTGCAGGGAGGATGAAGTAGATCCACCACATGGCGAACGCCAACCCGGTACCGCTGAAACCAACCAGCGCAGCATCCACCGACCAGCCGTGGGTGGCGACGATGGCGCGCAGGGTTTCGATGGCCCCGATCAAGCACTCTCCCAAGGCAATGATGGCCAGGAGCCCGTACCTTTCCGCGATGTGGTGGGCGTGCCAGGGTGTACGGATCTTGCGTTCGGCGAAGTAGGGCGTCGCCATCTCCAGAACAAAGAGGGGGGCAGCCATCAGGAACGTGGTGAGGACATCGGTCTCGATCACCAGGGCAAGGACCCAGCCGACCTGGACAACCGCCAAGTACTTCGCGTAACGGAGGCATGTCTCGCGGCGTTCCGGGTCTTGGCGGGCAGCGCGCAGCCATTGGAAGATCAAGGCCACGCGCATGATGATGTAGCCGATAAGGATGGCCACGTTGTCGACGTGATCCCGGTCGACAATCGAGTGGAACATCGGTTCGATACCCATGGCCAGGATCAAGACGCCCACCATTTGCACCATGGTGACCACGCGGAACACCCAGTCATCCGTGTCGTAGGCGCTGGCGAACCAGGTGAAGTTGATCCAGGCCCAAATCACGGCGAACATCGCGAAGCTGAAACCCAGCAGGCCGGCGCCGAAATGCGCCTCGGCGACGGCATGTGCGAACTGGTTGCCGGCAACACCGAAGGCGATCACAAATGTCAGGTCGAAAAACAGCTCAAGCGGTGTGGCTGTGCGGTGTTTCTCGTGGGGATCGCGGCCGCCCATGGTGGACAGGGCATGGCGAAGTGGGTTTGTGGACATGGCTCAAAGATTACCGTTCCCACGAACTCAGCGGGTGGCTCGGCCTAGACGCGGCCCAGGGCGTCGATGTCTTCGAGGAAGTCCTGGTGGACCTCGGCGCTGACGGTAGTGCGGGTGTCGGCGATTGCGTCGAGGTAGTCCTGCGTGACAGGTCCTTTCCGTCCGTTCGCCCCACCCGAAGCTGTGCCGTCGTCGTACACGGCTTTTTCCAGGGCGCGCTGGGAGGCGCTGCGGGCAGCGAACTCGATGTCCGCGGGCGAGAACCCCTCCGTCCTCGACACCAACAAAGAAATGTCCACCGAATCCACCACCGTGGCTGGGATGAAGCGTTGCCACATGGCTTCGCGGGCGTGGACGTCCGGCAGGCCGATGGGGATGACGTAGTCGAACCGGCCGTGGCGCAGGAACGCGGTGTCCAGGGCGCGGATGAAGTTGGTGGCGCACACCAGGAGGCGGCCGGGTTGTTCGCGGAAGGCCGGGATGATTTTGAGGAGCTCGTTGGTAACGCCCTGCAACGGCGAAGGCGGATCGCCTGCGCGCTGGGAGGCGATCTCTTCGACCTCGTCGATGAACACGACCGCGTGCTCGAGCTCGGCGATTTCCAGGAACGTTTCGCGCAGTGCCCCGGCCAGGCCTTTGGGGTCGGAGGCCAAACGGGAGGGGAAGACTTCCACGAACGGCCACTCCAGCCGGGAGGCGATGGCCTTGGCGAAGGTAGTCTTGCCGGTGCCCGGCGGACCGAACAGCACCACTGCGCGCGGCGGAACGACGCCGTATTCGTCGGCGAGGTCTGCTTCGGCCAACGGCAGCACCAGCCGGCGCTCCAGGAGTTCCTTCTCCCGCCGCATGCCTGCGACGTTCTCCCAGAGATCACGGGCCAAGATGCGCCCGCCAAGCAGCCCGAGCGCGCCGAGTTCCTGGCGTTGCACCGGGATGGTCCGTTCGAAGTAGCGCAGGTTCTTCTTGACGACGAAGCCGCGGCCCAGGAACGCCTCGACGCGCGTTTCCGTTTCCGGCATCAGTGCGGAGAGCTTGTTGAGCCCGTGCGGGGCCATGCGGTTTTCGACGGCGGACAGCAGCGAGGTGCCGATGCCACGGCCGCGGAACTCGGTCAGGGTGGCGAGGAAAACGATCCAGCCTTGGTCGTGGGCGGCGCGTCCGACGGCGGCACCCACCACCTGCTCGCCCTGCACCGCAACCACTGCGTGGTCCTTTTCGCAGGAGGCGAGGACCTCGGACAGTGCGTACACAGGTTCAACACCGTCAGCTTTGAGCGACTCCCAGAGGTGCAGGATGCCGTCCAGATCGGACGAGTGGAAGTCCCTGATGCGCCAGTTCGTCATGCTCATAACTCCTCGGTGGATCGCCGTTGATGCCTTGGAGTTGAGCATAGGCGAATCACTGCTGCCGAAGGTTGCGCCCCCGTTGCGTTACGAAACGGGATGCAACCGCACTCCTGGGGTGCTGCGTGCCGTGGCCCGGAAGTACTCCTGGCGCTGGCGTCCCAGGCCCTCAATTTCCACCTCCACCACGTCACCGGGCTGGATGAACGGGAACCGGCCGGACATGGCCACCCCTTCCGGCGTTCCCGTGATGATGACATCACCGGGTTCAAGGACCATGTACTGGCTGAGGTGGTGGACAATCGTGGCGGGGTCGAAGATCATGTCCGAGGTGCTGGAGTCCTGGCGGGATTCGCCGTTGACCAGGGTCTGGAGGCGAAGGTTGTCCGGGTCGATGTCGGAGGCGGGTACCAGCCACGGGCCCAGGGGAGTGGAAGCAGGCAAGGATTTGCCCTTGGTCCATTGTCCGGCCGCGCCCGGGATTTGGTATTCGCGCTCGGAGAGATCATTGGCTACGGCGTAGCCTGCGATGCAGTCTTCCGCCTCTTCGAGGGAGGAAAGGTATGACGCTTCTTGGCCGATCACGACTGCCAGTTCCACTTCGTAGTCGTACTTTTCCGACGACGGCGGGATGGGGGCAGCGTCGAAAGGGCCGACTATGGTGTTGCTCGGCTTGAGGAACACCACGGGTACCTCGGGCGGAGTTGCACCGGATTCGGCTGCGTGGGCGGTGTAGTTCAGGCCGATGGCCACCACGGCACCGGGCCGGGCCACGGGTGCGCCGATGCGAAGGCCCACCGCGGAGATTTCGGGGAGTTCGCCTTTGTCCAGGGCCTCACGGGTGCGTGCGATGCCGTCCGAGGCGAGGAAACCGCCGTCGATGTCGTTGGTCAGAGCCGTGAGGCTGAAGTATTTCTCGGTTCCGTCGGCGTCCTGGGCGATGACTGCCGGTTGTTCGTTTCCGGCCGTACCCAGCCTGGCGAATTTCAAGGTCATGGCTTCCTCCGTGCGTTCGGGACTAACATCCGAACTCTAGTGTGAAGTCGTCGCCCTTGCTTCGGAAATGTGACCCGTTGACAAGTAATACATCAGATGTTTAGTGTCGGTGGGAATCCGGACGCACCTCAGGAGCCGCATGAGCACCGTGATACTCAGCGTTCCGAACAGCCCTGCATGGAAGGAAACCCGTTGATCCAGCACGCACCATGGTTTGAAGAGGCCCGTTTGGGGATGTTCGTGCACTGGGGACTCTATGCGCTCCCTGCCCGGCATGAGTGGGTGATGAACCGGGAGGAAATCAGTGTTGAAGCCTATGAACAGTACTTCCGGCGCTTTGATCCGGATCTTTACGATCCCCGTGAGTGGGCCCGTGCCGCCCGTTCCGCGGGTATGAAGTACGTGGTCCTCACCACCAAGCACCATGACGGCTTTTGCTTATGGGACTCGGCGCTGACCGAGTACAAGGCCACCAACACGCCCGCCGGTCGGGACCTGATCACCCCGTACGTCGAAGCGCTCAGGGCCGAGGGACTGAAGGTCGGTTTCTACCACTCGCTCATCGATTGGCACCACCCGGACTTCACCATCGACGGGGTGCACCCGCAACGCAACGCACCCGACGTCGAGAGTTTGAACAGCGGACGGGACATGGCCCGCTACCGGGAGTACCTGCATGGCCAAGTGAGGGAGCTCCTGAGCAACTACGGCACTATCGACTACCTGTTTTTCGACTTTTCCTACGCAGGGCTCGGGCAGGAGGAGTTCTGGGGCGGCAAAGGCCGGAAGGACTGGGATTCCGAGGCCCTGCTGGCCATGGTGCGGGAGTTGCAGCCCGGAATCATCGTCAATGACCGGCTGGATATCCCGGGAGACTTCATCACGCCGGAACAGTACCAGCCCGCCGGCCCCATGATGCTCGACGGCGTCCCTGTCACCTGGGAGGCGTGCCAGACCCTCAACGGCAGCTGGGGCTACGACCGCGACAACCTCGACTACAAGTCCGTGGACATGCTCATCCGGATGCTCGTTGACGGTGTGTCCAAGGGCGGCAACCTGCTCCTGAACGTCGGCCCGACAGGCAGGGGCACCATCGATCCCCGGGCATTGGCCTCGCTGGAAGGAATTGGCCAGTGGATGACGTTGCACTCGCGTTCCATCTACGGCGCCGGGGCCTCGGCATTCACACCCCCGCCGGATGCCCGCTACACGCAGCGCGGTGACCGGCTCTACGTGCACCTGTTCGCGTGGCCGTTCGAGTACGTCCATCTCCCGGGCCTGGCCGGCAAGGTCGAGTATGCGCAGTTGCTGAACGACGCCTCCGAGGTGTTCCTCCGCGAAGTCGATCCCCAGCAGCAGGCAATGAATTTGACCCCTGGCGGCCAGCCTCCCGGAACGTTGACCGTCAAACTCCCGGTCCAGCGGCCCGACGTCGCGGTTCCGGTGCTCGAGCTGTTCCTGAAGCCCGGTGAGCGGGTGGATCGCGCTTAGCGGTTTGCCCGGGGGAGGATTGGGTATCCACAAAGTATGGGAGTTGCCTTGACACCACTGAACCTCGGCAAGCTTGGCTTCGGCGGGGCGGGCATCGGTAACCTGTACCGGGCCATCCCGGACGGGGAAGCCCTTGCAACCGTTCTCGCCGCTTGGGACGCGGGCATCCGCTACTTCGATACGGCTCCGCACTACGGCTTGGGCCTCTCGGAGCAACGGTTGGGCGCGGTCCTCCGGGACAAGCCGAGGGACGACTTCGTGATTTCCACCAAGGTGGGCCGGCTGCTCGAGCCGAACGCAGCCGGTGGACAGGATCCGGAGGGCTTCGACGTTCCAGCTACCGCCAAGCGCGTGTGGGACTTCTCCGAGGCGGGGATTCGCCGCAGCATCGAGGATTCGCTGGACCGGCTTGGCCTCACCCACGTGGATATCGCCTACCTCCACGATGCCGACGTCCACGATCTCCAGGCCGGGATAACTCAGGGGCTGCCGGCTTTGGAAAAGCTAAGGTCCGAAGGCGTCGTCAAAGCCATCGGCGTTGGCCTTAACTCGGCCGAGGCGGCATTGGAATGCGTCGAGGCCGGCGACCTGGACCTCGTCATGCTCGCTGGCCGATACACGCTGCTGGAGCAGCCCACGGTTCCGCTCCTTGAGCGCTGTGTGGAGCGCCGCACCCGCGTCGTCAATGTCGGCGTCTACAACTCCGGCCTCCTGGCCCGTCCCGACGTCCCGGACGATGCGCACTACAACTACGATCAGGCACCAACGCACCTGTTGGAGCGGGCGCGACGCCTGGCGGAAGTCTGTCGCGACTTCGGGGTGGAACTTCCGACGGCGGCGCTCCAGTTCCCGCTGCGCCATCCGGCCGTGGTGAACGTGACGGCCGGGGCGACCTCTCCCGAACAGGTTGCCTCGAACGCCGCGCGGATGGAGGAGTCTGTTCCCGAAGAGCTGTGGGACGCCCTGGCGGCCGTTGGCGGTGACACCCAGTCCGGCGGTTAGAGCGCCTGGCGCAACCAGTTCTCCACGCCGCTGATGTGCACGGTGGCCAATGCCCGCACCAATTCCGCATCACCGCGCTCCAAAGCGTCCGTGATGGCCCGATGCTCGGACAGGGTGTGGGCGACAGCCTTCTCCTGGGTCAGCCCCCGCCAGATCCTGGCCCGCACCGTGCTGCTCGACAGGGCTTCGAGGAGGCTGCCGAGGTAGTCGTTTCCCGCGGCTTCAGTGATGATGCCGTGGAATTCGAGGTCGTGGGCCACGAGCTCCTCGACGTCCGTGTTCTCGTCGATGCCATCCATGGTGCCGCGAAGCCTCTTGAGATCTTCGGCGGTGATTTTCCCGGCTGCCAAGTGTGCGGTGGCCGGTTCAAGGATTCGTCGGACCTCGAAGAGCTCAAGGATGGACCGGTCCTGGTGCAGGTCCACCACGAACGCCACGGCCTCGTTGAGGAGTTTGGCGTCGAGGCTGGTCACGTAGGTTCCATCGCCGCGGCGGACGTCCAGCACGCGGATCAGTTCGAGGGCCTTCACCGCTTCGCGCAGCGAACTCCTTGAAAGACCAAGCCTTTCGCTCAGTTCCTTTTCCGGCGGAAGTCGATCGCCGGCTTTGAGTTCCCCACGGATCAGCATGTCCTTGATCTTGCCGATCGCCTCATCTGTGACAGCCATGGACCAATAGTAGCCACCAATGATCGGATGTCTGCTTACGCCGCGAAGGGCGTTAACCTACGACGGCGGCACCTGGGTTCCGCAGGTACGGAACCGGGTGCCGCCGTCGTGAGTTGGCGTTTGTTACCTGTCGCCGCCCGGAAGGGGGCGGTTGGCGATAACCGGGGCGCTGCCGGTGTAACCATCGCGGGTGGCGGCAAGCTCATGGATCTGCTTGCGGCACAGGAACCAGCCCCAGACCATGAGGCCACAGGCGATTGCGGTGACCAGCATGGTGAGCGGCGACTCGATGAACACCATGACCAGCACGCCGGCCAGGAAGACCAAGGACAGCCAACCCGTGTACGGAGCTCCGAAAAGCCGGAAGGACGGGCGCTTCACCCAGCCCTTGTCGGACCAGCGTTTCAGTTGCATCTGGCACAGGACGATGGTGGCCCAGGTGACGATGATGCCCACGGAGGCAACGTTAAGGACGATTTCGAAGGCGTCGGACGGGACGAGGTAGTTCAGCGGAACACCGAGGAGCGAGACACCGGCGGTGATGGCGATGCCGCCGTAAGGAACGCCTGCCTTGTTCATGCGCTGTGCGAACTTAGGGGCCGAACCGGCCACCGACATGGAGCGAAGGATGCGGCCCGTGGAGTAGAGCCCGGCGTTCAGTGACGACAGGGCAGCGGTGAGGACCACGAGGTTCATGATGACATCCACGCCCTGGACACCGATGGAACCGAAGAACGTCACGAACGGGCTGACGCCCTTCTGGTACGAGGTGTACGGGAGAAGCAGGGCGAGCAGGATGACCGAGCCAACGTAGAACACTGCGATACGGAAGACCACGGAGTTGATGGCCTTGGGCATGATCTTCTCAGGGTTGGGCGTTTCACCGGCAGCGGTACCCACGAGCTCGATGGAAGCGTAAGCGAACAGCACACCCTGCATGAGGATGATCATTGGCAGGATGCCGTTCGGGAAGATGCCGCCGTTATCGGAAATGAGGCTGAAACCGACCGTCTGGCCATCAACAGGGGTACCGAAGATGACGAAGTAGGTGCCAACCAGGAGGAAGGCCACCAGGGCGGCCACCTTGATCAGCGCGAACCAGAACTCCATTTCGCCGAAGACCTTCACCGACACAAGGTTGAGGCTCAGAACAACGACCAACGCGATCAGGGCCCAGGCCCACTGCGGAACGGCGCCCATCCACGGGACGTACTTTCCGAAGAAGTTCATGTACAGCGCGGCCGCCGTGATGTCCACAATCGTGGTGGTGGCCCAGTTGATCCAGTAGAACCAGCCTGAGACGAAGGCTGCCTTCTCACCATAGAACTCACGGGCGTAGGAGACGAAGGATCCCGACGACGGGCGGTGCAGAACGAGTTCACCGAGTGCGCGAAGGATCAGGAAGGCGAAAAAGCCGCAGACTGCGTAGGCGATGACGAGGGACGGGCCAGCTGCGTTGAGCCGGCCGCCGGCGCCCAGGAACAGGCCGGTGCCGATGGCGCCACCGATCGCGATCATTTGGATCTGGCGCGGCTTCAGGTCCTTGTGGTAGCCGGAGTCCTCCTTGTGGAGGGATTTCTCCGTGGCATGCGCTTGGGCCGGGACCGTGTGGTCCGTGATGGGGTTGGTCATTGGAATCCTTAGGGGTGTCCTGTTGGGGTGTCCATGGGAGTGCCCGGTTCGGGATCCGGGCTCGCTGGACAGTGCCGCGTGGGGGTATGCCTCATGGGGCGTAACGGCTGGCGGAAGCCGCTGGGTTATTGGCCAGTTTGAGCCTATTTGCTCAGATTCGCCAGACGTTCAGGGCTGAGCAGTTCTTCGAGCTGGGACGCGGTCAGCAGACCATGTTCCAGAACGAGCTCTGCAACGCCCTTGCCCGTTGCCAGTGCCTCCTGCGCAATAGCAGTGGCGGAGGCGTAACCGATATGGGGGTTCAATGCCGTGACAAGGCCGATCGACTGCTCCACGGTAAGCCGTAGCCGTTCGGTGTTTGCGGTGATGCCCCGGACACAGCGGGCCGTAAGGGTGCGGCACGCTGCTTCCAGGTGGGAAATGCTCTTGTGCAGGCTGTGCACAATGATCGGCTCGAAGGCGTTCAGCTGAAGCTGGCCCGCCTCCGCGGCCATGGTGACGGTTACATCGTTGCCGATGACCTCGTATGCCACTTGGCTGACCACTTCCGGGATCACCGGATTGATCTTGCCGGGCATGATCGACGAACCCGACTGCACAGCCGGAAGGTTGATCTCGCCCAAACCCGCACGCGGTCCCGAGGACAGCAAGCGGAGGTCGTTGCAAATCTTGGAAAGCTTCACAGCCACACGCTTGAGCACACCTGAGAGGTGCACGAAAGCGCCGACATCCTGGGTGGCCTCGATCAGGTCCGCGGCCGTGAGCAAAGGAAGGCCGGTGATCTCTGCCAGGTGGCGACATGCAGCGTCCGCGTAGCCGGCCGGGGCGTTCAAGCCCGTTCCGATGGCGGTTGCCCCCAGGTTGATCTCGTGGATGAGCATGTGCGACTCGTCCAGGCGGGCCCGGTCCTCGCCGATGGTGACGGCGTAGCCGCCGAACTCCTGGCCCAACGTCATGGGGACTGCATCCTGAAGCTGGGTGCGGCCCATCTTCACCACGGTCCGGAACTCACGGCCCTTTTCGGCGAAGGCCACCTC
Source organism: Paenarthrobacter sp. CAP02 (assembly GCF_040137855.1). Taxonomy (NCBI): domain Bacteria; kingdom Bacillati; phylum Actinomycetota; class Actinomycetes; order Micrococcales; family Micrococcaceae; genus Paenarthrobacter; species Paenarthrobacter sp. CAP02. The sequence continues at coordinate 115,167 of NZ_JBEEII010000001.1, read as the reverse complement.
GAGTTCCTCCAGGGCCTCCAGCAGTTCCTTGACCGAGAAGATCGTGGCCAGGTTCACCGCCGTTGGGTAGACGTCGTTGGTGGACTGGCTCAGGTTGACGTGGTCATTCGGGTGCAGCTTGGAGTAGTCACCCTTGGGGTGGCCCAGAATTTCCAGCGCACGGTTGGCGATGACCTCGTTGGCATTCATGTTGGAGCTGGTGCCGGCGCCGCCCTGGATCACGTCCACCATGAACTGGTCCTGCAGCATGCCGTCCATGATGTCCTGGCAGGCTTGATCAATGGCCCCTGCGCGCTCGGCGTCCAGGAGTCCGAGCTCGTGGTTGGTGCGGGCTGCGGCTTGCTTCACAGCGGCCAGGCCCCTGACAAGGTGCTTGTTGGTGGAGAGCGGCTGCCCCGTGATGGGGAAGTTCTCGATGGCGCGGAGGGTATGGACGCCCCAGTAGGCGTCCGCGGGTACATTGCGGTCACCCAGAAGGTCGTGTTCGGAGCGGAGGGGGATCGCCTGATCGACGGTGGTCATAGCTGTCCTTGGTTTAGTTGCTGAAAATTTGGGCCGCACGGAGTTCGCCGACCGGAAGGCCGCCGCCCAGTACAGGTGGGCTTTGAAGCGTGTCCAAGCTGCCGCCGTCGACACCCAAGTGGCGGAGGACCTCAACGGTGACGGGCATGCGGGCGCGGTCACCGCCGTCGGAAATCTTCACGGCGACGCCCGTACCGTCGGGGAGTCCCACCAGCTGGAGGCCTTCAAAGCCGTCCTTCGCAAGCAGCCCCGGGACGGCGCGCATCAAAGCCGTGACATCGCGGCCTTCACCGGCGACCATCTCCGGGAAACGGCGCATGGCGTGCGCCACCTTGCCCTCGTTGGTGTCCGCGTCCGCGGCGGCCAGACGACCGTACGCCCGGGCCATTCCGTGCAGCGAGTGGGCAAAAAGCGGTGTTCCGCAGCCGTCAGTGCTGACCGCCGCGGCTTCCTCGCCGGTGAGTTCGGTAATGGTGTCGCGGACCAGGACCTGCAGGGGGTGCTCCGGGTGCAAGTACCCCTCCACAGGCCAGCCATTGATGACGCAAACGGCGGTCATGGACGCGTGCTTACCTGAACAGTTCTGCGCGATCTGGGTGGGACCGTTGCCGGCGCGAAGCCATTCCTCGCGCTCCTTCACCCCGTACGGAAGGTCGGTGCTGTTGGCCAGGTCCTTTTCGGTAAGGCCATGCAGCTTCAGGATTTCCTGGGCGCCGCTGCGGTGCATTTCTGCCCCCGAGTGGCTTGCTGCCGTGAGTGCCAGAAGGTTCTCCGAAATGTCCAAGCCGGCTTTAAGGAGTGCAACCGCCTGGAGCGGCTTCAGGCTTGAACGCGGGTACATCGGCGCATCCGGCTCACCTGCTGATGCTGCTGTGCTGCCGTCTTCGTTCAAGGCGACCAGCGAGCCGTAATGGATGCTCTCCACCAACCCGTCGCGGGTTACCTCGACGAGCGGAACGTGGTTGGGCGCATTCCGCGCCTCGGCCTGATGGGCCGGTGCTGCTGGGACGGTCATGGTGTCCTTTGGGTGGGTCATTTGCTGAGGATCGTGTCCAGGGCGACGCTGACGGCCTGAAGGTGGTCGGCCATTGCCTTGCTGGCGGCTTCGGAGTCGCCGGCTTCGATAGCGTTGAGCACTGCGAGGTGTTCCTCGTCGGAGCGGTGCTGCCGGTCCGCCACAAGGTTGAGGGTTTCGGACTGGTGGGCCAAAGCCTCGCGGATGTCTGAGACAACGCTGGCGAACACCCGGTTTCCGCTGGCGCGGGCGACGGCGGAGTGGAACGTGGCGTCCAGGTTCACCCAGGCTTCGGGGTCGGTCTCGTTGAGCATTTCCTGGACGATGTCCTTAAGGTGCTCGAGTTCCTCGTCGGTCCTCCGTTGAGCCGCGAGCCCGGCGGCCGGGATCTCGATGTGGGGACGTGCTTCGTTAAGATCGCGTGCGCTGTACTGTCCCAAGGTAAGGTCGTTAGCGACCTTGTTGGCCACAATGAACGTGCCCTTGCCGGTTTTGGTCATGGTCAGGCCCAAGGTGTTGCAGGACCTCAAGGCCTCCCGGATGACTGAGCGGCTCACACCGTACTGGGCGGCGAGCGTCGCCTCGGAGCTCAACTTGGTGCCGACGTCGAACTGGCCGCCCTCGATGGCACGCCTTAGGGCCGCGAAGACCGCTTCAGCTGCGGAAATGCGGGAGATCGGGGTGTGCGCAGCGGCATTGCCCGGAAACTCGGGTTGTCCAGCTGTCCGGCTGTCTGACAGGTTCACGCTTTGAATATGGCACGGGTCACAAGGCACTGTCAACGCTGAAAGAACCGCTTCACGGTTTGGTGAACGACGGCGGCAATCGCCACTGCCGTTCAGCTCACCTTCGCATGGTTCTCGATGGAGCGAAGAATGCTGATCAGCTGCCCAATTTTCTCATCGCCGAACAGCACATCCGGGCCGGACGGGGCCAGCTCGTTGTATGGAGAGTTGAACAAGGCTTTTGGGCTGACTTTTCCGTTTTCCATCAGATGAGTGGTCAGTACGTTGAGGAAGTTCAGCTGCTGGGCCGTGAGCGTCGTACCGGCCACAAACTCTGACAACGCTTCCTCGACGGCTTCGCGGTCCAAACCAACCAGGGAACGGACAAAAAGGCCGAGCCCATCGTTGGCGGCGCGATTCAAGTCTTCGAGCGAACCCAAGCCGCTTTCCAGGAGTATGCGTTCTAGCTCTTCGAGGTCCAACTCGGTCAGTTGCTTGTTGCGTCGCAGCCGTTGGATGGTTGCGTGCTCCTCGTATTGTGCCAAGTACGAACGCATTTTCTCTTTATAACGGGGGAGGTCCACGAAGCCGTTCGTTGCACCCACCAGTTCAACTTCCTCAAGCACGCCGAGCTCGTCCTGGAAGTTTGTGTAGACCACCTTGCGTTTCCGCTTTTCGATGAGATGGACCAATCCCCGGAGCCGCCGACGGATTTCCTCCAGCCACTCCAAGGAAACAGATTGCCATTCCTCGTCGTGGAGGATTGTTTCCAGCAATGGCAGTTGAGCGGCGATGGCCGGGATGCTCTGCTGGTCTTGCAGGGCGGAGGCTATTGCTTGGATCTTTATCCGGAACGGCCCAACCGCCGATTGCTGCAGGGACGCCAATTCTGTCTGGAGCATCAGATAGTCAAAGCGCTTGGCCTCTTCCGTGTCCGCGGGCGCGCCAATGGAAGCGAGCTTGGCGATCTCGGTTTGCAAAGCCTGGAAGTCCTCGGCCGCCAAGGAAGTCCACGCTGTTTCCTCGGTGAACCTGTCCACCCATTTGCGCGCTGGCTTGACGAGGAAGTTGTCCAGCGGAAGCCGGTCAACTGTGTGTTTCAGGGTTTGTCGAAGGTCGGTAACGACTGGCGCTTGAGGATCCCATTGAAGGTCAGCAAATGTTTGGAGGAGCCGGACGCGTGCAGCAAACGTTGTCTCCGCAAGTGATTTGCCCAGCGATCCTTCGTTGCTGGGCATGCCTGCATTGAAAAATTCGGCATTGCGGCAGAGGTCGAAGATGAAGAAGTCCTTCTTGTCCTCGCCCGGCCCGTACAGTTCCGGGCGCAGGCGCGTACCGCGGCCCACCATTTGCCAGAACTTGGTCTTGGACCTGACCATCTTGAAAAAGACAAGGTTGACGACGTCCGGCACGTCTACGCCTGTGTCCAGCATGTCTACTGAAATGGCGATGTGGGGGTTGCTCTCGGTGGTCGAGAATTCGTCGATGAGATTCTGGGCGTAGTTCACCTGATAGGTGATGACGCGAGCAAACTGGCCCTTGTAAGCCGGGTAGTTCTTGTCAAAGCGTTCAGCAATGTACTCCGCGTGCCTGTTGTTCTTTGCGAAGATCATGGTTTTGCCCAAGCGATCCCCGCCGGCAACTTTGTGGCCGCGGGTCATAAGGACTTCCAACGCCTTGTCCACTGTGTCGGCGTTGAAGAGCCAAGTGTTGATCGCGGTGGCGTCCACGGAATCCGGGATTTCGCCGTCTTCATCCCACTCGAGCTCGTCCCACTCTTCTTTGGCAGCTTCAGAAAGGTCCTCGTAAGAGATACCTTGATCGGGAAACTTCAGCGGAACCGGAACAACACGCGGCGGCACGAGATATCCGGCCTCGATGGCTTCGCTGAGTTCATAAGCAAACGTCGGAACGTTGTCCTCGATGCCGAAGAGGCTGTAAGTGTTGCGGTCCACCTCCGACTGTGGCGTGGCCGTCAGCCCGATGAGGAGCGAATCGAAGTACTGGAAAATTGCCCTGTACTTTTGGTAGACGGACCGGTGGGCTTCATCGACGATGATGAGGTCGTAGTGGCCAATGCCAAAGGTTCGCTGTCCGAGCTTTCCCTCGGTCCTGTTGATGAGGTTCATCATGGTCGGATATGTCGCCACGTGGATGCGGCTGTCTGCTTCTTCGCCCGAGCCGAGAATGACGGGACTGGAACCGGGCAGGTGGGCCTTGAACGCATTGGCCGCTTGCTTGACCAAGGCAACCCGGTCGGCGAGGAATAGAACGCGTTTGGCCCAGTTGGCTTCCTGCAGGAGCTTGGCGAGTGCGACGACGGTGCGCGTCTTGCCCGTGCCTGTCGCCATGACTACAAGCGCCTTGCGCTCGAAGTCCTTCTCGTAAGCTTCCGTGACGGCCCGGATGGCGTTGTGCTGGTAGGGGCGTTCGACGATCGAGTTGTCAATTGCCTGTTCAGCCAGGGGCTTTCGGCTCTGTCTGCGGTTGACCAGTAGTTGCAGTTGATCTCTCGTGTGGAATCCCTGCACCGCGCGTTCCGGGTACATGGTGTCGTCCCACATCCAAGTCTCGTAACCGGAGGTGTAGTAGATGATGGGGCGCCGGCCGTATCGACGCTCCAGGCAGTCGGCGTACAGCTTGGCCTGTTGCTTTCCAACATGGGGATCTTTGGTGGTCCGCTTCGCTTCGACCACCGCCAGAGGCAGTCCGTCAGCGCCCCACAGCACGTAATCCACGTAGCCGACGCCACTGAGCGTGCCGCTTGCCGTGGGCATGGTGTCGACCTTGAATTCGCGGTCTTCTGTGTTGCTGAGCGGCCAGCCCGCCTCGTGGAGTTCCAGATCGATGAGGTGCCTGCGGGTCAGGGCCTCGTCATAGTCATGGTGGTCGGGGACCGTCTGGTTCTGCTTCTTGGCCTCGGCAACTTCGGCCTGCAGAATCTCCAGCTGGGCCTTGAGGTCAGCGGAGTCGGCAGCTGCCTGTGCAAGCGCCTCGTCCTTTGCTTTGAGCTGACTTTCGAGTGCTTGGAGTTCTTCGGGCGACTGCTGTTGGACCGGAGTCTTAGGTTTTGGGGTCAGGGCCGAGGCGTCGAAAATTAACGACGGCGGCAGCTGGCTACCGGTTTTGGCGTAATTCCTGGCGAGCCAATAGCAAACGTGGTGCAGTTCGCGAAGCACGAGCTCAGCGCCTTGGATGGTGGGGCCAACGGAGTTGTGAACCGCATTGTTGCCGGCTTTGCGGATGATCGTGAGCTTGTTGGCAATTGGAGCGCCCACAAGATTCTTGAACGTGGGCTCGTTCAGTAAGGCATTGAGGTCATCTTTGTAGGGGGTAACCAAACCTGGCTCTACTTGGTAAAGCCACTCAACAATGCGTTCGATGGTGTAGCGGGCGTAGAACACGGATGCGCGAGGATCGACCCGGGCGAATTGTTCGGCCCGGCGTGCTTGTTTCGCCAACTCGGGCCACTCGCCCAGCATGAACCCAAAGTTGCTGGTAACTGCCCCCATGCAGCCGTCTCCGATCCGTTGCTCCGTTGTCCTGGAAGTAGTCAATCACGGGGTTGTGACTATTTGCTCTTTATTTCCGGTGAGCGGGCCGACGCGCGAGAATTCACCACCGCACTGCTCCCGTTTCGCTGTCGCGTATGGCGATTTCGAAACCGAGGGCCTGGAAGGCATCCATGAATTTCGACGTCTCAACAGTAGCCTTGCCGGATTCGAGGTCGATGATGAAGCTGCGTGAGACGCTGGCTCGCCGGGCCAACTCTGCCTGGGACCATGCTCGCTCTTCCCTGAGTTCCCGGATCAGGGGTCCGGCCTCACGGACTGTACGCATCAGCAGCTCCTGTCGCCGTACGGCAACTCTTGCAAATGACGCCGTACGCCGACTTTAGCATTTGTTGCCGTACGGCGACAGGTTACTGTGGGCTGCGCCCCTTTTTAGAGCTCGCCCTTGAACGCGCCGCTTTGGAGCGAAGCGAAGAGCGCATCCAGCTCGGACAGGTACTTGCCGCGAGTCAGTTTGGACCTACCGCGCTTGTGTCCACCGAAGCTCGACAATGACGCGCAGGTGCGCTCCATCAGACTTTGGATTTTTTCGGATCACCCGCGCCGAGAAATGTCCTGGGGCGCGCATCATGTCGACGTAGTCCAAGACAGGTGCCGGAACGAACCCGATTTTATGTCCGTTGGACCAAAGGCCCACAGCCCGAGGATCGTTGTGATTCTCGGGCTCCCGTACGGTGTCTAACTCTTGCCCTTTTGAAACCGCAATATCCACATGCCGCAGAGCGTCCTCCGACATGTATCGAAGGCCGTGTACGGGAACAGTAAAGGTCAGAGTGCCCCGAACGAGGTCAACTGACGGTTCTTCGAAGAACTCATAGGTGTCCGAAGTGCGTTTTCCAAAAGAGTGGGCCAGAACTTCAAAAGGCGCTGCGTCCACGGGCAGATCAAGCTTGTCCAGCCATTCTTTACGGTCTGGCCGTGAGTAGCTCATGATGCGCCCTGAAAGCAGAGGGAAAAGCACCGCCGACGAGTACGTCCGGTTTGTATCCGAGAATCCTGGTATGGGTTGGAAGTCCTCAGCCATCAAAGCGGAGGGGAAGTAGGAGAATTCGTACCCGCGGGAGGTCGCGATGGCGCGACCAAGAAGTCGGTAACGTCGTGTCTCAGGGTGCTGCCAAGCGATGAGCAGTGCTGGGGCTCCGTGTTGGACAGCCGCAGGCCGTAGATCCATCACGGAAGTAGACATCTCATCAGCCTTTCCTTATTCAGTCGAACAACTTCAATTGCCAACCTATCGTTGGGCGCCGACATTTTTGAGGACGCGACGATTTCTTCGACTTTGAGCAGATCGATCTTCTCAACCTTTCGGCCCCAGTTTATCCCTAGGTGGAGGCCGGTGGTATCACAGAAGCCTGCAGCGACATCCACCAAGCTCGTCCTGGTCTGCCCCTCAAAGCGTGTTCCCCGCGCTCGCATGACAAATGATTGCAGGCCGTCTGAGTCGTCGAGCAGGCGCCCAAGCTTTTCGACGTTACGTTGCACGATGCCCAAGCTGGTCGCATGATCATAAGAGGGTGCCAGGTGGTAGGTCCCTTTGAGATCCAGCTCCAGACTCCAATTTTCGCTGTGCCTGTCCTGGTTGCCGATCAGGGCGTCGAAAACCAAGTACCCGGCGAACCAATCGGTAGCCGTGAGTCCATCATTCTCGTGACCGATGGGTGGTGAGACGCCGCCCAAGACCCGCTGGATAGTGTCCAAGGAATGCCCCACACCGCCCCGTGCTCGAGGGTCGAAGTCGTTTGCATACTCCGCGATGAATAACGACGCCGAGTTCAGTTGATGTCGAGGGTGCGACCTTACGTCCCTGGATATGCAGCCCAGCTCACCCGAGATCGTAGCCAGGCGAATCTCCGCGGCGGGAATCCCAAGGAGCGCCGCCACTTTACTCGCAACAAACTCAGAAGAGTGCTCATTGGGGCTTCTCTGCGGACGGTTGCGCTTGAAAATCCATCTGGTTCCGTCGGGCGCTATGAACCACGTCTTTTCGTTCTCACCTGCGGGTTCGTCTTCCGCAGGGGTCCACGAAGTGAGGTCAACGTATTCCTCGGCCGCCTCCATTGCTACTCGAAGAAGTCCTCGTCCAGTTCCACGACATCGTAGCTCTGCTTCACTTGTACTCCGACCCGGTATTTGATCATGAGACTGACTAGGCGGGCGCCGTCAATCAGGATTGTGCGGGTGCCGACGCTCCCTGCATAGTCCTTCGCACCTTGAGAAAACCTACTCGTGGTGATGAAGACGCCCTTGGAAGCAGAGAAGCCATGGAGCGCACCTACGAATGCTTGGATCGCTTCGCGTCCAACGGCGTTGTCCGGACTATATCGCTTGGCTTGAATGTAGACGCGATCCAAGCCGAGCGCATCTTGGTCGATAACCCCGTCAACGCCACCGTCACCGGTGCCACCGATACGTCGACCCCGTTGCTCAGCACCCCCGTATCCCATCTTTAGCAGCAGCTTCACTACAGCGTCTTCGAAGAAGTCCGGATGTCCTTCGTGAAGCCGTCGAAGGAGCGATGCTCCCACTTCGTCTTGGATGCGATTTATCGCGTCCTCGATCTGCTCCACTGGTTCCAGTTCTTCCGTTGCCGCGAGGCCGGTCTCTTGCGCAACCTGCGTGGGTGCGGCTGGACCGTCGGCTTTCGGCCAATACTGTGCAAAGATCGTGTGTGCTTGGCTGTAATTGATCCCCTGAGGATTATCAAGAAGCCACTGCCTGCCGGTATCGGTGATGCAGTAGTATCCCTTCACGGGACGGTCGATCCAGCTTGCCCGTGTCAGGTGGCTTAGGACCCAGCCCATACGTTGCTCGTAACGTAGTCCGCCCGAGTTCAGGGTCTCCTCGCGAGCACCCTCCGACAGGCCGGCTTGATCCGCCGCTTGATGGAAGAGCTCCTTCCGGTGGAGCGTCTGTCCACCAGACAAAGCTTGGAGAACCGGCACGATGAGCGCTGGCCAAATCGGTACCTCGGTCGAAGGCGCCTGAGCCGCTGATTCGGTCACTAAAGTTCTCCTTTGAACGCGCGGCTTTGGAGCGAAGCGAAGAGCGCGTCCAATTCCGCAAGGTGCTTGCGGTGGGTTTCCTTCAAACGCTCGACGGCGGCAATTCGGTTTGCGAAGGTCTGCTGCAGTTCTAGCGGGGGAACTGGAATGTGCATTCGCTTGAGCTTCTCACCGGTTAGGTGTGCGATCGTAGCAACCGTCACATGGTCTTTGAGGCCGCCGCCATGAGCCAGAGCCCAGAGCAGGTGAACTATGTATTGAGGATCTAAATCATCAGGATTCGGTCGCACACGGTGAAGTGCTTTCTGGAAGTAACAGTCGGTTGCCTGGTCTTTCCAAATGGCTGCTCGGCCCGGTTCCCCACCTTCACACACCAGGATGTCTCCTCTGCGAAGTGCGAACTCGATTTGGTCTGAGGGGCTAAAGTCCATCTCGAGCAGATCATCCGTATTGATCTGAAACCATTGCACGTTGGCATTGCGCAGATACTTAAAGCCATGCTTTCCAGTCTGGGCCTTCTTGTCCAGCATCTTGCCCAGGCGGCTCGTAGTGACCCGGCCGAAGGCTTTGACTGGCCAGTTGAGGCTATTAGAGACCGTATCGCCGAACATGGAGTGGAAGATCGATTGAGTGAGTGCGTCTAGGCGGGCGATGGCTTGGCGGCGCTTGGCGCGGAGCTCGTCGGCCTTGTCCAAAATCGCCGCGATTCGCCGCTGCTCTTCCAGAGGCGGAAGGGGGATCGAGATAGCGCGGATTCCCCTTACTGACAGATGCTTGACGGTTGCAAAGGGTGTTTGTTGCCAGATGTCGAGCAAAGCCCCAGGGAGAAAGTGGTAAAGGTAGCCCTGATCCAAGGATTTGGCGTTGGCCGTGACCTTACAGACTCGCTGGTTAAGGAGCGCGGGTTCACTGGACCACAATGCGCGGTTGAAATCGCCGTCCATGCCGATGAGTAAGTCGCCTGTTTGCGCGACGAACCGGCTGTCGTAGTTACCTGTGTATCGGGTCTCAGTTCGTCCCCGGACGACATCCCGGATGCGGATAAGGGGCACGCCCTTCGAGTCGGAGAAGAGCTTTGAATCGAAGGCGAATCCGGACAGGATATCCACGTGTTCACCAAGGCTGGCATGTCTCCAGAACTCGCGAGTTTTTCTTGCTGTCACCAAAGTAGAGGTCACTTCAGCAGCTCCCGCAGCTCGTGCATGCCCTGCGTGATCTCGGCCTCGAGCTCATCAAGCGCAGCCAAGATCTCCTCGGGCGCAGCATGCTCGACCTCTTGGTACTCGATCTCCTTGTACCTGTTGAGGGACAGGTCGTAGTCGTTCGCCTCGATCTCCGAAACTGGAACACAGAAAGACTGGTCCGTGCGCGCCCGCTCAAGTTCCGCCGTCGTGCGCTGATTCCAACGCGAGAGGACGTCCTCAAGGTCGGAAGAGCCGAGCGGGGTGCGCTTATCGTCGAGGCTGAAGCCGTCGGACTTTACGTCGTAGAACCAGACGTTGTCCGTGCCGCCGGAGTTTGTCTTGGTGAAGAAGAGGATGGCGGTGGACACGCCGGCGTAGGGCTTGAAGACCCCGGACGGGAGTTTGACCACGGCGTCGAGCTTGTGCCCCTCGACCAGCGTCCTGCGGAGGGACTTGTGCGCGCCGGTGGAGCCGAACAGGACGCCGTCAGGGACGATAACGGCAGCTCGTCCGCCCGGCTTGAGCAGCTTGATGAACAGTGCCAGGAAGAGGAGTTCCGTCTTCTTCGTCTTGACGACGCTCAGCAACTCCTTGGACACATTCTCGTAGTCCAAGCTGCCGGCGAACGGCGGGTTGGCGAGGATAACGTTGTACTTTTCTTCCTCGACAGAGTGCAGGTCGGCAAGTGAATCGCGGTAGGAGACGTCCGGGTTCTCGACACCGTGGAGGAGCATGTTCATTGAACCGATGCGGAGCATGGTGGAGTCGAAGTCGAAGCCATGGAACTGCTCGTGGTGGAAGAACTTGCTCGTCTCATCGTTGGTGAGGAGGTTGGCGTTGTTCCTACGGAGATACTCGCCCGCCTGTACCAGGAAGCCGCAGGTACCGGCGGCTGGGTCGCAGATGGCTTCGAGTGGCTGGGGCGCTGTCATCGCGACCATGAGGTCGATGATGTGCCTGGGGGTTCGGAACTGACCGTTGGTACCCGCCGAAGCCAGCTTCGAGAGCATGTACTCGTAGAGATCGCCCTTGGTGTCGCGACCCTCCATGTTGATGGAGTCGATAACGTCTACCACCTGCTTCAAGACACCCGCGTTCGGAATCTTGAACTGTGCATCCTTCATGTGGTGGCTGTACGTGGAGTCTTCGCCGTTTGACTGCTTGGTCAGCTCAGTACGAAGGAACGGGAAGACGCTCTGCTGGAAGACCGTGAACATTTCGTCCTGCCCAAAGTCCTTGAACTTGGACCAGCGGAGGTCCGAGTAGGAGCGGCCCTGAGGGTCGACACCTTCGGGGAAGACCGCGTTCTCGATAGGCTCGCCCAAGATGTTGGCCTGTTTCTCTGCCCGCGTGTGGTTCTCGTCCAGGCGCTTAAGGAACAGAAGGTACGTGATCTGTTCGATGACTTCCAGCGGGTTGGAGATACCGCCGCTCCAGAACGTATTCCAGACTTTGTCTACTTGGGACTTGATTTCACCTGTGATCACCCATGCGAGTTTAGTGCGTTTTCTGAGGCGCTGAGCCCGATGACAGCGAAGGCCTGGCACCGCCGGATCGTGCGGTGCCAGGCCTGGCTTACGGGTTTGTCAGCAGGGACGCCAGGACTTGCCGCCGGGAGCGTAGCAGCGTGGTCCCGTGTACCCCGGGTAGGGATTCGATTGGGCCGGTGGAGCCGGCGGCACGTAGTTTTGGGCCGGCGGTACGTACTGCTGGGCAGGAGGCACATAGGGTGCCGGGAGGTTGCGTATCCGCTCTGCCTCGGCAGCTGCTGCGGCTGCACGCGCCTGTTCTGCTGCGGCGGCCTCATCGGCAGCCTTCTTTGCTGCTGCCTCTGCTTCCGCGGCGGCCTTTCGTTCTGCCTCCGCTCGCGCGGCAGCGGCCACCCGTTCCTCTTCGGCCTTCTTCTCGGCCGCTGCGAGTGTCTTTTCCTGATCCTTGAGCTGGTTGTGCGCAGACTCAGCCTTGGTTATTACAGCCGTCAGGGCGGTCAACTTTGTGGCTGATTCGCTCGCAGAGTAGGCCGCCCAAAGGATCGAGTTTTCTGTGTCCCTCGCCGCGGACAGCAAGTCCTTGGCTGACTTGGCAGCAAAAATCGCAGTTGCCAGTCCGGTAGCGGATGCTCCCGCTCCGGCCGACGTCGTTGCTGGCGCAGCACTTTGGGCCGCTGTCAGTGCTTCGTTGGCAGCTGCCAGTTGCGCAGGGAGGGTGCACTCGATGTCCTCTGCGAAGAGCCCGGACTTGGCAGTACGCGCTTCCTCAAAGGCAGCTTCGACCGGCGGCAGGAACTTGCGGTTTTCGCCTACGACCATAGGAACTCCCAGTCCGCGACGGGCGATCTCGGCGTTGACCAGCTGATTCTTGGCATTGAAGACACCGGCCAAGGTGCGTCCGTATTTGTCATGGCGTTCGACGTCGAACTCCAACCGGACTTTGCTGCCCACCGGAAGTACCTCCTCCAAATGCTTCGAGGCTTCTGGGCCCAGGCATTCGGTGGGTTTGTTCGGGTCCTTGGTCTCCGGCGTGTTGATATTCAGCAGCCGGATCGTCTGATCGTTGTTGTTGATGGAAACCACTACCGTGTCTCCGTCAACTACCCTGACGACAGTGCCAGAGTCGGCGTTCGCAGCGGCCGCAGCAATCAGCGAGCCCGTAACGACGGCTACAGCGGCTGTTGCTCCAATAATTAGTTTCCGCATGATGTCGGGCCTCCCAAGGGGAGGTGCAATGGATGATGGCTGTGGGGCAGCCTGGGTTGGGCGCGCAAATAGTCCCCCTATTATGCGGATGAAGTGATGAGTTGGCTGCTCAGCAGCCGAGATCACTTTAAGCTACAACTCGCCATCCGCCGGTTTAGCATGGCCTGCGGAGATATTGTGACCCCTGCTTGTCACAATGGACCATGCTCTTCACCAAAAAGTCCCTCACCGCCGATGGCTTCACCGGGTTCAGGCCGCTCGACGAACTCGATCCCATGCGGATTCCCCAGGGACCCGGCATCTTTGTGGTGCTCCGCCCAGCGGATTTTGAGCCCGCATTCCTTAGCAAGAGCACTGCAGGGACATTCAAGAAGAAGGACCCCTCCCTCAAACGGGAAGCACTGGAAGCCGAGTGGCTCCCGGAAGCTTCCGTGCTCTACGTGGGCAAAGCCAGCGCCGGCAGCCAGGGCAACCGAGGGCTTCGCAAACAGATCCAGGAGTTCATGGACTACGGCCGTGGGCGTCCGACCGTCGTGTGGGATGCGCGGCTCATCTGGCAGCTGCGGGACGCCCTCGACCTGGTGATCGCCTGGAGGGAACTCCCCGCGTCCGAGGTCAACCCGGCCGAAGCCGCATATCACGCTGACTTTGTGGCCACTTTTGGCCGGCTTCCGTTTGCCAACCTTGTCCAGGCGCGAGCCCGGAAATAGGGGTTAGCGTTCGACGGCGAACGGTCGGCTGACGCTGTCGACCTCCCGCCCGCTTCGGATCCGGCGCATAATGTGATCCATGACGGCCAGTGACCCCGCTCGTGGCAAACCGGAAGGGCTTCGCATCACCGTCGAGGTGCCGGTTCTCAGCGTCGGCGCCGGCCTTTCCGACTATGGGGGACTCGGACGTTACGTCGATTCGCTCCGCAAGCCGTTGGGACTCCACATGACACTCCTGCACGTCGGGATCCTGGACCACTTGGTGGCGGACATTGAGGCTTGGACCAGAGGACTCTCGACGGCGGATAAGGTGCTTCCGGAAATCGTGAGCTGGCTGACCGAACTGCCGGTTCTGGGAGGTTTCCTTGGAAAGTCGGGCCGACTGATCCCCTTGGGCGGCGGGCGGCTGATGGGCCTGGAAGTGGACGTACCCCAAGAAGTCCACGATTATCAGGCCCTTTTGGTTCAGGGGCTCCACGTGCTTCTGGACGATCTTGGCCTCGACAACATCGACGACTTTATTCTCAGCTCACCTGCCTTGGGCTACAGATCACCGCGGTGGCTGCCCCATATTGCCGTCGGCAAGGCAAGATCCCGACACGAAGAGCCTATCGAAATAGCTCCTGTGGCAATTGAGTTTGGTGATTCCCGGATCCGGAACAGGCAGGCGCTGCCCTCGGCACAATGAATTGTTGTTGGGAGTTGACGCACGGGAAGTTCTACAGCCCGTAGAATATGATGCGTCTCCCGTTTTCTACCTGAGGACTCCCATGCAGCCGCGCACCCTGTTCCGTACCGTCGCTTTTGCCGAGGCCGTGACTTGGACGCTGTTGCTGATTGGGCTCTTCCTTAAGTACGTCACTCGCACCACCGATGTGGGGGTGAGTATCGCCGGAGGCATCCATGGATTCGTGTTCCTTTGCTATGCCGCCACGGCTGCCTTCACCTGGATAAACCAGAAATGGTCCACACGCACTGGCCTGCTCGCGATAATCTCGGCAGTCATTCCCTATGCAACTGTCCCCATGGAGAAGTCGCTTGACCGTCGCGGTCTCCTTGTCGGAGGCTGGCGCTTGGCCGCTGGGGGAGAGAATCCGCGCGGTGGTTTGGAAAAGACCCAGGCTTGGGTATTGAGGAATCCGATCCTCGCTGTGCTGGTGACGCTCGTGGCCGTGGGAGTGGTCTTTAGCTTCCTGCTCTTCATGGGCCCTCCAGGTACCTGGTTCTCCTGACCTTTTATCGGCCAAAACGATGAAATCCCGTGTCTTCCCTGGAGGGCCGGACGCAAACGTTGGTCGAGGCCCCATCGGCAGGCTCCGACACAGACGGCGGGACACAGTCCCGGCATGCGCTCAAAAGAAGCACACTTGCCAATGCCACAATGGCCGACTTCACGCGGGTAGAGGCTGAAAAGCGGGCATTGAAATGTCGTTTCATCGCGGGTTCTTCTCCCTAGGGGCTATTGGGCATGGGCGGTCCAAGGGCTGGTCGAAGCTGCCGATTTTGGGCATGACGGCATCAGGTGACCGCCCAGTCGGTAGTGCTGTCCTGCTACTTGGTCGTTTGTGGGCAGCCCCATGATGTGGGGTTTTGGTCGCAGGTGTCGGCGACGAGGGCTTTTTCTGTTTTCCAGACGTGGATGGTTGTGGGTGGTGTGGTGAGGGTGAGGGTTCCGTTGATGGGTAGGGGTGGGCCGTTGTTGACGGAGTAGGTTCCGGTGAAGCTGGTGGTGAGGGTGGTTGGGTAGTTGCCGGTTTGGGTGTAGGTGTGGCTGTTGCGGGTCTGGGTGGTGAGCCATTGGGTTTGGGGGATGGGGTAGCCGGCGGTTGGTGTGGGTCCGAGTTTGGTGCCGTCGCCGTAGGTGTAGGTGTAGTTTGCGGGGGTGGCGGTGAGGTGGACTTGTTGGCCGAGGATGGTGAGGTCGAAGGTTTGTTGTTTGGGTGTGGCGTAGAAGTTGGTGGGTCCGCCTTTGAGGGTGTTGGGGAAGGGTTGGGCTTGGAGGGTTCCTGGGTTGATGGGTAGTTGGCGGAAGTCGTTGAGGATCCGGGCCGCGATGTTGGCCAGGACGTCCTCGGGCTTGGTGTCGTAGAGGCAGGTTGGTCCGCTGACGGTGGGGTAGTCGGTCCAGACAGGGTTGGTGATTGATTTCGGGGCTTGTCGCCAGATCACTGGTGTGCCTGGTTCGCTGTCGGGTGTTTTCGGTGGGCAGTCCAGGGTGAGGCAGCCTTTGTCCGGGGTGTCCGAACCACCGGAGCGGCAGTGGACATCGGCCATGTACTGGTTCGGGTCCTCGGAGGCAGGCGTAGTTCCTGCTTTAGGTTCCGATTTGCCTGTTTCTGGGTTGAATACGAATGTGGCTCCGACAGCAATGGCTGTTTCGCCACGGCCAACGGTGATTTGCCCACCGTCATCAACCGCTGCCACTGCGTGGGCCGTAGTTCCCGTGGAGCAAGCAAGGGCAAATGCCAAGCCGCACAGCGTGGCGTGGATTGACCTCATTTCTGGCCAACAATCATTCCGTTGTCGACCACTCGCCAGTTGTGTCCTTGAAATTCGAGGAAGACAGCTTCTGCGATGTTGGAGGCGGGAGTCGACTTCAAACCTGCTGACCCATCCGCGTTGAAGTAGTGCGCTTCAGTTTGGACAACTTGGACTCTTGCTTGTTGCCTAACTGCAGCATCAATCCATTGAACCTCTATGGTTGGGGCGGTTACCGTTCCTCCGACTATCCATCTGCCCTGGCTGTAGTTACGTTCGATGGCCTTCACATATGAGGCTGCTAAGGGATTTGTCGTGTCGGTTACCTCGGACCAGCTCGATAGGTCCCCTGTCTCGATCGCATATGAGTAGGTCGCGTACCAGTACCCAATAAACGCCTCCAACCCAGCCTTCGAGTTCTCCTTCGCCAGTTCCGGCATCACGGGGACAGGCACATTCTGGGCCTTGCCATTCGCATCAGCCGGCTTGTAGGCAGCGGAAGAACTCGAAGTAGCCGAAGCAGCCGGCATGGTCGCGCTCGAGGCGGGTGGCGCCGTCGTCGTGCTTGTGGCGGTGGGTGGTTCGCTGGGAGCCGCGCCACCCTGGCAGCCGCCGAGCAGCAACACAAGGACGCTGCCCACGACGAAAGTCCGGGCATCCGAAGACGAAAAAGTAGCACGTGAAACGCGAGACATGACAGGCTCCCCAGCAGCTGTTAGGCGGTGTGCCGGTCAGTCTAGGCCGGGGCAGGTGAAGGTTTCATGTCAGAAAACGCGGCCTGTGGAAAACCGCCTCAAGAGCTATCCCCGCAGCTTCTCCATGTCCCGGCGGTCTTTCTTGGTGGGTCGGCCAGCGCCGCGGTCGCGCTGGGGCAGTCCGAGCTTGGGGGCCACCGGCCGAGGGGGAGTGTGGTCTGTGAAGCAGTGCGAGGCAGCTTCGGCTCCGACACGCTTGGCGATGAGCCGCCGCACCTCAAAGATCCGTTCCCATCCGGATTCACGCACGCGGATAGTGTCGCCGATGATCACGCTTTGCGAAGCTTTTACCGGGTTTCCGTTGATCCGGATGTGCCCGGCGCGGCAGGCGGCAGTAGCGGCAGACCGGGTCTTATAGGCGCGGATCGCCCATAGCCAGGCGTCGACGCGGACGTTCGCTGGGGATGACGACGGGATGCTCATCCATGAATTGTCCCCGATGACAGGGATCTGTGCACGGCGGACACGAGCCTCCTGGGCGCCCCGCAAGGGTCCACGGTCAATATGACTTGCAGCAATTCAATAATTCATATAGCTGGACAATAAATCCTGGATGGAAGGGCTCGGCGTCCAATTCCAATGCAAGGAGCTATTGCCGCGACGCCCAATAATGCAATCCAGGGGACCTCCGGTTTCGGGCTCAACCCATGTGTTAGCGTGTTTCCCGTACTGACCAGTACATATAGCTGGAGTTCAATTAGTCTTTGATCGAATGGAATAAGTAATTGACAAGAGCTATGAGAATTTCCTTACTTCCGTCAGTGCGGCAGCAGCTGGCAGCAAGCTGAGCTGATGTCGAAACAGGTCAGTTCAACGGAGGATACGGCGGCGCCGGGGGCTGCCTCCCATACCGTCCTTTCGCCGCGGACGTTCACTTCCTTGGCTGGGACCATGTTCGCAGTCGATCTCCTGAGCGCGGGAAACGGGGCCATTGACCTCGCCTTCGTGGCACCGTTTGGGGTGCTCATGGTGGCCGGCATAGGTCTGGGCGATCTGGTGACCGCACTGTTTATGGCCTTCTTTGCGGGCATCGTCGACGTTTTTGCTGTGAAATTGGCCCGTGCCGAGGGACGCGACGACGCCGGCAAGCTATTGCCCACATTGTTTGCTGGCCTGCTTTTGGTCGCCGCCGTTTGGACTGCTGCCGGTCTGCTGGTCAGCCGGATTGTTCCGCTGATATTCGATGTTGTGGGCTCTGAGCCGACTGTGGCTGCTATCGCGACCGACTACTTGACGGTTCGAATGATTGGCATTCCGTTTACGTTGGCCTTGGCCGCTGTTTCGATCACCCTGCGCATTGTGGGACGACAACGCGCTTCGATAGTCCTCATCGCCACAGTGTTTGTGCTGAACGCGGCCCTCAATGCGGCTCTGGTTTACGGCCCGCTGAAAGTACTGGCAGCCAATCCGGTGATGGCAGTGGCCATAGCGACAGTTCTCGCCCAGGTTCTGACTGCTGCCTGCGGGTTTGTCGTCCTCGCCCGGCATTTCTCCCGATCCCGAGGTGAGCGCGCCGCGGGTGCTGAGCAACAGCGGATCCTTCCATTGACCCGGGAGATGTTCACGACGAGCCTTGGCGTCGGACTAAGGCAGATGAATAACTACGCCGCAGCCGTGGTGCCCTTCATGCTGATCAGCCGTTTGGACGTAGGCACTGTCGCCGCTGCAGCGGTGGCGACGAGAATCTGGACCCTCTACTGCCGGGTACCGCAAGCGACCCTTGGCGCCGTCGGCGTCTTTGTCGGATACTCCCGGGGCCGCAGCCAGCAGGATGCCCACGCCGTAGTGCAACGTTCGCGCAAGTACGTTGTCTGGCCGAGTTTCATCGCCGCTGCAGTCGTGGCAGTGGCCGTCCCGGTGCTTGCCAAGTTTCTGGGCGGTGGCCAGGTTGACGTCGGTCTCGTCTGGACATTGACTGCCGCGTATCTCATCGCGGTTCCCGCCTACGTCGTGGAAAATCTGTGCGGCGAGATCCTGACGGTGGAACAACGGGCTGCATGGCTGTCCTTGCCATCAACGGTCGTCACGTATCTGGTAACCATTCCGATCGCCGTCGTCGGGATCCTGGTCTGGGAATCGGCGCTGGTGGCCGTTGCGTCCGCAGCTGCCGCATCGCTTCTGCTGGCCCTGAGGTACAGCATGCGGACCCGGCAGCTCGGGTACCGGCTCATCGGAGGGTCCTGAACTACCGCACCGTCACCTCTACGCGCTGCGCCATATTGTTCCCGATGCCCTGGTAATTCCACACCTGTTCCGTGGGTTGCAGCGCACCCGACGTATCCATCGCCCGGCACCGCAGTACGTGCTCTCCCGGGCTCGCGACCCACACCATGGACCACGAACGCCACGCAAAATCACCCAGCGCCGGTTCCAAGTGCGCGGGCATCCATTCGCCGTCGATCCCCACTTCGACCCGCTCCACTTCGCCGTGACCGGACCATGCTCGCCCATGCAGCATCACTGGACCGGCGTCCACTACGCGGCGACGCGTGAAGAAATCGGGAATGCCGGGAGGAATCATCAGGGAGCGCACACGGACATGCGTCACAGGCAGGCCCGGCCCGTCGGGTCCCTGCAGGTAGTGATACGCGACCGCCTGCTGGAATCCCATGAACCGCGATGTCACAGCTTCGATCGACGTCAACCACTTCACGCTCGCCATGCCGTACCAGCCGGGCACCAGCAACCTCAACGGATACCCGTGCTGTAGCGGCAAGGGATTTCCGTTCATGGCATACACCAGCATGACTTCGGGATGCATCGCCTCAGCGATCGAAAGGCTGCGCGCGTATGGCTCTTCGACCCCGTTTTGGATGCCGCTGTCGGCACCGGTAAAGACAAGTTCGACGGCGTCACTCGCCAAACCCGCTTCCTCCAATAGGGGAGTCAAGGGAGTTCCCGTCCACTCCGCGGTGCCCACTGCTCCCAGGCCCCAAGGCTGGCTTAGCGGACGCGGCTGCAGGAGCGAGCGCCCATTTCCGGCGCACTCCAAGGTGACAGGCATGGTGACGGAGGGCCTGGCTTTGATGTCATCCAGGCTCAACTCAAGGCCGCGTTGGAAAGAACCGCCCAACCGCAAGCGCCAGTTCTCCGCGGACACGTGGGGGATGTCGAAGTGGATGAGCAAGTAATGAAGGCCGGCGGGTGTGATGTCGTCGTGCAGGGCCTCCAACGGCATGGAGTGGTTCCGTCCGGAAAGCTGCAGTTCTTCATGGGTCAGCGGACCGTCGGTGGGCTGCCCGGAAGTGGGCTGCCCGGAAGTGGGGGCTTTTTGCTTGACGTGGTGATCGGACATGGGACGGCGGCGTTCTACTGGAAGCTAAACGCTGCGGAGTGCCGCAGCACCTAGGACAAGGATCACGCCGGGGGCAGAACTCCGTCAATAGCTCGTTGCGGGGCCCGCTGATCAGGGAAAATCACCCCAACACCCTGCAGAGCGGGCCCCACAACGGAAAGTGACTACCGGCGTCGTAGTTCCGGGTATTCAAGGTGCGGCGCGACGGTGCCGGCATCGCGTTCCAGGAAATTGACGGCGGGCGCCACGATGTCGTCGATTTCATCCAAAACGGACTCGCTCAGGACCACGTCCGCTGCCTTGAGGTAGTCGGTCAGGTGGTCCTCGGTACGTGGCCCGATGATCACACTGGTCACGGCAGGGTGGTTCAGTGCAAAGGCAACAGCGAGTTGGATCAGGGTCAATCCATGCCTAGCCGCCAGTTGGGCCAAGGCATCGGCGGCGTGCAGCTTGCCCTGGTTGAACGGAGCGTTCACGTCGAAACGGCCGGGAAGAGCGGAGAAGCGAGAACTCTCCGGCTGTCCGGAGCCGACGCGGTAACCGCCGGCCAGCCACCCGCCGTCGAGCGGGCCGTAACTCAAAACCCCGACGCCGTATTGCTGGGTGATGGGGAAGACGTCGCGTTCGTTGGCGCGGACCAACAGAGAGTACGGAACCTGGTCGACCACCGGCGGCGTCAGGTGGTTGGTGTTGGCGATCCACTGGGCCTCAACAAGCTGCGCCGGGCTGAACACGGAGGTGCCGTAGTACAGGATCTTGCCCTGCCGGATGAGGTCGTTGAGCGCGGTGATTGTCTCAAGGAGGTCGGTGTTGTAATCCGGCCGATGCGCCTGGTAAAGGTCGATGCGGTCCGTATTCAGGCGCCGCAGGCTGTCCTCCACAGCCCGGACTATCCACCGCCGGGAATTGCCGGCGTGCGCAGGGTTGGATCCCATTTGGCCGTGGAACTTCGTGGCAAGGAAAACGTCGTCGCGCCGGCTGTGGATAGCTTGGCCCACAACTGTCTCGGCTTCTCCCTGCGAGTAGATGTCGGCTGTGTCGACGCTGGTGATGCCGGCGTCAAGGGCGGCCTTGATGATGCGGATGCTCTCGGCCGGACCCGTAGGTGCGGCGCCGGTGCCGAAGTTCAGGGTGCCCAAGGTGAGGGGGCTGATCAGGGCGCCAGTGCGCCCAAGCGTACGTAGCTCGTTGAGGCTCATGGTGGCTTCCTGTGGAGGGGTAGTGCTGGGATGTTCAATCGAGGCTACACACGGCCGTCGATGGCATAAACGCAAGCGGTAGAACTTCTTCGCTTTTCGTCTTGCGGAGTAATGGAAGGGGCCATATTCCGCGACATTTCTTGACACACGGCAACACAAATGTCTTTCGGATCAACAAATAT
The DNA here is from genome assembly GCF_040137855.1 of Paenarthrobacter sp. CAP02. NCBI lineage: Bacteria > Bacillati > Actinomycetota > Actinomycetes > Micrococcales > Micrococcaceae > Paenarthrobacter > Paenarthrobacter sp. CAP02. The sequence continues at coordinate 93,832 of NZ_JBEEII010000001.1, read as the reverse complement.
TGCCGTTCTCCTGCACAGGTGAATTATGGGAAGGGAACTCAAGCAACGCACGAAGGGGACAGCGGAATGACACAGACCACAGTGGAAGAAACGGCGGCCATCAAGGCTGCCTTTGCGCAGTTCCCGTCAGGAGTCGCAGCGTTCAGTGCGATGGTGGACTTCACGCCGGAAGCCCTGGTGGCATCGTCCTTTACGGTGGGTGTTTCGCTCGAACCACCGTTGGTGATGTTCGCGGTGCAGAACTCCTCCACAACCTGGCCGAAGCTCAGGCAGGCCCAGCGTCTGGGTGTCTCGGTCCTCGCCGAAGGGCAGGAAGGGGCCGCACTCCAACTGGCCTCGAAGACCCGTGATCGCTTCGCCGGACTCGACACGAGCGTCAGTGACTCAGGCGCAGTCCTGATCGACGGTGCGGTGCTGGGATTCGAATGCGAAGTTGTGTCTGAGACGCCGGCCGGGGACCACGCAATCGTGGTCTTGGAGGTCAAAGCAACCACCATCAACCATGAAACAAAGCCGCTGATCTACCACGGCGCAGCGTTCCGGCAGCTGGCCGCCTAGGCGCCGCTAGGAGTTGCGGCTGGCGCTGCTCAGCGAACCCTTACGGATCGGGCTCGAAGACTTTCCATTCTTGGAAGTGTTCGGGCCTGATTTTTTGGTCCCGTTTCCCGAGCCCGGTTTGCTGGGGGCATCAGGCTTGGATGTACTGCCTGGTGTCTCCGGGGTCTTCGGGGCAGGCTTCTTTCCATTGGGCGAGGGGGCTGGGTCATCCAGATCGCGGACCGTGACCTTAATGGCCGGAGGTTGAGTGGCTTTAGCGCGTTCAGCGGCCCGTCGGTCAGCTTCGGCCACGGCGTCTGCCCAGTCCTTGGCGAGAACAGGTGGTTCCTTCGCGGCAGCCACAACGATCGGATGGTGCGCGGCCTGGTGTTCCACTACGGACTTCACTTCCGCGGGTTTGGGCAGCTTGCGGGGGTCCACTTTAGCCTTCCACGCGCCGTCCTTGACGGCTGCGGACGCACCTGAGAGCCGCCGTCGGACGCTTCCAAAGAGGTCCCGCGGGGGCGCCGCGGGAGCGCCAGGTGCAGTGGCAGGCGCGGGAGCCGGGGCCTCGTAAGACGAAACATTGGCAAGGGCCGATTCCAGGACGTCGGCCTCTTCAGGAGCCGGTACGCGCGCGGGGTGCGGGGGCAAATGAACGATGGGGGTAGTGGCCTTCTTCGGGAAAATTCCCACCAGCGCCAGAAGAATGATCGACAGTAGCCGCCCGACTCCGGCAACAACCAGAGTGATGATAACGATCAACCCGAGACCAAAGAACATCAGGACAGCGAGTCCCAGCGTTCCCAAGTACGTCAGGTTGATGGCGAGTGTTGTCGGATCCTCCACGTAGCCCCCCTGGCTGTCGTTTTGTGATGCGCGCATTGCCCACCTCGCTTGCTTACCTAGCCTAAGGTCCAGCACCGACGGAATCACGCCCCGCCTCACACTCTGGCCGGGTTGTTTCAAAGCTGTTATCTCGTATGGGAAAATATGTTGCCCAGCTCTCATTTAAAGCCTCAGATTGGGACTCCGTGACCCCTGACTTGACCCGCCTCCGCAGCGGAATGTGCCCATGTCTCTCCGGGGACCAGTACGACGATTGCTGCGGCCGTTTTCATCGCGGCGAATCCGACGCGCCGACAGCCGTTCAACTCATGCGCTCCCGGTACTCGGCTTCCGTTGTCCTTGATCCGGAATACCTGCTCAGGACCTGGCACGCATCCACCCGTCCGGGTTCCATGGACCTGGACCCGGACATCCAATGGCGGCGCCTGGACATCCTGGACACATCAAGCGGCGGGCCCCTGGACTCGAAGGGCACCGTGGAGTTCGCTGCCCATTACAGGCTCGACGGCGAACGTGGGCTCCAGCGGGAACTCAGCCGTTTTGTGCGGGAGGGCAAGCGCTGGTTCTACGTGGACGGCGACGTGCGCTGAGCGCGCTCCTTCCCAGTTGCCTCCACATTGCCGGCGGCTATTGAGGAAACTCCGCGGCCTCGCGTGTGGTGCTCACGTAGTTCTGCGCACTAACTGGGAGGGAACGCAGCGGGAAGCCCTCAGCGATACTTTCGGTGCAGGTTCTCCTTGGTGGAAGCGCCCGGCGCGGCATCACCAATCCATGGCCCGGTGCCCTCCGACTGGTCCAGCACGCCTTCCTCCAGCCAGACGTAGTCACCGGCAAGGACTTTGCGGGAAAGATCGCGGTCCCCGTCGTCGGTGTTCCGCCACAACTGATCGAAGTACTCGTCCACGCGGACCCGGGCCTGTTCGCAGAAAGCATCGGCGAGTTCGAACGCGCCGGCACCCTGCGCCGGGTTGGTTCGGAGGATCATCTCAGCCCGTGAACAGCACGCAGCCATTGCAAACAGCTCCGCACCAATATCAACGATCCTGCCCAGGAACGCCTGCTTGAACTCGAGTTTTGCCTGCCATCTGCCCATCCCGTAGAACGTCTGCCGGGCAAGCCGCCTGGAGGACCGCTCCACGAACCGCAAGTGCTTGCCGAGCCGCCCGAACTCCGCGAAGGATCGCGGGTCCATGCCGGCGCCGGCAACCAGCTTGGGCAACCAACGCGCATAGAAACCGGAGGCTCCGACGGCGGCCCTCGCCTTGTCCTGCAGGCTTGCGTCCGCTGCGGCAAGGTCGCCCGCTGCGGCAAGGTGGGCATCCACGGCTTCGCGTGCGATCAGGAGTTTCATGATCTCGCTGGAACCTTCAAAGATGCGGTTGATGCGGAGGTCTCGGAGCAGTTGCTCGGCGGGTACCGCACGTTCTCCGCGGGCCTCCAGGGACTCAGCGGTTTCGAAGCCCCTGCCGCCCCGGATCTGTACCAGTTCGTCGGCGATCCTGCAGCTCAGTTCGGTGGACCACAGCTTGGCCAGCGCCGCTTCGATGCGGATGTCCTTCAACCCGGCGTCGGCCATCTCTGCGGACAGTTCAAAGACGGCTTCCAACGCAAAGGTGGTGGCCGCGATGAACGCGATCTTCTTGCCTACGGCTTCGTGCTGACCTATCGGGCGGCCCCACTGGGTCCGGGCGTTGGACCATTCACGCGAGATCTTCAGGCTCCACTTCCCTGCGGCGACACAGAGCCCCGGAATGGAAAGGCGGCCCGTGTTCAGGGTTGTCAGGGCGATCTTCAGTCCTTGGCCCTCCCTGCCCAGGCGGTTCGCCGCGGGCACGCGGACCTGATGGAACCTGGTTACACCGTTTTCAATACCGCGCAGGCCCATGAAGGCGTTCCTGTTTTCCACCGTGATGCCGGGGGAGTCCATCTCAACAACGAAAGCGGAAATACCGCCCTTTTGCTCCGTCCCATCGGCATCCGTGTGCGCAGGGACCCTGGCCATCACCACCACCAGTTCGGCGATCACGCCGTTGGTGGTCCACAGTTTGACGCCGTCCAAAAGGTAAGAGTCGCCGTCGTCGGCCAGTACGGCAGTGGCGCCCATGCGCGCGGGGTCGCTGCCGACGTCGGGCTCTGTCAGGAGGAACGCCGTGATGGCGCCGGCGGCGCAGCGCGGCAAGTACTCCTTCTTCTGTTCGGGTGTGCCGAATTCCTTGACGGGTTCCGGAACGCCGATGGATTGGTGTGCCGAAATCAGCGCGCCGAGGCTCGGGTGCACGGAACCCAGCAAAGCCAGGGCGCGGCCGTAGTAGACCAGGGACAGTCCCAGGCCGCCGTATTCACGGGGAATCTTCATGCCAAACACGCCCAAACCGGCGAGCCCGGCCAGGTATTCATCCGGGATCCGGGCGTCCCGCTCGATGACCCGGCCGGACATGGTTTTGGCGAACGCCACCAGACGTTCCATGAACTCCTCGCCCCGTTCCACATCTTCCGCCTTGGACTGCGGCCAGGGGTGGATGAGGCTGAGGTCGAAGCTGCCCAAGTAGAGACCCTTTGCGAAGCTGGGCCTCTTCCACTCGGTATCGCGCGCGGCTTCTGCAACGGCGCGCGCTTCTTCAGCGGTGGCGTTGACGCTTGCGGCAGTGAGGCTGTTGTCGGTGGCGGACGTCATGGTTTAACTCCTCTAGCCGGTTGTGCCGGATGGAGCCAGGGTCCGCCTCGGGTGGGAACCCTTCAGCTGTCCCTCAATGCTACCCGCGGGTAGCTCCCCGTGCCAGAGGAAATCTGCGGCTGGAATTCGGCCGGGATTTCCACCTGGCCGGCGTGGTGGACCAGGCTGTCCCACGCAAAGTTGATGCCATGGACAAGGCCTCCCAGCACGCCTTTAACGGTGTACCAGACCATGCCCATTGACCCAATGAGAACGATGGTCGCCATTGCTGCTGCCGCAATGAATGCAGCCAGAAGCACGGCGATCAATAGCGTTCCAAGAACTACGTACGTGCCAGTTTCAAGCGCAGTGACATCGAAATCCATGGTTCCCCCCGGGGCGACGGTGCGTGGGTCGGCGCGGCGTGGCTGCGTCGATGCTCTGACATTAGGGGCGGGCGCGCATTCCGGCCAGTGCAGACGCGCGCCGCGGACGCGTTGATACGGGATCGAAACCATACCAGACGGTAGGTTACGGAATGGTTGCGGCGGCGGTCCCCGCGGGTGCTCGGCGGTACGTGCTGGCGTCCGACGGCGGTTCTTCAGTGCCGTCCGACGCCCCTGCGACGCTCTGCCGTAACCTTGTACGGGGCAGTTTCCGCTGCCAGCCAGGTTTCGCAGCAGCTGAAGGAGAGTAATTGTCCCGTTCAGCCATGTCCTCAGCGGACGCCATCAGTGCAAGGCTCCGCGACCTCGAACTGTTAACCAAGGGCCCGGCATGGGCTCTGACGCGGTCCGCGCCTTGGGTGATCGCAGTGCTTCAGGCGTCCTTCACCCGCACCCGGCCGCAGCTTCCGCTCGAAGAGTTCCATGCCGACGTCGATGCTTTCCTTGAGCAGCTCCGCCGCCAGGACCCGGCACTGGGTGGCCAACAAAACGGCAAACTTTTCGGTGACGAATGGACGCGCAAGCAGTTCCTGACCCGTCGTAACCAATCGGGCCAGATCGTCTACGAAGTCACGGAACCGGCTGCCCGCGTGCTGGCATTCCTCGATAGCCTGTCCAGCGAACGGTCCACGCTGAATGGTTCCCGGCTAGGCACCCTGCTGGGGGATGTGGAGAAGCTCGCCAACGAGACCAACCCGGACCAGAGTGCCCGTTTGGAAGCCCTGGAGGAAGAGATCCAGGAACGCCAGCAACTGGTGGAGGACATCAGCTCCGGCGAATTCGATGGCCTCCTTGACGACGAGGAAGCGGTGGAAGCGGCCGGCAACATCTTGGACCTCGCCGCGAGCCTGCCCGCCGACTATAAGAAGATGCGTGACCGCATCGAGGAACTGGTGGGTGAACTTCGCAACCAGATCATCGAAGAGTCCTTGAGCAAGGGTGCCACCATGGCCCAGGTCCTGGAGGCCGACAAACGGCTGCGCCAAAGTCCCGAGGGACGCACCTTCCGCTCCTTCACGGCGTTCCTGGAAGACCCGCAGCAGCAGTCGCGCTTCCGGTCCGCGATCGGCGAAGTGCTGAGCCGGCAGTTTGCGGACGACCTCTCCCCCGAGGATCGCGAAACCCTTAAAAACCTCGTGGCGGAGTTGCGGTATCAACACAGCCAGATCCAGCGGATCTACGGCAAGCTCTCGGAGAGCCTCAACACCTACATCCAAAGCGACGACGTGCGGCAGTCCGTCAGCCTGCGCAAGGTCCTCGCCGAGGCCGAGCAAGCGATCCGCTCGATGCCGTATGAGCGGGACCGGCCCGGCCTGGTTCGCGGGCCCGTCCTGTTCAACGCCGGGTTTGAGTCGCTGTCCATGGTCAAGCTCTTCGATCCCGACGAGTTTGCCACCCCTCCGCGCCTGGCCGATCCCATCGCTTTCAGCGACTCGGACCGGGTTCGCTCGGCCCGCACCGGCAAGGCCAAACCCGCCGTTGTCCGGGCCGCGATGGCAGGATCCGCCACCCTGGCCGAGGCCTGGGAAAACCTTCCCGCCGAGGAACGGCACATCAACACGGTCCGCACCCTGCTCTCCATGGCGCTCCAGGGCGGCGCGGGCTTCGACCGCACCGCCTATGAACACATTGACTTCGAACAAATCGACGGCAGCATCCGCACTGCGTACCTGCCTGTCGTCACGCTGAATGAGGATTCTGATGACTGAGGAAATCACGACGACGGACGTCACCGACGCCGCCGAGGTCACCGTGCCGGACGGGGTCACCGAGGAAGCCAGCCATCCCGATCCCTTCCGGGTCACTCCACGCGACTCCTTCGTTGACGGCGCTGCCCTGTTCCCGGGCGACACCGGGGTGCTCCCGATGAAGGTCCGCCAAGCACTGGTAAAGCTCCTCAAGGGCCCGTACATTGACGGCGGTCGGGAAGAGAAGCTGTGGACCACCCTGCTGGACAACCAGCTGATCCTCCGCAGCCGGCTCTCGGAGCTCTTCCTCACCTTGCAGTTGGACCACGACCGCAAAATCGCCGTCCTCCGCCCCGTCGATCCGGAGCTCATCGGAGCCAGCTCACGCTCCAGCATCCTCCGTCAACAGCGTGCCCTGAGCCGCGTCGAAACCATCGTGCTGTTGAGGCTCCGCCTCCTGCTGGACCGCCATGTCACTGCCCAGACGGACCCGACGATCACCCGCGAGGAGATCTCGGACCTCGTCGCCAATTACACCCCGGCCGGCCAACAGGATGCCCTGCGCGACTCCGACGTGGTCACCCGCACCATCACCAAACTCCTGGCCCGCCAACTGCTCCTCCCCACGCCCCTGGACGACAGTTACACGATCAGCAATGCACTCCCGTTGGCCCTGCCCTTCGAAAACATCGGCGACATCCCGGCCCAAATCGAAGCCCTCGTGGCCGTAGCATCCGACGAATCAGGAACAGAACCCCTCCTGGACCTGGACTCCGATTCGAATCAACCCGCGCCCGCAGAGGAAGATCTGGACGACGAAGCGGAAGATGACGGGCCCACGAAGGCGAGCACCGCCGTCGAGCGTTCTTCGGCAGAAACCGGCGGTGACACAGAACTGAGCGGCGATGCCGGAGACATGCGGCAGCATGCGTCTAAGCGAGGCACGAGCGAGCATGCAGAGCATGTGTCCGGTACCGCCGCGGACGGTACCCGCACGGACGCAACTACTGAAGGGCAAGCCAAGTGACTATCGCAAGCATGCTCCCCCTCGGCGAACTCACCAATCCCGGCCAAATGCGCCTGGCCCTGGTCCAGGTGGTCAACTGGGGCACCTTCCATGGCGCCCACACCATGCACGTTGACCGCAAGGGCACCCTCCTGACCGGTAACTCCGGCGTTGGCAAGTCCACGCTGTTCGATGCCATGCTTCGCGTGTTCGATGCCCGCCCGCGCTCCAACGAGGCCGCCGCCCAGCGGTCCGGCGGCGCTTTGGAGGACAAGAGGACCACGTTCACCTACATGCGCGGCAAGGTTGGTGATAAGGCCGTGGGCGATAGCTCGGCCAGTGCCTTCCAGCGGCCGGGTGCCACCTGGTCCGCCGTCGCACTGACGTTCGATAATGCGGCCGGCACGAAGGTGACGGTGTCGGCGCTGTTTGACCTGCCGAAGAACGGCACGGAATCCAGCGTGGGGCGCTTCTACGTCATCGACAGCAAGCCCCTGGACCTTGAAGCGATCGAGGGGATCGCCCAGAAGCGCTTCACGAAGGGTGCGCTGGAGGGGATTTTCCCGGACGGCCAGGTGTTCGACGTCCATAAGGCGTTTGCGGAGCGTTTCCGTAGGCTCCTGGGCATCAATTCTGACCAGGCGTTGCCGCTGCTTCGGGTGATCCAGGCCGGAAAGGGCCTGGGCGGCAGCGTGAACACGTTCTTCCGCGAGCAGGTTCTTGACGCGCCGGCCACCTTGGCGGCTGCGGACGATGTGGTGGAAGAATTCAGCAACCTGATGTCCATTCGGCAGCGTCTGGAGGACGTCCGGCAGCAGCGCGACCAGCTTGCTCCTGTTCCCGGGTTGAATAAGGAGTACGCGCAGGCGTTGCTGGACGCGAACCGCCTCCGGGAGCTGGCCGGCGAGGAGTTCGAGGCCTACAAGCAGCAGCTCGCCGTCACGGTGCACGCCAAGACGCTGGCCCGGTTCAAGGAGCTCGCGCAGTCCAAAGCCCAGGAGCTGGCTGCCGAGCGCACTGTCCGGGATGCCCTTTCCAAGGAACTCCGCGACCTTGAGCTGGACTACAACAACCGCGGCGGCAACGCCATTTCGGCCATAGAGCAGTCGCTGGAGAACGCCAGGGTTGGCCTGAAGCTGCGTGAACAGGTGGAGGATTCGGCCAGGAAGGCGTTGGCTGATGCCGGCCTGAACCTTGAATGGTCGGCCGAAGGCTGGGATCAGGCGCATGAGCAGGCAGCTGCCCGGTCCGCTGAGTTGAAGGACGATTCGGAGGCCCTGAAGGAGCTCCGTTTCGAGGCTTTTGACGGCCATGCCACGAAGAAACGTGAGCTGGCGGCCGCCCAGCAGGAATTGTTGTCGTTGCGGTCGCGCAAGTCGTTGCTGCCGCCGTCGAGCATTGAAAACCGGGCCGCCATCGCAGCTGCCACCGGTGTCCCGGAAGAGCGCATGCCGTTCGGCGGCGAGCTGATCGACCTCGCCGAAGGGCAGGAGCAGTGGCGCCCCGCCGCCGAGCGCGCCCTGCGGAACCTGGCCACCACGTTGCTGGTTCCGGGCGAACACTTCGCGGCGGTCACCCGGTACTTGAACGACAACACCGTCCGCGGGGCCCTGCGCGCGGTGGACGTGTCCAAACCCCTGGCCGGCGGCGCCCTGGCTGTGGAGGACGTGTCCGACGGCGACCTGTTGACTAAGTTGAGCATCCTCACCTCTGGTGCCAATGCCGACGCCGGGGATTGGATCCGCGAGCGGATCGCCTTGGACTTCGCGTACCCGTGCGTGGAGGACCCGGACGAATTGGCCTCAATGGACAAAGGCCTGAGCCTGGGCGGCGTAGTCAAACGCAACAGGCACACCGTGGAGAAGGACGACCGGTTCACCAGCCGGCAGGATTACGTCCTCGGATTCGACAACGCTTCGAAGCTCGAACTTGTCGCAGCCCGCGTTGGCGAACTCGAAAACGAGTTGGCCAAGGCAGCCGAGTTGGCCCAAAGCCGCGAAGATTCCCACCAGGGCATGACCCGGCAGCTCGAAGCGCTGCGCCGGGTTGCTGAAGACGAGCGGCCGTGGGAACAGGTTTCCGCGGCAGTGGCAGCCGATGAGCTGGCTCGGATCGAACAGCGCCTGGCGGATGCGCTCGCAGCCCAGGCGGACCTTGAACCGCTGCGGGCCACCATCGAAGTCGTGCGCGAAAAGCACCAGTCATCGACGGGTGCGGCCGCTGTGTTGCAGAGCGAATACAAGGCGCTCGACCATCAGATGACCACCGCTGACGGCCTGCTCGATGCGGCGAGGCTGAAGCTTGAGCAGGCACCGCCGTCGGGGTCCACCGTGGCTGCCCTTGAGCCGTACTTCGCGGGTGCCGCGGAGGTGTCGGAGCTGCACGAGCTGGACAACCTGGCTAACGCAGTCCGGAACACCTTGCTCGATGAGCTGCGCGGCGCGGAGTCGCGCGCCCAGGCGACGGCCGAGCGGCTGACCCGCATGTTCGAGGCGTTCGTCCGCGACTGGGGGAGTGCCATCAGCGCGGACCACGGCACGTCAATCGGGGCCGCCGGCGACTTCGAATCCCGGTACCACGCGATTGTGAGCGATGGTTTGCCCGCCCAGGAGGCCGAGTTCCGGCGGTTCTTCAACCAGCGCACGCACGAGTCGTTCAGCACGCTCCTGCATTTGCTGGATGAGGAACGCCGCAGCATCACCAGCCGCATCCTCCCGCTCAACGGGATCCTCTCCCAGGTGAACTTCCATGAGGGAAGCTACCTGGAACTGGATATCAAGCAGACCCTGCCTCCGACGGCCAAGGTCTTCAAGGACGCCATTCAAAACGCTTTGAAGGCCAAGCACACCCGCCCATCCCGCGGCGCCTCCGCTTCAGCTGCGGAGGTGGACGACGACGCCGAGCTCACCGCCCGCTACAAGTCGCTCGAAACCCTGGTTAAGCGGCTCGGTTCGCAGACGCCGGAGGATCGTCGGTGGCGTGCCGAGGTTTTGGATGTCCGCGGGCACTTGTTCATCCAGTGCAAGGAACACCGGGTGGTGCCTGCAAAATCGGGCAACGCCGGGAAAAAGAAAACCGAAGTTTTCATGCATGCGGATACCGGCTCCATGTCCGGCGGTGAGCGCCAGCGCTTTACGGCGTTCATTATGGCTGCCGCGCTGAGCTACCAGTTGGGCATTGCAGAGCAGGGTTTCACGACCTACGGCACAGTGATGATGGACGAGGCTTTCGTGCTGGCCTCGGAGGAGTTCGCGGGTGCCGGCATCAAGGCCCTTCACGAGTTCGGCTTCCAATTGCTGTTGGCTGCCCCCGAAAACGTGATCGACCTGTCCCGGCACCTTGGCTCCGTCACGGAAATCCTCAGGGACAAGCGGACCAACCGTTCGGGTGTCCTCACGGCGCCCGTCATCGCCGGACCCGGTGAGCCCGGGGCGTGGCGGTCTGAGGCAAACCCTGTGGACATCGTCCTGCGCTGAACCGGCTGATGTCGGCCTTCGGAGAACGAGACAACGACATCGACGTGGAGGCGGATGGAATATGCATTTCCGCCTCCACACCGAATGAAGGCTATTTAGTGGTTAGGACGTTCCACAGGATCAGGTCGTGCGCGTGTCTTGCTTTGTCATCGCCGCGGAAGTCCGCCTCCTTGATGGTGCCACCTGTGTCGATACCGATGCTGGAGGTCGACGCGAATCGTCCCATCATCGATTTGTTGGAGAGCATCGAGACCGAGCGGATGTTCTTATAGGGAATGGACACAACGGCGAGCTTGTTCCCGACAAAGCTCTTGTCCTGCAGAATGACGCGCATATTGGTAATGCCGACAAAACCGGTTCCGACACCGATGCAGTCGTACACGGCGTAGACGATTTCTCCCTGGAGCAGTCCTGCTCGGATTTGTTCAAGCTGCTCGGGCCTGTCGTGAATGATGTCAGTCAAGGTGCGCTCCCTTATTAGTCGCGAAGGGGAACGCCGTGGGCGTCCCGCTGAAAGTAGGAGGCGCCGGCGAGGATCATGATGCCCTCCACCAAGCCCCAAAGACCAACCAACCCGAACGTAAAGATGCCTACGACCACGGTGAGGACGAGCTGGATGATGCCTATAGTCGTGTAGCCCAGATAAAAGCGGTGAATGCCGAGGCCGCCAAGGAAAATTCCGAACAATCCTGCCGCGATCTTCGATTTCGGCTGCGGATAACCGTAGGCAGGATTCGGGAGCGGAGGCTGCGCCGAGTACTGCGGTTGCGAGGGTGTCGCTGGTTGCGCTGCGAACTGGGGCGGTTGAGGAGCTGGCGGCTGGGCGGAATAATGCGGTGGCTGGAGTGTCTGCTCTTGTGGTCGGAACTGCAGAGGGCTCTGGGTTGTCGGGTACGGATCCGGCGGGGTGCTTTGGCCGCCTTGCGAAGTTGGGTTTTGGTCGGGGTAAGAGGAAGTCATGCTGATGCCTTTCGGAGAATGATCGATCAGTCCACGGGTGACTGGCGGCATTCCTCGACGGCATCCCCCAGAATCCATGTGCCGTCATCATTTTCACTGAAATGACATCGATTGTTTTGATATGGCCAATTATTTCGGCCTGCGTGTGTCGGGATGATCAATTCGAAGACGAACTGGAACTCCTCGCAGAAACCGACACCTACATTGCGGACCAGTCCCGGCTTTCCTGCCAATTGACCTACGAGAGTTCCTGCGGAGGCGCTACGGTGACCATCGCCCCGGAATAGTGTCCGGACCAGAAATCAGGCAGCAGCACAGCGCGTCCTCGTGACGCGCTGTGCTGCTGCTTGTTTTGTCGGCTAGCGCTTTGAGTCGCCGCGGACGCGGTCAAGGAAGAGCGCCGTGCGGGATTCCAGCCCGGCGATCTGTCGGAGAACGACGGCGGCCGGGTCCGGGTTGATTTCGTTGGCGGGCGGTTCTTTGCGCACATTGGTGCTGCAACCGAACTCAGCGCAAATCAGGGTTCCCACGGTGTTCCCGTCTTTGCCGGATTGCCCGGCTTTCTTGGCGACCCACAGGTAAACGTCGTCTTTGGAGAACACGTCGCGGCACAGTTCGCAGAGGACTACCCGCCTCTTCCCGGAGCCGCCCTCGGGTGCCCGGAGCAGGACGCCTGTGAGCTTCCCCTGGTGCGGCACCACGAGGTAGCCGCGCTGGGGCATCTTCTCGTCACGCCAACCCAGGAACTCGAGGTTATCCCAGTCGAGGCTGTCAAAGTCGGCGGGAAGGTTGAGTTTTGCAGCCTCGGATCGGCTGGCGTTAATAAAGGACGAACGGACCTGTTGGGCGGTGATTTTATGCATGACAGTGCTTCCTTGGAAATGGTCGACGTCCGCGCACCGTGAATCGGCCGCGGGGTGGCAAGGGACGTCGGTCATCAGCGCGAAGGGCACAGCAAGGGGCGCCCGCTAGAATCCGGGGCGGTCCGTGATGCCTGAATTGCCTAAAAGGATGCCGACGTGTGGGGGAGTGCCAAGCAGGCCAAAATGGCCACCTCGCTGACTGTGGCAGCAGCAACTGATGCAGTGCGCATGCTCAACCCCTCGTCGTTCTTTGGAAGCGGTAGTCCGCTGCCGCTATCCTCCCAAATTCCCGGCGGCGCTGTCCACCCGATGTGAGTGAGGGTTGGTGGGAAGGGGTGGGGATGTGAGTGAGGGGTGGGGTGAAGGGGGTGGGGATGTGAGTGAGGGTTGGTGGGAAGGGGTGGGGATGTGAGTGAGGGTTGGTGGGAAGGGGTGGGGATGTGATTGAGCGTCGGGGCTGTGATCTGCGCCTCAATCGGGAATAGGTGACGTAAATGTTTCTTAATTATCGTCAGGCTAGGCTAGCCTTACTTAGGTTCGCATCACTTACCTAAGGAGTCCCGTGGCTTCCCTTCTCCCACGCCGCGCCCTGCTGAAAACCGCAGGTACCGCGACGGCCGCTTTGGCCGCCGTCGCCCTCACCCTCACCGGCTGCTCCACTGGCCCCGCAACGTCCACACCGGCGAGTGAGCAGGCTCAATCCGCAGCATTCCCCGTGACCATCAAGAACGTCTTCGGCGAGACCACCATCAAGGAACAGCCCAAGCGCGTTGTTACCGTCTCGTGGGTCAACGACGACGTCGCCATCGCACTGGGCGTTGTGCCGGTGGGCGTTCCCAAGAACGAGTGGGGCAACAACGACAAGGGCTCCACCCCTTGGAAGGACGCGGCACTCGAGAAGCTCGGCGCCGGTTTCGGCACCGACAAGGCCCCGGCGCAGTTCTCCGAAGCTGACGGCATCAACTTCACCGAGATCGCCAAGCTCAACCCGGACGTTATCCTGGCTGCCTACTCCGGCTTGGAAGAGGCTGACTACAAGAAGCTCAGCGAAATCGCCCCGGTTGTGGCGCAGCCTGAGCTCGCGTACGGCACGCCGTGGCAGGAAAGCACCACCCTGATCGGTAAGGCGCTGGGCAAGGAAGCCGAAGCCAAGAAGCTGATCGAGGACACCCAGGCCACCGTTACGGACAAGGTTTCCAAGTTCCCGCAGATCAAGGACAAGACCTTCATCTACGGCAACCTCGAACCGGCCAAGGGTGACGGAGCCAACGTTTACACGGCCATCGACAACCGTCCCCGGTTCCTCTCGGAAATCGGCATGAAGCTCGCCCCCGTGGTGGAGCAGAACACCAAGAGCAAGACCGAATTCTTCATCCCGTGGTCCGCTGAAAAGGCGAATGAGCTGGCATCCGATGTCTTCGTCACCTGGGTCCCGGACTCCAGCACGGCAGACGCCATCAAGGCCGACCCGCTGCTCGGCCAGATTCCGGCCGTCAAGAAGGGCGCACTGGTTGCCGACTCGGACCAGACCCTGACGCTCGCCATCTCCGCTTCCTCGCCGCTGAGCCTGCCGTGGGCGCTGGACACGTTCCTGCCGCAGCTCGGTAAAGCAGCAGACGCAGCAGGCAAGTAACAGCGATGAAATCGAGTACGACGACGGCACTCCAGGTGCGTGGCAACGGCACTTTGGTGTCGGCTGGCCTGGGAGACACTACCCCTGAGGCCGTGGGATCCGGTGCTTCCACCGGTTCCCGGGGCACTACAGCGAAGCGCTCTGCGTGGCTGCTGGTGGCCGTCGTCGTACTTGCCGCAGTATGTGCCGCATCCCTGGCGATCGGTGCCCGCGGACTTTCTCTCACCACTGTGTGGGAAGCCCTCACCCACTTCAATCCGGCGGACGGCAACCACGCGGTTGTTATTGCCCGCATTCCCCGGACAGTCCTTGGACTCCTGGCCGGTGCAGCACTCGGCCTGGCCGGTGCAGCGATGCAGGGTGTGGCCCGCAACCCGTTGGCCGATCCCGGCATCCTGGGCCTGAACGCCGGCGCTGCCCTGGCAGTCGTCCTCGGCATCTATGTGTTCGGCATTGGCTCACTCTCCGGCTACATCTGGTTCGCCTTCATCGGCGCCGCAGCGGCCGCCGTCGTGGTTTATGCCATTTCGTCCCGTGGCCGCGACGGCGCGACGCCGGTTAAGCTCGCCTTGGCGGGCGCGGCTTTGAGCGCCGGGCTCTTTTCCCTCATGAACGTGATCCTGGTTTCAAGCCAGGACACCTTCGACCGCTTCCGTTTCTGGCAAGTAGGCAGTATTGGTGGCCGTGACTGGTCCGTGCTCCTGCCCGCGCTGCCATTCCTGGCGATCGGTGCCGTCATAATCCTCGCCGGTGGCAGGGTCTTGAACAGCCTGGCGCTCGGGGACGACATCGCCCGGGGCTTGGGGCAAAATGTCGCACTTTCCCGTGGAATCACCGGACTGGGCATTGTCCTGCTGTGTGGATCCGCTACCGCGTTGGCCGGTCCCATTGGATTCCTGGGACTTGTCATTCCCCACGCTGTCCGCTCCCTGACCGGCCCGGACTACCGCTGGATCCTTCCTTTCTCCGTGGTGACCGCCCCTATCCTGCTGATCACGGCCGACATCATTGGCCGCGTCATCCTGCTTCCGGGCGAAGTACCCGCCGGGATCATGACGGCCCTCATCGGAGCCCCCGTCTTCATCTGGCTCATCCGCCGCGGCAAGGGGGCAGGCCTGTGAGCACCCTCCATAAAGCCCCCGCCGAGGTGGCACCTAATGCCAATGTTGCCCCCAAACACCCTCATCTTTTGCCACTTCGGCGCGCGTTGAGCCCTACGTTCTTCCTTGGCGTGGCCCTCGTGGTTATGTTTGCCGTGTACGTGCTCCTGGGCAGCTACACCGTCACCATCCCGGACTTCTTCACGATCGTCATCAACCACCTGACGGGCGGGGAAAAGATCCCGGGCGCCAGCTTCATCGTCATGGAGCACAAACTGCCCCGCGCGGTGGTCGGAACCATGATCGGGATTGCCTTCGGCCTGGCCGGCGCACTCTTCCAGACCATGCTGCGGAATCCGCTGGCAAGCCCGGACATCATCGGCATCAGCTACGGGGCCAGCGCGGCAGCCGTGACGGCGATCGTGATCTTCGGCGCGTCCGGCGCTGTTGTTTCCTGGGCTGCGCTGGGCGGAGCGCTCGGTGTCGCAGCCATCATCTACGCAATCTCCCGAGGCACTGGCTCAGGCGCGGGCGGTGGCAGCCGGGGCAACGCGGCAGGCAACCGCCTCATCCTCGCCGGAGTGGGCATCGCCGCAGCCCTCCACGCGGTGGTCAACTTCCTCATGACCCGCGCAGATATCCGCACGGCCGCCGACGCCCTCATCTGGCTCAACGGCTCCCTGAACTCAGCCACCTGGGACCGGGCAGGGATCCTTGCGGTTTCCATGCTGGTGCTGGTCCCCGCAGTCATCGCCCTGGCTGGCCCGTTGCGCATCCTCGAACTCGGTGACGACACTGCGGCCGGCCTTGGCATCAAGGTGAACGCAACCCGGCTGGGACTGGTGCTGACCGCCGTCGGATTTGCCGCCGTCGCAACTGCCGCGGCTGGCCCGGTAGCGTTCGTCGCGTTCCTCGCCGGACCGATCTCGCGCCGCGTCGTCCGCAAACCCAGCCTTCCGGCGTCGGCCCTTACCGGTGCGCTGATCGTACTGCTGGCAGACTTCTTCGCTTCCAACATTGCCCCCGTCATCCTCGACGGAACCGTCCTCCCGGTCGGCGTCATCACCGGCGCCCTCGGTGCACCCTTCCTGCTGTGGCTGCTGGTCACGTCGAACCGAAAGGAAGCCTGATATGGCCGTCCTCAATGCCCAGGACCTGACGCTCCAGTACGAGCAACGAAAGGTAGTGGAGGGGCTCTGCACCGAAATCCCCGAAGGAAAGGTGACCATGATCGTGGGCGCCAACGCCTGCGGCAAATCCACGCTCCTTCGCGGACTCTCACGGCTCCTGAAGCCAGCCTGCGGCACCGTGACGCTCGACGGTAAGGACATCCACACCCGTCCCGCCCGCGAACTCGCCCGCACGCTCGGCCTGCTTCCGCAGCACCCCACCGCCCCTGACGGCATCACCGTGCGCGACCTCGTGGGCCGCGGGCGGTATCCGCACCAAGGCTTCTTCCGCAGCTGGAGCGCGAGGGACGACGCCGCAGTGCAGCGCGCACTCGACGCCACCGACACGCTTGGACTCGCTGAGCGAAGCATCGACGAACTGTCCGGCGGGCAGCGCCAGCGTGTGTGGATCGCCATGGCCCTGGCCCAGGAAACCGACGTATTGCTCCTGGACGAACCCACTACCTATCTGGACCTTGCGCACCAGGTTGAGGTCCTGGACCTGATTACCGACCTCAACCGCAGCCGAGGCACCACGGTGGCCATTGTGCTTCACGACCTCAACCTCGCCGCCCGGTACGCAGACCACGTCATCGCCATGAAGGGCGGGTGCATCGTGGCCGAAGGCCCAGCCCCTGTTGTGGTGACCGAGGAACTCGTGTTTAACGTCTTCGGCCTGGAATCCCGAGTGGTTCCGGACCCCATTTCAGGCACACCGCTGATCGTCCCCATCGGACGCCACCACGCACGCCCCGCAGCAACCAAGGAACTGGAGATCGCCTCATGAGTGCACAACCGACACAGGCCGCGGCAAGTGCCGCCGTGGAGCCCATGACCCTCGCCTTCGACGTCACCGTGACGGCAGTGCAGGAATTGAGCCCCAACTTCCGACGCATCACGTTCGGTGGTTACTCCCTGCGTGACTTCGGCGTTGCCGGGGACACCCTGGATCTGCGCGTGAAGCTGATGATTCCATCCTTCGATGCCACCGGGCAGCAAATTCCGCTGCCTCCCTTCAAGATGGAAGAAGCCGGCTGGTACCGGGAATGGCTGGCCATGGATCCCGCCGTCCGCGGTGACATGCGCACCTACACTGTCCGCTCCGAACGGCTCGACGCCGTGTACCCCGAAATCGACATCGACTTCGTTATGCATTTCGACGACGACGGCCACGGCGGCCCCGCGGCCAACTGGGCCGTTGCCGCGAAGCCCGGCGACGCGATCACCATCATCGGGCCCAACAACCGGGCAGCCCAGTGCACCACAGCTGGTGCCTACGGTGGGATCGAATGGCGTCCCGGCCTCGCCCAACGTGTCCTGCTGGCGGGCGACGAAACCGCGGTGCCGGCCATCAGCGCCATCCTCGAAAGCCTCCCCGCCGACATGACCGGCCATGCGTTCCTCGAAGTGCCCTCGGCAGCGGATTTCCAGGACATCTCCACCCCGGCCGACATCGAAATCACGTGGCTGGCCCGGGGTGCTGCCATTGGGCGATCCCGTCCGCACGGCGAGCTCCTCAAGGAAGCCGTGGCCAAAGCAGTTCCTGTGCCCGGCTGGGTAGGCCTCAAGGGCGCCGCTACGGCCGCGGGCCCCGAGCCCGAAGACGTCAATGTGGATCAGGACATCCTCTGGGAAACCCCGCAACGCATGGACGCCGCAGCCATCGAGGCCACCAAGAACCCCACGCTGCCCGCCGGCGCGCTGCCGTTCTACGCCTGGATCGCCGGCGAGGCATTCGTCATCAAGGAGATGCGGCGGTACCTGGTGCGGGATGTGGGTATCGACCGCAAGCAGGTTGCGTTCATGGGGTACTGG
Organism: Paenarthrobacter sp. CAP02; assembly: GCF_040137855.1. Lineage (NCBI taxonomy): Bacteria > Bacillati > Actinomycetota > Actinomycetes > Micrococcales > Micrococcaceae > Paenarthrobacter > Paenarthrobacter sp. CAP02. The sequence continues at coordinate 75,637 of NZ_JBEEII010000001.1, read as the reverse complement.
CGTCGGGGCAAAGCGGAAGGCTGATGCTCCCGGCTGGATGGCCGCTTGGCGGCCATCCTCTGCGCGCTCGGTCGTTCCTCCCTAAGACGCGCGCTGCCGGATGCCCGCCAACCGCCTTCCCGACGCTCTCTCACATCCCTCCCGCTTCCGGCGGACGCTCTCTCACATCCCTCCCGCTTCCGGCCGATGCTCAATCACATCCCTCCTGCTTCCGGCCGACGCTCTCTCACATCCCTTTTCCCGAGTTCACTTGGGGTTGGCTCGCACTTAACCGCGCGGCGGTAGCGTCGGGCAGGTGGTGGCTGGGGAGAACGTACGACGGCGGTTTGTCGCCTTGGGGGATTCCTTCACCGAAGGCGTGGGGGACCCAAGCAAGGTCCTGCCCAACGGGGTCCGTGGCTGGGCCGACCGGGTGGCCGAAAAGTTGGCCAAGGCCGAGCCCGGCTGGGAGTACGCCAACCTGGCTGTGCGCAGCAAGAGGCTCCGGCACGTCATCGACGAACAGCTTGAGCCGGCGCTTTCCATGGAACCGACGCTGATCACTCTGTATGCCGGCGGTAACGACATCCTGGATTTTGGAACCGACATGGATGCGCTCCTGAATGACTACGAATTGCTCGTCGCGCGGTTGAGCGGAACCGGCGCTACGTTGGTGCTGTTCACTGGCTTCGATGTGAAGGTGTCCGCCGTCCTGGAGCCCTTCAAGAAGCGCAACACCCTCTATAACCAGCGCGTCCGCGACATAGCAGCCAGATACGGAGCCGTCCTGGTGGACTATTGGTGCTTCGACGCCTACAAGGATTCACGGATGTGGGCCCCGGATAGGAGGGAGGAGCCGGCGTAGATGGTGCGGAAGTTGCCGTGGAGGTCGTCCCACCGGCCCGGGAACCGTCCGTCGGTGGCCCATTCCCAGCCGCTCCATGCCCACGGTTCCGGGCGGAAGCCGACACGCCAGACCTTACCGGCGGCCTCGGCCGCGGTCAGTTGTGCAAAAACCACCGATCAGCCTGCGGCCGCGAACGCGCGTGCCGCGGCCAGCACCTGCGAGCCGGCGTCGTCCAGCTGGCCGTCGCGGAGCAGGCGCGCCGGCGGGACATCGTCCAGCTGCGGGTTCATGCCCTGGAACCAGGCCTGCACCACGGCCCGGGAATCACGCTCCGCCAGCAGGGCGGCCACGTGGTAGGCGGTCCTTAACCGGTGCATCACGTCGGCGGAGGGTTTCCGCTCCCCGTCGGCCCACTGCCGGACGGCCCGGGTTTCCTTCACTGACCCGATGTACGCGACCAGTTTCGCACCCAGCAGGTCCCTCAGATCCCGGACCAGCACGTCGTCGGCCAGCCGGATGGAATCCTGGTGCGCCTTCAGCCCGCCGCGGGCGCCTGTCACTGCAGTCATAGTTCATGATCCCACGAAAAGGCCCATTGAATCAAGGGCTAAAACACACCTCGGAACACACTCTGAAACACCAATAATGGAGAATATGGCAAGCTGCTGCCCGGAAGGGTTTGATGTCAGTTTGCGGGGGGTTACGGAAAGGGTCACCAATAGCCGTAAGACAACCTAGGTTGTTGGCGTCCGACTATCAGCCCTGCCGTGGTTGGGTCACCAGTCCTGATGTTCGAGGGTCAGCCCGAAGGGCACGGCATCACTCAGGTCGACCGTAAAGGAATCACAGTCATGCCTTGTGACCAGAATTCCCAGACGCCCTTCGTGCATGGCCAGTGTCCTGGCGACGCTCACGGCTTCGTCGAGTTGGCGTTCCATGCCGGTGCGGTCGGTCGCCGTGAATGCGATTGGCAAGTCAATAGTGGGTTTCATGGGTCTAACCTTCTCGTGTCTCGATTTCTGGTGCTCTCTCGATTGGGGAGGCTGGCCCCAACGCCAGTGATCAGCTTCGCCCGTGTAGAGCATCCGGGCACGCCGCTCGGTAGCTGAGCGGCCCTAAGAGTTGTTGAGGTTCAACCCATGCCTGATAGCCAAGGGAGGCCTCGTACAGTTTCCTTGGCTGCACGCCGTGCTGCGCGATCCAAAGGGTTGACGAGTCGGGCATGGCGTCTTCCACAATTCCGGTTCGGAGTGTTCGGCCCTTGTAGCGGATTTCGACGCTGGTCCCGATGAGCAGGCTCCAGCTGGTGTAGTTGTGCAGGGTCATGTGCCCGCCATCCGGTACGCGGCGGAAATCAATTCTGCGGCTCTCCTGATGCCGGAAGGTGGGCAGGACTTGGTCGATGCCTTCAACGCCCGCTGCGCGCACTTCTCGATGCGGCCCCATCGATTTCGAGCCAGCTGTTCAGGCCTACCGACTCGAAGATGTCGCGTGGCTTCATCCCGAACGACTTCAGGGGCGCTGCGCTTCCGGCGTCGACTACGGATCGGTAGGCTCGCCGGATTCCATCGATGGCGGGGTAGAGAGAGACACAGGGTTCTATGACTAAGTTGAATCCCATGTCGTGCAGGTCCCGAAACGGCAGTGACGGTGTGGAACTGCCTGTTGCGATGTTGTACATCTTCATGCCGGGAAGGCCTCCGATCCTTTCGACGTCCGACTGGTCTCTCGGCGCGTCGACGAAGGTGATATGGGCTCCGAGGTCGTGGGCCAATTCGACGCGGGCCGCTGACTCCTCTATGCCCTCTACGGCGAGGGAGTCGGTGCGGGCTATGAGGAGCATCCCGAATTCATCGCAGATGTCTAACGCGACCCTGAGTTTGCGCTCGTACTCATCGCGGGAGACGATGGCTTTTTGCTCGAGGTGGCCGCACCGTTTGGGGAATACCTGGTCTTCGATCATTACTGCGGCGGCACCAAGTCTTCCGATGGCTTCCACGGTCCGTGCAGTGTTGAGTTCGTTGCCAAAGCCGTTGTCGCCGTCAACAATGATGGGCACGGCGGAGCGGGCAATGATGTTGCCCGCCGAGGTGAGAAGTTCGGTGAGTGATGTAAGACCGAGGTCGGGAAGCCCGGCTGAGCTGGCGGCAATTCCGGCTCCGGATACGAAAATGGCGGGGGCTCCTTCACCTTCGAGAACGGCCGCTGAGAGGCAGTCATAGCATCCGGGCGCGAAGACGAGGCCGTCATTGAGCTGGTCGGCGAGTGCGTCGCCAGGGCGGACGCGGGTATTCATATGCATGCGGGTCTCCAGTTGTCTTGGCTCAGGTCCGCCGGATCGCTTCGGTCAGTGCCTGGTGAGGTAGTTGGCTGCGACGTCAACACTGATTACGTCTGCGTATTTGAGGTTCATGTCCTGCAGTGATGAGCGGTGTGTTTCGGGATCACGGTCTCCGACTGCCTGGGCGGGGATGAATACGCGTAGCCCGTACTGGAAGAGATCCACGGCGGTGGCCCTGACGCATCCGCTCGTCGAGGTCCCGACGAGGACAACGCTGTCGATTCCTTCCTGGGTGAGCAGGGACACGAGGTTGGTGCCGAAGCAGGCAGAAGCGCCCTTCTTGATCATCAGGGGTTCGTCATCACGGCGGCCCAGTCGTTCGTCGAGTGCGGCGTCTTGGCTGCCGAGGACCAGCGTTGCTATCTTGGGCGCTTTCAAACCCCACAGGCCAACGTCTGACCCGTCTGGCTCGTAGGCGACGGCGGTGAAGATGATGGGTCTGCCGGCCATCCGGGCAACGTTGAGCAGTCGTCGGGTCTCAGCCAACTCGGCTGACAGGTCTGCGCCGAGAGGGCTGGCAGGATCAGTGAATCCGTTTTGGAAGTCCACCACAACTACGGCGTAGTTCCGGCCGGGGCCCAGCTCCCTACCGAAGTGGCCCATGGAGACCGGGTTCTTGGACGCCTCTGACTGGGCAAGCGTGGCTTTTGTCATGTGTTGGCTCACCACCTTATGTTTTGGAACGACAGACCGATCTACGAAAAACGCTATGACCGAAATTCGTCCATGGGAAACATCCGTTTGAGTCTTTTGACCTGCAGAGTTTGTCAATCCCGGGACGGAGGGACGCTCTCGTGATCCAGCCATCCGTTGAGGCGGGACACTTCGCGCGCGATTTCGATGAAAGTGCGCTGTGCAGGGGTCAGCGGGCCCTCGCGGTGGAGCAGTTCAACGGGCACATATAGCTCGGGTTTGAGCGGGCGCCACACAAAACCTTCAGGGAGGGGCTGGTACTGGGTTTCGAACGCCACTTGGAATGCCCTGCCGGACTGCATTTCCTCCAGGGACCTACGGTCATCGAGGAAGCCGCCATGTGTGAAGGTTTCGTAAACACGGACCCGGCCGGCGGTGTCGTGCGCAGGGAATGCCCCCAACACGAGGTCGGCGTATCCGGGTGAATGTCCGCGGGGCCACATCACTATCGTTGTTTCGGCGAGCCGATCGACGTGAATTTCGGTGTCGGCGGCTGCCGGATGCTTGGCGCTGAGAATCACGCCGAGGACTTCTCGTCTGAGCAGAACTGACTCAATGGAGGCCGGAAGGATCGGGCTGCGCACGAGGACGAGGTCGAACTGCCCTCGTGCGAGCCCGGAGATTGCCTGATCCGCTAACGTGACCGCGGCGGTGATGTTGACCTGTGGTGCTTGGACGTGCAATTCGTCGAGAATCTGTGGAAGGCATTCGATGCCGAGTGAGTGCGAGTAGGCGAGGTGTAGGTGCCCGCCGTCCCCCAGTCCGGCATTTCGTGCGACGGCTTTGGCTTCCTCGATGGCTTCGAGAATCCTGGTGGCCCGGGAATAGAAGACTTCGCCCGCGGTGGTAAGTTCGACTTTCCGTGTCGTCCGGTCAAAGAGGCGGGTTCCGACCTCGTCCTCCAGCTGCCGGATCTGGCTGCTGAGGGCTTGCTGGGCGAGAAAGAGGCGGCTGGCTGCCCGGGTGAAATTCAGGTCCTCCGCGACCGCAACGAACGCGCGAAGGTGTCGGATCTCCATAGGCCGCCTCCTTAAGCGTGCGGTCAGCGGATGCATTGGCCGGATAGAGGATGTGCAACGCGGTCGAGGTCGCTGTTATGGATCATCCCGCAGTCTGAAGCGCGGGGCAAAGTTACCTCCAATAACTCAGCATGGGCGCGGGTCGTCTGCGCCCATGCTGACTCTCGAGCTGCGCCTGCGGAATCGCTCAGATGGAGCGTGCCGCTTCTTCGGCTTCATAGATGATGGCCTGCATCTTGCGGGGCGCGAGGCCGTCTCCAATGCGCCTTACCGGGTAGGGCGCGTCGGCGAGCGAACTGAACAGAGCAGTGCTGGACTTCCGGTAGATGGACAGGATGACCGCGGAGACGTTTTCGATGACATGTTCCTGCCGGGTCCACATATCAGATGTCAACAGATTGGTGCCGTCGAAGGATTGCACGACCCGCTGGGCGATCATTTCCACTCCATTGCTGGCCAGGGCAGGCAGACGCCAGGTGAATTCGCCGCGTTTGAGCACGTCGTGACCCACCATGAGCTGCGGAGTGATGATCGTAACCTTGGCTCCGGCGGCGGCAAGTACCTCGGCCAGGGCCAAGGGCATGGTGGTACTGGACTCGTCGACAATCACTACCCGGTCACCGAGCGATTTCGGCCCGTCCGCCTGTACTTTGCGGACGGCGACGTCGATGGCTGAGACCGAGGGGCCTTCCGCTCCGGGAAGCTGTTCCAGTCCGGGGGTCCACAGGCTCATGCCCGAGTCTGCGAAGCTGGCGCCCTCGGCGATGAAGACTTCATCGGGTGCGAAGCCGTTGATGAAGGCCAGGTCGGCGTTCGTGTTGAGCTTGACGTCGACGCCGGCGTTGTTCACTGCCCGGACGAGGTCGTCGGTGGCGATGTTGAAGCCCTCCTGATTGGGCAAGGAGCCCAGCAGGTTCAGGTGACCACCGAGTTTGTTATCCCGCTCCACCAGTGTGACCAGGTGGCCTCGCTGGGCGGCCACGGAGGCGACCTTCATTCCGGCGGGTCCGCCGCCGACGACGAGGACGCGCTTGGCGTCCGCGGGGGCGACGCGGTCAAGTGTGCCCCAGCGTCCTTCCCGGCCGGTGACCGGGTTCATCATGCACATGACTTCCGCGCCGTCCCAAAGTCTGCCGACGCACTCGTTCACGCCTGTGCATTTGATGATCTCGTGCTCGCGTCCCTCGCGGGTCTTCTTTATCAGTTCCGGGTCGGCAAGCTGGCCGCGGCCGATTGCGACGATGTCCGCTGCTCCGGATTTGAGGACCTCTTCGGCAAGGTGCAGGTCGCGGAAACGCCCGACGGTAAACACCGCTGCGCGTTCACCGATGAGCTCCTTTGCGCGCCGGGCAAACGGCACAAGGTGGCCGTCCTCTTGTTCCTGGGGCGCGACCGTCTGGTCGAGGGTGTAGTAGTTGCCTGCGCTGATGCTGAAGTAGTCAAACAGTCCTGTGCCGACGAGCAGTTTGACGTATTCGTCGGCCTCGTCGGGGGTGATTCCGGCCGGTCCGATGAACTCGTCATAGGAGAGTCGGATTCCCATCGCGAGGTCGTTACCTACCCGGCGGCGGATTTCCTGGCCGATCTGGACGATCAGGCGGCACCGGTTTTCGATGGATCCGCCGTATTGGTCGGTGCGGTTGTTGTACACGCGGCTGAGGAACTGGCACAGGAGGTAGCCGTGGGCGGCGTGGATTTCCACGCCGTCAAGACCTGCTTCGCGCACGTTCTCCGCTGACTTGGCGTATCCGTCGATGATGACGTCAATCTCTGCCTGGCCCATGACCAGGGGCGATTCGCTGTGCGCGACCGAGGGCAGTTCCGACACGCCCCACAGAGGCTTCCATTCATCGACGAGCATGGTGCCCTTGTCGTGCACGCCTGTGCCGTAGAGCTGGACGACTCCGCGCACGTCGTGGGCGTGGAGGATTTCCGCCATTTTCCGGAAGCCGGGGATGGCTCGTTCTTCCCAGGCCGTGCACCCGTTGTGGAAGGAACCTTTGGCCGTCGGGTAGGCGGCGTGTTGTTCGGTCACGATCATCGCCGTGCCGCCTTCGGCCAGGTGCTTGTAGTGATTCAGGTGCCGGTCGCTCAGGATGTTGTCCGGCGCCCAGTTGAGGATGCGGGCCGGCACGATGACCCTGTGCTTAAGGCGCATCGGCCCGATTTGGATCGGCTGCCAGACAGCCGAGAGCGAGGACCTGTTTTCTTCCAGGATGTCGGTCATGTCAATAACCTCGTTGTTCTGATAATTCGGTGTGGACGGGAGGATTAGTGGTCGCTAAGCAGTGAGCCGAATCCGCTGTACTGGTCATTGATGCCCAGTTGACGGAGTGTGTGCCATACGCAGGCGGTGTTGATGGCGATGACGGGTTTGCCGAGGAAGCGTTCGGCGGCCGCGGCGAGCCGGACCATCGACAGATTCGTTCCGGCCTGGACGATTACGTCCGGGTTACTTTCGTTCAGTTCCAGCAGCACCTTGGCCAGTGTGTCTTCGGTGACCTCGGCAATGGCAGTTGCGGACTGAATACCGAGTCCGTGATCGGCCGTTACTTCGTAGCCGTGGTCGTTGAAATAGCGGATCACGTGTTCGTTGACTATGGGCGGATACGGGCTGACGAAGGCCAGTTTCTTGGCGCCGTACGCCTCAAGAGCCGCGCGGACGGCGCTGGCGCCTGTGCTGATGGGAAGCCCTGCCGTTGTCGAGATCTGCTTTTCGAACGCCTCATTGCCTTCCGCTCCGCCCCAGAACGTCTCCCCTGACATGCCCATGGTGATGAAGGAGGGCTTGCACGTCAGGACGTTGCGGATGGCGACGTCGTTGGCTTGGCCCAGGGCGTCGATGAAGTCCTGCACGCCCTGGTCGGTGGAGAGGTCCGGTTCTTCGACATAGCAGCGGCTGTAGTGAAAGGTCACGCCCTCGGGCCGCATTATTGAATAGTCGTGTTCGACGACTGTGTTCGTTGAGGGAATAAGTACCCCCACGATTGCCCTGCTGCTCACAACGTTGACCATTACTGCTCCTCTGAGTTTCGTTTCTTGGTGGCGGTTGGCGCCGCATGATTAGTGCCGCTTCGCTCCGGCCGTCCGGCTGGCAGGGGCGTGCCGGGCAGACCCTGCAGAGGCACCCTTGTTTTCATCCCTGGGTTCTCGGGGCCTCGCTCTAGAGCTGAAGTTGTGGGCTCCCAAGGCGGCCGATCTCGCTCGTATGCTTCGATCGAGTCGAGCAGGGTCTCTGTCAGGGCTATTTCGTCCAGGCCTTCAATCAGCATCCTCTGGATAATCGGTGCCAGGGTGAAGGAAGCCGATATGCCGGCGGCCCACAGGCGGCATCCCCACAGGTCGATGGTCACTGGTGCGAGCGGATCTGACTCGGTGAGCTGGCGGAGGTCCCGGCACTCTTCTTCCCGCACCGCGATGGGGGCGATCCCGTTCTTGACGCAATTGCTGGCGAAGATGTCGCCGAATTCGACGGCGACCACCGCTTCGAAGCCCCATTGCGCCAAGCCCCACACCGCATGCTCTCGCGAGGATCCGATTCCGAAATTCCGGCCGGCGACCAGGACGCGGGCACCGGCCCGGACCGGATCGTCCAAAGGGATTTGGCCGGACTGGCGCCAGTGATGAAAGACGGCTTTGCCGAATCCTTCCATGTCGGTTCCCTTGAGGAATTCCTGTGGCATCATCGTGTCCGTGTCCACGCCGTCACGGTCCAGCGGGACCATCCGTCCGGCGATCGTGGTGCGCATCATGCTGCACGCTCAACATCGGCAATGCGCCCTGAAAGAGCCGTCGCAGCCGCGATCCGCGGTGAGACGAGGTGGGTCCGGCCGCCGGGGCCCTGGCGGCCTTCGAAGTTCCGATTACTCGTGGCGGCACACCGTTGACCCGGACCAAGAATGTCATCGTTCATGCCCAGACACATCGAGCATCCGGGTTCACGCCACTCGAATCCCGCCTCCATGAATACACGGTCCAGCCCTTCGGCCTCGGCAGCGAGCTTTACGGCCCGCGACCCCGGCACCACCAGTCCCCGCACTCCTTGGGCGATGTGCCGCCCTTCCAGCACATTGGCGGCGGCACGCAGGTCACCGAGGCGTCCATTAGCGCAGGAGCCAATGAAGACAACATCAATGCCAATGTCGGAGATCTTTTCTCCGCCCGCGAGGCCCATGTACAGCAGGGCCCTGCGGGCGGCTTCGGGATTGTTGGTCTCCTCGGGATGCGGGACGCGTCCGTTGACCCCGACGCTCATCGCAGGCGTGGTACCCCACGTCACGGTAGGCAGGCAGCGACTGACATCGAAATCGACTTCGGTGTCGAAAACAGCATCGATATCGCTGGCCGTCCGCATCCACTCCATGACTGCCTGGTCCCACAGGTCCCCTTTAGGTGCGTGGCGGCGGCCCTTCAGGTAGGCCAGGGTCCTCTCATCCGGGGAAATGAGAGCTGCCCGGGCGCCCATCTCCGCGCTCAGGTTGCAGAGCGTCAGTCTTTCCTCGACGGTCAACTGAGCTACAGCCTCACCCTGGAACTCGATGACATGGCCGCGGGCGTCGCCCGCGTTGAAGTGCGCCACGAGTGCAAGCGCCAGGTCCTTCCCCGTCACGCCATCCGGCAGTGCCCCGGTAAGGTTTACCCGCATCGACTTCAGCTCCGGCATCACCAGGCATTGAGTCGCGAGAACATGCTCAACATCGCTGGTTCCGATACCGAATCCCAATGCCCCCAGGGCGCCGTGCGTGGGCGTGTGGCTGTCCCCGCAGGCAATCACCATTCCGGGTTGGGTCAGGCCCAGTTCCGGTGCGATGACGTGAACGATGCCCTGGCCAGCTGATCCCATGCCATACAGCGGAATTCCGAAGTCCTTGCAGTTCCCTTGGAGGGCCTGCAGCTGGTTCGTAAGGGCAGTTCCCGGACCTCCGAGTCCTCTCGTGCTGACGCCGTGGTCCGCGGTGGCCAAGGTGAGGTCTGTTCGGCGAACGGAGCGGCCCTTGCTGCGCAGGCCGGCGAAAGCCTGCGGGCTCAGATCATGAACGAGATGAAGGTCAACGTACAACCGGTCAGGAACTTCCCCGCTGCCGGCCACGCGGTGCTTGTCGAGAATCTTCTCGAACATCGTCCCGGTCATGACCTGAGCGCCCGGACTGGAGACTCGCCCTGCACATCGGCCTCATGCCTCCGTTGCCGGGCTTGCAACTGACCAAAGTCATCACCGTCCAGGGCGGCGCGGCATTTGCAGGGCCTTGTCGCCATAGCGCTTCTCATCTTAGGTACTCTCCTGGCCTTCATGCCGCCTCGTTGCGGCTGATTCATCACCCGCCACAATGTGACGGGGTTCTCATAACTTCGACACTATTCACAGCCCGGAGCGAAGAGAAACACTCATTGGAGGCAATTCACAACGGGCAGTTGTGAACACCGCCACTTCTCCAGGGCGACCGGAGAAGGCTGCCCAACGAATCGCTGGCCCTGCCCCAAGACCCCTATTACCAAGCTGGAGCGTGTGAGGGGCGAACCGACGCGGAGTACGAGCTGTCTGGCGTGCGGGACGCCCCGCTAGGGCAGGCTGCCTTTGCGGTCGAGGGCCTGACAGACTGCCTTGGCAAATTCGCTGGTCGATACCGGCTCGGTATCCCGGATCGCTAGGTCTGCCGTTCTCACGCCAGAGCTCATGACTTCGATGCAGGCGTTTTCAATGGCCGCGGCTGCTTCCGCAAGACCAAGTGAATGACGCAGGAGCATAGCCGCGGACAAAATGGTCGCCGTTGGATTGGCGATGCCGAGACCCGCAATGCCCGGTGCAGACCCGTGAACCGGTTCGTACAGGCCCCACCTGTCGTGGCGCAGGCTGCCGGATGGCATCAGTCCCAGGGAACCTACGATCCCGGCGATTTCGTCGCTGAGAATGTCACCGAAGAGGTTTTCCGTGACAATGACGTCAAAGGTTGATGGGCGCAGGATGAGCTGCATGGCGCAGTTGTCGACGTACAAGTGCTCTACTTCCACGTCCGGAAACTCCTGGAGAGTCTCGATGGCAACCTCCCGCCACAGACGGGATGACTCCAGCACGTTCGCTTTGTCCACCGAGGTCAGCCGGCCTCCCCGTGACCGGGCCAGTTGTGCTGCTACGCGCACGATGTCTCTGATCTGCGTGGCCGTGTATTCCATGGTGTCGAATGCTGTGAGCTCACCATCGATTTCTTCGCGTCCCTTTCGGGGAGAGAAGTAGGCACCCCCGACTGCCTCCCTGACCAGCATGATGTCGACAGGTTCGCTGCCAACGCGGAGCTGGTCCGGCAGATATGAGATGCCGGGGCGCAGGTTAGCGAAGAGATTGAAGTCCCGGCGGAGTCGGAGCAGCCCGCCTGGGCCCGGATTCTGGTCATCAGGGAGTTGGTCCCATTTTGGTCCACCCACGGCTCCGACAAGGACGGCTTCGCTGTCCTTGCATATCCGGATTGTGTCCTCCGGGAGCGGAGTCCCTTTCTCTTCGATGGCGCAGCCGCCCAGCAGACCCGTTTCGAATTCGAGGCCGAGGTCCTGCTGTTCCGATACGAGTTTCAGCACATCGACAGCTGCCTCTACAATTTCGGGTCCGATGCCGTCCCCCGGCAGCACTCCGATCCGTCGTGATTTGGAATTTGCATTCATAGTTGCCTTCTTTTTCTGCTTCAGCGGGATATTCATTCATCTGGCGCCCTTACCGCCTGGGTTTACGATCGGACGGCGGATCTACGACTCAGAACACGGTGTTGGCTCTATATGGAGACCGTGGAGCGGCGTTCGATCCGGTGCTGCCTCGCCTCAGACGTTTGGGGACCTGACAATGGGATCTGTGGTTTGGACTGTTTCGGCGTTCTTCAGCAATGCCAGGGCTTCGGGGAGATCCACTACTTCGCCATACCGGCTTTGAATATCTAGCAGCGACTGCCGGTGGGCGTCGCCTGAGCGGTCGGCTACCGCGTCCCGGGGGACATAGACCTTGTAGCCGTGCTGGATGGCGTCAACGGCGGTTGCCCGGACGCAGCCGGATGTTGATGCGCCGACAATCATCACGGTCTCAATGTGCGAGGCCGTCAGCAGTGACGCCAAGGGGGTGTTGAAGAATCCGGAAGCAACGAGTTTGGTCAGGACCGGTTCGCCCGGTTCCGGAGCTACCCGGTCATCAATTTCGACATCTGGGCTGCCGGCTTTCAGAACGGCGGCGGAAGGGTTTTTTTCGATAAACCGCCTAGCCGCCAGGGCGCCGGATTCGTCGTAGGCCACTGTCGTATAAACCACCAGTGCTCCCGCTTCGCGGGCGGCGGAGAGAAGCGTGGCCGTTGCGTCCAGGGCGGAGTCGGCCGGACAGTACAGCTCGGAGTCCGGATTCGTGAAAGCCGTGGAGAAGTCGATCACCAGAAGGGCGATCCCTGTTGCCATGGTCATCTGTTGTGCTTCCTGCCATCTCTCATAATTGTGCGCCTTCTGAAGCTGTGCGAACCCCGGCTGGGGCCACCACGCAGGGGACACCTCGAAACAGATCTCCGATTAGGGGCGCGCAGCGCCGGGACGAGGCCCCGCTGATATAGGCAGCTCATGGCGAGATCCCGTTCCCTCCAAGTCGTCCGGGATTCCTGTTTGTCATGTGACTCATTGAGCGTTTCCACGCCATCCAAACCGTTTGGCGGCGCAGACCTGAAAACGCGGCCGCTGCGGCTAGCAGCACGCCAGTGATGATCGAACTGACCCAGCTCGGGCTGGCAAGCATCCCGAACATCGCCTGCAGCAAACTGAGCGACAAGGCGCCCAGCGCGATACCCCAAGCGGTGCCGCGTCCGCCGGCAAGGCCCACTCCCCCGATCAGCGCGGCCGTACCCGCGAAGACGAGCGGCGCGAAGCCCGGGTTGACCAGGGCCGAGGAAAGGGTGAAGGCGTTTAGGGCGCCGGCAAGACCGGCCAGGACCCCGGAGATTACAAAGACTCCCGTCGTGACACGTTCAACGTGGACGCCTGCGATGTGGCTTGCTCGGGCGTCTCCTCCAACGGCGCGGATGTCGCGGCCGAGACGCGTGCGTGCCATCACGGTTGCTATCAGTACGAAACAGCCCAGGACGACGAGCGTGTGCATTGACAGCACCGCGGCCAAGGGCCGGTCAAGGATGATTCCTACTCCGACGTCGTCGTAGGAAACGGTTCGGTCGTCCCCTAGCGTCCGGCTCAGCCCGAGCAGTACGAGGAACCCCCCGAGGGTCACAGCCATCGAGTTGATCCTGAATCGGGAGACGATGCTCCCCTGGATGAGTCCGGCGACCGCTCCCACGAGGACTGCAGCGGCAACCCCCGTCATGGGCGCACCCTGTCCGAGTTTGACGGCCACCATGCCCCCAAGGGAATACATGCCCAGCGTTGAGAGGTCGAACTGGCCAGCGATCATCGTGATTCCCAAGGCAAGCGCAATGAGACCGTAGGTGCCGAAAATCTGTAAGGCGGTGTACACCGAGAAAGTACTAAAGGTGCTGCCCGCAGCAACGGGAACGACTGCAAACATGACAGTCATTAGTAAGAACGTCATCGAGGCCGAAGACCGAGGCAGGGGTGTTCGTTTCAGCTTGGCGATCAAAGCACTCATCGAACCCGTCTCCTCATCTGGAAAATTAGCAACACAATTAGCACCAGCACACCGGTTACCAGCATCTGGGCGCCTCCGCCGAACCCGCGAAGCAGGAGCATGTTTGAGATCAGAGCGATGAAGAGGGCACCATATACGGTGTGCTGGACCTTTCCCCGGCCCCCGCCAGCCGCGGCACCGCCGACGAGAACGGCGGCGATAGCGTCGTACGTGTACCGGTCCCCGCCGCTGAGCAAAGTGGCATTCCCGTCCGTTGCCCCGAGCAGGACACCTCCCAAAGCAGCGCAACCTCCTGCAATTACGAAACCTGCCACCACCGTGCCGGTGACGGGAATTCCTGCGGCACGCGCGGCCCGGGAATTCTCCCCAACCAACCGAATCAGCTGACCCGTCCGGCTCCAGGACAGCCACGCGGCAACAGCGAGAACCAGCGCCACCAGTACATAGACGGACAGCGGCAGCCCCGCATAAACAGCGCTCAACCACTGGTAGGAAGCACCCGCTGGCGGGTAGACAGTCGACTGATTTGTCAGCCAGGACGCCACACCAATCTGGAGCGAGCCGAGGCCGACCGTGACAACGATGGGGTTGGCCGCGAGTCCGCCGATGAGCAAACCCTGAACAGCACAAACCAATGCACCCATGACTATCGTCAGAACCAGCGCCGGCAGCACTCCGATGCTCATCCAACTAAGAAAAGCCATGGACGAGATGGTCAGTGTGCTACCCAGGGTGAGGCAAAAGAGGCTCCCGCTCAGGGTGACACACGTCATCCCCACGGCCACGATCCCGAGAATGCCCACTCCCGACACGGTTGCCTTGAGCCCTTCGAGCGTGAGAAACCCATCCGTGGTTAAAGCCCCATAGACCAGAACGGCAAGTGTCGCCACGGCCAGGAGAGTCTCTGCGCGGCCGATACTCCGTCGATTTTTCCGGCCCGACTCGGTGGGCACGGTCAGCACCATCTCCCCGGTCATGGGTTCACCACTTCTCTCTCAACATGAGTCATGTCCGACAGGAGCTCCTCCGTTGTGACTTCGGCCCGCGGTCTCGCCGAGACGATGCGCCCGGCGCTGAGGGTCACCACTTCATCGGCGAGATCAAGGATTTCGTCCAACTCGGTTGAGGCGAATACGACGGCGTTCCCTGCCGTGGCAGCGTCGCGTATCAGCCGGTGGATTTCGCTTCGGCCCGCAACATCGACTCCCCTGGTGGGTTCGTCCAGGAGCAGGACTCCCTTGTCCCCGCGCATAAGACAGCGACCGAGAAACGCCTTTTGTTGGTTTCCTCCGCTGAACGTCCCCACAGGTGATGCCATTTTCGATTCCAGCCCTACGATTCGCGCTAGCCCTGAGGCAATGGAGCGAAGCGCCCGTGACCTGACGAATCCGGCCCGGGACAGCGAATCTAGTCGGGTCGCGACAAGGTTCGTCTGCGTCGACTGCTCAAGGAACAGCCCCTCTGATTTCCGGTCGTTCGACACGTAGGATAAACCGGCACGCAACGATGCCGAAGGCGACCCAAGGCGTACGCGCTTGTCCTCGGCAAAGACAAGTCCCGATGCCTCGGGGACGAGGCCGGCCAGTGCCCGCAACACGTCGCCTGCGCCCGAACCAATCTGACCTGCAAGGGCCACGATGCGGCCCCGGTCCACCGCCAGGTCAATTCCGTGGAGACGAGGTGTCTGCAGCCCGCGGACCTGCAGCCTCGGAGAAACCTCAGCAGCCAGGACCGGTCGCACCGTGTCATCACCCTTGACCTCACCGACCATGAGTTCGATCAATGACCGCTTAACGAGCTTCCCGACTTCCGAGGTGGTGACTTTGTTGCCGTCCCGGAAAACGCTCACCTTGTCGCAGATTTCGAGAACCTCGCCTAGCCGGTGCGAAACATACAGAACACTCGTTCCCTCCGACGCCGCAGTCTTCACGGCCTTGAAAACCAGGTCGATCTCTACGTCACTGAGAGTTGCCGTGGGTTCGTCCAGTATCAGCAGACGTCCGCCCCTGCCCAGTGCCCGGGCGATCTCGACGAGTTGCCGCTCCCCCAGGGAAAGGCGCTCGACCAGGGTCAACGGGTTGAGGCCCTCCAGCCCGACCCTGGCCAAAAGTCCCTTGACGAAAAGTTCAGATGTGGCGTGTCGGACGAAGAACGGAGCATTCGGGAGACCGAGCAGCAGGTTTTCGCGGACCGACAATGCGGGGATGAGGCTGATCTCCTGATCGACAACGGAGACTCCCGCCCGTTGGGCATCGCCAGGGTGATGGAAGTCCACCGTCCTTCCGTCGATCGCCATGGTTCCGGCGTCCTGCCTAACGATTCCGGACAGGACCTTGACCAAGGTGCTCTTTCCCGCCCCATTATGGCCGCAGAGAGCGTGTATTTCCCCGGCTTCAACAGTGAGATCAATTCCTTTCAGAGCGTGAAGTGCGCCGTAGCTCTTCGTCACGCCGGCCATCTGCAGCCTCGGAGGTTCAGACCGCTGATCCCTATCGGTCACGGGCAAATCTTTCCGTCGAGAGCTGCCTGTACGTTGGCAGCGGTGATGCGGCTTTCGGGCGCGAACAGTTTCTTCGGAAGGTCCTCACCGGCCAGATACTTCAGGGTCATCTCGACCGTGTACTTTGCCTCCTCCTCGGGGCTCTCAGAAGCAGTTCCAAACAGTTCCCCGGCCTTGATGGATTCAAGACCGCTCATGTAGCAGTTACTACCAGAGACAACGAGGCCTTTATCTCCGCCCACCGTCGTGCCGGCCTGCTTGGCACCCTGGATGATCCCCAATGCCTGATTGTCTGCCATGCCATACGCGGCCTGGATGCCGCCCTTGCTCGCATACTTAGCCAAAAGCTGCTGAGCGAGTCGCTGCGACGTGGCCTGGTCCCAGTTGCCGTCCTCTACAGCGACCAAATCCAAACCTTCTACGGTCGCGAGTTCCTTCTTGAAAGCTTCCAGCCTCACTGAGACCTGTTCCGTGCCTGCCGTCCCCGTGATCGCAATGACGTTGCCTTTCGAAACTCCCTGCTTTTTCAAGCCCTCGATGATGTTCTGGGCGGCGAATTTGCCCAGACTCACCTGGTCCGACTCGACTGAAAGCGCAAAAAGATCGTCGGCCGGCTTCGGCGGCGAAGTCATGTTGATGACCGGGATCCCGGCGGTCTGCGCGCGCGTAAGTCCAGGAGTCAGCGCCCGGTAGTCCAGGCCGAGCAACATGATCAGATCCGGTTTGGCTGCAACGGCGCGGTCTAGGTTTTGGACCTGGACCTGCGGGTCGAAGGGATCCTGGAGATACGTGACCTTGGCGCCCTTTGCCTCCATGCCTTCGATGACGACGGCGTTGTAGATCTTCGTCCAGGGGTTAACATCGCCGGCACCCACCAGGTAAACATTCATCCCGGACACGTCTTTGGTAGCCATCGCCGCGGGCTTTTCGGCCGCCGCCGCTCCGCAGGAGACGGTCCCAAACACCAGAGCCCCGGCTGCCAGGGCCGCCCCGATCTTCGAAGTAGAACTGTGAATCTTGATCATGGTCATTCAGCTTTCACTCGTAAGTCTCATGACTGCACGCCGGGCCCCACGCCTTCGTGATGTCCGGATACCCCGGCGCACTGGCGGGGCTCCACTGGTCAGATCGACTCTAGGAGCGGTCAAGGGGTCAAATGAAACACCTATTTGAGCCGGTCAACAACCACAGATTGTGAATCGGTGAATCCAAATAGTGTTGCCCACATCACATTTCACCTAGCGTTGGCGGGGCCCGCCGCGTCATGACCCCGGTGTAGAGCGGGAAACTTCGTGAAAATCCAAAAACTAGGGATGATCCGGGTGGATGTGGATGTGGATGTGGATGTGGATGTGGATGTGGATGTGGACGGCACACAAGCCCAGAGTCACGAGCCCAGGGCTATGAGGGCGTCCGGAGCCTGGCAACCTCACGAAACGCGCCAACTCGCTGATGGTGGAACCGGCTCTGGAACTCCACACGACCCGGGCCCTGATCGACAGCCACTTGAACCGCTTGCGGGACGCCCGGCATCCTGCAGTACCAACGCCCATCGGTTCTTACAGCGGTCTCGCGCAACACTCGGTTGCGAGAAGAGGTGCAATCAATGAGGTTGCTTAAAGAGCATCTGCCCTAATGACGCCGAGGGGAACCGAAATGCATCAAGAGCGGGCCCAGTCCCAGACGCTAGCGGAAGCTTAATTCGAGACAACGCAATAGGGGCGGTTCAATGGACCACCACTACTCGCACTCAACCGTTAGTCTTGCAGTCGTACATCAGGGAACCACCCTGCTGGTGCACGTTTTGGCTCCAGATGTTCGGGGTCCCTGTGCTTTTGATTATCGCATTTGTAGAACGGGCCGCGGGGGTCCAGGAGCACGCTCATGTGGTGGTCCGCGTGGTCCTTCCACCAGACACTGATACCCGTTGCCCCGTCGAGGCGCAGATGTTCCCAGGCCCGCCACAGCGCTTCCACGCGGGAAAGGGCTTCGGGGTGGAAGTACCACTCGATGCACCATTTGGCGGCGCGGCCGTCGACGTCGCGGACGTAGGTCGGCAGCAGCTGCTCGTGCAGGAACTCCTCGGCTGAGCCGTAGACCAGTTCAGGTGGCTTCTGCTCTTCCGCGGGCCTTTCGGCGGGTGCCTCTGTCTCGCCGGTAGCAAGAGCTGTGCTGAATCGTCCGATGTCGCTGTTCATCTCAGCGCCTCCTACGTCGTGACCCAGGGATTGGCCACCGGCTCGGCTGCCGCCGGTGCGGTCGGTTCTTCGGGGCGGGGGCTGTAGGTCTTGATGGATGCCTCGACGGCTTCTTTGTGGGGCCCGGTGTACCAGGGCAGTGTCCGGACGAGGGTGGCGGGTGCGCCGGAGGCGAGGACGACGGCGCGGCCACGGTCGAGTTCGGCGAGGTTGGAGACGTCGAAGATGCGTTCCTTGCCTTCCTGCCGGGAGCGGCTGGAGCCGGATTTTCCGGAGGAAATGGAGACGTTGGTGTAGCTGTAGTCCCCGATCAGGTCTGAGAGGGCGCGGAGGAAGCCTTCTTCGGCGACGCCGCCGCCGTAGACCTTGACGTTGGCGGCGGACCAGATTTTCCGCATGTTTGCCTCGCCCCAGAGTTCGACGCCCTGTGACCAGGACTGCAGGATGCCCATGACGATCAGGCCCTTGGAGCCGTAGTGGCTGAACTGGTCCGGCAGGCCGGCCCAGCGGACGACGTTGGCCAGCTCGTCCAGGGCGAACAGTGCCGGCAGTGGCAGGCGGCCGCCGCTGCGCTCGGCGCGTTCCTCCATGGCCTCGGCGATGGCCACCGTCAGTGCTGTGGTGAGGGGTGCGGCGGAGCCGGCCCCTTCCTTGGAGAGAATGTAGATCGTCTCCTGTGAGGCGGCGAAGTCGTGCGGCTTGAACTGTCGGCGGGGGTCCGTGGCCACGGACTCGCCGCGTGCCGGGGCGACCCAGCGCAGCGTGTTCCTGCTTTTGAGGCATTGGATCATCTTCTCGGCGGTGCCGAAGATACCGTCGCGCTGCTTGTCAGCCAGCTTCAGCGTGGACTCCAGGCCCTTGTACTGGAGCTCGTAGTCGTGTTCTTTCAGGATTTCGATGGGTTCTTGGCTGACCTGCTCCGTCACCCATAGATACACCTGGGTGATGGGCAGCTCCCCGAGCGCGGCCGCGAGGAAGTACGAGGAGAGGATGTCTTCGGCTTTGGGATCGAAGTAGGCATCCGGCTTTGACCCGGGGGTACGCGAACCGACCGAGAAGTGCTGGGTGAGTTTGTGGGCCTTCTCTTCGTCCGTTACGTAGGAGAGGGGGTTCCACCACCAGTCGGGTTCCTCCTGGGCGATCTTCTGCGGATCAAACACCCACACCGGAGCGGTCAGGACCCGGACGCCGCGGGTGCCGTCCACCACGTCGCGCTTGTTCGAGGTCGAGACGACGGCACCAGGTGCGTCCAGGATCGCGGGCATAACCCGGGAGGTCGACTTACCCGTCCGTGGCCCCCAGATGTCGATGCTGAGGTCTTCCCAGGACTGAATGAACTTCTGGCCGGTGGAAACCACCTTTCCCACCACAATGCCCGGAGTGTCCTTCACGCCGAGGCGCTCGGCCGTGGCTTGTGCGCCCTTCTCGGAGAACGCGGCCAGCGACTTCCCACGGCCCAGGTACCGGGCGGCCTTATCGACCCGAGCACGCTTGGACGCGCCCTTCCTCCAGGCCACCAGCACGACGATGGTCAGGACCACGATCACGCCGGCCATGAGGGACGCGGCGACGGTGGACTGGGCTGGCCAGGGCACCCGTCCCTTGATCAGCCCGGCAATCAGATCAATCGGATGGGCGGGCGGTGCCTCGATGCCGGCCATCCAAGAACCCACGTGAGCGGCCGCGTAGGTCCCGCCGCCAAAGACGACGATAAAGCCAATAGCCAGCCAGACCAGCAGGGCATCCCCGAGGCCCATTCCTTTACGGTTCGGTGCGCTCACAGTGCGCCTCCCTCGCCGGGCAGCTCAGGAGCTGCTGGCCCAAGGAGAGAATCAGCCGGTGTCTCTATTCGCTCAGGTTCGTTGGGCTGATTTGGGGCTTGAAGTCGCGTTTGGGCAGGTGGCGTTGGATCGAAGCCGCTGTGGGACCAAACCGATGAACCATCGACGAGAGTGACGGTTTGGGCGTAATGTCGACGCATGCTCGCTCCTTCTGAAGTTGTTGACTGATGGCGCTGGTGGTGTTGCCTGGTGGGGCCGCCATGGATCCGGGGTTCTGGAGTGTGCAGGCGGCCGAGGACTTCGAGCAGGAGATCGTTGACCAGTACGCGCTGGCGATGGCGGCGGCTGGTCTGAGCGACTCGCACATCCGCAATACCCGGGCGACAATCATCGAATTTGCCCGGTCGGTGACTGGACCGTTGTGGACGGCGACGTGTCAGGATGCTGACCGGTTCCTTGCCGAGCAGAAGCGGCTGGGACGCAGTGTGAGCACCAGAGCCGGCAAGGCAGGGACGCTGGCGCTGTTTTACGAGTTCGTGATCAGCCGTTACCAGGGCCGGATACATCGGGCGACCGGGGTGCTGGTCGAACAGCCCATTGATGAGTTCAACCGCCCGTCCGGGGCATCCCTTGGCAAAGTCCGGGTGCCACCGTCGGATGCCGAGATCGAAACGTTCTTTACTTCCTGGCGGCACTCGATCCCGCAGGCCCGCAAGTATCTGCCTGCCGCGCGGGATTACTTCGCTGCCTCGCTGTGGCGTCGGCTGGGGCTGCGGATTAACGAAACGGTGATGCTCGATATCCGTGACTGGCGCCCGGACCTGGGCGGGTTCGGCAAGCTCCATGTCCGGTTCGGCAAAGGAGCTCACGGCCGTGGCCCGAAGCCGCGTCTTGTGCCCGCGATCAACGGCGCTGCAGAGCTGATCGACTGGTGGCTGGGCGATGTCCGACACCTGTACGGCGGGGACTGGGAGGATCCGGACGCACCTCTGCTGCCCTCGGAGCGCTTTGACCGTGAGCTGGGCCGATGCGGCCGGGTCGGTGACAACGCACTGCGGCGCAGCCTGGGGTTGCAGATCGATCAGTGGTTGCCGGCATGGTCGGGGCGGATGACTCCCCACGTCCTGCGGCATTACTGCGCCTCCTCGCTCTACGGGGCCGGGATGGACATCAAGGCCCTCCAGGAACTGCTGGGTCATCAGTGGCTTGCGACTACCTCGGGCTACATCCACGTGCGCAGCGAGTACGTCGAGCAAGCCTGGAAAAACGCCAATGAGCGGATCGAGTCCCGATTCGCGACAACACAAAAGGAAGGATGAGACCGTGCAGTGGAACCTGCGGATCCGCGCCGCTGAACGTGGGATCTGGAAGTCAGCGCAGATACGCCGGATGCTCGCCGATGCCGGCCTAGAGATCAGTGCCGGGAAGATGTCCTCGTGGTGGGCCGGAACGCCGGCCACGATGAGACTCGAAGAGCTTGACGTGCTCTGCTCGGTGTTGAAATGCACACCGGCAGACCTGATGACCCCCGAACCTGACAAGGTCGCCGCACGTCGCCCACGCGTCACCGAGACCATAAACGGCAACGACACCGGCGCCGGCACCGGCGATGGTAGGCCGTCTTCCGTTGTGTCTCCGAGTTTTGGCAAGGTATCACCGGTCGTAACGCCGAGATTCGGCAAGCCACGGTCCGAGCCTCCCCTGTAGGCAGGGCTGTTGTGAGTCCGGCTCCGGGCCCGATGGCGCCGCTTCGGCCGCCATCGATGTGCCCCCGCTGTCAGATCAACAGGGTCGCATGGGCCTATCCACGGGTGGACTATTGCTACGACTGCCTTCCCGGTGGCCCGTTCAGCCCACCTCCATGCTCCAAATGCGGCACCAGCAGGGACTACTTCAGCCAGGGCATGTGCGCCATCTGCCATCCCGGCAGTCCGCAACACCCAGGCTCGTGCAAGGAATGTTTTGCTTGGGGTGTCTACCGCCGCTACAACTGGACGTGCTGGCCTTGCCGGTGGTGGCGCTCCCACTACCCTGATGGAATCTGCGACTTTTGCGGACGCACCACCCGAGTCGGAGAGCGGCGGGCCTGCCGGCTCTGCCTGGAACAGGCACGAATGCTCCAAGAGCCTGGACGCGGTCTGGACCTGGCGGGCGCGACCAAGGCCGGCCACCAGCTCTTCTTCGCCAACATGAGCTTCCACCGTCATGGGGCGCCAAAGCTGAGCCCGGAACAACGCGCGCCATGGAAACTGCGAGACAAGAACAACCAGCGGGTCACCGCACCCGCCGCCGACATGGGCATGCAGACGACGCTGTTCGACATGCCGCCCGACCAAAAGGCTGTCGCGGCCCGTGCCCGACTCGAAGATAACGATCTGACCCGCTATTGCGCCGCCATCGTCCGTCAACATGCCCAGAGGGCCGGCTGGAGCAAACGGCAACGCAACGACGTGACCCGGTCCCTGAGGCTCCTTGAGGGCCTGCGGCCCAGCCCAACCGCTAAAGTCCGCGCCACCGACGTCCTTCAACTGCGGCAATACTCCGGCAATGTCCTCTCTACGATCGACGTACTGGCCGCGGCCGGCCTCCTCATCGAGGACCGGCCGACCCACATCGAACGCTACTTCGCTGCCAAGACCAGCACACTGCCACCGGCCATGAAGGACCAGCTCGAAATATGGCTGCAAGTCCTGATCAACGGCGCCCACCAGGCGCCCCGGCAGATCCCGCGGGACCCCAAGACCATCAAGGCGCACATCCTGGGCATCGAACCCATCATCCACGCCTGGGCCGAGGCGGGGCTCCAGTCGTTCGCCGAGGTCACCCGCGCCGACATCACAGCCGCCTTGGACGAAACCACGGCCCGGCGCCACATCGCCGGAAACGGACTCAAATCGCTCTTCACGACACTCAAAGGCCGCCGACTCATCTTCGCCAACCCGACCCGAGGGATGAAGGCGTCCCCGAAAGGCAGCACAATCCCCCTCGCCCTGGACGCCGCCGTGATCCGCGAGGAGCTGAACTCCCCGAACCAAGCCGTTGCCCTCGCGGTTTCCCTGGTAGCCTTCCACGCCCTGACCGCGCAACAGATCAGCGAGCTGAAACTCACCGACATCAGCGACGGACACCTGAAACTCGGCGACCGCGACATCCCACTGGCCGCCCCCGTACGCACACGCCTGACGGCCTGGCTCGACCACCGCAACCGAACCTGGCCAGGCACGGCCAACCCGCACCTGCTCATCAACCGGCGCACCGCGCCCAGGCTCCTGCCTGCCAGTCGACAGTTCCCCTGGGCCGGCCGGACGCTGCGGCCCCGAGTCCTGCGCGAAGACCGCATCTTGCATGAGATCCACGCGACAGGCGGGGACATCCGCCGAATCTGCGACCTGTTCGGACTCAGCGTCGAAGGCGCCACCCGTTACCTGAACACTCTCGAGCACCCCGACCTCACCCGTCAGGACACACAGGTTCCCTGAACCTAAGCACCCACACCCGCTGCAATCGCCGGGCGTACTCAAGTTCACGCCAAAAGCGTCAAAATTCACGCGAACTTCTCACTTTTGGCGTGCCACCTCGTTTGGGTGTCGTTCACGCCGTGGTCTCCGGTTTCGATCGACGTCAGCCCAACCTGCACCGGGATCCCCGGGCGGCCGCCGACCTTGATCAGGAACTTCCCGCGCCCGGGAGGTTCGACGTCGACGCCGCGCGAATCCCAGGCAGGCGGGTCCTGCCAGGAGATGAGTTTCTGCTGCTCCTGCCGGGACAACGGGATAGCGGAGGTCAGCAGCGGCATTTCAGAGGCCGGCAGACCGCCGCAGATCACCATGCCGGAACGCTCGACGAATCCGCGGGCTTTCATCCGGTCCTCTTCTGCCGGCAGTGCCAGCAGGTCGGACATGGTGTGGGAAATCATGATCTGCCCGACGCCGACGGAGCGGTTCAAACGGGTCAGGGCGTCCACCCGGTCCACCATGCCCTTACCGGAGCGCAGTGCCCGCCACAGTTCATCCAGGACGACGAAGTAGTTTCGGCGCGGTTCCAGGCCCGCGTCGGCAAGGGCGTTGGCGACGTTGACCGTGCCGAAACCGTAGGACCAGCACGCCAGGAGGACGGCGGCCTGCAGGTCCGTCTCCGTCTCATCGATGCTGGAGACATCGAAGACGACGGCGCGGTCCCGCTTCATGGGATTGGTGGTCTGCTGGGAGAAGATTTCCCCCAGCTTCCCTCCCCCGGTCAGGCCCAGCAGGGTTGCCTCCAGCGCCCGTGTCTCCTGCAGGTAGACGGCCATGTCGCCACGGTCCAGAGCGACCTGGCGAAGCTCGTCCGGTGCGGACACAATGACGTCCAGGAGGTCCTTCAGGACAGGAATACCGTCGAACCGGTCATCGAGGACCCGCAGCGCACGGTCCAGGATCGTCTGTTCCTGATCCGTGGGCGGGTTGTTCCGGCTGATCGTGATCAGCGAGACAACCATGTTCAGGCGGCGGCCGTGCGCGTCGGCCCGGACCCGGGTGGCGGCTTCGTGATGGTCGCTGGCCTCGAGGAGCTGGGCGACCTCGACGGCCTGGCCGGGATCAAGAATGTTCAGGTAGCCAACGCCACGGCCGAGCTTGATGACCTGGCCACCGAGTGCCTGGACCGCTTTGACGTGCTCGCCCTTCAAGTCCCCCAGAACGAGTGGGTGGACGCCCTGGGCGGAGAGCCCTAAGAACATGCGGCGCACCAGCGTGGACTTGCCCAGGCCGGGCTTGCCCAGGATAAAGGCGGAGGGGTTGGAAATGAGCCGTGCCCGCTGGAACCAGCTGATCGGGTCACAGCAGACCGTGGCCTGGGTTTCTTCGTGGCGTCCCAGCGGGACGCCGATCATGGGCGAGGACGCACCGGAGGAGAACGGCCACAGCCCGCAGACCTGGACCGTCGTTCCCCGGTACTCCGTCACGGACGGGACGAGGGCGGCCATGCCTCCGCCACGCCCGATCCAGCCCCGGGAGCCCGGCCCGGCCTCGCGCGGCTGGCGCTCAGCCTTCGCCGGCTCGGCTGGCTTCCTGGGGGAACGGGTGAACATCTTCATGAGGGCCATTACAGGGCATCCTTGATTTCGGAGGGCAGCAGGCTGTGCTTGGGAAGGACCAGCCCCAACGGCAGGGACGCCGCGAACGCTGTGTCCTGCGAACCGTAGGCACGGCGCAACAACACACGGGCAGTACCGGAGGTCTGTTCAATGGCCGCGACCGCATCAGCGAGCCGTTCCCTATCGGTCACGGTGGCCGTGACGACCATCCCGAAGTTCACCAGCCCGGCGCCCTGGGCTTCCTCCTGGGCGGTCTGAACAGCGGAGCGGGCATCGACCAGGGCACGTGCGGACGGCCGGTTCCCTGAGGTGATGCGGACGTTGGCGTTGTTCTGGTCCCGCTCGACCACGGCAGCTGCCCGGGCAGAATCCATCGGGCGGTACAGCAGCGAAATCCGCTTACGGTCAATGTCCCCGTGCGGGGCCAACAGCCGGGACAGGACCGAGGAGTTCACAGACCCGCGGGGTGCGCCGGTCATGGTCCACGAGGCCGAGAACGCGCTGTCGTGCCGGTAGTCATCCCAGCTTGCCTGCGTCGCGGTCGGGCCGACCTCGCCCCAGGTCAGGGAGACCGGGGAGCCGGCGGCGTGGGCTTCATCGATGATCAGCGCAGCGGGGGGATCGTAGGCGATCCGTACCACCTCGCAGAGTTCCTGGGCTGACATCGGCCGGGCAATACCAGCACCGGTGGACTGCAGCCGGGCCGACAGGCCCGGGATGCGGGAGGCGAGGTCCCGGGCCACATCTTCCGGTGTCCGCTTCTTCGATCCTGTCCGGAGGGAGGCGTTGAAGGTCAGGGACACCCAGGCGCGGACCGTGGCCGATCCCTCCGGGTAGGTGTCAACGACCTCGCGCAGAATGGCCTGGGCAAAGGCTGGCGCGTTCGGGTCGATGTTCATTTCCACTTCGTTCCGCAGCCGGTATCCGGAATCCGGTGCGGTCTCGACCGTCACGGCCGCGGCGTCCAGGCCGGCTTCGTCCGCAAGCCCGGCGAGCCAGCCGCCCCAGTTCGCCACCCACGCATCAACCTGCTCCGGGTCCACCAGTGAGGCTCCGTCAGGTTCGGTGGAGAAGATCACGGTGAAGTGGCTGGTGGTCGGCACATGCAGCAGGGCGAACGGGCGCTTGTAGGAGTCAGTGAACTCGTACAGGGTGGACTTCGCGGCCAGTCCCGGCAGCTGGTACATGCCCCACGGAGTCACGCCCAGGGGGCCGGAACGGTAGAGATTCGTTCCGGAGGACTTGGAGAGCCGGAAGCTCATCCGTGTGGCGAAGCGGTCAACAATGGACTGGCCGTGCTTGTCCTTGACGGTCAGCAGGAGGGCGCTAACCCCGGCCACGGCCAGGACAGCGAGGCCCGGGAACAGACCCCAGATAGCGAAGCTGATGATGCCCATCAACAGCCCGGCCATGACAATCCCGGTGCCGATAGCGCCGAGGTTTCCCAGGCCCGCTGAGCGCGGTACGCGCCAGTTGCCGTAGGACGGTTCTTTGTATTCGGTATTAATTGCTGCCACTGGGGCCCTCCCCGGTTGAATCCTGCGCGGTCTTTGCGATTGCCTGCGACGTCTTGGACGCCACTTGGGCGCCTGCAGCTACGGCCATGCCTGCCGGACCAGCTGCTGCTGCCCCGCTGGCTCCCGTTGCTGCCCCTGCTGTTGCTCCTGCTCTAGCAGTGCTGGCGGTCGCGGTGCTGGTAGCTCCACCCGGACCTCCAGGACCGGTTGACCCTGGCGTCGGCTGGCCGCCGCTTCCCCTGGGACCCGACGTGCCGTCACTGCCCTTCGGAGACGTGCCTGCCTGGCTGCTCTGCGTGCTCGCTGGCGTTGGTGCGGCATTGCCCTTACCGCTGCCACTGCGGCCCAAGGAGACAGCACCTGTCGCCATGGCGCCAACGACAGCCCCTGCTCCTGCTCCCCCGCCAGAGGCGACGGCGCCGACCATCGGCGTTACGAACCGCATCAGGGCTGGCAGGGCGAACAAGGCAACGACCATCAACGTGAAGCCCGTGATGGACCTAATCAGCGCGTTCTGGCCCCCGCCGGTGCCCATGAGCAGGAACGCGACCGAATAAACGATGGCAGCCGCTGGCTTGTAGAGGATGAAGGCAATAGTCCAGCCAACTGCCTTCTGGAACCACTGCCTGCCCATCTCTGTGTTCGTGAACGCGGCCGTGGTCGGCAGGATGCCCGCCAGGATCACCAACATGCCGCTGCGCACCACCATCAGCACGACCTGGACGAGAGAGGCAATCAGGCCAATCAACCCCAGGACGATCAGAATAAAAACCCCGACACCGGTCTGGTTGGTCATGACCAGGACGTTCATCGACTCTGCAAATCCCTTCCCGTCCGTGGAACGCTCGATGACGGCGACAGAAAAGGCGTCGGCCGCGACCACCAGAATCGAGATGACACCCAAGCCAAGGCCCGACACCAAAGTGAGCGTAAGCAGCGAGCGGAGCAGATCCTTAAGCGGTGCCCCACGCTGTTCCCAGATCATCCGGATGCCTCCGAGGATGACGGCGAGGACCGCCAGCGCCAGCGTCCAGGGCATCAGTTCGCTATTGACCGCAGAAACAACGGGACTTGGCGTGGTGCCGTCCTCGCTGGCCAGGTTCACCGTGGGCATGGTCACCCAGAAGGTAGACAGTGTTGTCACCATCTGGCTCATGCCCTCCATGATGGCTTTTGCAAGATTGTTGATTGCGTCGTCTGCGATCCCGGCCGCGACATTGCTGGCACCCTGCGTACTCCAGCAGTACGCGTCCCAGACCTCACATTCCTTTTCTGCCACGTCAGACGCCGGCCCAAGGGATAAATGAACTCAGGTCACTGATCTGGCGAACTGCGCCTCCGCCAGCGGGAGGGATATCCAATTTCCAATCACCGTCTTCCCACAGCAGTGACGTCGCGATAGCGCCGTATCCGCCATCGTTGCTCTTGATGGCCAGCTCGACGACGGCTGATTCGGGAGTGTACGAATGGATCATGAAACCAGCGATCTGAACCTTTGGTGAGGTCCCGCCGCCGACGTCCTTGCCTTCCTTTATGGCCTGTACAGCTTTGTCCCGCGAAGGGCTGTCAGCTGAAAGCTCCAGGTATAGCTGTTTTGCGTAGCCATTGAAGGACGATGCCCAGATGTTTGCCGTCGCATAGAGGGCTCCCGTCGGGGACTGGGCGAAGCACGACCTCAGACCGTCCTTGCCCACAGTGCCGGGGCCTGCTGTTGATGGATCTGTTGGAACGGCCATGGTTCCGAGCAAGTCCCACTTGGATTTGGGCGCGGTTCCCAGTGCAGTTTCCTTGCTCGCAGGGAGGCCGCAGACGCTCTTGCCAGCCCCAGCGGAGGCGCTGGGGCTGGCTGCGGCTGTGCTGCTGGTCTCTGTCGGGGCAGGGGCGGGCTGGGCGTTTCCCTGTCCGTTGGGGAGCAGGAAGATGACGACGGTTGCTGCGATCAGCGCGACCACCAGCGCGGCAGCGATGAGGAACCCGGGTTTGGTGAACGGATTGCTTTCGGTGGTGCTCTCTGTTGACTGGCTCATGGTGAACCTCCCGTTGTTGGTGCTGGCTTAGACGAAGGCGCGGACGATGCCGGAAGCGCCGCTGATGATGATGCAGCCCATGAGGACCCAGCCGAGCTTGGCGAGGGACTGGCCACCCTCGCCGCGTTGGAGCTGGATGACCATGCCGACGCCGACGATGATCACGCCCAGAACACCCAGGACGAGGCCAATACCGGAAGCCCAGTTCAGGACTGTGAGCAAGCCGCCGGCTTCGGCGGGAACGACCGGAGTGGGGTTGGGGATGACGCTTGCCGCAAGTGCGGAGAAGGAGTTCATGGTGAGACCTTTCAGTGGGTGGTGCTGGGTGTGATGTCGGTGGCCAGAGCGGCCAAGTCATTGATGAATCGTTCGTATTCGCGGCCCGTTGGCGGCGTTGTGGTGCCGCCGTGCCGCCAGGCTTCTACCCAGGGCAGGGTCCAGAGCCGGGGCGATCCCCCGCCGACGATTGCGGCGAAGTCACGGAGCGCTTTGGGAGTCTTCCCTGGTGCGTCCGCCAGGACGGCGAGGCCGAGCAGATCCAGCTTCGGTGCCGCACCTGATGCCCATTGGGTCAGTGCGCTCTGTGCCGTTGTCAGGCCGCGCATGTCTGCCCGGCAGACCAGCAGCACCCGGGGTGTGCTCCCGTCCTGCAGGACGGGCCAGCAGTGACCGGTGGGGCGGGCTCCGTCGAACAGGTCAGCGATGCGGCTCTCGCCGGCTCCCCCGTGGGCGCCGGTAATCCACAACGTTGGCGAGCCTGACATGGTGCGTCGGCCGAGGCGGTCTGCTGCGTCCGGTTCTACCATTCCCCTCAGCGGCGCACTGATCGCGGCCTCTGGTGGCACGTGCGTGTCCAGAGCGGCCTCCGCAGGGTCTCCGGCTGGGCGGGTGATCCAGGGGTTCAGGGACTGTTGCATGGTTCCTCCTTTCAGAATCCGTCGGTGGGTTGTTCTAGAAGCCGGCGGCGACGGCGGCCGCTGCGGCCAACCATGCCCGCTGCGTGGCGGGCTGGAGGGCTTCGTAACGGATGGGGCCGTTGACCATGGCCGGATCGTAAGGAATCCGGACGACGGCCCGCACGAACGGTTCGAAGCCGTCAGCGATCCGCCGGGCCTCGTCCCTGGCCCGCTTCAAAGCGTCCCCGCTCATGCTGCGCTTGGCGTCAGTGGATTCGGAGACGATCACAACGGCGTTGCGTGCCAGCTCCGCGTCGTGGCCACCGCGGGATTCGAGGGTCTGCAGCGTCAGCCGGGCGGCTTCGGCGCGGTCCTCGATGGCTGTCACAGGTACGACGAGCTGGTTGGTGTGGTCAATCATCCGACGCCAGTTCGCTGCCCGGGCGGTATTGCCCGAGTCCATGATCACAAGCCGGTAATAGCGGGTGAGCACCTGGTGGGCGATGTCGACTTCCTCAGCGGTGACTTCGTGGTCGCCTTCTTCGTTTTCATCCGAGCGCAGAACGTCGAATTTGTCACCGGTCTGGTGATGAACGAACTTGGCGATTTCTGCCGCGTTCGTTGAAGGTGACAGCAGCTCGGTGGAAGCATCGATGAGGTCCAGGACGCTCCGGTCGTGGGAGCCTTTTTCCGTCCGCCACCCGAGGGTGCCTTGGGACTCGTTGTTGTCCCAGGCCACTGTGGCGGCACCGCTGTAGCGGGCGAGGATGGCCGAGAGCATGACGACCGTGGGGGTCTTGTTCGCCCCGCCCTTGCGGTTCACCACCGCGATGGTGCGCGGGCCGGGCCAGTGCTGGCTGACCGTGCGAATGTCCTCACGTTCGGAGAGTTCTTCGGCTGAGGGGTCCATCCGGTATCCGAGTCGCGTGAGCGTTCCGCGCCAGCCCTGTGTTGCCGGTTCCAAAACCGGAGCGCTGACCAGGAACGAGGTTTCCTTCAGGCTGCGCCGGGTCAGCGGTGCTTCCGGGGCGGTTGCGGTGGTCTGCGGTTCTGCGGCGGCCGGCTGGGCAGGCTCAGGAGTCTCGGTTGATGGCTCGTTCTCTACGGGGTTGGGCGGCCATGGCTGGCGGTCCAGCGTTGCCGCAGCGGTGGGCTGTGCGGGGACGGCTGCTGGTTCAGGAGCAGTAACAGGGACCGTGTCGATGACGGTTGGAGCGACGGGCTCGGGGGTGGTTTCCGGGGCCTCTGCCCGGCGGCGTGCCGGGCGCGGTTCGTAGGAGACGGATTCGATCTTGTTGTCGGGGTGCACGATCAGTTCACCGTGTCCTTCGGGATCTTCGATCTGGACCCGGACGGGGCGCTGCAGTGTTTGCGCTTCGCCCACGACCAGGGCCAGGGCGTTGTTGCGGAGATCCTGTACGGAGTCCCCGGCAGGCACGATGCGGGAGTTACCCGCGACGACGACCTCAGCGGTCCCGTTGTCGCGGACGATGGCCCTGATGTTTGGAAAGGCCAGGACTTCGGTTGGTGTAGTACCCATGAACTTCTTCCTTACGTGTGTGAGATGGAGAGGTGCGGCGCTTAGGACGTGGGTGGTGTGAGCCGGTTGACCTTCCACGGGGCTTCCGTGCCCGTGCGGAGCAGCTGCAGCGTGTAGGTCCCGGCATTGGTGGGGACAGCTGCCGTGACGCCGTAGCCGTTGGCTTCGTCGACGGTCAGCGTGGCCGGGCCGGTGACGAGGTTGGCCGGAATGTTGGCCGGGTCCACTGCCGAGTAGTCGGCGGTGGCCTGTGGTGTCAGCCAGCGGGCAAGATCGTTGGCCCATTGCTTTTCCTCCACGTTGGGGCGCGCGAAGTCGTCCATTGCCTTCTCAGCGATTTCCGCGGCTTTGTCTTTGCTGGCCTGATCCCAGGTGATGCCGGTGGAGGCTGGGACTGTTCCTCCGGGGGCCTGTGGTCCGCTGTTGGCGCTCAGTGAGACGGGGGCGGACGCTGTGGGCGTGGTGCTGGCTGGTTCTGCCGGTGTCGTGTTCGCTGCCGGTGCGCATGAAACGCAGAGCAGGGCCACGGTGAGCAGGGCCAAGGGCTTTTTCACTTTTTCTCCTCTTGAGTGGGCAGGTACAGGAAGGCTGAAGGGACGTTGCTGCTGACTGTCCGGGTGTAGTAGCTGTGGTCATCCGGGGCCGGGTTGCCGTTGTAGCCCTCTTCGACGTAGGTCCCGTCGTCACTGACTTCCTTGACCACCGCAACGTGGCCGAAGGTCGGGTCCGCTCCCCCGGTTCCGGGTGCGTACCAAACGACCGCGCCGGCCCGTGGGGTGCTGCCGGTGGGCCAGCCCTTGGCGTCCCAGCCGCTCTTCCACGTCAGAGCCGAGCCGAGGCCCTGCCCATCCGGGCGGAACGTGCCGTTGAGAAATTTGAAGGGTGCGCTGGCGGAACCCATCTGCTGGTTCACGCGCCACAGCGCGAAGTCAACGCACTCTCGGTTGTACATACCCAGCGGCGAGGTGCTGGCAGCGTTCGCTCCGACCTGCAACCAGGTGGGAGCGTCTTTCCACGGGTAGTCATCCCCGGCACCGGACTTTCCCGGGATGGCGCAGTCGCTGCCTTCCACGTCGAACTTTCCGTCCGAGAGTGCCTGGACGAGTTTGAGGGCCTCAGGCCAGTACTTCTGGTAGTGGTAAGGGTCGGCGTTGCGCTGAACTTTGTTACCGGCGAGGGTCGGCTCCAACAGCTCCCAACCCGGAACGGCCTTCAAAGCCTTGATGAAGTTCGTGGCGCTGGTGGTGGGGTCCATACGGTCTGCATAGGAGCCCCAAGCGCCGTTGTCGCGCTGCTGGAACAACCCACGGGAATCCGGGCCGGGTCCATCGCCATGGTCCAGGACACGCAACCCCGACTCCCCCAGGGAGACCATGACGCTGATCATCTGACCCTTCACGGACAGGTCCTGTGCCTGGCCGGCACCCATGATCGACGCGGCGTTCTTCAACTGTTCCTCGGTGTAGCCCTCGACCTTGGTGTTGCCATCGATGACAACAGAGATGGCCGGACCGCAGTGAGCCACAGCAGGTTTCGCGGGGGCCAACAGCAACAGCATGGAGAAGATCAGACCAAGGAACAGCCCGGGGATGGCAATGAGTGCCACCAGGCCAAGCGACTTACGCTGCATCAGGAAAGCCCTCGCCCCGGTTACGGAACCAGGAATCCTTGAGCCACAGAGGACCGGCGGCTTCGACGGTCAGGACGACGCCCGGGCGTCGAATCCGCAGCACCACGCCCGGGCGTCCATCCTTGAAGACTTCGGCCGCCCGGTGGGAGGTCAGTATGCCCGCGTCCTTCAGGTCTTTGAGGACACCTTCCAGGGAGTCCCCCAGCCCTGTACGGCGGGCAAGCTCGGCCTCGTAGGTCACGCAGGCAGCGCGCCCCTCAACGAACTCGCGCTCATCCATCAATTCCAGAAGTTCACTCAGTACCCGCACCTGCCCGGCGGGGACGTCCAGTTCAGCCACCCAGGACCGGAAGATCTCACGTTCCCGGATCGCCCGTTCACGCAGAGCGCCGTCCATCTGCCACGGCGTGCCAAACGGCAATAAACTCTTCAAAATCCGTCCCTCCCCCTTGGACATCGTTTCCACAGCCACCAGCTGCCACTGACATATTCCATTTGGTGGACCAACAGGCCATTGTCCACACGTTGAGCCGGAATCGCTTGTCACACAGCCTCTCTGTGTCAGTGGTCACGGCTATCTGCGTTCTTGTCTGTGCGACAGTTAAGACATTACCCTAAAACGACATTAAATGTAGTCTTATGGGAACCGCGGCAGAGTAAAACACAGGAAGTGACAAAATGATTGGATGCCCCGATATATTCGCCCCCCGAGCTCCCTGCCTAGGGACGTAGAAATGGCCATCGAGTCATTCGGGACGATGTTCTCCCGCGCGATACTGCGCCATCTCTCAATCCACGGCCCAACTGGGGCAGCAGACCTGGCTCGCGAACTCGGAACCGATCCAAACACGGCACGACGGACACTCCAGGGACTCGAAGACGCAGGCCTGGTGGAAGCCGATGTCCCCGCAGGTCAACGCCGAGGGCGGACCGTGACATTCACAGTCCTGCCTGAGCGCCTGGAGCAATTACTTGACGGCCTCAAGGATTACTTACGAGGGCGTTAAATGTTCTTCTTAGGAAGACACGCGGGCCGAATCCCGCGTAATGCATATTCTTAAGGCTATTTTCGATCTATGGCTACGAGACGGCGCAGGCATCGCGGAACAGCAATGGACAACGTCCAGCTCAATACGCTGGTGCCGAAGGAGGACAAAAACTTCTTCTTCGCCGTGGCCGACAACATGGGTGTGTCGACCGGCGAAGCCATGGAGCAGCTGATCGCTCATCTTCGGGCGGAGTTGCAGCCCGATGGACTGCCCTCCTGGTTCGACCGATCCCAACTACCGGAGACATTGCCGATGTCTAAAGCCAGTTAAAAGCTGAAGGCCCGCACTCGGCGGGCCTTCATCTAAGTATGCGTTCAGATCTCAGTTCTTGGCGGGACGTGATCTGAACCATTTCACTGCAGCTTCCTCTTGCGAGGACGCTCCCTTTGCTTTGTCAAAAGAAAGGACTTGCTGCGTCTATGGTACCGGACCTTATCCCGGCGTCAACGCATTCCGACGCGTATGTTGGCTCTCACGTCACCGACGCCGAACGTCGCCCGCGCCCCCAGCAACACTGCTCCACAACATCGTCTATGGAGGCCATCGCTGTACAGGGTTTACCCGGTCTGTGGAAACGCCGGGACCCCGCACACGTGGGAGATCACTCCAAGCGCACTGATGCACCGCGGCGCATCAACCGACTCATGGAACGGGACGAAGAAAACGTCCTCCGTGCCGTTCCGGAGGGCAGCTGCCCCCTCACCACCGGTTTTGACTGGCTAGACGCTATCCGGCAGCACCCCAAACTCGTCTGGCACAGGGCCGACTTCCGGCGGAACCTGCTGGCCGTGGCCGCACAGCTTCTCGTGGCCTACGACTACAACAGCCACACCGTGACCCCCGGGAATGATTACCTCATGGCCACCGCCGGTATCGGCGCCGGCACCCTGGGCCGCATCAAGCGCTGGCTGCGGCGTCACGGTTTCCTCGGCGTAGTAGCCGGCGGCCGCTCAGCCATCTACACACCCAAGACCGCGGACGGGAACTCCAACCTCTTCAAAGAGGGAGCAAGGCCGGACCGGATGGCCGACCGTGCCGTCTATGTGCTCTGCCGCCTCGCAACCGAGCAGGAGCTCGCGGAGTTTGGCGAGCAGGAAGTCCAGCGCATGGATTTCAAGTGCAGACTCGATCCACTCCTGCAGAAATTCCGGCAGCTTGTGGACATAAATGGCAACCCTAACCTGCCAAAAGGAAACTCAGCCCCCAAGGGGAAGTAAGGAGTGGGCTTCGCCCACACTGAAAGCCCATTTTGAGGCGGCAGCACGTGAGACAGCCAAGATCGAGGCCGCTCGTACAGACCTTCAATGGCCAATTACCGGAACGACAAGCGCCCCGGACGAGGCAACCCGATCCTTCAACGAGTTACAAGCCGCCCGAACCGTCCAATGGCACTCACCTCCACTACGGAAACTCCGGTCCAGGCACCTTGTACGGATACTGGCACCCTACTTCCGGGAGGACTACTCCCCCAGAGATGTCCTCCATGCCCTGGATTTCAAACCTGACGGATCGGCCCACCCACATGACGGTTTCGACGGTGCCCTGGACATCGCCCGCCTGCTCCAAAGCCGGCTCAACCACTGGCGCCTCAACGGACACCCCATCTACCCGCCCAGCAAACAAGCAGCCCGCCGCTCCCAGGAAGCAACGGCTCGGGCCATCGCCGCAGCGAAGGAAGAGAAGAAACGCCGCGAGCCAGATACAGAGGCGGTCAGCGCCTTCAAACGCGGCATTGCCCTGGTCAGAAGCGTCTTCTAAGCAGGTTGTCAGTGAGTGTGTTCAGGCTATCGAGGTCTCAGCTATCGCTTGGGACGACGGACCTGCACTGGCACAGTTTTGTAACCGATCTGCATGGCAGGCGCTCCGATCTGCACAATCTCCCAGCCTCGCTCGGAGAGCTTGGTGAGTTCCTTCGACTGTTGCTTGGACCGGTGGTCCACTTTGACGGCCTTGTACTCGTATTTAGTGGCCTCTGCGCTGCTCACGGAAATCCTTCGCTACGACTTCCCCGATAGGAAGGAACCAAGCTGTTTGGCGTGCTCGCGGCTGATCCAGAACGTGTGTGGCTTCTCGTTTCCGTCCGTAGCAAGACTCAAGGTCACGCCCGGTCCAACACCTTCGTCGAGGCTGAAATTTACAATCACAGGCGGCATGTCAGAGTCCATCAGTAACTCGTGGCTCGTGCTCTGGTACTTCCAAGGTTCCCCGGACTTGAGCTTCTGGAGGTGATCGCCGCACACGGCCGTCTCCATGAACACCTTCTCGTTGGTTGTAAACCTTCCGGCGGTCTCTTGCTCGCATCGAAGAACTGAACAAACAGCCAAGGTGTGTCTCCTAGTTGGTGGAGGTCTGATGGTGATCGCCTAATGCTAGTCGCTTACCCTGCCCCCAGTGTGGACCGCTTTGAGATTCATCCTCCGGTCTCCACCGGCCCACAACGGGGACAACGCAACGGCTCTGGTCTAAGGGTTGGTGAGGGGACTTAAGGGCCTCAGGCTTCGGGATAGCGGGCGAGGTGTGCCTCGGTCCGCCTGCGCTCGGCAGCTGTCCCGAAATACACGAACACAGACCAGAGCAGCGTAGAAATGCCAACACAGGCAGCGAGGATCCAGACCGGCCACCTGTATTCCTCAAAGAAGACCCCAGCAAGCATCAAGCTGACAATCAGCACAACCCTGTACAGCGACGCATTTAGAGCTTCCACGGTTGCCTCTCCCCCATTGTTGAATGGCCTTCACGGTAGCAGCCAGGCCACAACAAGGACCCTGAATTTGGTCAACGTCCCGTGGGCCCAGGCGCCCAAGGGGCAGCGGCGGGGGCGCCGAGTACTTGGTATCACGGTGATACCTCTATGATATTAGTATCAAATCAGTTTCAGCCTTATACTGTTTAGATATCGCCCCGCTACTATAGTTTCAAGCTGATATCGCCGCAGTATCATTGCTGCAGATGAGAGGACGACCATGCCAGTACTCCTTATAGCCAGTCAGAAGGGCGGGACAGGCAAAACCACGACGACCATCAACGTCGCGGCCGAGCTTGCCCGTAGAGGACGTGACGTCCTGATCGTTGACTGCGACAAGAGCGTTCAGTCCGCGTCCACGTGGGCTGCTGACCGCGCCCAGGACGACTCACTCCCCCGCGTCCATGCCATCCAGAAAACCGGCAACGTCCGGGAAGCTCTCAAAGACCTAGGCGCCCGGTACGACTATGTGATCGTGGACGCCCCTGGGCACGACAGCCAGGAAATGCGGACAGCGATGACCGTCGCGGACCTGATGCTCATCCCGGTGAGGCCCTCACAGTTCGACCTCGACACCATTCCCGGCATGGTCGAACTCATCGAGACCGCCAAAGACATGAACCCGAAGCTCAAAGTCGCCGCGCTGCTCACCCAGGTGCCCACCTATTCCTCTGCAACCGAGGAGGACGAGGCCAAGGACTTCCTGCGGGACTACCCGCAGATCCCGCGTATCGACGCGGCTCTGAAGATCAGGAAGGCCTATCGGGACAGCATCCCGGCTGGCAAGGGCGTCATCGAGATTTCGAACGGATCGGCCAAGGCCGAAGTGCAGGTACTAGTGAAGGAGATTGAGGAATGGCTATAAAGAAACGCGAAGCCCCCGCAGTGGCATCCACGGCGGTAGCTGGGGACGAGGACGCCGTAGCCAGGAGGGCCGAAGAATTCGGCAAAGGCGGCTACGCCCCCCAGGTCGACGAGGCTCCCCTGGACCCCAACGCCCCTGTCGGCCCGCAGGGCATCCTCTTCCGGTTCAACGACTACCAGAAGCAGCTGCTCAAGGAATCGGCAGACGCTGACAGACGCAGCCAACAGAAGCTGCTCGAATCCATCATCTGGCCGGAACTGGAACGCCGCCGGGCTACCCGCAACCAGTAGCAAAGCAGTATCACAGCAGTATCTAAAAAGTATCAGCCCAGTATCTATGCGGTATCTCAATGGTTTCAGTGTGGACACCGGTCGAGATGACGGAAGCTGCCGACGCGGGGGAGTGGTCCCCCTGTGACAGGTGATATCAGTGAATCCCCGCTAGCGTGAACCCCCGGACCACACGAGGCACCAGGGGGAGATGTCCATGGCGGGGCGTAAGAAACAAATCGATGGCCAGTTGAGCTTTGAAGCTCTATGGGCGGCACCCGAGGAGGATCGCAATGAACAAGTACGGCAGGCAGGCTCAGGAAGCCTGGAAGACAGCCAGTCCCACACGCTACAGCCAGATCCAGGACCCGGAGGACTTCTTCACCAAGCTGGGGGAGGAAGCCCAAGAACAAGTGGACGGGCTGCTGATCAAGATCGCGGGACCGGACCCGAAGGGGGAGGGTTACCTGGAGAAGGTAGGCCGGCTGAACGCAGCGCGGAACCAGGCCGAGGAGATCGTCCGCTACGACCTGCTCTCGCCACCGGAGACGGAGGACGAGGAGGAAGAGTACGTGAACCCGAGTATCCAGGAGTACCTGGACTCGATGGCGGAAGCGGACAAGCTGCGCCAGCAGCTCTACTAGAAACCGGGACGGGCAGATACCGCCCGTCGTCCCAGGAAGAACTGGCCCCGTCCGGTGCCCGCGGCCGTATTCGGGCGAACCTTGAAGCCCTCGAGGTGCTGCAGACGCTGCAGAACGAGGACCGATCCGCCACGGAGACCGAAAGGGCGTCACTGGCGCGGTGGGGAAGTTGGGGAGCGCAGGGTGTCTTCCAGATATTCGATGAATCCCGGGAGGAATACACCGGGGACCGCGAGCATCTGCGCAGCCTCCTGACCGAGGCCGAGTACGACGCCGCGCGCCGGACCACGATCAACGCCCACTACACCGATGCCGCCTACGTCCAGGCCATGTGGTCCACCGTGCAGGAACTGGGCTTCACCGGGGGCACTGTTCTGGAACCGGGATCCGGGGTTGGAACGTTCATGGGCTTTGCCCCGGACACCGCCGAGATGACCGGTGTGGAGCTGGATCCGACCACGGCGGCCATCTCCCAGGCCATTTACCCGGAGGCCACCGTCCGGGCCGAGTCTTTTGCTGATACCAAGCTGCCGACCGGTCACTTCGACCTTGCCATCGGCAACGTGCCCTTCGCTAACGTCAAGCTTCACGATCCCCGCCACAACGCCGGCGGCCACTCGATCCACAACCATTTCATCCTCAAATCCCTGGAAATGACCCGCCCCGGCGGGCTGGTGGCCGTGCTGACGTCCAGCTTCACGCTGGACGGCACGAACCCGGCAGCCCGCAGGGAAATGAACCAGCTGGCCGACCTCGTGGGCGCCGTGAGGTTGCCCACCGGTTCCCACCGGAAGGCAGCCGGCACGGACGCCATGACGGACCTGTTGATCTTCCGCCGCAGGGAACCTGGCCAGGAACCGGCCTCCACTCTTTGGGAGACCGTCACCGCCCGCCGGATCGACGGGACTATTACCCGCCTGAACTCCTACTTTGACGAGTACCCCAACCGCCTGTTGGGCGAGCTTCACGTCAGCCATGGCATGTACGGGGCCGAGACCCTGCAGCTGACCACCGATGACCTCTCAGCCGTCCCGGCCCGCCTGAACGGTGCCCTGGCTGATGTCGTTAACGAAGCTCGGTCCGCAGGACTGGTCATGACAGAGCGGACCGTCGAGCAGGAACGCCAGCGCGCCGCCTACGTCCCGGCCGCCACCCACGAATGGGACGGCCACATCAGCGCCAAGGACGACGGTTTCACCGTTGTCCAGAACGGCTCCCACTCCGACCTCGCAGTACCCAAAACCCAGGCCGTTGAACTCCGCGCCCTGCTGGGGCTGCGCGACGCCGGACGGACGCTGCTCACCGCAGAAGCCGAAAGCCGCGACGAAACCGCCGAGATTGATTCCCTGCGCGATCAACTCAAGACTGCCTACAGTCAGTACGCGGACACCTACGGGCCGATCAACCGCTTCACGCTCCGGGACACCGGCCGCGTGGATGAAGAGACGCAGGCGCCCGTCCAGGCCCGCATCACACCACGGGCAGTTTCCATCGTCTCCCGTGACCCGTTCGGGCCTCTGGTCATGGCCTTGGAAAACTTCGATGAAGCCACACTGACAGCCTCCCCGGCTGCCCTGCTCTCCACCCGTCAGGTCCAGCCCCGCCGCCCGGTCCTTGGTGTGGACACCGCCGAAGAAGCCCTCACCGTCACCCTCGATACCGTGGGAGAGGTTGACCTGGACTACGCCGCATCCCTACTGGGCATCAGCCGGGACGAAACACGGGCCGCCATGAGGGAGAGCATCTACGAGGTCCCCGGCACCGAGGAGACTTACCAGACCCGGGCCGAGTATCTGTCCGGAAACGTGCGGGAAAAGCTGGAAGTCGCCCAAGCGTCCGCGCTCTCGGACGACAGGTACTCCGCCAACGTCCAGGCCCTCACCGAAGCCATACCGGAACCGCTGCGCATGGACGAAGTGGAAGCCCGTCTCGGCGCGGTCTGGATCGACGCCGGCACCCACCAGGAGTTCGTCCGGGAAATCCTGAACGACCCCTACGCCACCGTCTCCAACGCAGCCGGGTCCATGTGGGACGTCAAAGCCAACCGCCATACCCTTGCGGCCACCAGCAACTGGGGCACCCAGCGGATGCCCGCGTCTGACGTCCTCAAGCAGGTCCTGGAACAGCGGCCCGTCCGCGTCACTGATGAAGGCGAGGACAAGCGCCGCATCCTGAATCCCACCGAAACCGCAGCAGCCCAGGAGAAAGCCCAGCTGCTGCAGGAGCGTTTCAGCGAGTGGGTCTGGGAAGAACCGGAACGGGCCACCCGGCTCATCGACGAATACAACCGCCGCTTCAACTCCATCGTGCTGCGCGACTACAGCACCGAGGGGGAGCGGCTGACCCTCCCCGGCATGGCCAAGGACTTCTCACCACGCCCGCACCAGCGCGCGGCCGTGGCCCGGATGCTCTCCGAGCCTGCCGTGGGCCTGTTCCACCAGGTCGGTGCAGGCAAGACCGCCGAGATGGTCATGGGCGTCATGGAGCTGCGGCGCCTGGGCATGGTCAACAAGCCAGCCGTCGTGATCCCGAACCACATGCTGGAACAGTTCGCCCGCGAATGGCTCCAGATTTACCCCCAGGCCCGCATTCTTGCCGCATCATCGGGCGACCTCGCCGGGGACAACCGCCGCCAGTTCGTCGCCCGCGCGGCCGCCAACGAGTGGGACGCCGTGGTCATGACCCGCACCGCTTTCCAGCGCGTCAGCCTCAGCCCCGAAGCCGAAGCTGCCTACGTCAATGCTGAAGTCATCCAGATGCGGGCCGAGCTGGAAGCCGCGAAAGAGAACGGCCAGGACAATGGCCGCGCCAACGCCAGTATCGTCAAACGCCTGGAAAAGGCCGTCCTGTCCCAGGAAGAAACCCTCAAAGCCAAACTCGACACCCCCGCAGACCCCGGGATCAGCTTTGAAGAGACCGGCATTGACTACCTCGTCGTGGACGAGCTGCACGACTACAAGAACCTCCGGACCCCGAGCAACATCCCCGGCGCCGGAATCCAAGGCTCCAACCGTGCATCCGACCTCCACATGAAGACAGAGTTCCTGCGCCAACGCGAAGGACGCCGCGTGATCACCGGAGCCACGGCAACACCCATCGCCAACTCGGTCACAGAAATGTACGTCATGCAGCGCTACCTGCGCCCGGACCTGCTCCGGGCCACCGGGATCCAGGACTTCAACACCTGGGCCGCCACGTTTGGCCAAGTGGTCGAAGAAATGGAACTCTCCGTAGCCGGCGGTGACCGGTTCAAGCTCAAGAGCCGGTTCGCTAAATTCCAGAACGTCCCCGAGCTGCTGAAAATGTTCCACACTTTTGCGGACGTCAAAACCGCCGAAGACCTGAAACTGCCTGTCCCGGCCCTTGCCCCGCGCGCCGGCGACGGGTTGCGCCAGCCGAACATGCTGGCCGTGGAGCCCAGCCCCGAGCTGCGCGAATACATCCAGGACATCGGGAACCGCGTGGACCGTATCCAGCAACGGCTGGTGGACTCCGAGGAAGACAACATGCTCAAAGTCTCCTCAGACGGCCGCAAGGCCGCCCTGGACATGAGACTCGTTGACCCCACGCTCTCCCAGCAGGGTCCCACGAAGATCAGTGCGACCGCTGACCTGCTGGCCAGCGTGTACGAAGAACACAAGGACCGCATCTACACCGACCCGAAAACCGGCGAGCCGGACCCGGTTCCCGGTGCCCTGCAGCTGGTCTTCTGTGACTTCGGCACACCATCTGAGCGGTGGAACGTGTACGGCGAACTCAAAGACCAGCTCCGCCGCCGAGGCGTACCTGAACACATGGTCCGGTTCATCCACGAAGCCAAGAACGACACCGAGAAGGGACGGCTCTTTGCCGCCGCCCGTTCCGGCCAGATCGCCGTGCTGGTGGGATCGACCTCGAAAATGGGTGTTGGGACGAACATTCAAAAACGTGCCGTGCACCTGGTGGACATGGACGCCCCGTGGCGGCCCTCCGACGTCGAGCAACGCCACGGCCGCATCATGCGCCAGGGAAATCTGAACCCCGAGGTCCGCATCTCCCAAGTGGTGACGAAGGAATCCTTCGACTCCTTCATGTGGCAGGGACTTGAACGCAAGTCCCGGTTTATCAACCAGATCATGCGCGGCCGCCTGGACGTCCGGGAAATCGAGGACATCGGGGACAACACCCTGAACTTCGCCCAGGCAAAAGCCATCACCAGCGGTAACCCGCTGGTGCTGGAAAAAGCCGTCGCAGACCAGGAACTTGCCCGGCTGAGCCGTCTGGACCGGGCCTACAACCGCAACATGGTTGCCGTTGCCCACACCAAGCGCGGTGAGCAGTCTGCGGCCGAGGCAGCATCCCATGACTTGCCACTGATCCAGGCGGCCGCCGGCCGGACGGTAGACACCACTGCGGATGCCTTCAACGTCCGCATCGACGGCAAAACCCTAGACAACCGCGGTGACGCCGCAGAAGTGCTCCGCGCATGGGCCGGACGGCACGGCCACCGGCTCATGAATCTCTACGGCTACGACGAGCTCGGAACCATCGCAAACCTTGGTGGCCACGAACTCCGCGCCAAACTCGTGCCAGCACGCGACCTTGACCACGCCACGGTCGAAGTGCGCATCGAAGGAGTGCCCAGGGCAACCACCCAGATCGCCCGCAGGAGCCTGCTGTCAGCCGATATCGGCACCATCAGACAGCTTGAGAACAGGGTTTCCTCCCTGCCCCGACTGATAGCCGACGTCGACGGACGCCGACAGGAAGCTCTCTCCCGGGTCGAACAGGCAGAAAAGGCACTGGCGGAACCCTTCAAGTACGTCGACGCACTCAAAGCCGCCCGGGGGGAGTCCGCACGCATCGACCAGCTCATGGCCGACGCGGCAAAGCCAGAAGAACCGGAAAAGCCCGAACTCCCAGCCGAAATAGACCCCCGAATGGAAAAGATGCAACGGCTAATGAATGCATCCTTCCCGCAACGACCAGGCACGTCCCCCTCTGCCACTACGACGGCCCAGCAGCGGCCGCCAGAGCAGCGGCAGCAGCGGCACACCGAATACGGGCGCTAGCCCGATCCCGGCAACACGGAAGCTCTGTACAGCAACGAGCTGTGCAGGGCTTCCTTATGTGTCTCTAGCGAGGAAACCAACATGATCCACCATCCTGATGGTGCTAGATCGAGCCTTCCCACCCACGTGCTGAGATATCGACGCATGTCTATTGGTATGGACCTAAATGAACAGAACCAGCGTCAGCCTGAGAACCGCAGCGCCAACTGGATGGAGGTGCTTCTGTTTGGCGGGGCAATCCACCTGATTGAAATTGGTATGGATCGACTCGGAGTATTGGCCGGCCTCATGCCCCCGGGCTAAGAGTCACTGCGTACGGATAACGATGAGCCGGTGTTCATCAGGAATTAGCTGCAAGAGCGCCGCGTGCGCTGCGGGGTAGTCCTCACCAATTGCCGATATGCGCTCTCGGCTGCCGTCGGGGGCCTCAATAGTGCCTGTTAGTTCCACTGATCCAGCCTAGCGGCGGTAGGCCCCTACAGGGCCGCCAGGCGGGCCTACGTTGGCGGCGGGCGATACCCGGCAAAATATTTCAAGTCGCATGGGTGATCTTCCCCCACGGCGGGAGTTGGCGGCTTAAGCGACGACTGGCCTTTTGGCATTGTTAACAGGTGTTTGCATCGGTAATCCTATTTGGAATTTGTTAACGGTCGTTATATAGCACCCGCCAAGACCGCATCTCACCCATAGAAGCGCAACCGTTCGCCGCGACTTCTAGTGCTTAGATCAAGGAATGACAAAGCAACCCAGACAGCTTCAAGACAAGGCAACGCGAACCCTATTGCAGGACAAATCGATACAAACCCTGCTGGACGACTCCAAACGGAAGAAGAACGTTCCAATCCGGACCGACTTCGTTCAACTCCTGGAAGGGAAAACACCAGGTGCGCTCGGAGCCCTCATCAACTCAAGTAACGGTCGTTCATTGGACTTGTATCTGCTCCACCGGCTAGCCGCATCAGCCACCCCGTGGGACACCAAACGTGATGCCGCTGTTTGGTCACGTGCCATGGGGCTCGGGGACGGCCCCTACGGGAAGGACGCTGTGTCCCGGTGCTGGGCCAAACTAGCCGAACGGAAGCTCATTCTCCGCGAACGAGAGTCCAAACAAGCCAAAATCACGACCCTCCATGAGAACGGTAAGGAAGAACCCTACACGGCGCCGGCGGGAAAATATTTCACACTGCCCTTGGAGTACTGGACGGATAACTGGTACCGAGAACTTACCGTGCCGGGCAAAGCCGTCCTTCTCGTGGCGCGGTCCTTACGTCCTGGCTTCTATTTGCCCGGTCGTCTCGTCAAGAAGTGGTACGGATTTTCTCCAGATGTCCTTACCGACGGCATCAAAGACCTGCAGAACCACGAACTGATCACGTTCGAAAACAGGACCAGGGAAGACTACGGAACAGAGCAGATCACGTTCACAGAGCGTCACTACAGCCTAAAAGGGCCGTTCGATAAGCCCTCGAAGGGACAGATTGACCTGAACGAGTTGTTCTCTGGCATTTTCACGAGAGAGAGGGGGTGATATTAGTGAGTGAAGTTCAGTCCGAAACCTGGAAAGCCGAGACCGTCCACCTGTGGGTAAACACAGCAAGCGTGGTGGTCTCGGCCCTGATCCCGGTTATCTGGGACCTCGTCCGCGGT
The DNA here is from genome assembly GCF_040137855.1 of Paenarthrobacter sp. CAP02. Classification (NCBI taxonomy): domain Bacteria; kingdom Bacillati; phylum Actinomycetota; class Actinomycetes; order Micrococcales; family Micrococcaceae; genus Paenarthrobacter; species Paenarthrobacter sp. CAP02. The sequence continues at coordinate 30,713 of NZ_JBEEII010000001.1, read as the reverse complement.
ATCGCAAACTAATCACCTAATCAGGACGTGGGGGATCGTTTCAGTTGACGCTAAGCGCGCCCTCACGTCCGCAATATCGATTCTACGCAGTCATGCCCGCGCTTGTTCAGAAATCCGGCGCCACAACACCAAGGCCACCAGACTATTCAGGAAAGCGATGAAGATATCGCCGGCAGCCGGTCGGCCGATGACGAGATCGAGGGCAACCAGCACCAGAGATCCCGTTGTCGCAACGGTGAACACAACGGCAAGGATCCATAGGGCTCGCCATGACAGCCGCCCACTACCGTGCCGCACTCGGTCATGGCGGCCAGGAAGCGGGGCCGGATCATTCATGCCCCCAACCCTACTCAGGAGAAAGTGCCGGGCCCGGAACGGGTTGGCATGAATGATCCCCGAAACCTCCGCTAGTTTTCCGTGATGGATTCCAACAGCCACTGCTCCGCCAACGGGTCCCGCCGCAGCTCGAAGGTCCGCAGCGCCTCTGACGACGTGCCTAGGCGGACCTGTACCCGCCAATGCTCAATGTCCACGACGTTCCCGACGCCTACCGGGACAGTCCGCTGGGTCAGCCACCAGGAATCCCTCGTAAACCAGTGCAGCGGCTCTGCCGCCACAGCCCATACCCGCCCGTCGTAACGGACCGCCAGGGGAATGCCTGCCGCCGTAAACCGGACGTCCACGGGAGCGTCGAGGATCGTTTCACTTACTGCTGCTGTCACGGTTGGTCCGCTCTCCCAAATTCCTGTTCATCAACTCTTCCCGGCGGGTGACCGCCGAACTCCACACCCACGTCCGGTACGTCACCGGGCCGTCCTTCCAGGTCACTTCGGCGGCCTTGGCTGTCCAGGCGAACACTTCTCCGTCCACCAACTCCGCGCAGTTCGGAAATCTGATCCACGCCTTCACTGGTATTCCCGGATACCCGTTCTTGGACGGGAAATGCTCGAAATCAAGCTCCTCCACCGTCAGCCCAATCGGGCCGGCACGGCGAGCGTACTGCGCCTGCAGCTGGGTCGCTTGCTCCCGGTTCACTAACACACCTTATCGAATATGTGTTCGAATGACACACCGAAAAAATAGGCCGGACGGCCTCCTTTTAGTGTGCAGTGGGGGTCTGACAATCTTCCAGGATCGGCAGAGTTCCCCATGGTCCAAGCCTGTCGCCGCCGACGCACCACCGGGTGGGGTCAGGTTCTTTTCAGCAGGGACGACGCAATGGTCGGGCGGGGAGCAGCGGCCCGCACGCATCGGAACCTTGGGGCGCGGTGGAGATATGAGGGAGGGCGAAGAATCCGCGTAATTACGGGGATTTACCTTGAGTGCGTACTATCAAAACGATATCATTATAGTATCAACAAGATATAAAGCGGGTGGGTCCTGCGGACACAGAACCCACCCTCGCCAAGCGACTCTCATCCCTACGCAATAAGGAGATTGGACCATGACAGCAACAGATGTGCTGACCGGCCAGCTTGACCTTCTCACCCTACTTGAACTGCAAACCCTGCCCACGGCCCCGCTGCACTTCACCGTTGGCCACTACCACCCGGACGAGCTGGACGCCGCCTATGAGTACCGGGCCAAAAGCGAGGGGCGGATGGGGGTATCCAACTGGAGCCGCCAGTGGAATGAAAACCAGACGGGCAGGAACGTCACTGCCGGATCCGCCCACCGCACCTTCACCTACGGAGCGGACCTGCGCTGCAACGAGCACTGGCGCAACCCGGACTGCCAGTGCATGGGAGACCTCCTGTACCGCGTCCACTGCCACGACTGCGACTGGTGGGGAGGAATCCACGAGAACGAGAACCAAGCCGTGGAGGACATGCTCAACCACTGCTGGCCAGGATGGCAGTACCTGCCACTGGTCACGTCAGCCATGAAGCCCAACGGGGGATACAAATTCAACGTTCCTGAGGACTACCCCAAGGAATGGCAGTATCCCGGAGCGCCGGTCAGGACGGCACGGACGGCTATGAGTGGCCGCTACGTCCCCGGACGCAGCCCATGGGGCGGGTACGACGTAGGAGTCATGGAAGCCGGCGAATAGCCAAAGGAAGGGCGGGACCGGAATCCCGCCCTTCCTAGTATTCACGGGAAAAACAGCCGCTGCCACTATTCATAGTGATATCAAAGTGATATCATAATAGTATCAAGAAGGCAGACGAGCGAAACCAGAACCGACGAAAAGATGGAGCTGATCCCTATGACGGTCACCGTGTACACCAAGCCAGGATGCGTGCAGTGCGACGCAACCGAGCGGGGCACTGGGAAAGAAAGCCATTGCCCACCAGACGGTAGATATCTCGACCGACGCCGAAGCGCTGGACCGCATCAAGACACTGGGCTACCTGCAAGCTCCCGTGGTCGTCACCGACCAAGACCACTGGTCCGGATTCCGACCAGACAAGATCGAGGAACTGGCTCAGCTGACCGCTTAGCCGCTCCCCACCAACGTGCAGACGCTGCGGACACAGCACCTGCCGGACCCCCCTTCCTACGCAAGGAGAACACCATGAAGAAGCACACCCTGACAGCCGGCCCCCGCGTCGAAACCAACTCCGCAGACATGCTGCACGTGACCATCACCGTCCGGGAATCCTCCGAACGACGCGCCAACGTCACCATCAGTCGCGAAGGCTTGGAATCCTGGGTACGGGCACACCACGAAACCCCCGTCATCACCACAGCCCGGCTCCACCAGTACATCGACGTGATGCACGGTTCGGGGATGCTCCCCACAATCACCGCCAAGACATCCGGGCGAGAACACGAAGTGACCGATATTGAACCGCTGGTATTTGATCGGCGCGCCATCGACTCAGGAATCTACGGGGACCAGCACGCCGAAACGCTGCTGAAAGCCAATCCTTTCCTTGTCTGCTCGGACCAGCTGCCCGAAGTGCACGACATTGACGGCCATCATGTCGCAGCCCTCTACCGATCCCCGGAGAACGACGAGCCGGCAACCAGGTTGATCCTCGACGACAAGGGCTCCATGAGCAGACTGGAAATCTGGGAACACCGGGGGAGCGCCCCGGACGTCCGCGCCGGTTCGGACTGGACCGACATCGAAGGTTCCGCCCTTTGGGAAGACCTTCTCGCCGCTGGAATCCCCACCACCGACTAAAGACCACCCGGCACCCGGAGGAACACGCCCCGGGTGCCGGGCCACCAAGCTTTGGAGGACACCATGACCATCTGGTTCGCCATCTACGACTCACACCAGGGCAAGACAAAGATCAAGGCAACCACCACGGAAGACGAGCTTCACCGCTGGCTGGAACAGAACACCCACTCATTCCGCGAAGTCCGCCAAATCGCCACGGCAGAGGTATAGGCCATGGCACGAAACAGCAGCTTTCCAAGCAAGATCACCGGCTACCTCGAACCACCACAGGGACGGCGGGACCCCACCGAACCACATCGAAGCAACTTCTCCGGCTGGTCCGCACACGGACGCGGTACCGTCGCAGAGATCATCGACTTCTATTCCCAGCCCGAATACGCCGAAGAGGGCAAACCGATCAGCGGCGACCTCACCCAGCGGTTCCTGGCGTGCGAGAAAGGCACTGGCTGGCCAAAGTATGGCGACATCCCCGATATCAAACCACTGAACGCACTGTTCTAAACCGAGAGAAAAGGGCAACACCAATGTCAGGCGAAACCACTATTACCGTGATTGGCAACCTCACTTCCGACCCAGAGCTGCGCTTCACCCCCTCGGGATCCGCGGTGGCAAACTTCACCATCGCCTCCACGCCCCGGACCTTTGACCGGCAAAGCAACGAATGGAAAGACAGCGAGACCCTGTTTCTCCGGGCGTCCGTCTGGCGCGAAGCGGCAGAGAACGTGGCCGAGTCCCTGACTAAGGGCATGCGGGTCATCGTCTCCGGACGATTGAAGTCCCGCTCCTACGAGACCAAGGAAGGCGAAAAGCGCACCGTGATCGAACTGGAAGTGGACGAAATCGGCCCTTCCCTCCGGTATGCAAATGCGAAAATCAACCGCACCCAGCGCAGCACCGCCCAGGGGGGACAAGGAGCTGGTGGGTTCGGCAACCAGGGCAACACTGGGCCGACAGGCCAAGCGGCGCCGCAGGAAGACCCCTGGGCCACACCACAGACCAGCGGCGCCGGCGGCCCGGACTCCGAGCCGCCATTCTAAAGCATTGAAAAGTAGTAGTAGGAGTAGTATCGTTACTACTCCTACTACTTTTTTGGGAGAAACCGCCATGACGACGAGTGTGAAAGACCGCGTCTTTGCCGCCGCCGAGCAGATCAGCGCTGAGCGCCGCCCGACCGTCTCCACGGTCCGGGCTACCGCCGGCGTCAGCAACGCGGACGCTACCCGCTACCTGAAGGAATGGTCAGAGGAGAAGCTCGCCGCCGGGGGACAGGTGGCAGCGACGCCGCCGGCCCTGCTCGAACAGGCCACGCGGCTCGCCGCGGCCTGCTGGGCTGACGCCTCTACGCTGGCTTCCGAGCGGCACGCCGCCGTCGAGACGGCCTGGGCGCAGGAACGCAAGGACAAAGACCTGGAAATCGCCGAGCTGGTGGCGGACCTGGACAAGGCAGCCGCGGAGAAGGAATCCGCGGCCGCCGAACATCAGGCCCGCATCACCGCTCTGCAGTCCACGGCGGAGGCTTTGGAGCAACGGCTGGCCGCCCTGGGCACTGAGCTGGAAGACACCCGTGCAGCAGAACGCGCTGCTGCCGGCGCGGCAGCGGAGGCGGAGAAGAAGCTCGCCAGTGCCGAGGCACGTAGCAGCACACTGGAGAAGGTGCACAACGCCTTGTTGCAACGGGTCGCCCCGGAGGCGAAGCCCTCTGATGTCTAAGAAGAACAAATGCTACATCCAAGCCAAGGGCCCGACTTAGTTTCAGGGATGGCTCGATCCGGCAGCCTTTGCACGGAATCGGTCGTTTGCGTGCACGGGTCAAGCCGGACGACGCAAGCTTCCCGACTCCGCGCTAATTCGCGGAACCCGGACAGCGCCCTTTGCACGCAACCGTGCACGAAACCGGAAAATGAACAACGCGGCCCTGTATTGAGTTTCGTGCACGCTTGCTAACCTGAGCCCAGCGGCAACAATGTCATTTTCAGAAGACAACTGCACGAAATGTCAGAAGTCGACTGCACTGGCTACGACGGACGTCCACAGGTCCAACTCGGTGGACGCCGTTCCAGGTCCATTGAAGTGGGATGCAAGTACGCCCACTTGCAGTTCACGATGCTTCGTGCGCATGGCGGTCGGTGATTGTTAGCGCAGGAAGCCGCGGCGGATGGCTTGCGCGACGGCGGAGGCACGGTCGGAGACATCGAGTTTGTCGTAGATGTGCTGGAGGTGGGTCTTGACGGTCGCCAGGGAGATGTGGAGTTCGCTGGCGATTTTTTGGCCCGAGTGCCCGTCAGCTGCGAGTCGGAGAATCTCGACTTCCCGGGAGGAAAGAACCGGCTTCTCCGGGGTGTCCTTGCGGGTGCGGAGTTCCCGGGCGAGAAGGTCCTGGGCGAAGGCGGCGATGACGGTTCCGCCCGCGCCGACCTGAAGGACGGCGTCGGTGATCTCGTCAAAGGATGCGGCTTTCTCGAGGAATCCTCGTGCGCCGTGGGCGAAGGCCCGGTAGACGGTCGTGCTGTCCATGTAGGCGGTCAGCACGAGTATGTGGGTCGGCGAGCCTTCGGCGAACAGCAGTTCCAGGACCTGCATGCCGTCGAGTTCGGGCAGTTTCAGGTCCATGACTGCCACGTCGGGATTCAACTTCCGGATGGCCGCCAGTGCGCTTCTGCCGTCTCCTGCGGATCCCACGACATTGATCTGCGGTACTGCCTCCCAGTTTCGGGCCAGCCCTTCCCGGTACACGGGGTGGTCGTCGGCGATGAAGACGGTGAGGATCTTCATGGCAGCGCCAAAGCGCTGCGGATGGTTCGTGCGAAGTGGTGGATTTCAAAGGGCTTGGTGAGGTAGTCCAGGATTCCGATGCCGCGCAGCTCTGCGATGCGGGCAGGCGTTGCATCGGCCGAGAGGACAATGACGGGGATTCGTCGTGTGCGTTCGTCCTGCTGCAGCTGCTTCACGACCTCAATGCCTGACATGTCAGCCAGGTTCACATCCAACAGGATGAGCTGGGGGGAAATCTCGCGGGCGAGGGCGATTCCGGATCTGCCGCTGGTCGCGGAGACGAGGTTGAGGTCGCCCATCCCGGCAATGATGTTCTCGACCAAGCGGATATTGGCGTAGGTGTCCTCGATATGCAGGATGGTCGCCTCTGCCCCGCCGGGGATGACGACCGTTCCGATCCCGGATTCCGGTACTGGGACTTCTTCCTCCGGTTCGGGCCCGAGCGGCATCTCAACGAAGAAGGTCGATCCTTCTCCCGGGGCCGTGTGTTCGATGCCCAGGACACCGCCCATTTCCTCGACCAGCTTCCTGGAAAGCGCCAGCCCCAGACCCGACCCTTCGACCTCAGCGGCCTGGGCCAGCCGGACGAAGGGCGTGAACAGCCGTTGAACGTCGTCTTCGGACATGCCGGGGCCTGTGTCCGTGATGAGGAAGCGAAGGGATCCCTCTGCGAGTTCGCACCAGACGCGGACCGCACCCTGCGCCCTGTTGAACTTAACGGCGTTTCCGAGCAGGTTCAGGAAAACCTGCCGGAGCCGTTGGGTGTCGGCCAGAATGTAGCGGTGCAGGGCACCGTGCAGGTCGCTCGCGATTTCAATATCCTGGGCCGCCGCGAGCGGGCGCATGAGCTCGAGGGCCTGGTGGATGGATTCGATGGCTCGCACGGGGGTCGTGGCAATGCCGGGGGCTCCTGCTTCAATCCAGGTGATGTCAAGCACGTCGTTGACGAGGGAGAGCAGATGGTTGCCGGCATCAAGGATGTGGCCGGCGCTTTCGGCTGCCCTGGGGCTGAGCGGGAGGTCCTGAAGCAGCTGGGCGAAGCCGAGGATGGCATTCAGCGGTGTGCGCAATTCGTGGCTCATCCTGGACAGGAACTCACTCTTCGATCGGTTGGCGCGTTCTGCCTCGTGCATGGCGTCGCGGGCCGCTCTCTCGGCGCGTTTGCGGTCGGTGATGTCGGTGGAGATCGCACCGAGCGCGTAGGGGCGGCCCGCATCGTCGATTAGGGGGAACTTGATGGAGAGCCAGCGGCTGTCCTCGTCAGGGTCGGTCCGGTCGCCTATTATCGCGAGCGGTTCTTCGACTTCAATGGAATCGCAGGTTCTGATCACCATGTTGTCGTTATCGCGGTAGACATCGGCGATCGGTCCGGCGAAGAGATCGTGATCGGTGAGGCCGATGATTGATTCCGCGCTCGTGCCAAAGCGCCTGGCGAAATAGTCGTTGACGATGACGTACCGCCCGCTGAGGTCCTTGGTGTACATCAGGGCCGTCGAGTTGTCCAGAAGGTCCTTGAGCTGCCGGATCGTCGAATGCAGATCATGCTCTGTGGACTCCTGCTCTGTGAGCGCCCTGAGCTGGACAACCACGTATTCAGCCGGGTCATCTGGCACGCTGAAGGGCCTGCCCCTCAACCGGAAGGCTCCCTGATGTTCACCTAGCTGGACGGAAACGGTGTGAGGCTCGGACGTCGTGGAGAGAGAGGCGGCCACCAGTTTGCTAAGGGCTGCCCCTGGCCTGATCGCGGCGCCTTGGTCCGTTTTAGAACTTTCCTGGAGCAGTACATCAAACTCGCTGTTCCCGTCGAGAAACACCAGCCTGTCGGCGCGCTCCTTGCGGAAGATGGCAGTTGCGAGCGGCACCGCATCGAAGGCGGCCCTTTTCAGCCGATCAGAGGCTTCTTTTGAGCTCACGGCCACATTCTTTCACAGCTAACGGGCATGCCACGGGTGCCTGACCCTGTGGTGTTCAGTTCAGACACCCGTGACACCTATGCTTCCTGGTTAGGCCGACGCGTGGCGTGCGCGCAGGCGGGACGTTTCAGCGGCATCGATCTGCAGTTCAGCTGTCGCCTGCTCATTGGTGAAGGCCACGCCGTACACTTCCCGGGCCCGCTCGAAGGAGACGAATCCGGACAAAACGTCCTGCCTGACGCGTTCAGTTTCGCGCTCGAAAGCCGGACCGTAGCCGCCACCGCCGGTGGAGTGCTGTCCGATTTCCTCGCCGGGCTGGAGTGTAATGGTACCCAGAGGCCGGATCTCGGTTTCCTTGCCATCGCGGTCCAGTTTGAACGGGATGTTCCGAGCAGCTGGGAGGCCACCTTGTGTACCGCGCGGAGGGAACGAGACACAGTCAGTTACGTAGGCGACCTCCATGGGGTCCCATTTCGGGCCGAAATGCACCGTGGCACCGGGGGCCCCGCGCCTGCGCCCGGCGCCTTCGGAGTCTTGGCGGATACGCAGTTCACCCACACGGAAGGGATACTTCAGTTCCGACAGCTCCACGCTGTCGCGGAACATGAGTCCGGCAGCGACTGCGAGGCCATAGGTGACCCAACCATCAAAGTCGGGGTTTGCCGGTCCGCCCTGGGATCCCAGAAAGACCTGGTTGACGAAAGCCGCGTCGTTCTGTCGACGGTCGGTGCCGGAGACCACGGAGAAACCCGGGCCAAGGCCGGTTGCTCCCTCTGCTGCCCCAAATCCGTCCCACGCGTCGGCGATTGCTTTCTGCGTGGTGACGGTAAGGCGGTCACCGATGTTGGTGGTCGCCACCGACGTCGAGTGCGGGAACTGGGGGCGACCGACGATGCAGTTGTCGCGCAGCAGCAGCTCAATGCGGCGGAAGGACCCGGAGTTGGCAGGAATCCCGGATTCCAGCGAGTTGAACACGCCTGTCATCACGTTGCTTACGGTGCAGGCCTCAGACTCGTTGATGCCTGCCGGGACACAGTCGATATTGTCCGTCAGGTCCAGCTTGACGCGCCCTCCGGCAGGGTCGACCGTGATCTTTACACGGATCTCGACGCCGTCCGGAAGAATGCCTTCGATCGGATCGTGCTTCCCTATGCCAAGGGTCGTCCCTGCGGGCAGCTTGGCAATGGCCTGCGCCATCTTCTCTTCCGAGTAGTCCATCCAGTCTTTGATGAACTGCTTGACGATGTCCTTCCCGTAACGTTCGCACAGTTCCTTGAGCCTGGCTTCGGCGACTCTCGCCGCCCCGACCATGGCGAGGTAGTCGCCGTACCACTGGTCGGGGATACGGATGCGCGAACGGCACATCCGGATAATGTCGGCAACATCCTGGCGGTCCTTCTGGACCCTGACACACGGGAAGACGATCGCCCCTTCCTGGTAGACGTCCTTGGCGAACGGCATGTAGGTTGAAGGCTCCGAGTTGCCGGCGTCGGCCTGATGGGCCTTGGCGAGGGTCGTGAACATGTGCTCGCCCTCGAAGAACACGGGCACAAGGATCGTGTGGTCGGCCGCGTGAGAGTTTCCGCGATACGGGTCGTTGTGCAGGAACGCGTCACCGTCCGCCAGATCAGCGTGCAGCTCGGTCATGGCGCCCGTCATCAGGTGCGCACCGAAGATGTGGCACGGGAGGCCTTCTGCGGATGAGAGCAGTTCGTTCTCGCCGGTTGTGATGGCGCAAGAGAAGTCCCGCGCCATGTTCAGCACCCCGCTGCGGCCTGTGCGAAGCAGAGTGTTCTCCATTTCCCGCACGATGCTGTCGAACCGGTTGGAGATGACGGCCATCAGAATGGGGTCGGTTTTCATGCGTGTGCCTCCTCGGCGGCGACAAGCTCTGCGGCCTGGTCGTTGGTTCCTGCATCGATGATGAAATCGCCGCTCGTCGCGACGAATACGGTGGCACCCGGGTCTACGACGAGCGTCGTGGTGGCCAGGAAGATGATGGCGGGACCGAACACCGTTGTGCCCGCTTCAAGTGATTCGCCTTGGTACACGGGCGTCTCCGGCACATCGGCGGCGGCGAAAAGCACGGTTCGGTGCCGAACCGGTTCGGCAGGGCGGCCGTCGCCCTTCTTGACCGGTACGGATGGTTTGTCCAGCACTGCGGTGACCCGCATCTTCCAGACAAGGCATTCGATCTGCTCGGCGGGGTCGTTTACGGCGAAGACGCGCAGGTGCTGCCGGTGGAACTCCTGATTCAAAGCCTGGACGTCGTTATGGCTCTCGATCCGGAGTCCGGGAAGGGGTGTTTCAAGTTCCCACACCTGGCCCGGGTAACGGGCATCGACGCTAAGCGATTTACGCACTGTAACCGGTTCGAGGGAAGCGATGTCTTCGATGAATGCATCGGCCTGCGCTTCAACGGCCGCGAGTGCACGGTTCACGGATTCGATGTCAAAGTCCCGCGACGAAGCGAAGGAACTCACGGTGAAGTCCGAGATGATGTCCGCGTTCAGCGCACCTGCTGCCGAGAGCGCGCCGGCGGTCATGGGCAGGACGACCTGCTGGACGCCGAGTTCGCGGGCGATCTGGATGATGTTGACTCCGCTCGCGCCGCCGCCTGCGACGATGGACAGTTCCCGGGGGTCGATGCCCTGCGAGACCGTCATTTCCCGGACCGCGGAGACGATGTTCTGGCTTGCGAGGATCAGCGCGCCCCGTGCAGCCTGCTCGATGGAGACGCCGAGCCGCTCGGCCACGGGTCGCAGTGCCTCGCGGGCCGCCGGAACGTCAAGCCGCAGCTTGCCTCCAATGAAACCGTGCGGGTCAAAGTACCCCAGCACCAAAGCTGCGTCCGTGATGGTCGGGAGCGTACCTCCGCGGCCGTAGCACGCCGGCCCTGGGTCAGCGCCGGCGCTCTCGGGACCGACGCGGACGAGTCCGCCGCCGTCGACGCTGATGATCGAACCGCCGCCGGCGCCGATGGAGCGGACGTCGACGGACTTCGTTCCAGTGATGTGACCGGTCCATTTCTGGCCTAGCCAGGTGTCCGCGCTGTAGTGGATGTTGCCGTTGCTGATCAGACCGGCGTCGAAGGTGGTTCCGCCGGTGTCGCAGACCAACAGGTTCGGTTCCGCGTCCTTGAGCGTATTGATGCCGGCCTGAAGGGCGGTAAGCGGAGCCATCGAGGGTCCGGAACCGACGCTGTAGATCGGCCGCTCGATCATCTTGTCGACAGGCCACGAACCGCCAAAGCTTGTGGATATCAGGAGTTTCCCGGCAAAGCCGTGGGCACGGAGGTCATCGGAGAGTTCCCCGAGGAAGCTCTGCATCAGGGGCTTCAACGAGGCGTCGATCACAGTGGAAGACGAGCGACGGTACTCGCGCAGTACCGGGTTCAGCTGGTGGCTCAGGGTGTAGGGGATACCCGGCAGGTGTTCGTCCAGAAGTTCCCCGACACGCAGCTCGTTCTCACCGTTGACGGTGGACCACAGCAGGCTCACCCCGACCGCGTCGACACTGTGGATCCGACACTGGTCGATGGCACGCAAAACGCTTGCCTCGTCCAGGGGGCTGAACACTTCGCCGCTGCTGTCGATACGCTCATCGATCTCGAAAGTCAGATAGCGGGGAACGTAGGGGGCGCTGAATTCGCGCTGGGAGAACGCTCCACCGAGCTTCCCGCCCTCGCGCAACAACAGGGTGTCCGGGAATCCTGCCGTTGTCAGAAAAGCAGTACGCGCAGTCTTGTGTTCGACGATGGCATTCGTGGACCGGGTCGTCCCATAGGCAAAGTGCGACGCGTCCGCGAGAAGGGCTGAGGTGCTGACACCAAGCTCGGTCGCCACCTGCTCGATGGCCTGGGCAATTCCATCGAAGGCACGCAGGTACGTCGTCAGCGCCTTTCCGATGTGGATGGTTCCGTCATGGTCGGTGATAACAACGTCCGTGAACGTACCACCGGTGTCAACTGAAATTCTGTAGGCCACAATGTCCTCTGTTCTTTGTTCTTGCGGCTCCCGCTCCCGCGGTCGCTTCGTTGATCCCTGGGGAATGTGTAGACGACGCCTGGCGTGGAAGGGCCAGACCGGCTGTTCCCGGCGAACGTCGTCCAAACGGGTGCATGTTCAATTGTTTCCCCGCGTGAGGAGGGACACATCAGCCGTTCGGAAACCCAAAAGAATGATCTCTTCGTGGCCGAAAGGATGATCTTTTCGGCCGACTCCGCTCAATGCGACCGGACCGTGTTTCACTGATTCCGAGGGACGGTCCTCCATCAGCGGCGGGCCAGGTTAGCCCAAACATGGCGCGATCAAATCCCTCGAAACCCCAGGAGTTCCGTCCCTGTTCGTGATCTCCAGTGGTACCTACTCGGCCAATCCAGACTCCCGGCGGCCAAAATCCGCTGCCGTCGCGCTGGAGGCAACAACCGGTGGCGGTATGCCTTGGCGGAACGCCCATTAGCGCAGACATGGATCTGTCGGCGCGAAATGCTCCCGGACAAATGACCCCGTTGCTGCGGTAACCCTGAGCGAAACGCCCAGGGCACGGGCCGAACCCTCGGCCGTCTGCAGCTGGCCTAGGGGTCAACAAGGCAAAAAACCGGCGGTCTCCGCCGCCGGTTCCGTCAGTTTGATCACACCTAAGAGGTGAAACTTTGTCGTACTCAAATTACGTCTTGCCCGCTTCGAAGCGCGTCGGCAAGTGGTCCGTCACAATGGCGTGGTGGGCACTGTTCTCCGCAATGTTCTGGCTCTACATCGCAGTCGCTTCAGCAGGAGCAGTCGGTGTCCTCAACACGGTGATCGGCATGGTGCTGAGCATCGCAACCTACGGCGCCATCAATCTCGTCCTATCCCGCTACGCGGCACGGACCGGACTGACCGTGAGCCTGTTCTCCCGGACCCTTTTTGGTCTGGTCGGCTCCGCCCTCGCCTCCCTCATTCTCGCGGCCACGGCCATCTACTACGCAGTATTCGAAGGATCGATCATCGCCGTCGCGTTCCACGAATTCTTCGGCGGCAGCATGGTCCTCTGGTATGGCATTGTTGTCATCTATGCGATCCCCCTGGCCGTGGGCAGCGTGCAGAACTGGCTCGACCGCCTCAACGGCTTTCTGCTGCCGTTCTATGTCGCCGGCCTCATCGCTGTCGTCGTAGCCGCAACGCTCCTCAAAGGCGTACCGAGCGATTGGATCGGGCACGCTGCTGCCGCGTCCACGCTGCCAGGCTGGCTGACCTCCTACCTGATCTACATGGGTGTCTACGTCCTCATGATGTACACCTTTGACTACGCACGCCTCGGCCGGGAAAAAGACGAAAAGTTCCTCGGAACCGTCGCCTTTGGCTGGGTCTTCTACGCCTTCGCGTTCGCCCTGAACGGACTCATCGGCATCTACATCATGAGCGCATGGGGGCTTGAAGCATCCGAAACCGGAGTCGTCCAGGCATTCATTTCCTCCCTGGGATTTGCCGGGTTGCTGGTCATCCTCGTATCCCAGACGCGCATCAACACTGCCAACTACTTCGTGGCATCGGAGAATCTCTCCGCTTTCGCCAGCCGGGCCTTCCGCCTGAATCTGCCCCGCTACGTGTGGGTGATTGTCACCGGAGCCCTGACCTTCCTGCTCATGCTCACCGACGTCCTGAGCTACCTGCTGAAAGCGCTGGCCTGGCAGGGAGTCTTCGTCACGGCATGGGTTGCCATCGCACTGGTCTACATCGGCCTGAACTGGAAGAAGACGGACCGTGTCCCGGACATCCGCCCGGCCAGTCTGAAACCCGTAAGCCTTGGCGCCCTCGCCTGGCTGCTGGCGTCAACCGTTGGAATCATCCTTACGGAGCAGACGGCTTTTCCTGTTGTCTCGCAACTTACGCCCTTCATCACCATGGTCCTGGCCGGCGCCCTCTACTACGGTGCCCACAAGCTCTCCCCCCCGCCATCGATCGATTCTTCCGAGTCCCTTGACACAGCCGAAGAAGAATTGGACCCGGCCATCGTCGGTTAGCCCCAGAGCACAACAAGCCGCCGGTGTGCCGGGTTCCAATAGACCCGGTTCACCGGCCGAATCATCCTCTCCGTCCGCGCACCGAACGCAGTTAGACCAACAATCCGGTGGAACTGCCCCCTTGCGCCATTCATATCGGCGGACCAGAGGCCGCGGCGCGAGGCTCTCTGCCCTGCCCCGCCGGACCCCAGCGGACATATTGCCAGGCATCTACAACGGAGTCATTCCGCACAGCGCTGGACCTACAGATTTGAGGTATCACATGGAACACATTGAAAAGGACGTCGTCATTATCGGGGCGGGAGCTGCCGGCCTGACCGCCGCTCACGAATTGAGGAACGCGGGACTGAGTGTCGCCGTTCTCGAAGCCCGAGACCGTGTGGGCGGCAGGATCTGGACCGGTGTCATCGACGGGGCGGTGCTGGAAATAGGCGGGCAATGGGTTTCCCCCGACCAGGACGCCCTGATGGAGACAATCGCCGAACTCGGTCTGGAGACATTTTCACGGTACCAGGCCGGCGAAAGCATCTACCGGAGCGAACAAGGAGATCTCACGCGGTTTGCAGGACCGATGTTTCCCGTGGATCCGGACACGGCTTCGGTCATGGAAGTGCTCATCGAGCGGCTCGACGCCCTCACGGCCGAGATCGACGCAGATGAGCCATGGAACCACCTCCGGGCGCGGGAACTCGACCGGATTTCCTTTGACGGATGGCTGCGCAGCCAAACAGACAACAAAGAAGCGCGGGACAACATTGGTATGTTCATCGCGGGCGCCATGCTGACCAAGCCAGCCCACGCCTTCTCTGCCCTTCAGGCGCTTCTGATGGCAGCCAGCGCTGGGAGCTTCAGCCACCTGGTTGACGCGGATTTTATTCTGGACAAGCGCGTCATCGGCGGATTGCAGCAGGTTCCCCTCCTGCTCGCTGAGCGGCTGGGCTCCGACATCCATCTCGGAAAGCCGGTCCACACGCTGAAATGGAACGACAACGGCGTCACGGCCGTCGCCGAAGGCCTCACCGTTCAAGCCAAACACGCCATCATGGCCGTCCCGCCAAACCTCATAAGCCGGGTGTCGTTCGAACCGCCGCTGCCCCGTCGCCAGCACCAGCTCCACCAGCACCTCTCCCTGGGCCTGGTCATCAAGGTCCACGCCGTGTACGACCGCCCGTTCTGGCGGGAGAACGGACTATCCGGTACCGCCTTCAGCCCCTACCAGCTGGTACACGAGGCATACGACAACACCAACTACGAAGACAGCCGCGGCACCCTCGTGGGGTTCGTCTCCGACGAAAACGCCGACGGCGTCCTCATGCTCTCGGCCGACGAGCGCAAACAGCGCATCCTCGAGTCGCTTGCAGGCTACTACGGCCCGGAGGCCCTGGCCCCAGAGGTCTACTACGAGAGCGACTGGGCAAGCGAAGAATGGACCAGAGGCGCCTACGCGGCAAGCTTCGACCTCGGGGGACTGACCCGTTTCGGTCCCGACCAACGCCAACCAGTTGGTCCCATCCAGTTCGCATCCAGCGATCTCGCAGGACTTGGCTACCAGCACGTCGACGGGGCCATCCGGATGGGACGGCGCGCGGCAACGGCCATCACGCATTCCCGTTTGGAAGAGTCCGTCCCGCAATGATGGAGGGCACCCAAAAATGTCCGTAGTTGCCACGGCAGCCGAGTCAGGCGGCCGAGAGGACCATCAACCAATGTTATCGGCATAGCCGTGGGCCACCACGGCAGTCCGCTTCCGGGCCAGGCTTGCGGCAGATCCACCACCCGCAAACCGGCTCGGGAGCGGCCGTCCCCTAGACATGGTTGGCGCCGCCCCGAAACGGCGTCGGCAGTCGTGTCAAGTCTGCTTGCAGACACGAGAAACGCATCTGTAGAAGGAGGGCACCCAGTGGGACGCCCAGTCACGCCGCTGCTTTCCGTCGAAGGCATCATTGATGCTGCCTCAGAAATCATGGCCCTGCAGGGAGACTTCACCATGCAAAAGGTGGCCCACAATCTACAGGTCCGGCAATCTGCGCTCTACAACCATGTGACTGGACGACGCCACATCATCGAGCTGATGAGAGAACGGATCTTCAAAGACTTTCTTCTGCCTGCACCACTTCCGGCTTGGCGTGCGATTGAACACGGGGCCCGGCAGTACCACGGGGCCTGCGCACGTCATTCAAGGCTCGTGGCTGTGTTGGCGGCGTCTCCGCTCGTTGACCCAGCAGCTGGCCGGATCCGCCAATATTGGGCTGAAAACCTCGCCGCGGCAGGTTTTGATGGGACAAAGATCCAACTCATCATCACTACCTTGGACAGGTTTATCCTCGGATCGGTACTGGCTGAGGAAGGGGCACGACGCATGGACAGGTCGGGCACAGAAAATCTCACCCCCACAATGGCAACAGGACTAACTCAAAATCAGGAGCCGGATTCCTTCGACTTCGGAATTTCGGTGCTCCTCAGCGGCCTGGAACCGGTTCGAAACCATACGTGAGGGTCGTGACGTCCGTGCCCTATGTGGCACCTAAAGCGCTCCGTCCTGGATTCCCACCGGCCGTGATGCAAACCCGGCCACAAGCTGCCATTCAAGACTAGGAAGCCAGATGATCACCCAGCACCCCGGTCCGATTCTGGAAGTCACCGTAGACGACCCGGATAGCTTGCAGAGCGAGCTAACCTCCGCAGTGGACACCGTCCGCGCGTACGCAATCCGCGAGGGCCGCCACGGCATCATGATGACACAACACGGGTATGCGTCCTACAAAGTTTTTGTCAGCCCGGAGGTCCCTTACGGGCTGACAAAGGAGCAACCTCTCTGGCGGTAGCGTGCCATCGCACCACCCGTATACACAGGGAGCTCCGCAGCAGGAGACGCCCGCACGCTGCAGCCGTAGCCAACATCTCTGCCTGGCAGTCACACCGGAGAGCTGCAGCTCCGACCAGGATATTCAAGTTCCTTGGTTTGTGGGACGCCCATCCTTCAAGGGACGATCCGTGGTCCCTGATGACGGGTGCAATATCCCAACGTTGCACAACTATCTCAAACGGCAGCGGCTGTGATCAGGTTGCTTCCGCCGTCAACGACGCTGCACGATGACCCCATGTAAGGGCTCGCGGTTACGCTGCCCTCAACGGATACTCAGGCTCCGGGGAGCGCAGGGGCCGGCAATGTTCTGGCTCGGATCCCCAGCAGAAGGGGCAGTCCAGGATGTCGAGGGAGGAGCCGCAGGATCGACAGACCTCTTCTTTCAATTCCGAGTCTGGTAGTGCAGGCAGCGGACGCTCTGTGGACGGACCATGCCATCTGCTGTTAACTAACGCTATCCGCTTCATCGCAAGCTTCCCGGTGTTTCAGAAGTGTTGAGAGGTTGGCCCGCACCTCCGAGCCTTCCCTTGACATACCTAATTCTTTCCCCAACCCAGGAGGGGCACATCGGCCGTTTGGGACTCCAAAGGAATGGTCTTTTCCTGGCCGAAAGGATGATGCTCCCTCCACTTAATGCATCAGAATCGTGGCATATCGGGGGAACCTTCGATGGCGATAAGTGGCGTTAAGGCGCCAGCTGCGGCCTGTGGACGACTGCGGAACGGGGTGAATCCGAGCTCGCCACCTGCCCCACTACGCCTTGGCGCGGCGCATGCTGAGTACCAACAGCTCGATATGGTGCAGCTGCCCAATGACCGCGGCCGGCCGGGATTGGGAAGTCATGGATTCTTGCCTTTCGTGAGCAGCTTCAACCCATCGGGCCGTAATTCTCCGGATGGTGAGACGTGCCGGTACAGGGTCTGGCGGGTGACGCCGAGTTCGGTGCAGAGGTCGCTGACTTTAGTTCCGGGCTGCCCCATGGATGCCATGGCGAGCCGGAGTTTCGCGGGGGACATTTTGTAGGGACGTCCGCCATTGCGGCCACGTGCCCGTGCCGAGGCTAGTCCGGCGAGAGTGCGTTCGGAGATGAGTTCGCGTTCGAATTCGGCCAGTGCGGCGAAGATCCCGAAGACGAGCTTTCCGGAGGCGGTGGTGGTGTCGATGGCTGCGCCTTGGCCTGTGAGGACTTTGAGCCCGATGCCGCGCTCGGTCAGGTCGTGGACGATGTTGACCAGGTGGCGGAGGTCCCGGCCCAGCCGGTCGAGCTTCCATACGACCAGAGTGTCGCCGTCGCGCAGTGCCTTGAGACACGCTGCCAACTCGGGTCTATCATCCTTCTTTCCTGAGGCCCTGTCTTCGTAGAGGGAATCCGCGTCGATGCCGACGGCCAGGAGTGCATCCCGCTGCAGGTCCGTGGTCTGTGAGCCATCGGCTTTTGAGACCCGCATGTATCCAACCAGCACGGGACTGCTCCTCTGTTATTTATACGTTCGTTTAAGTGACACCCAGATCCGAAATCTGGACGATCCTGAAAACTGTCACTTAACCCGTTACTTATACTAAGTCATGCAAAGGGTTCGCCATTATCTTTATGTGAAAGAAAATCGAGGGGGATCTTGAGCTCGGTGAATGCTTCGCGGATTCCGTTGCCCGACCCTCGATTGCCGAGTCCATATAGCGCGAAGTCGTAGAGTTTTTTGGCGGTCTCCTGGTCTTCTCTTGCAGCTTCTACGGCGGCGTCAAATGCTGCGACTACCCGGTCCCACAGCTCATCCAGAGTCGGTTCCTTTTGATCACCGGCCGTTGCTGTCGGTGCGGCGGGCCGGGTTCCGTCGCCGACATTGGAGGCGGGTTCGGGCAGGAGTAGGTGGGCGGAGGTACCCAAAGCAGTCAGTGAGCCGGCTTCGATCAGTTCCATCGCGACTGCTGCTGCTTCGAGCAGCTGCTGCTGGGCGGTCCAATGGAGGGTTTCGAACGGTTGCCACGAATACAGCCCTGCCCGGAACGGGTGACCGCAGTGTTCCCAGACACGACGCATGTCGTCCAGTTGCCGGCCATATCGTCCCTGGGCTGTGGTGAGTTCGTCCAGGAGGGTACGCAGCAGCCGGAACCAGATGCCGGCAGTGCAGATGACTTCTGACAAACGGATGTCAACAGTCCTGTGCACCGAGGCCATACTTCCGCATGAAGTGGTGCAGGCGACTTCTGAAAACGACAACGCCCGTAACTTCAGATGCTTTGGCTGCTTCGGCAAGCTCGTCCCAAGCGTCCTGCAACTCTGCCATCTGCTGAGGCGTCAGCGGCTCCTGGGGCTCCGGCTCACCTGCTACAACGACAGTGGAGACAGCATCCCTGGCCGCCGGCTTACGTCTCCGGAAAAAGACTTGCAGACCCACAAACGTTCACCTCACAATAGTTGTCGTTTCTGGCGTGCCCTGCGCTTGGCGACGGTGGTAATAGCGGGCAGTACTTCGACGGTTGCCCCCATGAGTCTTCGAAGGTTTTCAGCGTCCCCGGTTCCGAGCCTGTGGGTCCCGCGCGCCGCTTGTCCGATGTGTGGTCCCTGCTGAAAAGAACCCGACCCCGTTCGGGTGCTGCGTCGGCGGCGACAGGCTTGGACCATGGGGAACCATCCCGTTCCCGACCCCGCACCGTACTGAGCCTGTGCCCAGCCACCGCCCACCCCGTGGCGACGTGGGCGCGTTGGTGACGTGGTGGTTGGGCGCAGGCGGTCAGGTGGGTCCAGTCGTCCACAGGTGCACGGGAAAAGCCCGAAGGAAGTAGCTTTTGCCGTGCACGTGTGGGCGAGGGGTTACTGCTCCGAACCGCCTGCCACCGGAACAGCTTCCTGGACGGCTTTCCGGCCGCGCGGCCGCCCGCCGGACTTCTTCGTAGGAGCGTCGAGGCCAAAGCCACGCAGGTCGGATTCGGTCCAGTCGGCGCGGAGGGCTGTCTGGTAGTCCTTGGCATATTTCTGTTCGGCGGCTGAAAGTAGCTGGGCTGCTTCTGCGAGTTCAACACTGCTGGCAGCGGCGGTCTTCACAGCGTTGACTTTGGTGTCCCGGGCGGCGTCAATTTTTGCGGCCGCCTTGGCGGCGATGTCGTTGATGTCCATGCCCCGACTCTACGGGTTTTCCACCGCGTTGACTTTTCGGGTTTTCAGGACTGTGCACAGCGGCTCCAAAAACCCGAAAAGTCAACCTTACGGAGCAAGCTATACACTTACACGGGTGTAAGTGGCTTGTCGCGCTCGACACTGGCGGTCGAGTGCGGCACACTGGTCAGTGTGGTCCCCGGTTCCGGGGTCGCTGCGCTGGGCCTTTCGAAGGATTGGGGGAACGAGTGACTGAAGAGAATGGCGTCCGTTCCCGACTCTCCCGGCGGCGCCGTGAGAACAAACCCGCAGGGACCAAGAAGCGCCGTGACGTGTGGGTCACCGTGGAGGAAGAAGCCGCACTCGTCGCCAGGGCTGAGCGCGAGAAGGTCACTGTTCCGAACCTGCTGATTTCGTCAGCTCTGTCGGAGCACTCCGATTCACCTACGGAACGCCGCGCCATTGCTGCGGAGCTGATGTCCCTGCACAACCTTCTGGCCCGTTCCTCGAACAACATCAACCAGCTCGCACGGCAGGCGAACGCCACGAGCGAGTTACCCGCTGAGGCGCGCGAAGCGTTGAAGCACATACGTTCCGTGGCCATGCGAATCGACGACGCCATTGACGGGCTGATGCAGGGATGATTCCGAACATCACTCGCGGTTCGCGTATGGGCGGGCTCATGGTTTACCTGGCATCGACCGATGCCAACAAGACGAAGAACGCCCACCAGGATCCTCACCTGGTAGCAGGGGATGCTGCAATCATGGCGTGGTACGACGACGGTGTTCTGGACCGGGACGATGCCCTGGCGATCGCCAAGCATTTGGACCGGCCGCGCAAGATGTTCGGTGTCTCGGTTCAGATCAAAGACATGCAGTGGGACGCGGCGAAGAAGGAGCGCGTGCACGTCGGGTACAAGGACGCCAGCGTGTGGCACTGCTCGCTGAGTCTGCGCGCCGAAGAGGGTGCACTGACGGATCAGCAGTGGGGCGATATCGCGAACGACTTCGTGGACTCCATGGGCTTCACCGAGGCCAGCGGCAAGGCCCGGTGCCGGTGGGCCGCGGTGAACCACGGCACGTCCGAGAACGGTAACCATCACATTCACCTGGCTGTCTCGCTGGTTCGCGAGGACGGCACCAAAGCATCGACCCATGGTGACTACAAGCGTGCACAGCAGACCTGCCGCGAGCTTGAGGTCAAGTACGGTCTGGAACAGCTCTCCACGGTGCACGCCACCCGCGGATACGACCGGGCCGAGAAGGCCACCGCCGTCAGGGACGACCGCGAAATGCACCGGTCATCACTGGCACGGAAAGTACGGGCCAGCGCCAGTGCCTCAGCGACCGAAGCTGAGTTCGTACGCCGGGCCCGCGACACCGGCCTGCTGGTTCGGCCGCGCTACGCCAAGAACACCACCGACGTCGTTGTTGGGTACTCCGTAGCTGAACGACCCCCCCAGGGTGAGCGGCCTATCTGGTTCGGCGGCGGGACCCTCGCCTCTGACCTGAAGCTCGGAGCCCTCCGGGAGGAATGGATCGACACCCCGCACCTCGCCACGGAAGCTGCAGCGGAGTGGAACGCAGCGGCACGCAACAAGCGCACGGTCTCAAAGACCGGACCGGAGAATGCAACGCCGCCGGCAGAGGCATGGGTGGAGTACACGCGCAACGCGACCGCCCTGGCGGACCAGTTGCGCACCGTTCCACGTGATGATCACGCAACCTGGGCGAAGGCCGCCCGGGAAGTATCAGGAGCGTTCGCGGCATGGTCGTACCGGCTCGAACCGACCCCCGGGCCGCTGGCGGCCACCGCTGCTGAACTGTCCCGCACCGCCCAGTTGCGCGCACCAAGGCAGCACAGCAAACCTGTCGCTCTCCCGTCGATTGCCGGTACTGCCATGTTGTTCATGGCCGCGTCGAGCAAGAACAAGACGGCCGCGCAGACGGCACTGATGGTGCAGCTGATCAACACGGCCTTTGCAGTTTATGAAATGCACGCCCAGTCCGGTCGGACCCGTGAGGCTCAGCGCATTCGTTCGGTGGTTGAGGAGCAGTTGGCCCCGTTCACCGAGACCATGCCCAAGACGGTTTTGGTGGGTGCCGAGCAGCAGCCGGCCCCCGACGCTGCAGCGCCGCAGAGGGCGATCGATATCGCCCGGCGCGGCATGGTGCCCATCCGTCCGGGATCAGCCGTGCCATCGACGCCGACACCGGCAAAGACCTCCCAGCCCAGCCGACGCGACTCCGGGTCGGGCCTCGACCGATAAAGTCCACCACCAAACTGCAAGGGGAACAGCATGAGTGAATCAGATGGAATGGATGACGTCCTGGACGGCGGTCTGCGGCAGTCGCTGATGATCGCCTCACGCATTGCCGAGACACTGGCACGCCGACGCCAGGAGAGCCAGCGGCAACAGGAACACCAGGACGCCCAGACAGCGCACCAAGCCCAGGCACGCCTCGCTGCTGAACGCAGTGCCGCGCACGCAGCGCTGACACCCGTGGGCAAGGACCAGTGGTGGGACAAGGCGCAGCCGAGCGACATCGCCACGGCACACGCCGTCGCCGAAGGCTGGAAGGACCAGGACCCGGCCGCGCTGGCAGCGTCGGAGAAGATCCGTCAGGAAGTTCTCACCCGCTACGGCATCGACACCCACGACGTCGGCCCGGACGCCGCCTACCTGGAATCAGGGATCCAGGCCATCACCACGGAAAAGGCCCGGCAGGATGAGCTGGCGCGCGGCCAAGAAGAGACACGCAGAGCCGCCGCGGAACACGAGAAAGCCATGCAGCTTCTCGCAGCAGCCCGCGCAGAAGAACTCCGCGCCCAGGCCGCGAAACTGGCCCCCGAGATGAAACGCCACGAGGTGCCCCTGGAGTACCTGGCCAACCCCGAGCTGGCCCAGGCACTGCAACGGGCTCACAACGCCAAGACCCCCAAAGCCGTTGCAGTCGCCGACGCCGACATCAAGGAACGCATGTTCCTCATCGGCAAAGACGGCATCCACGGACCCGACCTTGACCAGCTGCGGAAGGAAACCACCGCGAACATCAACGGGGCCGGCGCCTCGCACTTCGAGGATCCCGAATTTGTGAAAGCCGCCAAGGACATGCACGAAGCCAAACTCCTGGCAGAGGGCGGCTTCCAAGGCTCCGAACGGGCGTCAGTGGAACAGCGGTACGAACGCGCTGAGAAGGAACTCTTTGCCCGCATGGAAGGACTCGGCCGCGAGATCGAGAACCGCGTCACCGGCAACGACAGCAGCCGGCTCAAAGACCAGGGCCTCAAAACGGAGAGCACATCGGCGGCCGACTACGGCTCGGCCGAACACCACGAGAAATTCGCTGAGTCCCTGGCCAACACCGGCGCGAATGAGACCCAGATACGCGGACGCCTCGCAGCCGCACGCAGCGAGGGCACACACCCCAGCGCAGCGGTGACCATGGGAAAGGGAGCCGTCAAGGCCAGAAAATCGCGCACGGGGGCAGCAGTGGGCTCGGAGAGAGGCAAGAACGGCCTTACCCGCTAGTTCTGGCAGATGTTAGAGGAGGGGCTGCTGTCTGGCGGCCCCTCCTCTCTTGTGTCTACTTCGGTTGCCTTGGCTTCTTCGTGGGTTTCTTCGCGGAGGACTTCGCCCGCTTCGGAGTGGTAGACCGTTGAAAAAGACGACTTAGTCGTTCTCCCACTGCAGCCCGAGGAGGCGAAACGAGTTGCTGATTTCCGGCCTGTCGTGCTGCAGTGGTTCTTCGCCGACTACATTATGGATGTTCGGCGTGATCGGTGGATCACCGGGGCGCTCGAAGATGGCCCAGAGCTGGAGATCGTCACCGTGACGCGAGGTAAAAGTGACGCCGTCGAAGTCTGTCATCTCGTAGAGCCAGGCCGCGACGGCCTGGGTGAGGTGCCGGGGCCGGGCGTCCTTCAGGGCCGCGGCGTCAAAGTCAGCCAGACCCAGGCTCAGGGCCAGTCCGATGAAGTGCGGGTACAGGGCTGCGACGCTGCCCGAGGCGGTCACCGCACAGTACCGCCCGGACAGCTCTGCGGACGCGGCAGCGCGCACCTCAAGCCACTCCCTGGGGACCTGCCCCGGGGCGATGGTGGGGTGCAGGACCTTATCCTCGTCGTCCTCAACGATCTCGTCCAGCTCCATGCTCAGCCGCGCATCCTTGCGGAAATGCGCCAGAACCTCCAAAAGGCACGGCGGCTCCACATGTCCAAGGCAGGCCACAAGTACCTGGCCGCCCAGGTCCTGGACCACCTCAACGTGCCGCACAAGATCTCGCTCAAGGAGTGGGATCCACCTACCCGCTTGTCTGTGCGCGAGTGGGAACGCCGGCAGCGCCGTTGGGTCAATGACTGGGTGGTGCCTTTGTTCGGACGCAAACTGCGGGGCATCACGCTGGGGGATACCTTGAACCCGCGTTGGCCGCAGCCGGTCCAGGTTCCGCGCAAGGGCGGGCTGAAAAAGCTCATGCAGGACCGGGAGGCAAGGCAGTGAAGGAACAGACCAAGTTCGTGGCCCTCGGAGATTCCTTCACGGAGGGTGTTGGCGACATCGACCTGCGGCTGCCGAACAATTGCCGCGGCTGGGCCGACAGGGTGGCCGAGGAACTCGCCAGGGCCGATGACCGGACAAGATACGCCAACCTGGCCATCCGGGGGCGCCGCCTTCAGCGGATCATCGATGAACAGATCGAGCCCGCGTTGGCCATGCGTCCTACGTTGGTCAGCTTCTACGCGGGCGGGAACGATCTATTGATGGCAAGGCTGAACATGGCCCAGCTCATGCGGGACTATGAGCATGCAGTGCGCCGCCTGAAGGCCAGCGGAGCCACGTTGCTGTTGTTCACGGGCTACAACGTCCCTTTGTCCCCGTTGCTTGAACCCCTCAAGGTCCGCACGGCCATCTATAACCGCAACATTCGGCGGATTGCCGCGAAGTATCAGACGCTCCTGGTCGACTACTGGTGCTTCGAAAAGTTTCAGGACCCCCGCATGTGGGCCCCGGATCGCCTGCATATGGCTTCTCCCGGACACAGCTACATGGCCAAAAAGGTCCTGGAGGTCCTGGGGGCGCCGCACTCGCTCCAGTCACCGGCGCTCGCCGCTCCCCTTCAGCGGTCCCTGGCCAAGAACATCGTCGACGACGTCACCTGGCTGAAGCGCGATGTGGGACCGTGGTTTTCGCGCCGGCTCCGGGGCGTTTCAAGCGGGGACCACCTGGGTGCCCGTTGGCCGGAACCGATGCCCGTGGTGCTCCCCGAACGGCTTGGTACCGCCAGAGCGCGGGAGGATCAGTTGTCGAGCAGGTTTTCGTAACCCTCCGCGACGCTGGTTGCGGTGAATTCGATGATCTCGAAGTCAGCTACGCCATTGCTGTAGAAGGGGTCCTTGGCCAAGGATGCGTCCAGCGTGGCCCGGTCGACTTTGGACAGCAGCACGCCTCCCGTGGCTGGGACGCGACGGCCCGACGCGAGGAAGATCCCGCCGTCGAACGCGTCCTTAAGCCAGGCCATGTGGCCTGGGCGGTGAAAGTCGACAATTTCGTCGGGAACCTTGTAGGTCAATGAGACAACGAACATGCGCACAGCCTATCTGTTGGGCCGTCAGGAAGACCTAAGGAAGCTGCGGATTCTCATAAGATGGGTTCATGACTCAACCCCGCTGGCTCAACGCCGACGAACGCCGTGCCTGGCTGGCGCTGCTCAGCATCAACACCTTGCTCCCTTCGGCGTTGGACACCCAGCTGCAGTCGGCCGGCAAGCTCTCCCTTTTCGACTACAACGTGCTGGCCATGCTTTCCGAAACTGAAGGCCGTTACCTTCCCATGAGCGAGCTCGCTGCGCGGACAAGCGCCTCCTTGTCGCGGCTCTCGCATGTGGTCACCAAGTTGCAGAAGCGCGGCTGGGTTGAACGGCAGGCGCACCCGGGCGATGCCCGTGTCACCGTTGCGCACCTGACTGAGGCCGGCATGTCCACCATCGTGTCCCTTGCCCCGGGGCACGTGGAATCCGTGCGCACGCTGATGCTCGATTCGTTGAGCCCGGAGGATGTCGCGGACCTCGCACGCATCGGTGAGAAGATCGTGGCCCGCCTGGACAACAACCACTGGATCCTTCGGGACTCCTAGGCGGACGAATAGCCCTGGGCTTTGTGGCCGCAACAGGTGAAGTGGCAAACTGACGGCATGGATTTTTCTGCCCGATATGTTGCCCTGGGGGACTCGTTCACGGAGGGTGTTGGAGACGACGACCCCACCCGCCCCAACGGCGTTCGCGGCTGGGCCGATGTGGTGGCCCAGCAGCTCGCCCACAGCAACGAGGGCTTCGGCTACGCCAATCTCGCCATCCGCGGGCGGAAACTCCGCCAGATCATGGCAGAGCAAGTGGATGCCGCCGTCGCCATGAACCCAACCTTGGTGACGCTGTACGCGGGGGCGAACGACATCCTGCGGCCCAAGATCGATATTGATGCGCTCTTGGAGGAATACGACGCCGGGATCGCCAAGTTGAGCGCGACGGGCGCCACGGTGGTCCTCTTCACGGGCTTTGACGCGAAAGGCTCAAAAGTCTTCAGTGCCATGCGCGGGCGTACGGCCATTTACAACGAGCTGGTCCGTGAGATCGCGGAAAACCATGGTGCCCTGCTGGTGGACTACTGGCGATTCGACGAATACGACGATTGGCGCATGTGGGGCGAGGACCGGATGCACATGTCCACCGCAGGCCACGTCAATATGGCAAAGCGGGTGCTGGACGTCCTGGAGCATGAGCACGCGATCGAGGTGCCGGAGCTCGCACCGATGAAGCTGGCCAACAGGGTGGAATCCTTGAAGGCCAATGCCCGCTGGGTCAGGGAATCCGCGGCTCCCTGGGTATCGCGCCGCCTGCGGGGAGTCTCATCAGGGGACGGCTTGAGCCCGAAGTACGCCGAACTGGTCAGGCCGCTCTAAGCGGCTTCCCTGAAACCGGGCGTCGAAAGAAGCGTTCCATCCCGGCGGACCGCCAGCACTTCGACGCCCCACCCCTCCACGGCCCGGTCCAGTGCATTCGTACCACCGGCGACGATGGCCGTCGCAAGGACGTCGGCTGTCACGATGTCCGACGCGGCAACGGAGACTTGGGCGAATTCGGGCCTGCTCGAACCAACTGCCCATATATGTTCCCCGCGTTCTGCCGATCCGGACGTAGCCAAGGCGCTCAGGGGACCCAAGGGAAAAGCCCCCAGCAACGCCTGCCGATTCAACGGATCCACGATGCCCGCAAGCCACGGTTCACGGGTGTCCGGAGCTGTGTGGACGGGATCGGGCGACCCACTCACCAGCACGTCACCGCCGGCGTTGACGCACCAGTCTTGCAACCCAATCGCCCTCAACGACAATGCCGCTTCCCGCATGGCATGTGCTTTCACGATCCCTGACAGGTCCAAACCGCCATCCGGCCGCTCTGCCGTGAAGGCTCCTTCCGTGGCGAGCCGCCACTCGGATGCCTCGGAGTAGAGCTCCTTCATTGTGTCCGAGGCGGAGGCCAGGGCCAGCTCGCCGCGGTTCAAGCGGCTCGCCTCCGAGCCTGCCCGGTAAAGGCTGAACGTCAGGTCCAGTTGCGTGAAAATGCCTTCAACCACCTCGACGGCGGATTCAACCTCATCGACGGCGGTGTCAGCAGGCGCTGTGCTTGCCACGGTCAGGCTCACCACGGTGCCCATGCTGGGGAACGTGCGGGCCCGGAGCCGTTGCGGCTTAGAAGTTCGCTGCATCGAGGGCCGCCTGGAGGGAAGTGAGGTAAGCATCGCTGGTAACAGTCGCGCCTCCGATGGTTTGGACGTTGGCGGACTGGGCCTGCAGGACTTCGGACCTCAGGATGGGAGCTGCCCGGCTGCTGATCTGCGCGGATCTCCGTTCCGCGTCCGTGAGCTGGAGGGGCGTGACCTCGGTGATCTTGCCGTCCTTGATGGTGACCCGGACCTGGACTGTACCGAAGCGGGTCTGAACCTGAGTGCCGTCGTAAGTGGCCGCCGTCGTACTTTCTGTACTACCGCTGCCGCTGCTGGTTCCGGACTTGCCGGTTGTCCCACTGGTTCCGGTACTTCCGGTTTTTCCGCTGTTGGCGGTGCTGCTCAGGCTGGTTGTGGTTGCCGTGCCTGTCTCGGCGATATGGGCCCCTGACTGCCAGCCGGCCAGGAGGACGCCCGCCGATGCCACTGCGGTGGCGAGGGCTGCTCGAATTCTCACCAGTCGAACCTTTCGTAGTGGAGTTGTTCGGTGGGGACGCCCGCGGACTGGACGTCCCGGACAACCGATGCTGCCCAAGGCACAGGCCCGCAAACATAGACGTCGGCATCAGTGATGTTCTGAACGTAGGAGTGGAGTCCAAAGCCGGCCCGATCCGCGTTCTGCGGTAGCCACGGGTGATCGCCCTGGGACCGCGGCCCCGTCAGGTGGAAGAGGGTGGCGCCCCGGGTTTGGCACAGGGCCATGATTTCCCGGTCGAGGAAGAGTTCGGTTTCGTCGTGGCCGCGGAGCAGCACAGTTGCGTCGCCGGGCTGGAACGGAGTTGATTCAAGCAACGAGCGCAACGGAGTAATGCCAATTCCGGCGCCGATCATCACCACCTTGTTGCGGGTCCTGGCGGCCGTGCTGAACATGCCGTAGGGTCCCTCGATGGCCACCCTGGTTCCCGGTTTGATGTGCTCCAGGTCGGCTGTGCCTTTGCCAAGTGCGCGGACAGTGATGCGGATTTTCCCGGGCTGGTTGCCCTGTCCGGTAAAGGGCTCGGCGGACAGGCTGAACGGATGCGGTTGCCACCATTGGCCCGGCGCCAGGAAGCGCCAAAAGAAGAACCGGCCGCCGGAACCTGCCAGCCGCGCAAGGTTGCGGCCCGTCATTTCGATACTGAAGACACCCGGGGAAACCCGGACCACCCTGCTCACGGTGATTTGATGCCTGAACGTAGCCGCGATGGGCTGCCAGATCCGGAACCAGAGCAGGGCCGCGCCGGTACCCACGCAAAGCACCAGCCAGTACCAGCGCTGCCAGGTGCCCTCCGCAAACAGCCCGCCCACGCTGAACTGGTGCGGGATGGCAGTCCCCACCGCCGCGTAGGTGAGCAGGTGTATTGCGTACCAAAATTCGTAGGGGAACTTGCGGCGGACAGCCACCAAGGACGTCACCACCACGGCAATGAACAGCGCCGTTGAGACGAAAGCAAGCCACATGTCCGGAACATTCACCCACAGCGAGACCGACTCACTGACAGGATCCAGTCCCTCCGCAGCGCCGTACCCGACAGCCAGCAGCACACCGTGGGCAAGCAGGAGATAAAGCGCCGGCTTGCCCAAGGTCTTGTGGACCTCCACGGCACGGTCGTGTCCGATGGTGTTGTCAATGAACGGAATCCTGGCGGCCAACAGCAACATCAGCAGGACGATATCCATGCCAATCAAGCCGGCAACGATCCCGAGCGCCGTCATCGTTCCCGCGAAGCCTGAGAAACCGTTCGCCCCGCCGTCGGCCAGCCACAGGGCCACCGACGCTGCACCCGACAACCACGCGAGGCCTCCCAGAAGGTCGGTCCGGGCCAGCCGCCGTCGTGCCTGCGAATGGAAACGTTCGACGGCGGTGGGCCGCTTCCCTTTGGCCCCTTCCGGAGCGCTTTTCACCGGTGAGCCGGAGGTAAGTAGCGAGGTCATGAATCAAGACTCGCCATGATTCCTTTCATTCTGCTGTGAAAGGGCTGGCGAGGGCTTATGATTCCTGATTGGTCTTAATTTGGCGTGACCCGTAGAATAGTTAGGCGCTAGGTAGTGCGGATCGTGTGCAATTGCTCCGGTTGGTGGTGAGTGTCAGTCTGACTGACCTCCCGGTGGCCGGTAGTTAGGGGCTCAAGTTGCGTGCATTCCTGTATTCGCCCGGTATCCCAGGTTCCGATTCAGTGGTTTCCACTGCTCTGTCCTGAGGCCAACCTTCTTCGCCGCAGTTGCTGCGGAAACTACCGAAATGGTTTGGACCGGATGCGGACACTGCCTGTCGCACGGTAACGCAGGAACATCTGCACGCCGTTACATTCAATCTTTGGAGGAGAGTCATGGCAGCACACTGCCAAGTGACCGGAGCCGAGCCGGGCTTTGGACACAGCATTTCGCACTCGCACCGTCGCAACAAGCGTCGGTTCGACCCGAACATTCAGAAGAAGCGCTACTGGGTTCCGTCCCTGCGCCGTAATGTCACGCTGACCCTGTCAGCCCGTGGCATCAAGACCATCGACGTACGCGGCATCGACTCAGTCGTTGCTGACATCCTGGCACGAGGAGTAAAGCTCTAATGGCAAAGGACAAGGACGTACGCCCGATCATCAAGCTGAAGTCCACTGCGGGCACCGGTTACACCTACGTAACCCGCAAGAACCGTCGTAACGACCCTGACCGCCTGGTCTTGAAGAAGTACGACCCCAAGATCCGCCAGCACGTCGAATTCCGAGAGGAGCGCTAAACACATGGCAAAGAAGTCCAAGATTGCTCGCAACGAGCAGCGCAAGGTCATTGTTGAGCGTTACGCTGCCAAGCGTCTCGAACTGAAGAAGACCCTGGTTGACCCCAACGCGACTGACGAAGCACGCGAAGCTGCACGCCTCGGCCTGCAGAAGCTGCCCCGCAACGCCTCCCCGATCCGTCTGCGTAACCGCGACCAGATCGACGGCCGTCCCCGCGGTACGCTCCAGAAGTTCGGTATCTCCCGTGTTCGCTTCCGCGACATGGCTCACCGTGGTGAGCTCCCGGGCATCACCAAGTCTTCCTGGTAATCACGAAGTCCTGAAAAGGGCCGGCAACCGTTATGGTTGCCGGCCTTTTTTGTGTTTAAGCCCCGTGGCTTTCTGACGCTCTCTCACGTTCCGCCTGTTTCAGACCGACGCTCTCTCACGTTCCGCCGG